>NZ_JACBFT010000013.1:0-137409 GCF_021401195.1 Shinella sp. NM-101 | reverse complement strand
GCGAAGCGCCGGATCGCTGCAGTCCACTGATCAAGCGCATAACCAATCCGCCCAATGACTGCGAATTTCGACGGCCAGAGACGCCAAAAACGGGCCGTCCGGCGGTTAAACGCGAATGACACGGGCCATTCCTTCAATAAGGAACAAAACGAACGATAATGCAAACTTATCCATCATTATAGAGGAGAGACAAGCCGTGCGGTTATAAGGCAAAATGCTGGCATAGTCCGCACATTTGGTCTAACCTGTTGGCCATGGATTCGCCCGTCGCCTCGTCTGTTGCCGCCCCGACGTTCACGACCGCGTTGCCCGGCTGGGCCCTGCCGCGTGGCCGCGAGCCGGACGAACTCGCTGCCGCCTTCGCCGCCGGCATCGCCTTGAAATCGCTCGACGATCTTGTCCGCTCTGCCTCCATCTGGGCCGGCTGCTGGCGTTCTCGCCAGGCCCTGAAATGTGCCGCCGTCGCGGTCCGGCTGATGGGCCGCAGCGAGAATGAGCCCGCGTTGCGGGACGCGCTTTTGCTCACCGCAACTGGCGACGATCCCGGCCCAGCCGGAAAGGTGTTTTTGGCCACCAAAAGGCTTTCCACGCGAAAACCCGCCTTTTCCTCGAAAGCGGTGGCCGAGCTCGCCGACCTGTTGGGGCTGGCCTGGGACGATCGGCTGGCCGCGGCCGTCGACTATGCCGATGACGCGCTGCAATCCGGTCGCCCGGCGCCGCTTGCCGCGGCGGACCTGGTCACGGCCATCCATGCCGTGCGGCCGGATGCCGAGCCGCTCGCTTGGATGCTCGCCGATAGGATGATCGCCGCGCTGCTGAAATGGGATTGTGCCGTGCCGCTGCTGATGGCCGAGCGTTATGGCTCCGCCTTTAAGACGCTTGGGGGCAGGGGCCGCGTGCGCCCGGGTGATGCCGCCTTCGCCCGCGCCGTCTGCCTCGCTGTGGTCGAGGGGACGAGCGCGGCCTTGCGCACCGCTGGCGAGATCGCCCGTCGCGCCGAGACGCTGCGCACCGCGGCGCCAAAGGTTCGGACGAAGGGCGCCGGCGCCGTCATCGAGGCCCTGCTGAACGAGGACGCCGTGGCAGCCTCGGCGCCCGGCAGCAATCTCTCACGCTGGGCGGCGACCCGGCTGTTCGAGAGACTGGAAGGCTTTGGCGGCGTGCGCGAACTGTCCGGCCGCAGCGCGTTCCGGATCTATGGGCTGTGACGATGGGTGAGCCGGATGAACCTGGCAAAACACGGACGTCTCGGAAGAAGGACGCAAGCGAACGCTTGTTGGATCGGGAGCTGGTGAATCTGCCGCCGGAGCTGCGCTGGCGGGAATGGATGCTGCGCGTCGAGGCGGTGATCTTTGCCGCGGCCGAACCGGTCAGCCGCGAGACACTGGCGCGGGTGGTCGGCAAGGACTGCAACGTCGATTTGCTCATTGATGATTTGCGCGAGGAACTGAGTTCCCGGCCATATGAGCTGGTATCGGTCGCCGGCGGCTGGCAGCACCGCACACGGGTGCGGTTCGGCGAGACCATTCGCGCCTCGTCGGCGCCGACAAGGGGAGGGGCGGCAGCGCTCTCCGAGTTCGAGGCGATGGTGCTGATGTCGGTGGGATATTTCCAGCCGGTCACGCGTGGCGAACTCAGCAAGATATTCGGCAAGGAGGTCAGTCGCGATACGATCGGGGCGCTGCGTGCCGCCGGGTTTATTTCCTCTGGGCCGCGCAGCCCGACGCCCGGCGCGCCGTACACCTATGTGACGACGAAGCACTTCCTCTCCTCCTTCAGCATGGAGACATTGCGTGACCTACCCGACATCGAGGCGCTCGAGGATGCAGGGCTGCTCAGCCGCGAAGTGGTGCAAGCGGAACTGCTGTCAGCCGCGCCGGACGGTGATGAGGAGTAAGGTTGTCGCCTGGCCTAGCATTGGATGATCGTGCCTAGCTGTCGCAAGTGGAGTAGCCACACGCCTGCTGACACTGGGTGGCGTTCATGACCAAGGGATCACCACCGTGTTGGCTGAGGCTACAGGACGCAGGTCACCCGAAATTTGCGGCCGAAGTCCGCTCCATTTTCCAGGTCTGCGGGCCTATAAAGCTCGATACCTTGTGGCATCGACGTCGATGCCACAAGGTATCGCGATAGGCTGGCCGCAGTTGTACGATACGATGGCGGGGGAAAGCTTCGTATGTGTATCTTATGAACGGGACAGCGCCATGTAAAGGCGAGAAGGCAGCAGTTTTAAAACCTGTTGTAGTCTTCTAAGAATATATTACCTTACCTGGGGTGGTAGTTGGGGCGAACCTCATGAAAGTGATTTATATGACCGGGGCGCCCGCCTCGGGAAAGAGCACAACTGCGCGTTTGCTGAAAGAGAAACTTGAAGGGCTGAAGGTCTGGGAATACGGGGCTGAGCTGACACGCTACGTCCAGGAACGGCCGCAAGTTACTACGCAGGAAGATCTTAGGCGTCTGTCGGGAAATGTGGTGACACCGGACGATGTAGCTGCGGTAGATCAGAAGCTCCTAGGTTTTGTGAAGGCAAACCGTGGGCTCTTTCCCGTCGTGATCGACAGCCACCCAGTTACCAAGGAAGACTACGGCTACCGGATCACCGCGTTTTCAGCAGATCAAGTGAGAGCTCTCGCGCCTGATGAGATCTGGGTACTGTTTACGTCTCCGGATATGGCTGTCGAGCGCATCAATGCAAACGCCGCAGGGCGTCCTCAGATTGATTTGGAACAGGCGCGAATGCACACCGACCTTCAGGCTTCGGTAGCGGCGACCTACGGCATCGTAACTGGCCGACCCGTTTATCTTTTCGATTCGGGTGGCGACCAGCAAACGCTCATCGGTCGGCTTGCCGAGCGTTTAAAGAAGTAGCTGGGAGGGAATATGCGGGAGCAAGTCGATCTCCATCGGGCCATAAATGCAGTATCTGACGTAGTTCAGAACCGTCCCAGGCCGCTGAGAGACTTTGATCAGATCCATATGAAGACGGGAGATATGGTTGTTCAAAGTGAACTTGTCGCTGATTGGGCGGACAAAAAGAGGGTCGCTTTCATCGGCGACGGTGACGCGATCAGCGTGTGCGTCGCATATCTTATGGCGCGGGAAGTACTATCTTTCGGACCGTCCAAAATAACGGTGTTTGATTTCGATGAGCGCACAGTGAACGCGGTCAAACGATTCGCTGACAAAGAGAGGCTCGAGCATCTTGATGCCGAATTATACAATTGTTTGGACCCGTTTCCCGACCGAAGCAAATATGATCTTTTTTACACGAACCCACCATGGGGAGCATCGAATAACGGCGAGAGCGTAAATGTCTTCGTGGAGCGCGGCATTGAAGCCGTAAGGTATGAGGGCGAGGGTATGATCGTCATCGCAGACGACGATGAACTGGATTGGCCAAAGCAAGTTCTCGCCAATGTGCAAGCCTTTTCGCTTGAGCGAGGGTTTTACGTGTCAAGGATGCAGCGCAAACTTCACGAGTATCACCTCGATGACGCGCCTGAACTTCGATCTTGCAACTTATTTGTGAGTTCACTTCCAAAAAATGGTGTTCGACAAAAGCCAAGCTTGGCAACTTCTCCGGAGCGATTGGAGAACTTCTACGGAAAACTTCAGGCTCCGAAAGTGAAGTTTGTTCGAGAACGGAAACGCCCAGATTATGGGAAAGCGTCGGATGACGAATACGAGCTGGAACTGTTGGAGAAGCAAAATGGCTAATCTTATAACTCCTGGAAACGGTATTCTCTACATGAAGGTGGGTACCCACGCCCAAGAGACTCTCGAAGATATCATTAAGCGAAAGTCCCAGGAGATTAAGGACACTGGATATGGCTTATGGGGCTACGGTGGAAATACGTGCCATCCGGCGTCGATGGTTCAGCCATTTGCGAAAGCATTCCGCGAAGCAGGAAAGCCCATCCATCTTTGCATGGAATCAATGGACTCTAAACATTTTGCCGAGCCGCTTTGCGCGGCTGAGTTCTCGGTCGACGGTATAAGGTGGGAAAAAATACCGGACGCGATTGAGGTTAGGGGGTCGCGCTATGCCTTGGTTATCGATGAAATTCTTGAGGACGATTTCAGGTTACCCCTGAACATGACGCGCGTACCTGTTGGGCCAAGCGCCGGGCGTCTCGGTAGTCGCTACATCAACGGTCGGGTTGACAAAGCCTGCCTTGAAGTCCTCGGGCAGCCGGAGCTTGCCAACATTGAAGAGCCGGCCCTTGAGCGGCAGATTAGCTTAGTTGCAGAGTTGAAAGCTCCATACGCGGTGTTTCTACGGAACTACCGCTGAGAGATCGGTGGTCCTTATCAGGATCGTGGGCGCGGATTTCTGCACAGAAACCACGTAGCTCGTCAAACCCTCTTTGATCGTTTGTTCGGTGGCTGGGTTTGAGGCGCTATTGCATGCGAAAGCAATCGACAGAGAACGGTCTACGCCTGGTTCGCCGCAGATACGTTTTCGAAGAATCTCGGTGCCCAAGATTTGCAGGAGTGTGAAGACAATCTGCTCAAGACAGGCCACTCGTTCCGAGGGCAGGCAATGTGCGATACGTTCGAGCGCGTTGATGGCTCGCTTGTCGCCCGTGATTAGCAACGGCGACATCCGGTGCACAAGAATTGCAAAGAGCTGGCTTTCGCCAGCGTCGAGTTCCAGGCTCAGCATCATCGCTTGCTCTTCGAGCTCGGCAGCGAACATAATCTCTTCTTCGGTAGGTTCGACCCACAGGACAGCTGCTGCGAGTACGCCCCATTGGGTCTGAAGGCTGGCGCCGTCTTGTATGCCCCGAGCTCGGTGGACTCGACGACCGACGGTATACTGCGCGAGGCGAAGCATAGCCAGCGTGCGATTTCTGCCTGATCCGAACCACATAAGCTCTTGGGCGCATGAATACGCGCAGAGTTTCAATGCGATATCGTTATCGACCAATATCAGATCGCGCATCGGGCCCAAGCATTACGTTTTCAAGGAAGCTAGCGGATTCGTCACTTAGATCAGCCCATCTGAGTTGCGAGTTCGCTATGCCATTTACCTCCTGCCAAACAGGTTTCCCTTCGGTATAGACGTATTTAAGTGCTGCCATTGCAGCCGGCCATTTCTTCCTTCGATGTGCGAGACATAGTGCAAGTGTTCCGGGTTCAATCCCGTGCAAAGGGCCGGCCAATAGAACTGCGTGCGCAAGGGCTCTAGCCCCGAAACTGTCTACGCTAGTTGTAATCTCCGGATTAGGCGTGCCTGTGAGAAGGGAGATTGCGAATGAGTCTGCTTCGTCTTCCTGAGGATCGCCTGGCGCATCGTATTCACCTTCTTCGAGGTCTACGATCGCGGAAGTACCTTGGAGATGGCCCAGCATGATGTGTCCGAGTTCATGAGCCAAGGTGAAGGCTATCGGAGCGGGATATTGGGCGTCCCGACCGAGCAAAATCGCATACCTTCCTTGATCTTCAACGACCATGGCATGCATCGCCTTTTGATCGAGCGGGAACACGCGTAAATGAATGACCGGTATGCCCACGCCCCAGCATATTGTGATCAGGGAGAGGAGATCAACAAACGGTGATGCTGATAGCACAACGTTTCGAAGTTCTTCGGCCGTAACTGATGGCAACTGTACCGCCGGTGTTGCCCTGATCAAAAGCTTTCCGATGGAGACGCCGAAGGACGTAATCGCGTCCTGCCGGATGTCATCGCCTGCAGACAGATGCTTGAAGCGGGCGCGGTCGCGCCAGATGAATTCGACTCGTTCCCCTAAGAGAGGCTTAGGGCTGAGTCCGAGCTTCCTTGCAAGCGCAAACCGCAACTCAGCACGGCTTGAGGGGCTCGCGTCTAGGTCATCGGACCACCAAGCTGGCCAAGCGGCATCGATAGCCCTGTCGCTTAGGCCGGACTTTTTCAGCTGTTGGCGGAGCTTCTGAACCTCGGTGGTCAATGAGCCTCTTATTTGGTTCCGGCGTCGTGGTTTCAGCGTTGCGTTTTTAGATGAGCCCGAGCTGAAGACTGCTATCGACCCGCGTTGGCGCCCGTTGCCGAAGCTCTGATACGAATTCGATCCAGTCTATGGAAGACGTGACGTTCGCACAATTATAGAGCGCGATCTGAGAGTCCGACAGGGGTATCGGATCTGTTAGTCGGACCCAATAGCCTCCCGTCAATCTGGCTTCGAGGTTGACCTCGTATTGAGCGGCGGCGCCATTAATCGACCTGTCGCGTGTGAGCAGCGCCGTGACTTGGGAAGCGCCGATTTGACCGCCATTCGGACCGGCATTCCGATACATATGATGGTCGAAGGGTCTTCCGTATTTCAGTTCCAGTTTTTCATCCCACGTGCACACCAAGGCAAAGTGCCTAGTCTTTTGGGTTCCACTTCCGCTATTGCCGCGGCTCGTAATCAGGGCGGATGGCGGTAGGGGCCGTTCCATCCCATGAAGGTCGATGTAACGACGCCAGACAACGACACTCGATGGAGCGGAGTCGGCCAACTTCGGCTTGCTCTTCATGATCGAAAAATAGATAGGGACTTCGCGCTTGAGACGCGCCAGGGCGGGGATTGCTTTCGAAGGTGCGTTACCTACGCCCCAAAAAAACAAACCGCCCCCCGCTCTGCGTTCGTTTTCTTTCCGCTGGACAATCTTGTCGAGCTCCTGCCCGGCCTCGCTTTGCATCCGAGACCAACACACGAAGTCATCAGCGATGGATGTGCTTGGCATCTGGTCCTCGGTTGGTCATCTCATGGTCGATAGTCGCATTCCGAACTTGCATGAGGCTGCTTTTCGTTCAACCCTGATTCGCAGTGGCCGCCGTTACAACAGTGGAAAATGGCACGTCGGGCTGTGGAAGAGTTGATTGATGCTGGACAATTCACTTATAGAACAAATAGTGAACAAATGCAACTGGAAGCGGGCTTTAGGGAAT
Source organism: Shinella sp. NM-101 (assembly GCF_021401195.1). NCBI lineage: Bacteria > Pseudomonadati > Pseudomonadota > Alphaproteobacteria > Hyphomicrobiales > Rhizobiaceae > Shinella > Shinella sp. NM-101. The sequence goes on along the minus strand of NZ_JACBFT010000013.1, from coordinate 130,490 downwards.
TTTGCACCGCTGGCGGATCGGAGCGATACGTCGCTTGCCAGCTAATTGTGAGAATGCGGCTCTTTCGCCGATGGCGCGCTCGCCGAAGGCTAATAGTGTGCGTCGCGGACGTAGTTTACGCCAAATGTCCTGACGCGAACTGAGCCCCTGGCGCAAACAACCTGTCATGCTATCTTGCACGCAGCGGGGGTAGCAAGTTGGATTTGACAGCAGACAAAGATGAGGCGGTAGAACCGCCCGCAAAGGTGAAGTCCGTCGCCGCCACTATTATTGGCGAGTTCTTCGACGCCTTGGAAAAGGAAGAAGGTCTCGCCGACGTGGCGCCAAGGCTACGCAAAGTCGTGCTCGACGACGGCATTTTCGCCGAACCGTCAATTCGTGCCGCTCTCTTTCCGGACGCCTCATGATCCGGATCGATAAGATACACATCAAGGAATTTCGTGGCATCCGCGATCTGACCCTCGACCTCAAGGGCCAGAACTTCGCGGCGTGCGGCCCGAACGGCACTGGCAAGAGCGGCATCGTTGACGCTATCGAATTCGCCCTGACCGGCAACATCTCACGTTTGGCAGGCGCGGGTACAGGTGGCCTCTCGGTGAAGGCGCACGGTCCGCACGTCGATAGTCGCAACAAGCCAGAAGCTGCTTCGGTCACGCTGGACGTCACCATTCCGGCCCTCCGTAACAAGATGGCACAGATCCGCCGTACCGTGAAATCGGCGGGCGCACCAGAGATCAAGCCCCCCGACAAGGACGTCGTCACGGCCTTCGAGAGCGTCAATCTCCATCCAGAGTTCGTGCTCTCGCGTCGTGAACTGATCCGTTACGTCCTTTCCGAACCAGGCCAGAGGTCCAAGGAGGTTCAGTCCCTTCTACGTCTCGACGACATCGAGAAGCTGCGCGGGGTGCTGCAGAAGATTGCGAATGCCTGCACCAAAGAGCTTCCTGGGCTTGAACGAGCCGAGACGGACGCGATCAAGAATCTCCTGGCCGTTCTCGATACCGCGCAACTCAACAAGAAGTCGGTCCTCGACGCGATCAATCCGCGGCGGGAGCTGCTTAGCCTCGCACCGTTGACAGACCTCGATGCCAACACCTCCGTCAAGGACGGGCTGACGACAACCACCGCCAGCACGCCTGGCCGGGTTCCTAAAATCCAGGCAACGACTGACTTGGCTACGCTCAGGGAAGCGCTCGACGCGCTCCAGGCTGACACGTTCAAACAGGCATGCGACGCCGCCGATGCTAATGCCGTCGAACTCGGTAAAGATGCTGACAGCCTCAATGGCTTGTCGCGCGAGGCGCTGCTGAAGTCGGCGCTAGAGCTTTACGACGGTACCGCTTGCCCGGTCTGCGACACGCCGTTCGAGCCCGACGCCTTTCAGGGACATCTGGCCGGAAAGCTCGCGCACCTCGACGATGTGACCAAGCGGCGCGCAGCGCTCGAGGCCGAACTCAAACCAATCCTCGACAGCTTGCACGCCGTCGGCACCGCGCTGAACATCATGATCGACCACGCTGGTCTGTTCTCGCCGAAGATCGACGCCACAGCCCTGATCGACTTCCGGGCCATTCTGCGCGGGCGCTATCAGCAGCTTCAGAAGCTGCTGCCGCTCGACGACACCCGGGCCATCCTGGGAGCAGCGCATACCGTCTCGGACTTGGGGCCGCCGCTGACAGCGCTCGAGATCGCGATCGCCGCCATCCCGGAACCGAGCAAGCAAGACGCCGCCCGCGATTTCCTTGTGTTGGCCCAGGAGCGACTTGAGCATTATCGCAGCGCGCGCCTGAAGGTGGTCGCGGGGAGGCTTCGCGCCGAACGCGCCACAACGGTCTTCAACACCTATGGCACCGTGACGACCGCCGCGCTCGAAAAGATCTACAAGGATGTCGAGACCACCTTCGCGAGCTACTATCGAAAGATCAATGAGGACGACGAGAACACCTTCACCGCGAAGCTCATGCCCTCGATCGGCAAGCTCGGCTTCGATGTGGATTTCTACGGCCGCGGGCATTTCCCGCCAGGCGCCTACCATAGCGAGGGCCATCAAGACGGCATGGGCCTATGCCTCTACCTCGCTCTTATGAACCATCTGCTGGGGACAAATTTCACCTTCGCCGTCCTCGACGACGTATTGATGTCCGTGGACGCCGGCCACCGGCGTCAGGTCTGCACACTCCTCAAGGAGATGTTCCCCAACACACAATTCATCTTCACAACGCACGATGAGATCTGGCTGCGGCACATGAAGTCGGAAGGCCTGATCAAGGGCCGGAACTTTGCGCATTTCCGGACATGGACTGTCGACTTCGGTCCGACCGAATGGGACGACCGCGACGTCTGGGCAGAGCTGGAAGCCCATCTCGCGAAGAACGATGTGCGCGCTGCTGCTGCGCTGCTCCGCCACTATCTCGAACACTTCGCAAAGGAAGCGTGCGATCGCCTGCGCGCGAATGTCGAATTCCGCGGCGATGCTCAATTTATGCTCGGTGATCTCCTGCCTAACGCGACCAGCACGCTCGGCGACCTCCTCAAGAAAGCGAAGGTCGCGGCCAACTCCTGGAACCAGAAGGAGGTGGTAGAACGCATCACGGCAATCGAAACCGCCTTCGTCGAGGCGAAGGTCAAGACCGGCTTCGAAAACTGGCAAATCAACACGGCTGTCCATTTCAACGAATGGGCCGACCTCAAGAAGGAAGACTTCGCGCCCGTTGTGGCCGCATTCCGGGGCTTCACCGGATCATTTGGCTGCGACGCCTGCGGCGAAATGTATTTCGTCGTACCTGACCGCGGGAAGAAGGAAGCTCTGCGCTGTGGCTGCGGTTCTTTGAACCTCAATTTGCTGCAGAAAGGCTCTTAGCCGCCGTATTTGAGCGCGTTTAGCCACCGCGCCAGATGAGGAGGAAGGTGTTCCTTCGGTCACAGGAACTCGGCCATAAGCTGAAATTCAAGCTGGCGCGTTTCCGGTTTCAGCGTCAGGTATTTTTCAACTTCGCCAAAGAGCGTCGGGATATCTGCCAGAGGCTTGTCGGTATAAATGAGAGTCGAGATGGCATGTTTCTGGAAATAGGAGCGATGCTTCTCGGCTTCTTTCTCGAAATTCGCTTGGGCCTCGTCGTTGATCTGCTGTTGGGTTTTGCCCTTGGTCCCAGCAAGTTTGCCGTGGGTCGACCAAGGTGACAGCTCTATTCCGACCTTATTGAGCGTGATTGGATTGATGATGCAAAAGTCGAGGCGGAACTTGTGCTTCTTGTCCTTGCCATTGTATCGCAGCTCCGGGATGAGCAGCGGAACCTCTTCCGGCTTTTCCTGTGCCTTGACATATTCTGCATAAAGTTTGGCGATCTGTCGTTCATAGGCGGATCCGGAGGGGCGGACGAGGACTTTCTGAAAAAAGTTCAAGTATTCGTCAATATTGGCAAATGGCATCGGGTCTGGATCGCCATCGACGACAAGCCCGGTTGCGAGGATATGTCCGATCGTCCAATAAAGGTGCTTGAAGTGGCGGATCTCGCTCTTGTCATTCTCCCAGGTGCCATTTTTATAGCGCGGCGTAATCAGCAGGCCGTAATCGCTATTGTTCTGACCGATCCACACCTCGGCGTCCTGGATCGCCGGACGGTTGCGGACCAATTCCTCGTAGTGCCGGAGATAGGACCGCTTCAGAAACAGCGTGAAATATTCCTTGGTCGCCGCCGATTTTAAAAACAGCTTCTTATTGTGCTTCAGTGTTTCCGATCCGAAAGACGCACCGCCGGCTGTCCAGCCATCTTCGGCGATCGCACGTGCAAATCCCTTTAAATAGTGCGAAAGATACTCCTCGTGCGAAGAGATGACCTCGTTCTTCAGATCGATGAAGGTTGCAGCTTTGCCGCCGATCAAGGCGTTGAAGGAATGGAGGTTCTGGACGCCGGTGTCCTTGGCGACCGTGGGCCAGAGCTCGTTGAGCCGCTCGGAGATCTCTTTGTCGAGCTTGTTGCGGGCAGTCTTGTTGGGGTCTCGTTTAGCCATTGTAGAACCGGACTTTCTGGGGCGGGAGGGATTGTGACAAGCGGTTCAATCTTCGAAGGCGCGGCCGTCGATCGCCTTGATAAAGCGAAGGATTGCGGCAACGCTGTCGAAGATAAAGCGGGCTTCGTCTTGGTCTATAAGCGTGGGGTTATCGTGCGCCAACGACTTGTCATTGCGGATATCATTCATGGATTCGAAGATGCTGATCGAGCTCTTGATGACGCGCTCGGTCATTTGCGTCAGGTTTCGGTCCTTGCTTAGATACTTGACGTACCTGCCGACCCTCGAATGAAGTGGGTCGTTTTCGCCGCATTCTCCTCCTCCGTGTTTGCGTACGAAGGCGGCAAAGCGCTTCATGCAATAGGTGTGTAGCCGATCAAGCCCGGCCTGTGGCCGGTTCGCATTGAGATCGCGACGGATCGCGGCGATTAGCTCCTCGAGTGTCTCGCCTGGCTCAAACGCATCGAAAGCCGCGGTGTCGATCTCTTGAGTCGAACCCTCGAAGCGAGAAACGATCGCGAAATAGCTCGTCTGGATCTCCTGTTCAGCGGAAGACGGCTTTGGAGCTTGGACGGCGGTCCGATAATCCCATAATTCGCGAAGCAGCTTAGCGACCATCGACGCCGGAGCGCGTTCGATGAAGGAGCGCAAGCGCTTTGCCTTCGAAGAGCCGCGGCCGTTGAAGTAGCGGCTCTCCGTCTGTGGATCTACTTTCAGGGTTTCGTAGAAGAAATCATCGAAGGTCCGGTCTGAGAAATCGAGAACATAGCCCGACCCCATATCCAGGGCTTTTTCCAGTAGCTCGCGCTCTCGACGCGGTATCATCTGTTCATATGTCTGGTTCATTATTCCCCTTTGTGCCACCACTCTATCACTCGAACAGGCTTTCGATCTCGGCTCGCTGCTGTTCGTGCTTTCTCGGATTTTGAGCCTTCAGTTTTTGCAGGTTGAGCAGCTTCCATTTCACCGCTGGAAGGCTCGCGGCTTGCGGAAGTCCGACAACGTTGAAATCAGGCTCACAATCGTGGAGCGATAGGAGAAACGTTCTCGCTTGAGGATCCAGCTTGTCACGAATGTCGGTGAGCAGCCGCTTTCGCACTTCCAACAGCTCGTCCAAATTTACAGGCTCGACGGTCATCCCTTCAAATTCTTGCCGAAAGGTGGATTCGATGTCCGTGATGCTCGGCGCCAGCAGTTCGTGCGGCGGCCGGCCCGAGCTCGCAACGTAGATCAAGAACGTTCTGAACAGAGCGTCCGTGAAGCCTTCATTTGCATACAAGAGCTTTACATCGAACAAATCCCGCGGATGCTGCCGGTCGACCGCCGCATGCAGTTTGCCTGCAAAGAGGTCCTCGAACGACAGAACCTGAATTTCGGCGAAACCGAACTCGTCTTCAACCTTTTCGCTGACGGTCCGGATCTCGACAGGATGCACGGTTCCTCTTGCGACCGGAGAGGTTTCGACTTTGATGACGGTGGCGCTTTGGCTGACTTCGAGACGGGTTTCGTTGCCGCCGCCGCCGGCAATTCTTCTCACTTTGGCGCCGCGCAGATGCTGCGAGATGTTACCGCCGATCCGATCAAGCGTCTCGTCGATATCCTTCAGGCTTTCCTCCCGCTGCTTCACGGGCAGATATGTCAGATCGATATCCACCGACAGGCGTGGCAGGTCCCGGTAGAAGAGGTTGATGGCGGTTCCGCCCTTTAGTGCAAAGGCCTTTTCCTCTCCGATATAGGGCAGCGAACGCACCAGAAGCTGAACTTGGGAGACGTATTGTTCACGGGCCATCGGCAGCCTCCGGTATTTGGGGCAAGAATTCAGGTGGCACCGTTATGCGATATATCGGGTGCAATTTCCCCCCTTTGTAGAAGGCGCGGTCGCCAGAGCCAAGGTCCACCTCCGATGGGTGGATGTGCTTTCGCCAGGCGTGAGCGTGCTTGTCCGCGAAGACAAAGAAGAGCCTTTTAACTTGGACCTTCCGGCAGCTTTTTAGCAAAGCGGTCAGGCGCCGCGGTCTCAGATTCGCAAGGCTCTCGAATATCGTATCGAGGGTATGAAAACTCTCATTGTCGGGCAATTCATCAAGCGCTTCGAGGATCGCGCGTTCAGCGCTGGAGGCTTTCAGAGGCCATTGCCAAGGGCTGAGCGCCAGATTGCTGTCCGCGCTGAGGTTGACGTCGGTATTATCGACGCCCAGACTGGCATCGTTGAAGAGCCGCGTGTTGCGTATGAAGAGCCGTGCCGTCAGCGGCAATTTGGTCAGCCAGCTTGGCGGTCTTTCCGAATAGAGGTAGACGGTTTCCCTGCTGCCCAAGGGCAAGTAGTGAACATGGCCGCCGAGAGCCAAGGCGGTCAACCCTCCGACGTGCAGATCATAGCCCATGATCTGCTGTGCGGACAGAACAGGTATCGTCCAGTCACGGGCGGCGTCCGGGTGCCCTGTGAGGGAGAGCGGTCGTCGGTATACGCCACGACTGAGAGGCTCGAGCCAATGCCGGCGAAGATAGTCGTGGGTAGAGCTCCGGCTGATGCCGTGCTTCGTCATCCACGCCGAGTCGACCAGAAACCCCGGTGGTATCCGTGCGAGCAGGAACTTTAATTTTTCTTCCTTTTGTCCGTTCATGGTTGACAAGATAGCCTAAACTCAAAGTCATTCCCATAGGTGTCTTTGAGAATCCGAACGAAAGTCCGTCTTGAGCGAACAAAACATGACGATTTCAAAGTCCCTGGCGCCCCGTATTCCTCAACTGAAATGGTCGAACGCACCACGCTTGCCGAAGCAAATGCGTGGGTCTGGAAGGACCGTGATCTCCGTAGCTCAGTCAGCACGACAAAACGCGACAGCCAACGAGCATGCGGAGCGGGACGAATGACTGACGTGAGGTCGTGCAAGCACGTGGCCGGCCAAGACGCAAGTTTCGATTTCCGACCAGGTTGGCTATCCGCGGCGCCGAGCCGCTGCTACGCTGCCTCCCAGACCTGATTGAGAATGCGGGCCGCGAGTGCTGCCTTATCCTGCGGCAGGAAACGCCCGTAGTGGTTGGCGACCATTTCCGCGTATCCTGGATGGCGTAGCTTGCCTGCTCGTAGGAACCCGTTTGTTTCAGGATGTGGGTGGCGAGCACGTCGCGGACATTGTGCGGCCCATGGGGCAGGAGGCCTTTGATCGCGCCGCGGCCAGTATAGGGATTGTAGATGGCATAGCGCTGGATTGTCAGACGCCATGCCTCGTAGAAGGTGGTCTGATTATAGGCAGCATCCTTGCTGGTCGTTTTCACCGTCTTCACAAACAGCGTGCCGGGATCGTCGGCTCCGGCGAGGAGCACCCCGCGATGGCGGTCGATGTAGGCGTTGAGGTATTTGTAGAGGTCCAGAAGATCCGGCAGGATCAGCCGGAAGGGTTTGGAGCCGAAGAAGGAGGAGTTGGCATTCTTGAAGGCGTTGGACGGGATCAAGACCTCCCAGCCGCGGTCGCGATCGCTCCAACGGATTTCGCCGCGCTTCATATCTTCAAGCCGGCGCTCCGATGTCGGGAAATGCCCGCGTGGGCAGACAAGCAATTGCCGAAGGTTCTTCTGACGAAGCCCGAGATGCAAGCCGAGCCGCAGCATCAGGAATGATCGGACCGTCTCGGCGGCGGCTCGGGGATAGCGATCCTCGTCCGGCATGCGCTTGAGGATTTCATCCGTGATCTTGCGATATTCGGCGAGCGGGCTATCCGCCTCGAGCACGCACATGATGGGCTCGAAGGGATCGCGATGAACCCGCATCACCCGCTGAATCTCCTTCGAGCGATGTGACGCGTGCTTGAAACAAGCTTCGCAGGCCGCATGCCAATTCCGCTCGGCTGCGGCGATTTCAGCCGCGGAGATCACTCCAGCGATGGGTTTCACGTTCCGGACGAGCTCCGGATGCTGCCAGAGCCAGCCTGTTTCGGCGCGCACCAGATTGAGAAGGACGTTCAGCATGTCCTCCTCCCACTGCGTGTAGAAGCCGCGCCGGCGTTCGCGCCATTGCAGGTACCAGTCCCAGACGCCGGGAAAGACAAGGAGACCGAAGGTCAACTGGCTGAGGGGAACGCCGTAGCCCTTGACGGCGCCATTCGGCGATGCCGCCAATGCACCGAACATCAATCCGAGATGCTCGATCTTTTGCGATGCCGTTTCTTCTCCCCAGACTCCGTTACGCTGAAAACCGAGGGCCGTCAGCGTCGCCGTCTTGAAGCGGATGAGATTGGCCATTTCCATGGCTAGCCGGGGTGGGGCGTCGACGACACCCGAAAGAAGGTCGGGGTCTTCAAGCGCCACATGATCGTCGCCATGCTCCGAATGCAGCGCATCCGCTGATGCTCGTGGTGACAGAGAGCCGCCGTAAGAAATCGCGGGGAAGCGGATGGCATAGCGCTGCTTCGTCGCCATAGCTTGGAAACGGCGGTAGTCGGTTGAACCCGAAATGATCACGCGACGTACCCATTCCAGGATTTCTTCGCGTTTGCTGAAGGGCAGACTGCTGAAGTTGTCCGGCAGATGCCAGGCCAACCGCCGCCGTTCCGCGGGACCGATGTCACTTCCGACGTCATGGCCGGATGCCGAGCGCGACTGGTGCGGCAGCTTGGCTTTGAAGTAGCCGTCGGGCAGTCTGTATCGTCGCTCGATGCGAGAGAGGATTTCGAAACTGTCGAGCGATCGCGGTACCTTGATGCCCTTGGTCCAGCTCAGCAGCGTCTTATGGTCGAAGGCATCATCGTTTCCGACGACGGCGCGATGCAGATGCCAGTAGCTGTCGCCGTGCCGACGCATATGGTAGATCAGCGCCTCTTGAAAGCCTTCAGGCTCCTCGGTCCGGTCGAATAGCGGGGTCGGAAACGTCTCGATGGGCTTTAGTTGAACTCCCGGCTTCGCTCTTGCCTGCTCTGCGTTGATAGAACGCGCCGTATGGGCCGTTGCCTCGGCTGGACCGGCCCCAGTCACTGGCTTTCGCTTTGGGCGTTCAGCGGTTGGACGGTCATCCTCCTCTGACCGTTCCTTATCTACCCATCGAGTGATTGCCTCCAGAGCCGGTAAGAGGTTCTTCTTCAGTTCCGGCGTCAGTTCAGCTTCGATGCTGCACGCCTCCGCGACTGCCTGCCAATCGATGCGACCGGTCCGCGTGGGCGGCAACTTCCGATAAATGATCAGGCTGATGAGATACGGCTTGATGTTCTCGAGACCCCGCTTTGAGGCGACCGGAGCAATGCGCACCTGGCAGAACTCGGAAATCTTGCGCTGAAAATGAATTGAAGAAGCAGATTGGTTTTTCATTGGCCTATGCAGTTCACACGACATGGACCGGCTCACATGCCGGGGCGTGGCCTGCTAAGGCGATGCGGTTAATGAAAGCTGAATCTGGATCGGAGTCGACTGTGTCCCGGGTCGATGTTTTCGACGGAACGTGCCAGCTCGGCGCATCTTACAACCCTGTCGAGCAGGCTCGAGAACATGCTATATGGGCATCATGGGATTCGGGGTTTTCATTCACCGCTCAGATTCGATCTACGACGATAGCCCGGCTGAACAATATCAGTTCCCGAGCCAGTACTTGGGCCGTGTCCAGGCCTGCATCGGCGACTGGATCATCTACTACGAACCGAGAAAAGTTGCCGAGACGCGCGGTTATTTTGCGATCGCCAAGGTCGGCCAGGTCATTCCGGACCCGAAAGCGCCCGGCATGTACCTCGCGCTCATTGAACCGGGGACTTATCTCGACTTCGTCGATCCGGTTCCGTTCAGCAATACCGAGGGGGTCATCGAACGTGGGGTGCTCAACGAAGAAGGACGCATCTCCGGACGAGCACAATCAGCAGTGCGGCCGATTTCTCCGGATGACTTCAACCGCATTGTCGCATTGGGCTTGGACGAGCATGAGCCTGAGCTGCCACGGGTGGATGAGCCCGGGACCGTTGTACCAGCGTCTGGCTTTGCCGAAGGAGGGCAGGCACCGTTTACCTTCGAACAGGAGCGTGATCGGGTCGCTCAGTTCACTTCCCGGATCGTCCGAAATCGACTTTTTCGCCGCTTGGTCTTGCAGGCCTACTGCAAGCGCTGTGCGGTCACGGGCTTGAAGCTCATCAACGGTGGCGGCCGAGCGGAAGTGGATGCCGCGCACATCCGGCCTGTGGAGGCGAACGGACCTGATATTTTGACCAACGGAATTGCGCTGTCGGGAACGGCTCACTGGATGTTCGACCGCGGCCTGATCAGCTTGTCGGATGACCTTGACATCATGATCTCACGGCAAGCCAACGATCCGGACAGCATTCGAGGTCTAGTTAACAAGACTGGCCGGGCCATCGTGCCATCGCGATCGTTCGAGAGGCCACACCCGCATTTTCTGCAGTGGCATCGCGAGAACTGCTTCAAGCAGTGAGATCTGTAAACCTGCAAGGGAAACCACGGATATGTGCAATGGCATTGGGGCAGGTCATCAACTTTAAGAATGGTTCGCATGACGTTCGCGCCACCTGGAGACGATCTATCCCAATTCTGCGCTCACGGTTGTGGAGGCTCGACGGTGGCTGGCTGGCGAGAGCGCCGAAACGCTTAAGGTCGGTAAGGTGATCCTGAACGATCTCAGAAAGCTCAACCTGATCGCCGCATAAAGCGCGCGGTCGACGGTCCAGGGCAACGCAAGCAACTGCAACAGCCGTGAGCGTTTGCGCGGTCGGCGCAAAGTCGGAGCGCGCGGGGACCCACGCGTGATAGACCATGGCCACCGAAGATCATCGTGCCGAATCGCTCCATCTGGCCGCGCAGATCGGTCAGCACGCGGAAACGGCCGACCTTCCCGGTCAGGTCGCCATGTCGGCCAGCAGAGGGCGGACGAGATCCATATCCGAAAGGTGTGAAAGCAGATCGGGCTGTTCGTCCTGGCTCTCAGTCATGCGGCTTTCGCCCGGCCATTGAAGATTTCATGCAGCATGGCCGGGATCAGCGCCGCGATATCCTGCGCAGTGCTGGCGCGGATCGCGCGGGCTTTGCGGGCCTTCGCCTGGAGGCGGTCAAACCAGTGTTGCCGCACGATTGGTGGTACGGGCACTTGCAGGCTCTCGAGCTTTTTCAATCCCAGCGTCCGGTTTCGTCCGGCGCCGCCGGGGGATGCTTCACCCAGCTTCTGCAGCCCTTCGGGCGTTGAGAAGTAAAACCGCAGGAACTCCACAGTCGCCGTCTCGGGCGTGGGCACGCATGACAGGAAGCGGTGCGATCCAACGCGGCCCTCATCTTCGGGCTGGGCGACTGCCACAGCGCCTTCCCAGGCGAAGACGATGTTGAACAGGAGGTCGCCAGCGCAGATGCGGAACAGCTTCTTGTTGCCGACCTCTGCGCCGGGCAGATCAGGTTTGTGGAACGTGCCTCGGCCGAACGAACGGACGCCGAGTTCAGGATAGGCGGCATCAAGATCGATCTCGACCGGCCTGCGCACCAAGGGGGCGACTTCGGACATCGGCCGCAGGGGGGCGCCATCGATGGCGCGTTGGAAGGCTTTAAGCAGCAGCGCCTGTGTTTCACGCTCTGCCGCCTCGATGGCCCGGCGACGTTCGTCCACCAATGCCGCGACCCTGTCGAGCTGCTGGACGATGCGGCGCTGTTCATCGAGGGACGGAAGGTCGATCCTGTAACTGAGAACCTGCTTGGGGTGAACTCGCTCACGACGTGCACCGATCCCCTTGCTGCCGATGGCGATCTCACGCCAAACGTCGGGCTGTCGAAATAGCCATTCTAGGTACCGATGGTCAGCGCGATCCGGATGAACATCAAATGTTGGGAACTCGTTGGAAGTGAAATAGCCATCTAACTCCGGCGGAACTACGGTATAGGCTCCCTCGAATGCTTTCAGCCTGCTGTAAACAAGCTGGCCCTTCTTCACTCTATAGAGGGTTGAGGCGCTGATTTCGGAGCCGCGTACTACTTGCCGGACAATCGGGCCTCGCGCGAAGCCGTAGACACCCATGATTGGATAAGATGCTTCCGGTTCCACCGGACAGGGGTCGACGGCAAGCACCAAGATTTCAGACAGAGGGACGGTCGGCGACTGCATCAAACTCGCTCCGCCAGCACGGCCTTGATCTCGTCCATGATGCCGAGGATACGGTGTTCCTGTGCGATGATTGCGTCCACGATCTCGGTCGGCGCGCGGTGATCGGCCACCTCGCTGGAATGCGGGTTCTTGATGTCCAGGTTGCAGGCGACAACGCGGTCCTGCGCGTCGCGCTGGATCAGGTCAACAGCAGAGACCTTCCAAGCGCGCTCGTTTGGCTCGCGCTTCTTCCACCAAGCCAGACAGTCCGCAAACTCCTCATAGGCCATCGGCGCGGTTTTCGAGTACTTCTTGCGGCCTTCCGGCATCGGCATCTCATAATACCAGATGTCCTTCGTCGGTCCCGTCGTGTCGAAGAAGATCAGGTTTGCCGGAATGTCCGTGTAGGGCGCGAACACACCTTCACGCAGCCGTACCACCGTGTGAAGGTTGAACTTCTCGAGCAGGTCCGCCTTGATCCGCGCCGAGATTCCATCACCGAAAAGCGTGCCGTGCGGAACGACAACCGCGGCCCGCCCGCGTCCGGCGCGCTTCAGCCGCCGCATGATAAGTTGCAGGAACAGCAACGCCGTCTCGGACGTGCGCCGGTCCTCGGGGAAATTGTTGAGGATGCCTGCCTCCTCCTCGCCGCCGAAGGGCGGGTTGGTCAGAATGACGTTGACCCGCTGATCTTCACCGATCTCAGCCAGACGGAAGCGAAGGGCATTGCCGGGGTCGATGTGGGGGGCGTGCAGGCCGTGCAGCAGAAGGTTGAGCTGGGACAGCAGAAACGGCAGCGATTTGGCCTCGCCGCCACGGAGGCTTTCCTCCTGGAGTACGCGGCGTTTCTCCACCGTATCGGCCTGGCGTTCGAGATGCAGAAACGACTCGGTCAGAAATCCCCCGGTGCCGCATGCCGGGTCGAGGATGGTCTCGCCCAGCTTGGGATCCGTCACTTCGACCATGAACCGGACAACCGGCCGGGGCGTGTAGAACTCGCCCGAGTCCCCCGCAGCGTCACGCATCTCGCGCAGCAGCGTCTCGTAAAGGCGGCCGAGGGTGTGAACTTCTTCCGATGAATCAAAATGGATGCCGTCGATCAGGTTGACGACGTCGCGCAGCAGGTAACCGCTCTCCATCCGGTTGGCGAAGCCCTGGAAGACGGTCGCGATCACGTCGCGCCGCTCACGCCGTCCATTGTCGCCGCGCAAGGCCCGAAGATAGGCGAAAAGACCTGGGCCGCGGGTGCCGTCCGGACGCTCTGTCATCTCGGAAACGAGAAACGACAGGAGGTCGGGACCGGTGATGCCATCGGCATCCGCCGCCCAATCGCGCCAGCGATAAGGGGCCTCGATGATCGAGCGATATTCCTTGCCTGCGAGTTCCGCCCTTTCCTCTTCGATCCGCTCCATGTCGTCGAGAAACTTCAAGAACATAATCCAGGTGAGCATCGGCAAGCGATCGAGATCGCCGTTTAACCCCTTGTCCTTCCGCATGATCTTGCGCGCGGACTTGATGATGCTGTCGAGACGCTGGGCAGTGGTCAGTTGCTTCGGCGCAGCCTTCTTGCGGGCGGTTGTTGCCAATCTAGAGCTCCTTCAATTCATGCGGTGTAGAGCAGGCGCTGCAGCTCGGTGACGGCGCTGCGCAGCTCCTTGCCCCCGCCGAAGCGGGCGGCGATTTCGATTACGTTTCCCCATTCGTTGAACGGGGGCACTTCGAGGATGTCGGGCAGCTTGAACTGGGCACTGCCATGTTCGGCATATTTCTCAAGCACGGCATCCAGGACTTCGCGGGCATCCTGCCCGAAGCGGGCCAAAAACTCGTCCTGTTCCCTCAGTAGACGGTCAGCGCGTTCGCGCCGAGTGCGCAGCGGCGCGTTGTAGGCGAGATGGCAAAGGAGATCGAACGGGTCAGCCTCCGGCTTTCCGACCGCATCAGCAAGCGAGTCAAGCTCGATGCCCTTTTCCTCCAGCCGTTCGACGATTTCCGCCCGGCGCTCGGGGTCGAGCCAATCCATGCGCAGTTCGGACGCATTGGGATAGAGTGTGCGGACCTTGTCCCCGGTGTAGTCGGTGAGCTGGCGGCAGGCGAGCTGTCGTCCGTCGGCATCGAGCTCGTAGACGAGGTGCCGAACGATCGCGACCTCGCCGCCGTCGACATAGAATTTGCGGGGGCCGTTCTCGGCCTCGTCGCCCAGATCGATGGGGCCGTCCGGCATATCGGGCACATCAGGAAAATCGTCGGGATCCGGCGTCCCCTCCTCGATCTCGCGCTCATCGACGACATCGCCGTCCGCATTGATGACCTCTTCGTCCTCACGGACAGGATCGCCGTCAAAGGTAGGATCGGCGAACATGCGCGTTGCCGTTCCGGTATAGTCGATGATGTTGAAGGCGAGCTTGCCGTAGTCAGGCCTGAGGCGAGTGCCCCGTCCGACGATCTGCTTGAACTCCGGCATGGAACCTACGATCCGCGCGAGCACGACGTTCTTGCAAGTCGGGGCGTCCACACCAGTGGTGAGAAGCTGCGAAGTGGTGAGGATGACCGGCGTCTGGGTCTCGACATCCTGGAACTTCGCCCGATGTGCGCTCCCCACATCGCCCTCATCGGACGTCACACGGCAAACGTAGTCAGGATGATCCTTGACGAGATCGGTGTTCAGAGCAGCGAGCGCCTGCCGCATTTCGAGTGCGTGTTCCTGGTCGACGCAGAAGACGATGGTTTTGGCGAAACGGTCAGTCTCGGCCATGAACCCCGCGAGGTGTTTCGCAATGGCCTGCGTCCGTGCACGTAGCGCTACAACCCGCTCGAAGTCCCGCGTAGAGTATTCGGCGTCGGGGATCTCACGTCCGTAGCGATCAAGCTCACCTCGCGTGGGGCGCCAGCCGGCAGCGTCGTAGTCCGAGATGACGCGGTGAACGCGATAAGGCGCAAGAAAGCCGTCAGTGATGCCCTGCGCCAAGCTGTACTCGTAAAGCGGATCGCCGAAGTAGTTGTAGGTGTCGACGTTATCCTCTCGGCGCGGCGTCGCCGTCATCCCGATCTGGGTCGCAGGCTCGAACCACTCAAGGATTTCCCGCCAGTTGCTGTCATCCCGCGCACTACCACGATGGCATTCGTCAATGATGATGAGATCGAAGAAGTCGCGTGCATACTCGCGGTACAGTCCGGGACGGTTCTCGTCGCGCGCGATGGATTGGTAAGTCGCGAAATAGATGTCGCGGCTCTTGACCGCCATGCCCCCAGCGATCTTGTGACGGGCGTCGTCAAAGGGGCTGAAATCCTTGGCCATCGGATCGTCGACCAAGACGTTGCGATCAGCAAGAAACAGGATCTTCGGGTTTCTATTCACCCCTTTGGAGTTCCAGCGCGCCGACCAGAGCTTCCAGCAGATCTGGAAGGCAACGGCGGTCTTGCCCGCTCCGGTGCACAGGGTGAGAAGTGCTCGCTTCCTGCCCTGAAGAGCCGCCTGAACGGCGCGGTTCACGGCGATCTCCTGATAGTAGCGAAGCGGCTTGGCCCGATCTGGAAATGTTGGCGTCAGCAGCCGTTCGGCCACTTGGTCGTCGACGATACCCTCGGCGCGGCGGATCCGAGTCCAGAGGTCATCTGGCGCCGGGAAATCCCCAATAGTTTGCTCGACACCGGTCGTATAATCAAATTCGACAATCTCAACGCCATTGGTCGAATATGCGAACTGTAGCCCAAGGATCTCGGCATACTCCTTGGCTTGCTGAAGTCCCTCCGCAGCATGTCTGTACCGGGACTTCGCCTCAACGACTGCGATCGGGAAGTCTGGGTTGTACCGAAGCAGATAGTCAGAGCGCTTCTGCTTACCGCGACGAGCCTTTCCACCGATGAATACTACCCGGCCGTCAGTGAAGGTTCTCTGCTCGTTAATGGCGTGCGGGCGATTTTCCCAGCCTGCTGCCTGCAGCTTTGGGACCACGAACTTCCTGCAGGTATCGGCCTCGTTCATGCGCAAAATACTTCACCCGGTTTCGACATGCCATCGCGCAACAAAGGGCTTGTCAAAGAACTGGGCGCAGATCAACGCGCAATTCTTTGGTCTGGCAGCTTTTAGCCTGGCAACAGCTCGGAAAGGCTACAGCTTGGCCGAGTGCTGTCGCAAGCTTTATTGCGTCCCTGGCCGCAGGGATGCAAGCTGCCTCGACCATTTATCCGCAATTTGCCCCCGCAGAGACTGAATTGTCAGGTTCGGCGTATGCCGCCCGTCGACGTTCGCCTCGACGGGTTGAGGGCAAGCTGCGTTACCCGAAACCCCGCGTAAGGCAGGAGACTGCAAACCGCGACTCGCAGACCATCGCAGCGCTCGCCGCTTTTTATTTGCTTATTGTTGCCGTCGCGCCTGTGGCCGGAACACTATACCGGCGTATTTTGTTGACAATGCTATGCGACTTATCTCTGAATAAGCAAAAAATACTTACTTCGCGGATGCCGGGGGGCAGTATGGCGAAAAGCAGGGGATTTTCGATCTACCTTCTAAAGGAAGGCTACGACGCAACGAACGCGCTGCGGGAGGACCATGTGCTCGACGATGATGTCGGCGCGCAGGGGCTGCCGGAGAATGCGTCTCTTTTTATATTGGACAGCGCACCGCGTGCGCCCTGGTGGAAGGGGTACTTCAATATTGAGAAGGAGCTGACGCAGGTTACGAAAGGCGCACTCATTTTCATGCCGGTCGGCAACAGGTGTTTTGCGCTGTCCTTCGGACATGTCGCTCACAACCTGCTCGATTCCAGCTATGAATACGATTTCGGGCTGCGGGTCACGCTCAACAGTCTCGACCCGCGCAAGCTCAAAAGCACCGATACGCTCGATCCCGGCGCGGCCAAGCGCCAGAGGACGCAGCTCCCCATCGAATCCGAGCTGACGCTGTTCGATTTTGACCGCGACAGCACGATCCTGCGCAGCCTCACCGGCAAGGTGCGCGACGAGCACAAGGCCCTGTTCCGGCACGCCACGGGCGCGAGCAATTTGCGCATTAGCACGGATGTAGAGGCGGGTGAGCTGCCGGAGCTTTGCGAGAAACTGCTGGCTCTGTACCAAAGCGATGCCTACAGGGCGGCGTTCCCTGAAATCCAGAACATCGTGCCGGTGCGTGACCCGGCGCAGATCGAGGCGCTCGACAACCGCGTCCTTACCGCCTTCCGCGCGCGTGATCCCGACCTGAACATCACGGTCCCGGAAATGATCAATTACAGCGACAATCTCTACGTCACCTTTGCCGGCGCGGGGCGCGGCCTTGTCTATGACGATGTTTATATCGGGCGGTACTTCGCCTATCTCAATGCGCACGAGGTCGATCTCAACGCGATGGGCATCGAGGATTTGCGGCGGCACGTGCTTGTCCTGACGGACGAGGACGGAAACAGCCGCGACCGCTACAGCATTTACAAAAGCCTTGTCTTCGACACGGCGCTCGACGACGCCGAGGGCGAAACCTTTCATCTCTGCGAAGGCAACTGGTACCGCATCGAGAACGCCTACATCGCGCGCCTCAGCGCCTACCTCGACCCGCTGTTCGCCGCCAGCGACCTGCCGGCTTACGCTCATGCCAGCGAAGGCGAATACAATGCAGCGGTTGCTGCCGGCGATGCCGCCATCGCATGCCTTGATACGCAGAATATCAGCCCGGATGGGCAGAGCGCGGTGGAGCCGTGCGACCTGCTGGCGGTGCGCGATGGCGTCGCCACTTTCTACCACGTGAAGGTGTCGACTCTCTCGGCGCAGCTGAGTCATCTATTCAATCAGGGCGTGAACGCTGTCGAATTGATGCGGCTGGAGCCGCAGGCGGTCGACAAGCTGGAGGCGCTGGTCCGCGACCTGATGGCGGGGGGCGATCCAGATGCACTTGTTGTCCTTGTACGGGAACGCAAGTACCGCATCGTCTTTGGCATCGTCACCCGGAAGGACCCTGCCGGCAGGTCCCTGAACCTGCCGCTGTTCTCCCGTATCAGCCTGATGCGCGGGATGAAGGCGCTGCAGCTCATGGATGTGCCGGCTAGCGTCATTTTCATCGCGGACCAAGCTGTTGCCGCCGAGGGCCGGAAGAAGAAACGGAAGAAGAAGGAAGTGCTCGAGAAGCCGCGGGAAATGCAGGCCGAAGCGGCAGAGTAGTCGGGCATGCTCGCGGACCGAAAGGCATTTCCGAAGGATCGCGGCATGCCTGAAACCCAGAGCCGGACGCGCTCTGCTTTCGCGTCGTTCGGCGGGCCGCACGTTCTCTCCATGGTCACAGAGGTCGCCACCCGTGCGTTGAGGGCTGTATGGCTGTCTGCAATTGCGGGATTGTCAGTGCGAATCCGTTCAAGACCTTCCCCCCTCTCGGTACATCGAGCGTGAATGTCTCTTTAACGGACAGGACGATATCTACCCTTTCGACGTGAGCCGGAATATACCAGTAGCCCGGCGAGTTGGAGCCCGCGTATATCCCGTCGCGCGGTTTTCAGGCTGACCTCCCAGATGGCCATGATCTCCTTTGCGCCATAGCGGTCGCCGTCAACGATACGCTCAAGAAACCAGTGCTGACGTTCATTGAGATCCACGGGTTCAGTGTCATGTTTAGGGTCACGATCAGGGCCATTTTCAGGGTCACTTTCCCGTACATCCTTTGTGAGCGCGCTGAAGGCCGCTTCTCCGGCAGCATAGGCTTCCCGCGCAGCGGCACGGACAGGACGATCACTTGCCGACGACAATGGATTGGAAGCCGGGCCCTCGATCAGCCCCAGAACAAATGCGCGGATGACGGGGGAGGAGACCATAAGTCGTAAGAAAAACAATGTGTCCGGAGCATGTTGTGCCGACAGCCAGTGCTTGACCGTCCGCTCGCTCGCGTTTGTCTGGTTCATCATTTGCTTGATCGCCCGATGGGTGTCGCCATGCTCCTTGCGCAGCAGATCGGCGATAGTCCGGGCCAACATGTCGCGGCCGCCCAAAACCCCCTTCCACACCGGCAGCTTCCTGCCCGTTTTCGGCAACATCTTCCGCTCCTTCGTCAGCTAGACTTGCAATATCGCGGGAGGCGGCAGAGATGTTGTCGTGCGCTGGGGCGGTCAGTTGCCCGGACCGATCCGGCAGGAACGAGGAAAGGGCGAAGCGTGGCGAACCGGGAGACCTACGACAGAGAACTATCGTCAGCGCAGCCGGCGCGTCCTGTTCGCGCTGCCGAATACGTCCGCATGTCGACCGATCATCAGAAATATTCGACGGAAAACCAAGCCGACGCGATCCGCCAGTATGCCGAAGCTCGTGGAATCGAAATCATCAGAACCTATGCCGATGCAGGAAAGAGTGGCCTAAAGATCGAGGGGCGTGACGCGCTCCGCCAACTGATCGAGGACGTGCAGGCTGGAGATACGGACTTCACCATCGTCCTTGTCTACGACGTCAGCCGATGGGGACGGTTCCAGGACGCTGACGAAAGCGCCTATTACGAATATATTTGCCGGCGTGCCGGCATAGCGGTCCAGTATTGCGCCGAGCAGTTCGAAAACGACGGCAGCCCGGTGTCGACGATCGTCAAGGGTGTGAAACGGGCGATGGCCGGCGAATACAGCCGCGAGCTATCGACAAAGGTATTCGCTGGACAGGGACGGTTAATCGAAAAGGGTTTTCGCCAGGGCGGGCCTGCTGGCTTCGGTCTGCGACGTACCCTCATTGATGAACACGGTGCTGTCAAAGGGGTCCTGCAGCGCGGCGAGCACAAGAGCATTCAGACCGATCGCGTCATTCTGACACCCGGCCCGGTCGAGGAAGTAAACCTGGTTCGCGAGGTCTACCGGGCCTTTGTCCACCACGGAAAGACTGAGAGCCAGATTGCAGTAGATCTCAATGCACGAGGTGTCCTGACTGACCTTGGCCGCTTATGGACCAGAGGAACTGTCCACCAGGTCTTGATCAACGAGAAATATGCCGGCGACAATGTCTGGAACCGCCGCTCGTTCAAGCTGAAGAAAAAGCGTGTCCGGAACGATCCCGACATGTGGATCAGGGCGGAGGGAGCTTTCGAGCCTGTCGTCGCACGCGAGCTTTTCGAGGCGGCAAGAACAATCATCAATGCGCGCTCGTTCCGCCTGAGCGATGAAGAGATGTTGCAGTCCTTGCGAGACCTCTTCCGGCAAAAGGGATTGCTCTCGGGCATTGTCATTGATGAATGTGACGGCATGCCCTCCAGCAGCGCGTATAGTGCGCGCTTCGGAAGCCTGCTCAGAGCCTATCGCCTCGTCGGTTTCACCCCCGATCGGGACT
Source organism: Shinella sp. NM-101 (assembly GCF_021401195.1). Classification (NCBI taxonomy): domain Bacteria; kingdom Pseudomonadati; phylum Pseudomonadota; class Alphaproteobacteria; order Hyphomicrobiales; family Rhizobiaceae; genus Shinella; species Shinella sp. NM-101. The sequence continues at coordinate 110,152 of NZ_JACBFT010000013.1, read as the reverse complement.
ACCGTTATGTCGAAACCAACCGGGAGCTCCGCAAGCTCCATCCCGATGTGGTCCGTGAAGTTCTGGAAAGATTGCGGGCCACCGGCAGCGATGCCCTGCAGGATCTGCAAACCGATCGGGTAATCGTCAATCAGGAATTCACGCTATCGGTGGTCATTGCCCGTTGCCTTCAGACGTCGACAGGGCTTTTGCGCTGGAAGCTCCGCTTTGATACGTCTCTTGGTCCCGACATCACGGTTGTGGTGCGCATGGATGCTGGCAACCGGGCGCCCTTCGACTATTATCTGTTCCCGCGGATCGACGTTTTTTCCGAGAAGTTGCGGCTGTCGGAAGACAACGCCCTTCATCTCGATGCTTATCGTTTCGACGATCTCGAGCTTCTCTATCAAATCGCAACACCCGTTCCCCTGCCGGAGGCCGCGTGATGTCTGCCCTTCGTCCGAACCGGATCGAGATGATCCCGATTTCTCGAATTACGGTCCTGAACCCACGAGCCCGTAACAAGCGCCAGCACCGCGACATCGTGAATAACATCGAGGCCATTGGCCTCAAACGTCCCATCACGGTGAGCCGGCACGATGGCCCCGGTGGTCCACGATATGATCTGGTTTGCGGCGAGGGGCGTTTGGAAGCATTCCAGATGCTTGGTCAGAACGAGATTCCGGCGGTTGTTATCGAGGCCGCCGAGGACAAATGCCTTGTGATGAGTCTCGTGGAAAATATCGCGCGACGCACGCCGCGGCCGATCGACTTGATGCGAGAGATCGGCGCCTTGCGGGCACGTGGATACACCGACGCAGCCATTGCCGAGAAGATTGGCGTCGGCTCATCCTGGGTCAACATGATCGCGTCCCTTCTCGAACGAGGCGAGGAACGGCTCGTCGCCGCTGTGGAGACAGGCCTCATCCCGATCACGCTTGCCATGGAGATCTCTCGGGCGGAAACGGAGGAGGCGCAGAACCTGCTCCTCGACGCATACGAGGCCGGTCAGCTGCGGGGGAAGAAACTCGCCGCTGTCAGGCGGATGCTCGATATACGCATGCGTGCGCAGGGCAAGGGTTTGCCGGCAGGACGCCTTGGACGAAAGGGCAGCGGACGCCGGATGACGGCACATGACCTGATGCAGGTCTATCAACGCGAAGCAGAAAAGCAGCGACTGCTGGTCAAGAAGTCGGATTTCACACAGACACGGCTTCTGTTTATCGTTGAGGCATTGAAAGACCTGCTCGCAGACGAAGGGTTCCTTAATTTACTGCGGGCCGAGGGACTGGCGACCATGCCACGGGCGCTCGTCGCGCGGATCTCAGGAGGACGCGATGAATGATGGGCGGGAAAACGGTGGCAATGGGGATGGGCGAATTCACCTCGCTTTCGATCGTGACATAAGAGCCATTCCCATTTCCGCGATCGTTCCGCTTAAATCGCTCCCGGACGGCGCTCGGGAAAGCAGGAAGTTCGCGCAGGTTCTAAGCTCAATCAAGGCGATCGGGTTGGTCGAGGCGCCGGTCGTCATCGCGAATACCCAGAATGCTGGGACCTGGTTTCTGCTCGATGGACATCTACGGCTGGAAGCACTTAAGCAACTCGGCATTACGGAGGTCGAGTGCTTGATCGCCACCGACGACGACACCTATACCTATAACAAGCGGGTCAACCGGCTGGCGCCGATCCAAGAGCATAGGATGATAGCGCGCGCCATCGAGCGCGGCGTTTCCTCTGCTGACATAGCCGACGCGTTGGGCCTTCAGGTGGAGTCCGTCATTCGCCGCTTTCGACTGCTGGAAGGCATCAGTCCCGAAGCGGCCGAGATGCTGAAGGATACGCCCTGCTCAATGAAGGTGTTCGATGTTTTGCGGCAAATGTCCGCCGTTCGCCAGATCGAGGCGGCAGATCTGATGATAGGTCAGCACAATTTTACCGTCATGTTCGCTCGAGCGATCCGCGCTGCCACGCCTGACAGCCAACTGGTAACGGCCAAAAAGGTGACGGGCGCGGCTGCAGGTACACCATCAGGCCAACAGATTGCCCGTATGGAACGGGAACTAGCCGCGCTTCAGACGCAAGTGAAAAGCGTCGAAGAAACCTATGGCATCGATAACCTGCACCTCACCGTAGCGCGCGGATATGTCGCCAAGCTGCTTGCGAACGGTCGGATCAGCCGCTGGCTTGCGCATCACCGCCAGGAATATCTCGGGGAGTTTCAGAAGATAGCTGAGATGGAGGCGATCAGGCCCCAGTCCGAGACTACGGAACTATAGGATGAGAAACAGCAGCAGGTCGAGTGCGGCCTGTAAACGCCGGTGTGTAAGAGTAGATTTTCTGGCAAGTTTGACATTTCAGCTTTTATGCACGCAACCGCGTGTGGTCACAATCTGGATACTGATTGCATCCCAGAAACCGGCTGTTGTTACGACCCTTCCGCTCCACCAGATGACCCACGCGGCATGCCGGACATTGAGGTAGCGCGTCACCATCAATGGTTTCGAAACGCAGGTTTTCGACGGCGATCTCCGAGAGTTCCCGGATATATCTGGAAGGCTGGCGGCTATTCGTAAGCAAGAACACGCCGCGGCTCGCGCGAGTCAATGCGACATAGAAAAGGCGACGCTCTTCGGCAAACTCGAAGGTTTCAGGCTGGGGCATGACGAGATTGAGCAATTCATCGTCCTCAATCCGGCTCGGCACTCCGTAGTCGCCTTCGCTGACATCGAGCAGGATCGTGTAGTCGGCCTCAAGCCCCTTGGCGCGATGGAACGACGTCCCCGAAACCTCGATATGCTCGAATTTTGGCGGAGCACGTCTGAACGGATCGAGCTGATTATAGCGCCACAGCACCATCACCTTGAGCTTTTCGCGTCCACCGCTCCGCCATTGCCCCGAAATCCCGCCCAGGAACGAATTGAGCCGCTGCAATAACTGATGACACGCCTTGCCAAAATCCGGCCTGCTCCCTTCACCGCTGATCGGAATGACCCGGATCGATCGTGGAATGGCCGGCCGTGTCGACCGCACCGACTTCTTTAGCTGCGCGGAATTTCTCTGCACGAAGCCGGCGGCGGTCTCGGCGATCAGCTGATTACAACGGTACGTCTGCTCCAGACGGCCTTGCCAGCTTGCGCCAAAATTCGCCTCGAACTGCGTGAAGATGGTGATGTCCGATCCGGCAAAGCGATAGATCGACTGCCAGTCGTCGCCGACGGCAAAGATCTTGGTGAACGGTTTTTGATGTTTCAGCGCCTTGATCAGGTTCGCGCGCGGCTCCGAGATATCCTGGAACTCATCGACGAGGATCAGGGAGTAGGGGCTCCGATACGTCCCCGTCTCCACGAGACGTGTGGCGTTGGCGATCATCGAGTCGAAATCGATGCGGTTGGTTTCTTCCAGCTTCCGGGAATAGGATTCCGTGATTTTCCAGATCGCCTGCGCAAATTCCCTGGCACGAGTCCGGTCATGGAGCGATTTGGCACGCTCGAGCAGCATGTCGAGGGTCAGATGGCTGGCGCGGATGTGCTTGATACAAACCGCAATCAGCTTGTGATAGTGCTTGATGACGACTGGCTCGAGAGCCTTGACGATTGCCGTGTAGCTCTTTTGCTCGCACGGAATGCCTCGTTTTGTGATCTCGGCTTCAAGGACTGGAATCAGCGATCCATCGCGCGCTTGTGCCGACGTCGTCTGGAACACGTCCATCCCGGCCTTGCGGTAGCCGGCCATCTTGTGTTCGGCATGGGCGACGTAGTTTTCGAACGGGGAGGAACCGTCAGCATTGATGGCCAGATGCTCATGGATGGTGTTGCTGGCAGGGTAATGGAAGTCCGGATGAACCTGCCGGATCTCGCCGTTCTCTTCTTCGATTGGGATCTGGCGCTCATACTCGAACTCGACGGAGTTCAGCCAGAGCCAGTTCACGATTGTCTGTTCCTGCAGCGATTTCACATACACGCCGGCCATCGTGCAGATGGTCGCATTGCCATTGCGTCGACGCGCAGAGAGGTAGCGATCGTAGTCGGATCTGGTATCGAACACCTCCGCCGGAATATCGGCCTTGGGATGAAGGAGAAGGAGATTGATCCAGAGTCTGGCAAATTCCACGTCCGACCGCAGCAACTCGTCAATGATCTGTTCGATGATCCTGGCTTCGCCCGCAGGATGTTCCACCCAGTCTGCCAACTGGGGTGGGCGGCCTTCGACCTCTTCGATAATGCCGCGACCGAGCGCATGAAACGTGGTCACTTTGCATTGGAGATTTGCGGTGTCGACTGCAAGCTGCCGGGCTATCCGTTCCTTCAGCTCGTCGGCTGCGCTCTTGTTGAAAGCGAGCACGAGAATCTCTTCAGGGCGGTAGAGCTGCTTGTCGAGGACATAGGCGACCTTGCCGACCGTGGTGGCGGACTTGCCCGAGCCGGCCGATGCAACGAGAAGATTGTTGTCCTCCAATCGTATGCAAGCCTCGCGTTGCTGTTCGGACAACGACCGGCCGTCCAGGTCGTCGAAGAAGGATCTGTATCTCGACAGTTCGCTGGAAACGAACGTGTCGTTGTATCTGGTGCGCACGTCCGGATCGGTAATGAAGGAGAGCGATCGCGGAAGCGCCCCTTTCAAGGCGGCCGGCATCAATTCCGGATCGAACAGAGGGTGCGAGAGCGCTGCTGCGGCTTCGCTATCCACACTGGCAATAGCCCGCGCCAGATCGGCATGTGCGAGATATTGGCGTTGGCCCTCCACGATGGCCAACAATTTTTGATCCACTTCGGTCAGACGCTCGGGGTCGGAGCAGATCAGTTCGAAAAGATGGCTGTTGATGAAACTGTAAAGATCGGCCGCCAGTCTGGTTGCGGCCTCTTCTCCAAGACAGGGCAGGGTATAGATCTGATTGCGCGACCGGACTTCGACCGAATGCCAGAGCAGCGACTTGCCGACGGAAATGGCTAGAATGTCCAGGCAAGAGAGAGTGTCAGCGCCGTTCAGTTTAATTTGTATGGTCGCCGGCAACGATGGGCGTAACGTCACCTTCCATTTCCCTTGGGGAATAAGGCGCGCAAAGAAACCAGGCCGGTACGTTCGAACACGATCAGACATCAGATTTTCGTTGCTACCAGAAAGTTCAGCCTGGAAGCCATGCACAATCGATCCAATGCTGCTCATATCGTCTCGCGAATGCCGCCATCTCACGGACATTGGCCTGGGGCGTTTGACAAGCCCGGGCGCAGGTGGTGACCACGTCGCGATAAAAGGCTGGCGAAACCGACCGGATACCCTCGTAGTTCATCAGCAGGTCTGGAAGGCGTTCCGTGATCGCCTCGCCGCGAGGCGCCATGACAATGGTCGGCGGTGTGCTATGTGCACTGATCAAGACGTACCTCCAACTGGGGTCGGCCTGTCCCTGCGCCGGAACGAGTTCGCAGGGACAGGCATCACCGCCCCCGGAAATCTCCTGATAGATCGCTTCGATCGCCTGGGCTTTCCTGGCGATCAGAACATAAGGTCCTGCAGGCGTGTAACCGCCCATGCGCTCGTCGTACTCGATACCCAGGAGGCGTGTCAGGTCGTATCGGGCGGATCCGTCGAGGCTGGCCCGTTCCGTGGTAAACCAACGAAGCTGACGTAGGGTGATTCCGGCCGCGGCCGCGATGTCTTTCGGCGGATTGGGCCAGCAAGCTACCAGATGCTTGGCGATTTCAGGCGTATTGTCGTGTTCTTCGTAGGTCGGGAATTCGTCATCATCATCATCGGTATCCTCTGACGGGTCCTCTCCTAGAAGCAACCACGTTCTGCGGCTCATACCGTCATGATGAAAATAACGGGGCTGATCCGGCGGGAGCGATGTCTCCCAGGATGACAACCATAGACCTGCTTGCCAGCCCCGGTCTTCGAGGAGAACAGACGTTGGTTCGCGCATAGGCAAGTCCAGCCATTGATGGATGCTGTCCTCCAGCTTTCGATTGCTGAGCCTAAGAGGCCGGCGATCCGCTCTCCAGTCGTGGTCCTCGCGTGCATCGTGACAAAGAGCTTCGACGGATTCGGCCAGCGACATGTCTGCCGGATCGTATTTCTTCAATAGCCACGCAGAAGCATCTTGGGCTGATCGCAGAGATGCAGGAACTGTCTTATCCTTGGCGTCAGCAATCTCAAGGCGGACGCCGATCTGGGCCAGATCCTCTGCCAGCCCCGGATCTGCCTGTGCCACGTAGCGATTCATACGAAGAACATCTGGTAGGCCGCGCAATCCCTTTGCGTTCTTCCAGGCGGTCAGCAGTACGCCGCACAATGATTTAGGCTGGTCCACCGGCGAGAATGTCAGCCAGCGGATCGGCAGACCGGCGACGGTGACGCCGTAGAGCATGATAGGATGCAGTCCACGTTGTGCCGCATTCGCCAGCCTTATGGGATCGCGTACAGTAACAATGCCATGCTGAGAGTGGTGGAACAGGAATTTGGCGATTGAGACGTAAAAGTGATGTTCCCGGTTTGGCTGGGGTTTCCGCTCGTTCATGACTGCTCTCAAAGTCATCAAATCAATGTGGGCATCCTACGATTTCGAGGCCTAATCCTAAAGTCCTTCCTTGCCCGAAAGAGCGATTGTTCGAAATCCCTATAGCCGGATGGCCCCAGGCGAACTGGAGCGGGGAAGGGCGTTGCTCGTACCGGCGCCAATACGTATTGTGCGTTCGAAGACGCTGCAATCGATTGGAATGGAATGACTTCGCAACTCGACTTCTTTGCAGCTCCTGTTCCCGTAACCAAGGAGCGAGTTGCCCGGCCGCAGGTCATCGCGAAGGACGCAGTAGGCATTGATGACGAAACCATGGCACATCATCTGGAAACCACCGGCAACTACCGCATATTGCGAAAGCTTCAGCCGCGTCCAATCGTAAAATATCCACATCCGGGTTTTCCGCGTCGCGGCATCATCCTCGATACCGAAACGACCGGCCTCAACTACCGCACAGATGAAATCATCGAAATCGGCGTGATCGCCTTCACCTTCAATGATGCTGGAGAACTCGGCGACGTCACTGGTGTCTATGGCGGACTGCGGCAGCCGGCAATCGCCATCCCGGCGGACATCTCCCGCCTGACCGGGATTACTAACGACATGGTTGCGGATCAGGCCATCGATACTGTCCTGTTGAATGCCCTGATCGAGCCCGCCGATCTGATCATTGCCCACAATGCAGGTTTCGACCGCCCGTTCTGCGAAGCATTCTCGCCGGTCTTCGTGCATAAGGCCTGGGCCTGTTCCGTTTCGGAGATTGGCTGGTCCGCGCGCGGCTTCGAGGGCAGTAAGCTCGGCTACCTAATCGGCCAGTCCGGATATTTTCATGATGGTCATCGTGCGGTCGACGATTGTTTTGCTCTGCTGGAAGTGCTCGGGCAGGTGCGACCGAGCATGGTCACCGCGCCATTCGCCGAACTTTATCAGGCCAGCCAGCGGTCGCGGGTTCGCATCTATGCGGAAAACAGTCCCTTCGACATGAAGGACCATCTCAAGGCGCGCGGATACCGCTGGTCTGACGGATCGGACGGCCGTCCGAAATCCTGGTGGATTGAACTTCCCGAGGAGACATTAGAGGGGGAGATGCACTTCCTTCGCACGGAAATCTATCGATGGGATGCAGATCCGCCGGTCAAATACCTGACGGCATTCGATCGCTTCAGGGCCAATTGAATAGTCGGGGAAAGCAATGACGACCATTCTGGGTATTGATGCGGCGTGGACCACGAGCCAGCCGAGCGGTGTCGCGCTGGTTTCCTCCACGGCTGGTAATTGGCGCCTGATCTTTGCCGGATCTTCCTATCGTCACCTTTTGGATCACGGCAACGAAAGCCCGATCTCGAATTCACGCCCTTTTGGTTCCGTCGCAGAACCCGCCGCTCTCCTTGCTGCTGCAGAGGAAACAGCTCAGGCTCCTGTCGATCTTGTTGCCGTAGATATGCCCCTGTCTCTTGGGCCAATCACCGCGCGGCGTGTTTCGGACGATCTGGTTTCTGCAGCCTATGGCGCCCGTCATTGTAGCACGCACACGCCGAGTGCGATCAGACCGGGAAAGATCAGTGACGATCTGAGGGGCGGCTTCGAGCGCTGCGGATATCGCCTGCTGACGAAAGAAGTTGGCGTGCCGGGCCTTTTGGAAGTCTACCCGCATCCGGCTCTGGTCGAACTGTTGTGCGCCGAAAGGCGGCTGCCTTACAAGCAGGGCAAGGCCCGCAATTACTGGCCATCGGAAACTCCCGCCGGCCGGCGCATCAAACTCTTCGAAACTTGGCAGTCCATCATCGACGGATTGGACCAGGAAATAACAGGCGCTTCTAACGTTTTGCTGCTGCCTTCCCCCGAGGCTCCGGCATGGCAGCTGAAGGCGTTTGAAGACACGCTTGATGCCGTCATTTGCGCCTGGATTGGAATATGTGTCTACGAAGGAGCCGCTATACCGTTCGGCGATGACACCTCGGCGATCTGGATTCCTCAATCTAAACTTTTGTCATCGCGGCGGGGCCGGGCATGATCGGATTTCTGAGGCAGTGGATCGAACATCGCCGGGTGATCCGCCGCCGTTGGCAGGAGGACGCCAGGCGGCTTGCCGTTGCGGATCCAGTCAATGCCTATTACGAGGCGCAACGAAGAGCAGCGCGAAGCCGGGCGCAAGGTCATGCCAGCGAATACTGGCATTGGGCCAAGGTCGCCAGCGAGGTTGCCCGAATTGAGCCGCGTGCCGCAATGGACTTCGAGGTCGTCAAGGCGATTGCCGATCACGAAAACATTGGTCGCCGCTGAACACGCGCATGGCACTTCGCGGTCAGTAAATCATCGAGTATTTTCAGCCGTGTGGCGAATGTAACAGATAGGGCGTTGGTTCGATTCCTTTCAAGATCTTTACTGACCGACCACCGAGCTCATCAAGCCTCGGCCGCGAAAGAGCTAGGAGGATAAAAATCCAGTTTCAAGACCTCAGTGGAGCTTGAACTCGCCTTCGACACGGCGCCATTCGTTGGGTCCGATCAGACGCTGATGGGTATAGCGCACGGAATGCAGGGGACCATCGAGGGTGGTCTGCCAGTAATCCAGGAACTTGTGCATCTCAGGAAAATCGGGCGCCAGGTCGTAGTCCTGCCAGACATAGGTCTGCAGCACGGATTCAAAATCGGGAATGCGGTAAAGGATGTGAGCGGTGGTAAGACCGTAGCCGTTGAGCTGACGTTCCAGATCCGATGAAAATCGCATGCTCATCTCCGTTTTCATGACACTGTGAAGGTGGCGGAAAATTTTGCGGCCATCAACGGATTTTTGAACGCGAATGCGCTGTTTGTCGTTCCTTTCCAGCGTGTTAGCAGCCCTTTCATTCGAGTGCTAATTTTTCTATTTCGCCCTCTTGAAATCGAAAAATCTCAAAACCAGATTTTTTCGCGCAAAAAGCTCGACAAGAGGTTTTGCACCCGCCCGGACTGGTCATCCGGTCCGGTCAGGGGGAACAACGTCATCATTGTTTGTCCATCGGAGGAAAACATGTCGTTCCGACCGCTTCATGATCGCATTCTCGTCCGCCGGGTTGAATCCGAAGAAAAGACCAAGGGCGGCATCATCATTCCCGATACCGCCAAGGAAAAGCCGCAGGAAGGCGAGGTCATCGCTGTGGGTCCCGGTGCCCGCAACGAGGCCGGCCAGATCCAGGCGCTCGACGTCAAGGCCGGCGATCGTATCCTGTTTGGCAAATGGTCCGGCACCGAGATCAAGATCGACGGCGAGGACCTGCTGATCATGAAGGAAAGCGATGTCATGGGCATCATCGAGGCCCAGGCCGAGCAGAAAAAAGCTGCCTGAGCTCTCCACCCCGAAACCATCAGTCAGATAGCTGCCTATTGAGGAGTTAAGGAAATGGCTGCGAAAGAAGTCAAGTTTCACACCGATGCCCGTGAACGCATGTTGCGTGGGGTCGATGTACTCGCAAACGCCGTGAAGGTGACGCTTGGCCCCAAAGGCCGCAACGTCGTCATCGACAAGTCCTTCGGCGCACCGCGCATCACCAAGGACGGCGTATCGGTGGCCAAGGAAATCGAGCTGGAAGACAAGTTCGAGAACATGGGCGCCCAGATGCTGCGCGAAGTGGCATCGAAGACCAATGATCTTGCCGGCGATGGTACCACCACTGCCACGGTTCTCGCCCAGGCCATCGTCAAGGAAGGCGCCAAGGCCGTCGCCTCCGGCATGAACCCGATGGACCTGAAGCGCGGTATCGATCTCGCCGTCGACGCCGTCGTCAAGGAACTGAAGACCAACGCGCGCAAGATCACCAGCAATTCCGAAATCGCCCAGGTCGGTACGATCTCGGCCAACGGCGATTCCGAGATCGGCCGCTATCTCGCCGAGGCGATGGAGAAGGTCGGCAACGAAGGCGTCATCACCGTCGAAGAAGCCAAGACAGCAGAAACCGAGCTCGAAGTCGTCGAAGGCATGCAGTTCGACCGCGGCTACCTGTCGCCCTACTTCGTCACCAATCAGGACAAGATGCGGGTCGAACTGGAAGACCCCTATATCCTGATCCACGAGAAGAAGCTGTCGAATCTGCAGGCGATGCTCCCGGTTCTGGAAGCCGTCGTCCAGTCCGGCAAGCCGCTGCTGATCATCGCTGAAGACGTCGAAGGCGAGGCACTGGCTACGCTCGTCGTCAACAAGCTGCGCGGCGGCCTGAAGATCGCTGCCGTCAAGGCTCCGGGCTTCGGCGACCGCCGCAAGGCGATGCTGGAGGACATCGCCATCCTGACGGGCGGTACCGTCATCTCCGAAGACCTCGGCATCAAGCTGGAGAATGTCACGCTCAACATGCTCGGCCGCGCCAAGAAGGTGGCGATCGAGAAGGAGAACACGACCATCATCGATGGCGTTGGCTCCAAAGCGGAGATCGACGGTCGCGTTGCGCAGATTCGCGCCCAGATCGAGGAAACCACTTCCGACTACGATCGCGAGAAGCTGCAGGAACGCCTTGCCAAGCTCGCCGGCGGCGTTGCCGTCATCCGCGTCGGTGGCTCGACGGAAGTCGAGGTGAAGGAAAAGAAGGACCGCGTCGATGATGCTCTGCATGCGACCCGTGCGGCCGTCGAGGAGGGCATTCTGCCGGGCGGCGGCGTTGCCCTGCTCCGTGCCGTGAAGGCACTCGACAATCTCGACGCCGCCAACCAGGACCAGAAGGTCGGTATCGAGATCGTTCGCCGTGCGATCGAGGCTCCGGTCCGCCAGATCGCCGAGAACGCCGGTGCCGAAGGCTCCGTCATCGTCGGCAAGCTGCGCGAGAAGGCTGACTTCTCCTATGGCTGGAATGCCCAGACCGGCGAATACGGCGACCTTTATGCTCAGGGCGTCATCGATCCGGCCAAGGTGGTCCGTACCGCGCTCCAGGATGCGGCCTCCGTGGCCGGCCTTCTGGTGACGACGGAAGCCATGATCGCCGAGAAGCCCAAAAAGGAAGTCGCTCCGGCCATGCCCGCCGGCGCCGGCATGGACTTCTAAGGTGATCGATACAGGCCTGCCCTGCCCTCGGGGGCAGGCCTCCCCTTCGAACCATCCATCGGACCAGTTTCATCGGCCGGGATCAATGGAGCCAAGCTATGAGAAAGGAGAACATCAGCAAATCGATACCGGAAGAAGCAACGGCCGCGATCAGCGCCGCGCATCTGCTTCATCCGGCCAAACATTTCAATCACCCGCGTGACGTGCTTGCCGCCCCCGACATCGGCAAGGAAGAGAAGCGGGCGATACTCGCGTCCTGGGCGTCCGATATCTTCGCGATCGAGTCCATCCCGGCCCTCCGTCTTTATCCCGGAACGGACAAAGCGGTGTCCTATGACGAAATCATTGAAGCGCTGAAGGCATTGGACAAGGACGATGAGCAAAGTGGAAAACAAAGCTCGTCTCCTACCTTCAATGTCTACGGAGCCAATCGCCGCAGACTGCACGCACGCAGGCTTGGCGGCCTTGGCCTGTGCAGCTACCGGAAAGGAGGCAGCCGCCGACAGCCATTCGAATTCTAGACATTCCATCTGACCTGCCGCGTGCCTCCTTGAGGATGCGGACCTGATTTTTACCGACGACTCTTTGCTCAACTGAGGAGGTTTTGCCGATGAAGATCGCTCAGATCGCGCCGCTCGCCGAAAGCGTTCCGCCCAAGCTCTATGGGGGAACCGAGCGCATTGTTTCCTATCTCACCGAAGAACTTGTCGCCCTTGGCCATGACGTCACGCTTTTTGCCAGCGGCGATTCCGTCACAGATGCCAGACTGGTGGCGTGCTCGGACGTCGCGCTGCGGCTCAACCCGAATGTCAGGGATCATCTGCCGCATCAGGTCGTCATGCTGGAGGAAATTCGGCGGCGCGCGCACGAATTCGACGTGCTGCACTTCCATATCGATCTCCTGCATTTTCCGCTGATCCGGGATTTTGCCGACCGCACGGTCACAACGCTGCATGGCCGGCTCGACCTGCCGGACCTGCTCCCCTTTTACCGGACCTTTCCAGACATTCCTCTGGTTTCGATCTCCAACGATCAGCGCAGACCAATGCCACCGGTCAACTGGTCCGGAACGGTCTATCATGGTCTGCCGGCCGATCTCCTTCCCTTCACGGCAAAGCCTAAAGGCAGCTACCTCGCCTTCCTCGGACGGATATCGCCGGAGAAACGGCCTGATCGCGCCATCGAGATCGCGACGAAGATCGGCATGCCCCTGAAGATTGCAGCCAAGATCGACAACGCAGACAAGGCTTACTGGGAAACGGTGATCGAGCCGATGGTCAAGAGCCATCCGAATGTCGAATTCGTCGGCGAGATCAATGAGCATCAGAAGGCGGCTTTCCTGGGCAATGCCGGCGCGCTGCTCTTTCCGATCGACTGGCCAGAACCGTTCGGGCTGGTGATGATCGAGGCCATGGCTTGCGGCACGCCGGTCATCGCCTTCCGCTACGGCTCCGTGCCGGAGGTGATCGACAACGGCGTTTCCGGAATTCTGGTCGACAGCGTGACGGAAGCGGCTGAGAACGTCGAACGGGCACTCAGGATGGATCGAAAGAAAGTTCGTGCGACCTTCGAGAAGCGTTTCAGCGCAGAACGGATGGCGCGAGATTATCTCGACATCTATCGGAACCTCCCGGGCGTTCGCACCAAGGCGGCCCCGCTACGCCGCGCCAATGGCCAGGATCTGAATCTCCAGGTCGTAGCGTAGGGAGATTGTGGCATGTCGGCCGCTTCTGTGGACAGCAAGCCATCCGGCGCATCGGTCGGGCCAGCCGCGCCGGTGGCACAATTCTTCATCCCGGCGGCCGCCTCGCTGCAAGAGCGACGGCCGCGCACCCTCAAGCACGGTGATACCTTCGCCGTCTTCGACCACAATGGTGATGCGCTTTCCGGGCCTGGCAGCCCGGAAGGCCTCTTTCACCGGGATACGCGTCATCTCTCGCATTTCTACCTGACCATCAACGGAAAGCGGCCGATGCTTTTGTCGTCGACGCTACGCGACGACAATGCGACGCTCACCTGCGATCTCACCAATCCTGATCTTTTCGACGAGAGGGGCAAGCTCACACTCGGGCATGATCTCATTCATGTGCGTAGGTCCCGCTTCCTGTGGAATGCCCGTTGCTACGAACGGCTGGCCATCAGGAACTATGACGATCGGCCACAACATGTTCGTATCGAAATCGGGTTCGGGGCAGATTTCGCCGATCTGTTCGAAGTCCGTGGAACCGCAAGAGCAAGGAAAGGGAGGCATCTTCCTGCCGTCATGGAGCAGAATTCGATCCTGCTCTCCTATATCGGCCTTGATGATCGGAAGCGGTCCACGCGCCTGTCGTTCGCTCCGCAACCGAACGAAATCCGCAGCGATTTCGTTACCTATGATCTTCATCTTGAGCCGCGCGAGACGCGGTCGCTCTTCATCGAGATCGGTTGCGACCAGACCGCCGCCGCCCAACCGAGCCACCGTTCCTTTTTCCTGGCCCTTCGGGATGCCCGTCGTGCTTTACGCTCCTCGTCCTCGCGCGCGGCATCGATCGCCACGTCAAACGAGATCTTCAACGAGGTCGCGCGTCGTAGCATCTCCGATCTGTACATGCTGATGACCGACAAGCCGGAAGGTCCCTATCCCTATGCCGGCATACCCTGGTTCAGCACCGTCTTCGGCCGAGACGCGTTGATCACTGCGCTTGAGACGCTTTGGCTCGATCCACAAATCGCCCGCGGCGTGCTCGGGCATTTGGCGGCGAACCAGGCGACGGAGATCGATCCTGTCGCGGATGCCGAGCCGGGAAAGATCCTGCATGAAGTACGCTATGGCGAAATGGCTGAACTCGGCGAGGTTCCGTTTCGCCGCTATTACGGCAGCATCGATTCCACCCCGCTCTTCGTGATGCTCGCCGGCGAGTATCTCGACCGGACCGGAGATCTCGCCACCATTGAGCGGCTACTGCCGCATATCGAGGCGGCGCTGACCTGGATCGACGAACATGGCGATCGTGACGGCGACGGTTTCGTCGAATATGGGCGGCTGACGGAAGAAGGCCTGATCAACCAGGCCTGGAAGGACAGCCACGACTCCGTTTTCCACGCCGACGGCACATTGGCGAAGGGGCCGATCGCCATCGTCGAGGTTCAGGCCTATGTCTACGGCGCCTGGCAGGCGGCGGCGGAGATCTTCCGGCGGCTTGGCCGGCCAGAACGGGCGGCAAAGTTTCTCGCACGAGCGGAGGGCCTGCGCCGCGCCTTCGATACGAGCTTCTTTGACGAGGACCTCGGCACGTATGTGTTGGCGCTCGACGGAGACAAGCGCCCCTGTCGCGTCCGCTCCTCCAACGCCGGCCATGCGCTGTTTACCGGCATCGCTTATCCTGAACGAGCCGCGCAGGTTACCCGCACGCTGATGAGTGCCTCGTCCTTCTGCGGCTGGGGCATTCGCACCGTTCCCTCCACCGAGGCGCGCTATAATCCCATGAGCTACCACAACGGCTCGATCTGGCCGCACGACAATGCCCTGATCGCCAGCGGACTTGCCCGCTATGGCTATCGCGCTGAAGCGGCGCGGATCTTCGAGGGCCTGTTTGCGGCCTCGACGTATATCGACCTGCGCCGGCTTCCGGAACTCTTCTGCGGTCTGCCGCGCCAGCGCGCACAGGGGCCGACCTTCTATCCGGTTGCATGCTCTCCTCAGGCATGGGCAGCCGCGGCGCCACTTCTCCTGCTGCAATCCTGCCTGGGCCTCGACTTCGATCCGAATGCCCTGCACATCAGCTTCAATGAGCCGCAATTGCCTTCTTTCCTCGACGAGGTGATCCTGCGGCGCCTGCAGATCGGCAATGGCTCGGCCGATGTCGCCATCCGCCGATCCGGCCGGCATGTCGTGGTCGACGCTATCGACCGCCGCGGCGATATCCGGGTGCTGACGACGGCATAGGCGAGGCAGCATCTGCAAGGCGGCATGGTTACCCGCCTTGCCTATTCCGGCTCATCTTCATCCGAAACCAGCAGGTCGACCAGGGTGGCAACCCTCCCGCTCGGCAAAGGCCGTCCTTCACCTATCAAGGCTTCGTCATTGTTGACCCACGCGAATGCCTCGGAGAGTTCAGCCTGCGTTGCGCCCGTCGCGATGACATCGGCCACGAGAGTTTCGTCGACAGGGCCAAGGATGGTGATGACATCGTCGGAAGTCATTGTCATATCCATTGCTCCTTTGTGGACTTATTCGTATCTGG
The DNA here is from genome assembly GCF_021401195.1 of Shinella sp. NM-101. Lineage (NCBI taxonomy): Bacteria > Pseudomonadati > Pseudomonadota > Alphaproteobacteria > Hyphomicrobiales > Rhizobiaceae > Shinella > Shinella sp. NM-101. Next base: position 94,423 of record NZ_JACBFT010000013.1, on the reverse strand, counting down.
CCTCCCACCGAATCTGGTGACGGAAACGGAAAAATCAATTTTTTTATGCCGGGTGATTTCACCCCTCTTGAACTCGCAACCGACTGAATTATATCAATATTGTTCGATTGCCCAATGGGGATCGACAAGTCCAGGAGGCGCCATGTGCTCTTGGCGTCTCCTTGTTCCATGTTGCTTCAAAGGAGGATATGGTTATGAGGACAAACCTCGATTTCTCCCCCCTGTTCCGGTCGAGCATCGGTTTCGACCGAATGTTGAATGCGCTCGAAGCCGCAAGCCGGATCGAGACGATCGACAACTGGCCCCCGTATGACATCGTCAAGACCGGCGAGGACGAGTACCGCATTGCCATGGCAGTGGCGGGCTTCTCGCAGGACGAATTGACGATCTCCCAGGAGCAGAACATGCTCTTCGTCGCGGGCCAGAAGGCAAATGCTGACGATGTGCAGTATCTGCATCGCGGCATCGCCGGCCGCTCGTTCCAGCGCCGGTTCGAGCTTGCCGATCACGTCAAGGTCGTAGGTGCCGGCCTCGTCAACGGTCTGCTGACCATCGATCTCAAGCGCGAAATCCCGGAAGCGATGAAGCCGCGCCAGATCGAGATTATGACCGACATGGCGCTGCCGAAGGCCGAGACGAAACAGATCGAGGCCGAGAAGCAGGCGGCTTAAGCCTTTCCGAACGCAATACGCGCGCAAGGCGCCGGGCGATGCCCGGCGTCAACAGGAAAGCTTTGCCAACTGATCCAACAGAAAGGAGAAAAACATGAGTGTTCGTGATCTGATTCCCTGGGGCCGCAACAATAGCAACCAGGTCCCGACTGTCCTGCGCGATGACGACCGTGATCCTTTCCTGTCGCTGCATCGCGAGGTGAACCGCCTGTTCGACGACGTCTTCCGCGGCTTCGGTTCCGGCCTGCCGTCCTTTGGCAACGGCTCCGCATTCAGCGCCGGCTGGCCGAGCGTCGAGATCTCCGATACCGACAAGGAGATCAAGGTGACCGCCGAAGTGCCCGGCCTTGAAGAGAAGGACATTGAGGTCCTGCTCAACGACGGTGTCCTGACGCTGAAGGGCGAGAAGCGCTCCGAGAGCGAAGACAAGGATCGGCAGTTCTCCGAGCGCTATTACGGCCGGTTCGAGCGCCGCATACCGCTCGGCGTCGAGGTTAAGGATGACCAGGTCGATGCCCGCTTCAAGAACGGCGTGCTGACGGTGACCCTGCCGAAGAGCGAGAAGGCGCAGTCGCAGGTCAAGCGCATCGCCATCAAGAGCTGATCGATCCGATCTACCTGGCGGCCGGCCTTTGGCGGCCGCCAGTATCCTTCGCCAACAGGGAGGGATGAACGATGGAGACTTCAAGAGAGACACACCACGAAATCGTAACGCCGACGTCCGCTTTCCCCGCTTCGAACGACAACCTCCGGAGCCAACTTTCTTTCGGCCGGTCTCTGTTTCCCGCGGATGCCGTTGCTCGCATCTTCAAGCCATCTCGCTCGGTGATGACGTCAGGGACCGCGCGAACCAAGGGATGGCGGCTCGTCTTCGACCGTAGCCGCTCACCCTTCATCGAGCCGTTGATGGGTTATACGGGTGGGCACGACACGCTGACGCAGGTCGAGCTGGAATTTCCCACCCTCGAAGCTGCCATTCGCTATGCCGAGCGGCAGGGCCTGAGCTACGTTGTGCAGAGGCGGGTGGCCAAGCCGGCCAAACGGCTATTGGTCCAACGACCGAAGCGGACGTCTCATGCCTTCTCCGACACGACGCTGGAGCGGCTCGGCCTTTCGGCACTTCAGGACAGCTATGATCAGGCGCTCGACGGCGCGGCAACCCGCAATGATCCGTCCGGACCGGAAAGCTGGTCCTCACCGATGGATGTTGTTACCGACAGCACGTTGTCGCTCCAGGCCAAACGTTCGATCCTGATGAACTGGGCCTGGACGGAGTACCTGATCGACCAGGCCACCAACGAGGGCATGCCGGAGAACGCGCGTCCCTCGCGCCTCGATGAAGTCGACCAGGCGCTGCTTGCGCTCGAGCGGGAAGTGGAAGCCAGCCGGTCCGTTCCCGTGACCGATCGAAAAGCTGCATGAGGTGCCCCATGGATCCGCATGTCGTTTTCGATTGCCAGAAGATACTGCCGAACAGATTTGCCTTGGCGCTCGCCGCGGCCGCCCGCAGCCGTGCGCTGTACCGCGGCGCGGAGCCAAGACTTGACCGGCAGGGCGTAAACGCGAGCGAGCTTGCGTTGCTGGAGATCGCCAACGGGGCGTTTGTTGAGGATGAACTGGCGCCGTACCTGTTCCCGTCGCCGGCAGGCGCACCTCTCCTGGCGGCTCCGTCCACCACACCCGAGTTTCGCGGCGACGGCCGTTCAAGCGCTGCCGCCGCACCCGTCTCCTGTCCGCAGGAGGCGGTCCATTGATGATGCAACCAACCGATGAGGAGAATGAACGATGCTGAAGTCCCTGTCTTCGAACAACCGGACGGCTTTCGATATCGTCAATATCGTTGCCGGTCTTGGTCTTCTGATGTCACCCTGGCTGCTTGGCTTCACCGCCGAGACCTACGCCGCCTGGAACGGCTGGATCGTCGGCGCGGCCGTCGCCCTGATCGCCGTCGCCGCGCTCTACGCCTTTTATGAGGTGGAGGAGTGGGTCAACCTCGTGCTCGGTATATGGGCTGTGGTCGCTCCATGGGTCCTCGGCTTCTCAGCCGTGACGGCAGCCATGTGGGCGTATGTCATTGCCGGCCTTGTCGTCGCGGTATTGGCCGCCGGCAGCATCTGGTTCAGCCATAACAGTCCACTCTCGACCGCATAAGCTGACGAAGAACGGGTCCGGACCTTCGGGCCCGTTCTTTTTATGCCTTTCGTGCCTCGCGCCGGAAAAGAAGAACACCATCAATTCAGGAGCAACCGATGTTCGATCTCGCCCCGAGGCTTCGCACGATTGCCGCGTCCGCAGCCATCGCCGCCGGAGCCGTCCTGTTCACCGTCACCCCCGCCGTCGCGCAGATAGCAGGGCCGGCACCTTCGTCCACCAGCCTTCCGACATTGGCGCCGATGCTTGAGCATATCACGCCGGCCGTCGTCAATATTGCTGTCGTCTCGCGTTCGTCGGTCGAGAGCAATCCCCTTTACAGCGATCCCAACTTTCGCCGCTTCTTCAATCTGCCGGAGCAGCAACCGCGCGCCAGGATGAGCGCGGGCTCGGGCGTCATCGTCGACGCCGCGAAAGGCTATGTGCTGACCAATCATCATGTCGTCGATGGCGGAACCGAAATCTCCGTCACCCTGAAGGATGGACGTCAGCTGCCCGCAAAACTCATTGGCAGCGACAAGGAAACCGACATCGCGTTGCTCCGGATCGAAGCGAAAAATCTCACCGCGATCCAGACAGGGGATTCCGATGCCCTCAAGGTGGGCGACTATGTCGTCGCCATCGGCAACCCTTTCGGTCTCGGCCAGACGGTAACTTCAGGCATCGTCAGCGCGCTCGGACGGAGCGGCTTGAACATCGAGGGCTATGAGGACTTCATCCAGACCGATGCCTCGATCAACCCCGGCAATTCCGGCGGTGCCCTGGTGACGCTCGACGGCAAGCTGGTCGGGATCAACACAGCAATCCTCAGTCCCGCTGGCGCCAACGTCGGTATCGGCTTTGCGGTGCCCAGCAGCATGGCGATAACGGTGATGAACCAGTTGATCGCCCATGGCGAGGTTCAGCGCGGCAGGCTGGGCATCGGTATCCAGGATATCACGCCGGATCTGGCGGAAGCCCTCAAGCTCGGTGACCTGCGGGGCGCCCTGATTGCCAATGTCGAACCCGGTTCGTCGGCCGACCATGCAGGATTGAAGACCGGCGATGTGGTGACGGCAATCGACGGGCGTCCCATCCACGGCGCCACCGATCTCAGGAACCGCATTGGCCTCACGCCTGCAGGCAGCAAGATCCGGCTGACCGTGAAGCGTGGCGATGACGAGCAGGTGGTAGCCGCCACGATCGCAGCCGAAGACCGGGCTTCGACAGATCTTTCCGGCACGGCGTTCGATGGCGCCAGGATGCGGGACGCGTCGGATGCCGAATCCCGGCAGGTTGGTGCCTCCGGCGTGGTGGTCGAAGGCATTGCATCCGGCAGCCTCGCCGCTCGCACCGGGCTTCGGGCTGGCGACATGATCGTTGCGGTCAACCGGGTTCCCGTTGCTTCCGTTTCCGACTTGCGACGGACGATCGCCGAGAAACCCGCTATAGTCGCCCTTGAATTGATCCGCGACGGCGGCCGCCTGCTGCTGGTCGCGCGGTAACGGGAGCGATCGCATGGAGATGAACAGGAAGATACGGTTTAATATCGGCTATTGGATCGTCGCCTTCTTCATTCTGATGGCGATACAGTATTTTCTCGCGACGGCGACCCAGGTTGCGCGGATCCCCTATAGCCAATTCGAAACGGACCTCAGGGACGGCAAGATCGCGGAAGTCGCCGTTTCCGACAGATTCATTCAGGGGCGTTTCAAGGAGCCGCAGAACGAGCGTTCCTATTTCATCACGACGCGCGTGGAACCCGACCTCGCCCAGCAGCTTCAACAGCACGGCGTGGTGGTAACCGGCCAGATCGAAAGCACGTTCCTGCGCGATCTTCTGTCCTGGCTCATCCCCGTGGCGCTCTTCGCCGGTGTCTGGATGTTCATGCTGAGGCGCATGGGTGGCGGGGTCGGCGGCGGCCTGATGCAGATCGGCAAGAGCAAGGCCAAGATCTATGTCCAGTCCGATACCGGCGTGACGTTCAAGGATGTCGCAGGCGTCGACGAAGCCAAGGAAGAACTCAAGGAGATCGTCGACTTCCTCAAGGACCCGGTAGGCTACGGCCGGCTCGGCGGCCGCATGCCGAAAGGCGTGCTTCTCGTCGGCCCGCCCGGTACCGGCAAGACATTGCTGGCGCGCGCCGTCGCCGGAGAGGCCGGCGCGCCGTTCTTCTCGATTTCCGGTTCCGAATTCGTCGAGATGTTCGTCGGCGTCGGCGCGGCCCGCGTCCGCGATCTGTTCGAACAGGCCCGCGCCAAGGCGCCGGCGATCATCTTCATCGATGAGCTCGACGCGCTGGGCCGTGCGCGCGGCATCGGCCCGATGGCGGGCGGCCACGACGAGAAGGAACAGACGCTCAACCAGCTTCTGGTGGAGCTCGACGGTTTCGACTCGTCCACCGGCCTCGTGCTTCTTGCAGCGACCAACCGCCCCGAGATCCTCGATCCCGCGCTCCTCAGGGCCGGGCGCTTCGACCGCCAGGTGCTGGTCGACCGGCCCGACAAGACCGGCCGCATCCAGATCCTCAACGTCCATCTGAAAAAGGCGAAGCTGGCGCCGGAAGTCGATGTCGAGCAGATCGCCGCACTCACGCCGGGCTTTACAGGCGCTGACCTTGCCAACCTTGTCAACGAGGCGACGCTGCTCGCCACCCGCAGGAGGGCGAATGCGGTCTCAATGGACGATTTCAACAACGCGATCGAGCGCATTGTCGCCGGCCTCGAAAAACGCAACCGGCTGCTCAATCCCAAGGAGCGGGAGATCGTCGCGCATCACGAAATGGGCCACGCGCTGGTCGCAATGGCCCTGTCGAGTGTCGACCCTGTCCATAAAGTCTCGATCATTCCGCGCGGCATAGGCGCGCTCGGCTATACGATCCAGCGCCCGACGGAAGACCGCTTCCTGATGACCCGAGAGGAACTGCAGAACAAGATGGCGGTCCTGCTCGGCGGCCGTGCGGCGGAATGGATCATTTATGGCCATCTTTCGACGGGGGCAGCCGATGATCTCGTCAAGGTTACGGATATCGCCCGCGCCATGGTCACCCGCTACGGCATGACCACGAAGCTCGGCCATGTGGCACTGGAAAAGGACAGGCGGTCCTTCCTCGCGACCGACCAGCCCTATTACGGGCCGCAGGAACACGAATATTCCGATGAGACCGCAGCAATCATCGATGAAGAGGTACGTCGAATTGTCGATGAGACGTTTGCCCGGACGGTGGAACTGCTCCAGGAGCGCAAGCCCACGCTGGAGCGGGCCGCACGGCTTCTCCTTGAAAAGGAGACTTTGGATGAGGCTGACTTGAAGTCGCTTCTGGCTCGGCGTGACGCCGCGGTTCAGTCAATCTGAACAGGCCGGGTTTGCCGCATCACGTTCCCTACCAGGCGTCGGTCGAGCTGCGCGGCGATAATAGGAACGGCAGTTGCTCCCGCTGCACCAAGCCGTTGACCAGCTTCGCGAGAACGACGCGGTTGGTAACGTCAATTCGAAGCCATGGATGAGCCTTTCGCTGACCTGGCGGTATTTCCTCCGTCTGTCCTCAAATCGTCGCTTAGTGCCTCGCGTGAGTCCGAGGCCTCCTGTAATGACGCAAGAACTTCTTGCCTCGAAAGAGGCGTAGTGCGTTCTGTCCCGGTCGCGGCGCTTGTCAGTGCTTCAATGCCGATAGGATCGATGCAGCGGTGGGAAAATCATCTTCCCTTGCGCTGCGGACCGCAAACACAACGCGCAGGGCGCCGAACATTGTGATGCTGAGGAACAGCAGCGCGTTGACCCACGCGAAAGCCCACATCAGCCAAAAAGGTGCCGGGTCGTCGGTCGTGAGCAACGACATGATATGATGGCTCCCGGCAAGGAAGCCGATCAGCAGGATCAGCGCCGCCGGTGTGACGAGGGCAAGATCGATCAGTTTCAGCGCAAACAATCGGGTCGGCTTCGGCAGCGAGCTTCTGAGGCCGCTTGCCCTAACGGCTTCCCGGAAATGTCCCAGCGACATTGCCTGACGAAACAGCGTGTGACCGGGGCGGGCAACCAAGGTCAGTGCCGTCCGAATAACACCTGCCCCAACAAGAGCCAGCGTCAACCAGATCGTTGGTTGAAAGAGGCTGGACACATCTACCTGGGACAGCGCCCGGAACATTCCGTAAATCAGCCAGAGCGGAGCGACCGTGATGGCGACGCGCAACTGCGCAATCATCAGCTCAAGGCGACGAAGCTGCCCGATCGAGAATTGGCGAGTGTCCTGTTCCAACAGGGCTCTCCTATCGTAGTCATCGCATTTCACCATGATCAGCTCGGATCTTCAATCGAAACTGCTCAGGTTTGAACGAGAGATTGAGAGCGCGTCACCGCGCTCGCTTCCCATAAGGAGCATCCGCCTCACGGCGGACGCGCTTCTCCTTCATGACATTGCCGCTCATACGATAAGGCGAAGATCAGGCCAACGGGCAAGCGCGCCGGAGGGCGCTGTCGGCCGTCGAAAAAATAGGCTTTCACCGCTTCGCGCCGAACCTTCCGATTTTTCCCCCGTCCGACCCTTGACCGGATCTGCGTCCTACCGGGAGCGGGCTTGCGCCCCTCCCTTCGTCCCGAGGACGTGGGGCACGTCCTTCGGACCAAAGGAAGAAGGCTTCGCCCACAGCGGGATTTGAAGACCCGTTCAATGGAAAATCAGGAGATTGAAGCCATGACAACAATCATCATCGAACTGAACAAGCTGGACGCCGACCCCAAGAACGTCCGCAAGAGATATGACCCTGTCAAACTTCGCGAGCTTGCCGCGAACATCGGCGCCGAGGGGGTTCTGCAAAACCTTGTCGTGCGGGCGGGCGACAAGCGCGGCCGCTATTTCGTGACGGCGGGCGAACGCCGCAGGCTGGCGCTGCTGCTCTTGGTGGAGCAGGGCAAGATTGCAAAGAACCATCCGGTCGAATGCAAGCTCCGCGAAGCTGCAAACGCGACGGAAATCAGCCTGTCGGAAAACGTCTTCCGCGAGGACATGCACCCGGTCGACCAGTACGAGGCTTTCTCGACCATGGCGGCGGAGGGCAAATCCATCACCGACATTGCCGCTCATTTCAGCGTGACCGAAATCATCGTGCGCCGCCGCCTCGCTCTGGCGAAGGTGTCCCCGAAGCTGCTTGAACTTCACCGTGACGGGGAAATGACCTTCGAACAGCTTTCCGCCTTCACGGTTTGCGACGATCACGAACGGCAGGAACAGGTTTGGGGAAGCTTGTCGCAGTGGGATCGCAGAGCCCGCCAGATCAAGTCGGCACTCATGACCGAAGAAGTCCCCAGCACCGACAGGCGCGTCATGCTGATCGGCGGACTGGACGTCTACGAGCAGGCAGGTGGAGCCGTACGCCGCGATCTCTTCGATGAAGAGGGCGGCGGCTATGCCCTGGACGTCGCATTGCTCGACAGGCTCGCCTCTGAAAAGCTGGAAGATGCCGCCGCCCCTTATCGCGGGGCAGGCTGGAAATGGGTGGAGACGGCATTCGAGCGCCCGGACTGGATTTTCAACTTTCCGCGCATCTACCCGACCGAAGTGGAGCTGTCCGCGGAGGATCAGGCCGAACATGACTCGCTTTCCCAAGAACATGACGATCTGACCGAACTGATCGACGGCGAGGACGACGAGGACGGAGATGATGAGTCTATCGAGGCCGCCGTTCAGCGGCTCGCTGAAATCGACAAGCGTCTCGATGAACTGTCCGCGAAGCAGGAAACCTATCTGCCAGAGGACATGGCGCGCGGCGGCGTGGTGGTGTTCATCAACCGCTTCGGCAACGCGGAAGCCGCCGTCGGGATCATCAGGGAAGAAGACGAGGTCGAGGAACCGGACGACGACGACAGCGACGAAGCCGTGGCGGAAGATGGTGAAGCCGGCCCCGAAACCGTCAACGCCAGTGGCAAGAGCAGCGCGACCGAGGAGCGCATCTCTAACTTCACGCATCCTCAATCGTTGATTGAGGTTCTGACGGCGAAGAAGACCGCTGCCCTGCGTGTGGAACTGGCGAACAATCCCGGCGTGGCCTTGGCCGCCGTCGTCCATGCCATGCTGTTGCGGATCAGCTACGGCGGCTATGTGTCCGAACAAAGCGCCCTGCAGGTGTCGCTCATCCATGAGCGCACGGGCAAATGGATCAAGGAGCCGGAAGATTGCGCAGCCTCGGTTGCGTTCGAAAGCCTGCAGGAAAACTACGGGCACAAAATCCCCGGCAATCCCGCCGACCTGTTCGACTGGTGCCTTGAACAGGACCGCGACGAGCTTTTGTCCCTCTTGGCCTACGCCGCCGCACATGCGGTCAACGCGGTGGAGGTGAAATTCTCCGACCGCCGAAGCGGGATCGAGCAGGCCAACCAGCTTGGCCGAGCCCTCAAGGTCGACATGACCAACTGGTTCGAGACGACCGCCGACAGCTACTTCAGCCACGTCAATCGCCGGGGGATCGAGCAGGCAGTTCTTGAGGCCCGAGGACCGGAGGCCGCCCTTGCGGTTTCCGCCGCATCCAAGAAGGCAGAGGCCGTTTTGATCGCGGAACGAAAGGTCAAGGGTTCGGGCTGGCTCCCGGCTCCTGTCCGGATCGCAGCCGATCCGAATGCCGAAGTCGATGCCGATGCGCAACCGTTGCCGATGGCAGCGGAATAGCCCCGCCGTTGCCAGCCAGCCGCCCCGAGGGGATTGCCCTTCGGGGTGGCAACGGGAAAAACCTTGGAGACAGACAATGAGCATCTACACCGAGACCGCACGTTTCGACACGGGCCGCGCGCTGACTGAAACCGAAATGTGCCGCATCGCCCCTTCCATCTTCGCCGTGACCGCCCATGAAAGCCGGTCTGAACGCTTCCAGCCTATTCCCACCATCGAGGTTTTGCGCGGTCTCATCCGGGAGGGATTTATGCCGGTCGGCGCAAAACAGTCGCGCAGCCGCACCGAAGGCAAGGCTGACTTCACGAAGCACCTTATCCGCCTGCGCCGCGTCGATGACGGCAAGGTTTACAACGTGGGCGACACCGTTTGCGAAATTCTCCTCAAGAATGCCAATGACGGAAGCAGCGCCTATGAACTGATGGCGGGGCTGTTTCGCATCCGATGCCTCAATTCTCTGGTAGCGCAGACCGGGACCATCGATGCGATCAAGGTGCGCCACTCCGGCGACGTTGCTGGAAGGGTGATCGAAGGCACCTATCGCGTCCTTGGCGAAGCCGAACGTACTCTTGCCGCGCCACAGGACTGGTCGACGCTGCGGCTGAACCGGGAAGAGAGGCACATTCTTGCGGACGCTGCCCATGTTCTTCGGTTTGGCGACAGCGAAGGCGAGACGACGACGCCGATCAAGCCGGAACAGTTGCTTGTTCCGCGCCGTCATGACGACCGTGCTGACGATCTCTGGACGGTCTGGAACGTGGTGCAGGAAAATGCCGTCAAGGGCGGCCTGCGCGGCGTGGGACGCGACGACCTCGGCAGGCCGCGCCGCGTGAAGTCTCGCGCCGTCAACGGCATCGATCAGGACATCAAACTCAACAAGGCGCTGTGGCTGCTTGGCGAGCGGATGGCTGCTCTGAAATCGTGAGGGGAACCAGATGCGTCGCTGCATAGGCGGCGCATCGCCCATTCTCGGCGTTTGCCCGTCCCGGCCGCCATCGAAGCGGCGCGGGACAGGGCCGAGGGGTGCCCCTTGCGCCCCACCCCTCGGCGCTCCCCGCCCTCCCATGAAAAACGGAGCGCAAGGAGCCGGGGCAGTCGATCCCGCTTCCCCTTCGGGCCACTATGTTGAAGCTCCTGCGGCTGCCCTTCTTCCGCTCCTTGCGCGTCGAGAATTCCCGAAATCCCGGCCCACGGCCGGCGCTATGCTGATTTCTCCGATGCTCTTCATTCTTGCGGGATCGCGTCTTGCTCGTTTCACGTCGCGCCGTCGCGATCGACAGGGAAAGTCTGCGCACCAGCGCTGTCCGCATTCGTTTTCCAGCCGCAGCGCCGCCGGGCGGCGCGGCCGCGGCCGCAGTGAGCCGGGATATCCGGCGAACGCAGCAGGCGGAGGAAACCCGCGCTCCCACATAGCGCCGTAGGGCTTTCCGGAGCCTCGTGGGAAACGACCGCGTGACCCTGATATCTGTCGGGAGATGATTCGGACTGTCCAGGCCATCCGCTCGGTACGAGCGGAGCGCGCTCTATGCCGAAGGCACGGAACCGGCCTGGGGCCGTCTCCGCCGACCCTGGTGGCGATCGCTTGTCCGGGCGGGGGCTTGCATCCCCAGCATCGAGGCCCGTTCCGGTCCGCCTTGTTTGTTGTCGCCCCTGACATCGCCGGCCGCCCGGATCAAGAGGCAGGCGCGGCAAGCCGCTTGTCGCGTCGGAATAAAAACGGCTTTCCGCCGTTGGCCGAACCTTCCGTTTTTCCCCCGCCACGACCCCTTGACCCGAACAACCGCCGCCGAGGGGCGGGCTTTCGCCCTCCCCCCTCTGTCCGGGGGAATGTCAGAGGCCATTCCCCCGGAAAGACCGGGGAGGCTTCGCCCGAGGGGGCTTGCCCTTCGGGGTGGCAACAGCAACCAACGGAGACAGACAATGACCGACTACGCAAACTTCATCCGCTTTGGTGAGGACAACACCCTTACCGGCAACATCGCTTCCATCTCCTACGACCTCGATATCACCGGCAAGGAAAACCGCAGCACCAATCCTGATGCGCCTGTCTATCGCCTCTATGGCAAGTCCCCGAGGGGCCGGCAGGTTGAAATCGGTGCGATCTGGCAGAGGAAGAACCAGAGCGGCGGGGACTATTACAGCCTCTCCATCAACACCGGCCACGGCAGGCTCAATGCCAATTTGGGCCGCTACCCCGGCCAGGACGACGAAGACCTGATGGCCGTCATTCCTTGGGATTGAGACATCGGCAGGACGGGGGCGCTGCAGATACGGCAGCGCTCCTCCAAACGCGGCCAAGAGCAAGATCACTTCGCGGGAAGAAGGAGATTATCCAATGACAAATTCATTCACCGGCTACCTTGTCGATGCCAAGGCAGGAACCATTCGTAGCGTGGAAATTGACCGCAACGACATCCTGAAGTCCATTTATGCCCATATCGGCTGCACCTGCATCGATGCCGTGCGGATGGACGATCACCACGCCGCATATTGCGACGACAACGGCCTTGTCGACGGCCTCGAGTGCTTCACGCAACTGGCGGATTTTCCGTCGCCTCTTGCGGGAAACCTGCTGGTGACGGGCGTGAACGAGGAAGGCGACAGCGTATCCCCGACACATTCCATAGATGTCATCGCTGGCCGGTTCATGATTTCTCGAGCCGTCTTCGATCCCGCCTTCGAGCATATCGATAGGCCAGGCCTTATCGGCACTCGTGTCGCGGGCTTCGACATTCGTATTCAGCAAGACCGTCCAAAAATCATCCGCTCGGAGGTCTGAACATGACCGACCGGCAAAAAGAAGTTGAGGTGTACGATACCCCCTCGAACCTCGGCGGCAGCTTCACCGTCTCCATCATCGAGGAAATCGATGAAATGACCGTCAAGGTGCGCGTCTGGTATGGAAGCGCCACCATCAACGGCTGGGAAACGTGGCGGGAATGGGATGGCTCTATGTTCACCACGACACGCGACCGCCTCACGAAGAAGCGCATCATGCCACTTTACTCAAAACGGCCCTAGATCGCGGGGCTGACAGAGAAGGGCCGGAACCGGCCCTTCTCGCAGGCGACTCTGATCAGGAATGCTCTGCGCCAACCTGCCAACGTGATCGGCTGGTTGAAGATGCCGTCCAAATTTGCCGGCTGGAGCCCGCGCCGGGGCATCGAACCCCGGCGCGGGCTTTTGCCGCGCAAAGCGTCAAACCGTCCGATCCATCGGGCCGGTTCATTCATCGGATCGCCGGCGGGCTCCACCTGTTGCCGGTCAGCCAACCATTCTTTGCCCGGAGTTATATTTCGACCCGTATCCGCGCAAGCGCTTCTGCCTCAGAAGGGCGAGAAAGAGTTCGACCGCCTCCTCCTCGCACTGAAAATGATGCGCCAGCTTCTGGCCTCCCGTGCCGATACGTCCCCAACGTCGGGTCAGGCAGGTATCCCCGAACAGCGTAGGCTCGATAGACATGGCATAGTAGCGGGCCATGTTTTTCGAAGCGTCTATTTTCTCGACGTAGAGGTGATAGGGCTGTGCAATCATGGAGGCAGGATCGCGCAGAGGAGCGTCCAGGTCCAACGAGAGATGTGAATCGGTCGACGCCAATTGATTCATGTCGTTGATGGATGGTCGAATGGTCGGCGTTGCCAACCTTAGATCAATCGCCTCAATCAGGACGTAGAGGGTTTTGCTTCTACGATCGCGGTCCCCTCCGTCCTTTCCTGCCTCCTGTGCTTCGTCGGCGTTGAGCGAATCCGGTTGAGGATTGGCGGGAGAAACGCAACGTCCTGCCAGACCACATCGATCTCGAAGAGCGTGTCGCTGTTGCGATTGCGCCAGCGCACCTCCTCCCGCGTGACGAAGGGTGGCGCGATTTCAGCGAGTGCTGCGAGCGGTGCGAACACAAGCACGCAGAACAGACTAACGGTTCTGATAACGACCACGCCAAATGGTGGGAGGATGTCGGCGCTGATGATCGCGCCGGTAGTCAGGAAGGGAGCCGCTATGATGAACGCGACCCAGATCATCAATGGGCCAATAAGCGAATACCAGGTCTTTCTCCAGTGCTGCATGTCCTTCGCTCTCTCCATATTATGGCTGGGATATTGATTTGGCTGCGCGGATCGTCGCAGTTCCGGAGATCGTGCGATGAAACCTGTTCTGCCCGACACACGCCTTCATGTCGTCACGCCGGAACCAGATCGCGCGACCGCATCTGAGCGGCGGATTGCCTGATGTGAAGACGATCTGTTCGTCGCTGCGCATGCGCAGGACCTCGTGCGGCATGATCAGCGGCCGGCGGCTGAGCTGCTTCGAGCGCGAGCGCGACGATCCCTTCATTCCGGTGGAGCGGTTTGTCTGGTCGACCTCGACCGTGGTGTCGCCACAGCGCTTCGAGATGTAGTCCGCCGTGTCCGGGTCATTGATCGCAGCGAACGAAATCCACGACGCGGACTCGAACCATTTGCTGGTCGCGTCACGGCCGCCATAGGCCTCGCGCATCTGGCCGATGGACTGGAAGATCATGGCGAGCGTGATGCCGTATTTCCGGCCGGCGTCGCGGGCCGTTTCAAGGATGCGCAGATAGCCGAGGCGAGCGACCTCATCGAGCAGGAAGAGCGTGCGTCCCTTGATCTCGCCATTACGGTTGTAGATGGCGTTGAGCAGCGAGCCGATGACGACGCGGGCCAGACCAGGATGGGCTTCCAGCACCTTGAGATCGAGCGCGATGAACAGGTCCGCTTCGCCTCCAGCGAGATCGTCGGTCGAGAAACTGTCGCCCGACACGAGCGCCGCATAGTTCGGATAGGAGAGCCAGTGTGTTTCCTTCACGGCATTGGCGTAGACGCCGGAAAACGTCTCCGGCGTCATGTTCACGAAGACTGCTACATTCTCCTTCACGAACTCGGATTCCGACTGCTCGTAAATACGCGTCAGGCGCTCGCGGAGCTTCGGTTCCGGCTCCGAGAGATTTGACCGGACGCGACGCAGCGTCTGGTCTTTCTCGTCCGTATGCCCGGACAGGCAGACGTCGGCGATCAGCGACGTCAGGAGCTGCATGGCGGAAGCCCGGAAGAAGTCGTCGCGGGCCGACGCCGTGCGCGCATTGTCGGTCATGATCCACGTCGCCACCGCGACGATATCCTCTTCCTTCGTGTTGCCGTGGCGGCCGATCCAATCGAGCGCGTTGAAACCGATTGCGGGCGTGGCGGGATCGAGCACGATGACGTTGCGGCCGGCCTTGCGCCGATGATCGATGACCATCGGCGCGACCTCGCTCGACGGGTCGAGCACGACGAGGCCGCCGCCCCATTTGAGCGCGGTCGGGATCGTCACCGATGTCGTCTTGAAGCCTCCCGAACCGGCAAAGACGATCCCATGCGACGAACCGAACGAGCCGTCGAAGCACAACAAGGGAGACCTGCCACCGGCGCCCCAGCTCTGCGACTCACCGGCGCGAAATGGCATCGCCGCCACGCTGTCCTTGTCGACACGGTAACGTTCACCGATCACGATGCCGCCGGCATCGGGAAACAGCCTGGCGGCGTCTCCCATCTTCATCCAGTCGGCCTCGCCGTGCACGGCTCGCTTCCCCGCGATCCGCCGCGGCGCTGCTTTCGCAAAGGCGGCGTTCCCCCTGATCGCGACGCGTAGCGCGAAGATCCCGGTAAGGACGGCTGCGAATGCGCCGAGCATCGCCGACGGATCGGTATAAGCGAAAACCGACCGGCCATGAGGCACCCGATCGGCAAGAGCAAAGAGCCGCCATCCTTCGCGTGCGATCGCCGCGATGCAGACGAGTGAAGCGCCAGCCAGTACGCTCAAACCGGCAGTCTTGATGTTGGCCGCGCCCGCCGTCGCGAACAGGGCAATCACGCCGATCGCTGCCGCCGCCGCGTAGGGTAGGGCAAGGCCGATCCGTCCAAGCATCAGTTTCGCCTGAGGCGACGTTCCGAAACCCGAAAGCCAGGTCTCGATGCCTGATATCGCCAACATGGTGGCGATCATGAAGGCCGCGGGCAGGGTCGCAAGAAGGAGCCTATTCGCCGTCATGACCGAACCCCTCCGCGCCGATGGCCGTCAGGCGCGAGCGCTCGGCTTCATCACTGCGGATGCGCCCGGCGGCATCGATCAGCAGACCGAGCAGCAGCGCCCGTTTTTCGTAGCGCAGGCCGGCCTTCACGATCAGGCCACCCAGCTCGATTTTTTCGCGCGTGTCCTTCTTCCTCGCTTCGCTTGATGTCGTCCGTCGCATCCGTTCAAGCCTCACTAGGCCCGCCCGCATCCGCGCCAGGCGCGAGCGCCGCGGACGGTCCATTGCCGGTCCTGTCGTCGCCGGCATTCTTCTTTCCGGTTGAAGCTCCCTTGCCTCCGCGAAACCGCCCGGCGATGTCCTCGAACGCCGCCTGAAGTGCGGCTTCCTCAATTTCGATTTCGCCGAGACCGGCCTTGAGCGCGATCCGGCCGATGCGCTCCGCCTCGCGTGTCTCGGCTGCTCTCAGCTGATCCTGGAGCCTGGCGATTTCTTCCCTAATCTTCGAAGACGGCTTCTTCATTCCGGTGGCACTCCTTGGCTGTCTTGGCATTGCATGCGCGACGCCAAGACTCCTCCGGATGCGTGCTCAAGGAAATGTGCAGATTTGCACGTCGGCAAGGCCGACACTTTGGAGGATCATCCCGCCGTTCCGAAGGAGCGGTTCCAAGGGCGCAATTATACGTCGCTGATGCGACGCCTTGCGTAGAGGCCCTGGCGAGGGGCCCTGGTTGGCTGCCGCTCCCGACGAACGAGGTTCGAACCGAGAGACTCACCGCCGTGGCCATCGCCCATTTCTCAGCCAGCATCGTCAGCCGCGGCGACGGCCGAAGCGCAGTGCTGTCCGCGGCCTACCGGCACTGCGCGAGGATGGAATACGAGCGCGAGGCCCGCACCATCGATTACACCCGGAAAGAAGGGCTTCTGCACGAGGAATTCCTGCTTCCGGCTGATGCCCCGAGATGGGCGCGGATGCTGATAGCCGATCGCTCGATTACAGGAGCCTCGGAAGCCTTCTGGAACAAGGTCGAGGCCTTCGAGAAGCGCTCCGATGCGCAACTCGCCAAGGACCTGACGATTGCCCTGCCGCTGGAACTCACGCCCGAGCAGAACATCGCGCTGGTGCGGGATTTCGTGGAGCGGCACATCCTGTCGAAGGGCATGGTCGCCGACTGGGTCTACCACGACAATCCCGGCAATCCGCACATCCATCTGATGACGACCCTGCGTCCGCTGACCGAGGACGGTTTCGGCACGAAGAAGGTCCCTGTTCTCGGCGAAGACGGGCAGCCGCTGCGCAACAAGGCCGGCAAGATTGTCTACGAGCTCTGGGCCGGCGGTACGGATGATTTCAATGCCTTTCGTGACGCCTGGTTCGAGCGTCTCAATCATCATCTGGCGCTGAACGGGATCTCGCTGCGCGTCGATGGCCGATCCTACGAGAAGCAGGGCATCGATCTGGAGCCGACCATCCATCTCGGCGTCGGGGCAAAGGCGATCGAGCGGAAGGCGGAGAAGCAGGGCCTTCGGCCGGAGCTGGAACGGATCGAGCTGAACGATGCGCGCCGCGCGGAAAACGCCCGCCGAATCTCAAGCAATCCCGCCATCGTGCTCGACCTGATCACGCGGGAAAAGAGCGTCTTCGATGAGCGAGATGTCGCGAAAGTTCTGCATCGCTATGTCGATGATCCGGCCGTCTTCCAGCAGCTGATGTTGAGCATCATCCTGAACCGGCAAGTTCTCCGACTCCAGCGCGACACGATCGACTTCGCCACCGGCGCGAAGGTGCCGGCGCGCTATTCGACACGGGAGATGATCCGGCTCGAGGCGACGATGGCGCGGCAGGCGATGTGGCTGTCGGGCCGTGAAACCCATGACGTCGATGACAAGGTCCTGGCAGCGACGTTCGCGCGACATGCGCGCCTGTCCGACGAGCAGAAAACGGCGATCGAACGGATTGCCGGTTCCGCGCGGATCGCAGCCGTGGTCGGCCGCGCCGGCGCGGGCAAGACCACCATGATGAAGGCTGCGCGCGAGGCGTGGGAACTCGCCGGATACCGGGTCGTCGGCGGCGCGCTTGCCGGCAAGGCCGCCGAGGGGCTGGAGAAGGAGGCGGGAATTGTCTCCCGCACACTTGCCTCATGGGAGCTGCGCTGGAACCAGGGGCGTGACGCGCTCGACGCCAGGACCGTGTTCGTCATGGACGAGGCCGGCATGGTCGCCTCGAAACAGATGGCGGGCTTCGTCGAAGCCGTCGTCAAGGCCGGCGCGAAGATCGTGCTGGTCGGCGATCCCGAACAACTGCAGCCGATCGAGGCGGGTGCTGCCTTCCGCGCCATCGTCGATCGTATCGGTTATGCCGAGCTCGAGACCATCTACCGCCAACGCGAAGACTGGATGCGGCATGCCTCGCTCGATCTTGCGCGCGGCAACATTGAACAGGGGTTGCTGGCCTATCGCACCCGCGGCCACGTCGTTGGAGAAAACCTGAAATCGGAAGCCGTCGAGAGCCTCATCTCGGCCTGGAACCACGACTATGATCCGGCGAAGTCGATGCTGATGCTGGCGCATCTGCGCCGTGACGTCCGCATGCTGAACATGATGGCGCGCTCAAAGCTGGTCGAGCGCGGTATCGTCGGAGAGGGACACGTCTTCAGGACCGCCGCCGGCACCCGCCAGTTCGCCGCCGGCGACCAAATCGTTTTCCTGAAGAACGAGGGTTCGCTTGGCGTCAAGAACGGCATGATCGGCAGGGTGATCGAGGCCGCGCCGAACCGCATGACCGTGACTGTGGGTGAGGGCTATCAGCGCCGGCAGGTGACGGTCGAGAGCTGCTCGTACAACAATATCGATCACGGTTATGCCACCACGATCCACAAGAGCCAGGGCGCCACCGTCGACCGGGTGAAGGTGCTCGCTTCACTCTCTCTCGATCGCCACC
This sequence comes from Shinella sp. NM-101, assembly GCF_021401195.1. Classification (NCBI taxonomy): domain Bacteria; kingdom Pseudomonadati; phylum Pseudomonadota; class Alphaproteobacteria; order Hyphomicrobiales; family Rhizobiaceae; genus Shinella; species Shinella sp. NM-101. The sequence continues at coordinate 75,998 of NZ_JACBFT010000013.1, read as the reverse complement.
TGACCTATGTCGCGATGACGCGCCATCGCGAGGACCTTCAGGTCTATTTCGGTCGCCGCTCCTTCGAAATGAACGGTGGGCTGGCCAAGATCCTGTCCCGGCGAAACGCCAAGGAAACCACACTCGACTACGAGCGTGGCACGCTCTACCGCGAGGCGCTCCGCTTCGCCGAGAACCGTGGCCTGCACATCGTCCACGTGGCGCGAACGCTGCTGCGCGACCGGTTCGACTGGACGCTAAGCCAGAAAAGCACGCTCACCGATCTCACCAACCGCCTTCGCGCTCTCGGCGAACGCCTCGGCTTGCGGCAATCCCCGCCAACTCAATCAACCAACGAGGCGAAACCCATGGTCGCTGGCATCACCCGGTTCGAGAATTCCGTCGCAGATACGGTCAGCGAGAGGCTCGACGCTGATCCTGCGCTGAAGAAGCAATGGGAGGAGGTTTCGATTCGCTTCCGCTATGTGTTCGCCGATCCCGAAACCGCCTTCCGGGCGATGAACTTCGACTCCGTGCTGGCGGATAAGGACGTGGGGACACAGGTGCTTCAAAAGCTTGAAGCCAAGCCGGCGTCGATCGGTCCGCTCAGGGGCAAGACCGGTATTCTCGCCAGCAAGACGGAACGCGAGGCGCGACGCGTCGCCGAGGTCAATGTGCCCGCATTGAAACGCGACATCGAACGCTATCTGCAGATGCGAGGGAGCGCTGCGCTGCGGCACGAGGCCGAGGAAAGGGCGCTGAGGCAGCGCGTCTCGATCGACATTCCGGCGCTTTCACCTGAGGCACGCACCGTGCTCGAGCGCGTGCGCGATGCGATCGACCGCAACGATCTTCCCGCCGCCCTTGGATATGCGCTGAGCAATCGCGAGACGAAGCTGGAGATCGACGGGTTCAACAAGGCTGTGACTGAGCGGTTCGGCGAGCGCACCCTGCTGACTAATGCCGCACGTGAGCCCTCGGGCAAACTGTTCGACAAGCTCTCCGAGGGAATGCAGCCACAGGAGAAGGAACGCCTGAAGGAAGCTTGGCCAGTCATGCGCACGGCCCAGCAGCTCGCCGCCCATGAGCGTACGACCGAGACCCTGCGGCAGGTCGAGGAATTGCGTCTCGCGCAACGCCAGAGCCCGGTTGTGAAGCAATGAGGCGACGCGGTGCAATCATGCTGTTGAGCACGTCGTTAGTTGCTATCGCGGGCCTCGTCACGGCTGCGGTCGTCGGTGGCTATCGACTGAACCTGACGCCGAGCGAGCCACTCGGGCTCTGGCGCATCGAGAAACTCAATCGTCCGGTCAAGGCTGGGGATCTTGTCTTCATCTGCTCGCCTGCGACTGCACCGTTCGAGGAAGCGCGCCGGCGCGGCTATCTTCGCCGGGGCCTCTGCCCCGGCGGTTTCGCACCACTCATCAAGACTGTCGCCGCACTCCCCGGCCAGCAGGTCGAAATCGGCGATTACATTGTCATCGACGGCCGTTCCCTTGCCGCATCTGTCGTCCGGAAGACGGACGGGGAGGGCAGGACGATCACGCCATATCCTGGTGGCATCGTGCCGCCGGGACATCTGTTTCTCCACTCTCCCTTTGCGAGCTCCTATGACTCACGATACTTCGGGCCGCTCAACGGGAGCGGCCTTCTCGGCCTCGCCCGGCCGGTCATCACCTTCGATCCGTGACCACATTTCTGACCGTTGGCGATCTGCCTTGCTCATCGTCGCATCCGTCGTCTGCGGCTCACTCGGCTGGAGCGGCACTGTGCTCGCCCTTCCAGTTGCGATGCTCTTCCCGGCGCTCTGGGCGTTGTCGCCGTCGCGCATGGTCGCGGCCCTCGTGTCGGCCGGCTATTTCCTGGCGGCCTCGCGCGGTCTGCCGCAGGGCGTCGCCAACTTCTATGCCGCCGATCTCTGGCCCGGCCTTCTGCTTTGGCTGGCGGCCTCGTCCTCCTTCGTTGCCGTGCATGCGGTCGCGTGGACAAGGCATCCGGGAATAGGGAGGGCGGTGCGCTATCTGGTGGCTGCGGCGCTGACGGGGCTGCCGCCCTTCGGCATCACTGGATGGGCGCATCCGCTGACCGCAGCCGGGGTACTGTTTCCCGGGTGGGGATGGTGGGGATTGCTCGCGACTGCAGCCGGCCTGATCACTATCATGACGAGATATCGGCCGGCTGCCGCCATTGGCCTCGGAGGCTTCTGGCTCTGGTCCGCCGCAACGTGGACAGAGCCGAAGCTACCGGAAGGATGGATGGGCGTCGATCTTGAACTGGGCCAGATGCTCGGCCGCGATGCTTCGCTTGAGCATCACCGTGGCCTGATCGCCACAGCGCGCATGTCCGGAAGTAAGGGCGCGCACGCTGTCGTCTTTCCGGAGAGCGCGCTCGGGTTCTGGACGCCGACGGTCGCTCGCCTCTGGCATGAGGGACTGAACGAGCTTGAGGTTACCGTCGTCGCAGGCGCCACCGTCATCGATGGGCAAGGCTACGACAACGTCATGGTGGCGGCTGGTTCCGGCGCCGCCGGCATTCTCTATAAGGAGCGCATGCCGGTTCCGGTTTCCATGTGGCAGCCATGGTTGCGTTGGACAGAGCAGGGCGGCGGCGCCCAAGCGCACCTGTTTGCGAACCCGGTCGTGGAGGTTGGGACAACGAGGATCGCGCCGCTGATCTGCTACGAGCAACTCATCCTCTGGCCGGTGCTGCAGGCGATGTTGCATTCCCCTGACGCCATCGTCGCCACGGGTAACGGCTGGTGGACCGAAGGCACGTCGATCGTTGCTATTCAGAAGGCGAGCGTTACCGCCTGGGCGAAGCTCTTCGACCTGCCCGTCGTCATGGCCTTCAACACATAAGGAGAAACCGGGATGGTCGATGCCGCCCTCATCAAACAATGCGCCGATCCGGGCTTAAAGCCCGCGATTGTCGAACAGTTCATTGAGCGGGCGGGGTCGCAGGATCCGCTCGCCATTACAGTAAGGTCCGGAAACCGCATGGTGCTCGTCCCAAGGCCCGGCACGCCGGACGAGGCAATGAAGCTGATCCGCCAGCATGTCGGGCGCGATATGGTGCGGGTCGGCGTCACCCAATATCCGGCGGGGCTCGGCATCATGGAGGCCGGTGAGCTGAAACAGGACCTGGTCGATCCTTGTGAAAACCTCCGCATGGGCACAGCCCTCTTCGCCAGGGTCTATCGTATCGTCACCAAATGGTACGGAAACCCCACTGAGAAAGAGGCTCTTCCCCACGTGTTCGATGACGCGATCGTCGCCTGGCAGACGGGGTATTTCGAGGGGACGGCGGTGTTTCGGGCGCCGGACCTTGATGAGGTGGAGTTGGCCGCTCCAGACGAGGAGAAGCCTGAGATCGATGCTGACGAGCAGTCAGCAGATTCCGCCGGTGAGGAAGTGAGCGATCCTGTCACGGACCGAGCCCGGAGCGACGATCCGAACAAGGCCGGCATCCGTGTCGATCTTTCAGGAATTGGTGCTGAATGACCTTGATGCTCGCGAAGTTCACCGCGCGACTTACTTAATCATGTGCATGTTTGCACTGGCGAATTCAGCCTCCGCCCTCTATAAGGGCGGTTAGGGCAGTACGCGCTGCCCCGAGGTGTGGAAACCTCTATCTGGCGGTTGGTGCTGGCCGTGACAGCACCAGAATCCTCTGACCGATTGGCCGGGGGCCTGTGACGTATGTCCAGGTGCTCCGGTGCTAAAGGTCGCAGGACTGTCCAGGTACAGTTTCCAACCCCCGGCTTGGGATCAGGGATTAACGTTTGCGGGGGCGCACCGCGGACAAGCCGGAGACTGAAGCGAATGACACCGGACGCGCTACCATCGGAAGATAAACTCGAAATGCGTCCCGTGTACGGGCTGACGCAAGGTCTGCCCAAGGCTGACCTGGAGAGCTTGACGGTGGATGCTATCCGGACCCATCGGCGTCTGGTCGACAATGCAGATCGGCTGTTCCAAGCTCTGCCCGACACCTACAAATCCGGTAAGGAGGCGGGCGGCGCACAGCACCTCACTTACATTCAGGCCTGCATGGAGATGCATGCGCAGATGTATGTGGTGAACACGCTGGTCACCATCCTCGGCTATATCCCAAAAGTGTCGGTGAACTGAGGCTCAGATCAGCTTTCGGCGAATGGCAACGGCGGTCAGGTGCGTAAGGGTGTGCACGTCGAAACGTTTCTTTGTTTCGGCGATCTTGACGCGCACGCTGTTGTACTTGACGCCCTCGAGGTCCGCCGCTTCCTCCATCGTTTTGCCGACAGCGATCCAGCTGAGATAGGCGGCCCCCTTGGGATCAAGACTAATCGGCTCTTCGACACTTGGCGTCGGATCAGCGAGATTGATGCGGGCATGAAGCTGCGCGACCGCGGATGCAGCCTCGACAGGGTCGATCTCGCGGTCGAGGTCGATTGCCGGCCTCTCCGAGGCAAGCGTAAACAACGCGATGGAGCCGTATGCGGCCTTGATGGGCACCGTGATGCCGGAGCGAATTCCGAAATCGGCTGCATGCGCGAAGAACGAGCGTTCCGATTTGGTTAGCCCTAGGTTGTCCTGTTTACCGCTCCAGGTGAAGGCTCGTTTCAGGGACTTGGCGCGTCGAATGACGGGGTCGATCGCAAGATAGCCTCGCCGGAAATAGTCAGATTGCCACTCTTGACGATAGTTCGATATTGCGAGCGAACGCCCTGGCTGGATGTTCAGATAGGCATAGCCTGCAAAACCGATGTGTTCGGTAAAGCTTGCCAGCGCGTTCTTCAATACGCTTTCGTCTCCAGGAATGGCGGCGAGATCGGTCAGCTTGTCCAGCCATTGTCGCATTCGAAATTCCTTGTAGATCGTCAGGTGGAACAGATCATACGATCCTCTTGTGAGTGAATCCAAACTGCAATTTAAAGTTGTATAATCCTTATTATGGAACCTCGCTGGCCGCCCTGCCTCGGCAGAACCAGAGAACCATGCCCAAACGCGACACAAAGCGCTCGGGCCCGAAGGCGGCGAGCATTGGGTGCGATAACGCTCAGCGTTGCGCCGCTGTGGCTGAAGGTAAAATAGTAGCTGGGAAGTGCTTCAAGCGCGCCCATCACCGGTTTCGCACCCGCGAGGAATAGGCCTGCCGCCGCCCCCGATCGAGGCGGCCATAAGCGTTGGATTGCCCTCCCACACCTTGGCGCTTCTGCCAGCACGGCATCCACGTACGATACCGATCAATACCGCCCCTGCGCAGGCAATGATAAGTCTCCGAGCGCATCCGCGCCGGGTTCAACCACGAGAGCGAGCGGCCGGAAGCGCCATTGGCCTGCGGACCGTCATTGAGTATGGTGACGCCTATGCTGCGGCGTGCGAGTTGGACGCCGGTGGAAGCGCCGATGATGACGGCCGAAGAAAGGATGGTGTCAGCCATTGGAATGTGTTTCTATCGATCGAGCATGCGGTTGGCGCCAGTCATCAAATTACTTGCGCAAGAAACTGCCGCAAACGTTCGCTGGCCGGCGCCTCGAATATCTGTGATGGCGCCCCAACTTCGATTATCCGCCCTTCGTCCATGTAGACGACTTGATCTGCGACTTGACGCGCGAAATTCATCTCATGCGTGACGATAACCATCGTCATACCTTTCTCCGCAAGGGAGGCCATGAGGTTGAGAATACCCTTCACGAGTTCGGGATCGAGCGCGCTGGTAACTTCATCGAAAAGCATGACCTCAGGCGCCATGGCTAGGGCTCTCGCGATTGCTACCCGCTGCTGTTGTCCACCGGACAAGTCACGAGGTCGGTGACCCAAGCGATTCTGGAGCCCAACCTCGGTCAGGCGTTCTGCGGCAATCCTCCGTGCCTCTTCGCGAGGCATGCCCTTGACCTTCTCGGGTGCAAGCGCAACATTCTCGAGAGCGGTGTGGTCGGGGAATAAGTTAAAATTTTGAAAAACCATTCCCACGCGCGCCCGCAATTCTTCCGGGCTTATCTGGTGTACATCTATGCCATCGAGCTCAATTACACCCGCGCGGGGTTCGGCTAACCTGTTGAGGCAACGAAGGAGCGTTGACTTCCCGGAGCCGGACGCGCCGATAAGGCACGTTACCGTTCCCGGTTTGATAGTTAAGTTCACATCGCTCAAAGCCCTATAGTCGCCATAGTAGACGTCGAGTCCGCGAATCTCGATTCCCCCACAGCCAGAATACCTCCCAGTAAGATCAGCTGCGGGCACGGTCTCTGAAGCCGCTTTGAACTGCTCTAACTCGACGGCTTCCTGAAGACCGCTTTGGGGCTCATTTGTCGGTTTTCGAAGCCGAAAGCTTGAGTCGATTACATTTACGAGATGCGTTAGCGGGACCGTTATCGCCATGTATATGAAGCCCGCTAGCACCAACGGCGACAAATTCCCCGTGTTGATGGCAAAGTCTTGTCCAATAAGAAAAACCTCTCTTTCTGAAGGCAGCAAGCCGAGAAGGTAAACTAGACTAGAGTCTTTGACGTTGCCGATGAACTGATTGACCAGTGCAGGAAGGACCCGCCGCACACCTTGGGGAACAATGATAAGCCGCATCGCTTGCGAGTGTCTCATACTGAGAGCGCGGCAGGCCTCCATTTGCCCGCGCTCCACGCTGAGGATTCCTGCCCTGAAGATCTCGCCGATGTAGGCTCCGCTGATCAGACTGAGCGCAAGGATTGCTAGAGGATATGGCGACATGCCAAAAACTGGACGGGCAAGCGTCGCAAGTCCTTGTCCCACGATGAGGATTGTCACGATCGCCGGCATTCCACGAAACATATCAGTGTAGATTCGAGCGATATAGCGCGGGAGCTTAAAGGGGGAGACGCCTAGAATAGCGAGTACAATGCCGATGGCAGTCCCGATAAGCGTAGACAAGAAAGACAACAACAACGTATTTTTCAGCCCAACCAAAAGCATTTGGGGAAGTGTCGCGGCCATAGCCTCTAAGTCAAAGAATGTGCGCGTGAAGGTTTCAAACCATCCCATATTCATGGCTCCAGATAAACGGGAAGAGAGGCTCGCTTGCACGCGGGCCTCGGCTTTTCTTTACCTGTTGGGGAGGTATTGCTCGGGCATAGGCACACCGGGGAGCCATTTCTCGTACAGCCGTTGCCAAACGCCTTCAGCCATAGATTCCTTGATTGCCTTGTCAAGCGCGGCTTTTAGAGCGACGTTGCCTTTCTTTATGGCAAAGCCAGCCGGCGCGTCGAAAGAGGAAATATTGATCGTCATTTTGAGCTGAGGATACTGTTTGAGGAAAAGAAGACCTCCTTCGTAATCGAGAAAATAGCCTGAAATGCTACCGTTAACGAGCGCGACGACAGCAGCGTTGTTGCTTGGAAAGCGAACAATCTCACTGTTCTTGAAATTCTTGGCTGCATAAGCTTCCTGAATAGAACCCTGCAGGACGCCGATCCGCTTTCCGGCAAGGTCTTTAGGGGTCTGAATTGACTCATCGGGCGTCATGATCGACATGAACCCGGCCAGATACCCGGTACTAAAATCAACCGTCTTCAAACGTTCAGGGGTCGTCCCGATCGCGGCAAATGCGACATCAAAACGTCCATTCGCGACGGACGGAAGTAGCGCCGTGAAGTCCTGAGCTGTAACAACTACTTGGCCCTCGTCGAAGCCCATCCGCTTTGCCAGATCGTTAAAGTAGTCGATTTCAAAGCCGACGAAGTTTCCTTCACCGTCTATAAAACTGTAGGGCCGGCCGTCGCTGATCGTTCCGACGTGGAGCTTTCCGGGCTCAATCAATCCCAAGGGGTTGTCCTCCGCCCCTGCAGCGGAAACGGCGGCGGAGAAAATTGCGGCAGAAACAATTAGTCCAATTGCCTTTTTCAGTGCATGAATCATATGTTTTCTCTTTCGGTTAAGTTCACCCTCTTACTCACCGAAGGGAGGATTGATACCGGTCTCACTTCGGAAGAGACCGGTATCAATCCTGCATTGTTGATGTTTGTCAAGCCGTCATTTCATGAGAATGATCGGCAAAATTTTCACGTGTTCGAACCATCCTTCACTTGCCGCTCTTTATCGGAGCCAGCCTCATATAACGTGCCTTCGACGGAGAGGTGGTCGGTGGACAACAGGCTCTTAACCTTGGGTTGGTCTAGGAATCGCGGCCAGGAACTTCTTGGCGATGTCGCCTTCGAGCAGTTGATCCCGGTCTTCTAAATCACCGAATGGTCCACGCCGCATGTCGATACCAATGCCGACGAACCAGCGGAACAAGAGGCATAATCTGACGCTCTATCAGCAGCGGTGCAGAGCGGATGGAATATATGGCTTGCAGCATGGCCGGCAGTAGCTTCTCCGGCGCGATCGGCGGCGACCGATTGGCGAAAAGATCGCCAAAAATTTCCTTTCCAGAGCAGCAAGCGCGTCGTTCTCGATCAGTTGGACCGACCGCACACGATGATCACACCGGCTGATGGATGGTTTTGATTTCGAGAAAATCCTCCAGCCCAAAGATGCCCCCCTCGCGGCCATTGCCGGATTGCTTGAAGCCACCGAAGGGGCTGCCGTAGCGGTGTGGGCCACCATTGATGTGCACCATCCCGGCGCGAATGCGGGCGGCGACGCGCTCGGCGCGTCCCGGATTGCCCGTTTGCACATAGGCGGCAAGGCCATAGGAGGTGTCGTTAGCAATAGCAATCGCTTCCTCTTCCGTGTCGAAGGGAATGATTGAGAGAACCGGGCCGAATACTTCCTCGCGGGCAATGCGCATCTCGTTGTTGACGTCGGCGAAGATCGTCGGCTTCACGAAATAGCCCGTTTCAAAACCCTCCGGCTTGCCTGGCCCGCCGACAATGAGGCGCGCCCCTTCGGCAACGCCCGCCTCGATTAGCGCCTGAACGCGGCCGAACTGGATATGCGAAACGAGCGGGCCAATGTGCTCGCCTTCCTCCTCGGGATTGCCAACCTTGGTCGCCTTGCCGATGCGCTCGGCGATCTCGACCACCTTGTCGTATACCGACCGTTCGACAAGCATGCGCGTCGGCGCATCGCAGGATTGGCCGGAATTGTTGAAGCATTCGCGTATGCTGCCGGCCACGCGATCCTCTAAGTCCGCATCTGCGAAGACGAGGTTCGGCGATTTGCCGCCGAGTTCCAGCGTCACTCGCTTGACCGTATCTGCAGCATCTTTGCTCACGGCAATGCCGGCGCGGGTGGAGCCGGTGAAAGACATCATATCGATATCTTCGTTCTTGGAGAGTGCCGCCCCGCATTCGAATCCGTCACCGTTGACGAGGTTGAACGAGCCCGCCGGGAAGCCCGATTCATGCACCATTTCCGCATAAAGCAGCGCATTCAAGGGGGTGAATTCGCTCGGCTTCAGGATACAGGTGGAGCCGGTCGCCAGCGCCGGCACCACCTTCAGTGCAATCTGGTTGATCGGCCAGTTCCAGGGCGTGATTAGGCCGCAGACGCCGATCGGCTCGCGCAGGAGCACGTCGCCGTTCGGCAGCCGGTCGCGGGTCTTCAGACGCTTCAACGCGTCGATGAAGCCCTGGAGGTGGCCGACGCCGACATCGGCCTGCTGTTCGCGCGTCATGGTCTTCGGCGCGCCGAGTTCCATGGTGATCGTGTCGACCATCTCATCGTAGCGGCGCTTGTAGACGGCGAGCAGTTTTTCGAGCAGCGCCAGCCGCTCCTCGACGCTTGTTTGGCTGTAGGTTACAAAGGCCCTCTTGGCGGCGGCAACGGCGCGGTCGATATCCTCGGCCGTGCCCATGGAAATCACCGCGATTGGCTTCTCCGTCGCCGGATTGATTACCTCGAGGTCATTGGGCTTAAGAGGCTCCACCCACTGGCCATCGATGTAGAATTTACGTTGATTGCGCATCTGAGTCTCCGCTCCCAGCCCGCGATCCGCTGAGGGCACTTAGAAAGGTCTTGAGGCGTGGTTCATGGGGTTTAGTAAGCATGCGCTCCGGAGAGCCGACCTCAAGGATCCGGCCGTCCGCCATGAAGACAACCCGATCCGAGACATCCCGTGCAAAATTCAGTTCATGGGTCGCAACGACCATGGTGATCCCGGTTGTTGCCACCTCCTGCATAACTTTAAGGACCTCTCCCACAAGCTCCGGGTCAAGCGCGGAGGTCGGTTCGTCAAACAACAGGACTTGCGGGTTCATGGCCATCGCCCTGGCGATCGCCACACGCTGCTGTTGGCCGCCGGAGAGTTCGGCAGGATAGGACTTAAGCTTCTGGCTGAGACCCACGCGAGCGAGGAGATCTCTCGCTGTTCCCAGTGCCTGGGCCGGGGCTTGTCCCAAGACTTCGACCGGCCCGAGAGCAACGTTCTGTTCGGCAGTCAAATGGGCGAAGAGATTGAAACGTTGGAACACCATGCCAGTCGCGCGGCGCTGGAAGGCAATCTCGTGCTCGTCCAGGGGCAGGATACGCTCTCCGACAACGCGAAAGCCGGCAAGCTCGCCATTCACCCAGAGCGCGCCACTGTTGATCGATTCCAGCTGGTTGATGCATCGCAAGAATGTGGTCTTCCCCGAGCCCGAGGGACCTATGATGCAGACCACCTCCCCTTTCGCAATGTCGAGATTGATGCCCTTGAGAACCTCGAACGCTCCGAAGCTTTTCGAGAGATTTACAGCGGAAACGACGTTCATAGCCTCCCTCCCCGTCTGAAGCCGCGCCCAAACCGTCTTTCCAGTTGATACTGTCCGACCGACAAAATTGATGTGACGACGAGATACCAAAACGCTGACACGAGCAGCATTTCTATGACTTTAAAGTTGTAGAAATAAATCGACTGCATGACGAAGATTAACTCGCCGAAGCCGACGATGCTGGCGAGCGACGTGTTTTTCGTCATTCCGATAAATTCGTTGCCGAGGGGCGGAATAATGACGCGCATCGCCTGCGGGAAGATTACTTTCCGCAAGGTCTTGCCTCTCGTCATGCCAATCGCTTTTGCCGCTTCATACTGTCCGGTATCGACCGACAGCAACCCCGAACGAATAATCTCCGACATGTAGGCGCCGGCATTCAGTCCAAGTCCGATCGCCGCCGCAGCGAACGGTCCCATCAGATCGACAGTTTGCCAAGAGCCCAAGCCCGGAAACCCGACGACCGGGAACACCAATGCAAGATTGTACCATAGAAGCAGCTGGAGGAGTTGTGGCGTGCCGCGAAAAAGCCAGACATATGTCTTGCAAATCCAGCGCGTGACGGGATTGTGCGAACCGAACCCCACGGCAAGCAATACCGCGACTGACAATCCGATCATCATGGCAACGAGAGTCATCAGGATTGTGAAGCCCAGTCCGACGATGGTGATTCGTGCCAGCAGATATTCCCAGACCACGCTCCAGTCGATCTGCGCATCAGCAAAAGCTCTGAAAACGAAGATCGCAAATGCGATGGCGAGCGCGCCCAGCAATAATCGTAGCGGTCGGAACCGCCTGATACGCACAGCTTCGGCAATATCAAGGCGCGGCAACGAAGCTGGCATAGCCGCAACCGCTCCTGAACCGCGATGTTGCGTGGTCACGGCCATCACTCCGGATCTTTGTTAATCGTTGGCGTCGGATAAGCCGCGGTGGTCAGCTTCCACTTCTCAAGGAGCTTAGCATAGGTACCGTCTTCGAACTTTCGCATGGTGGCCCAGAAGAAAGCGTCGCGCAGGACGGTATCATCTTTGCGGAATGCAATGCCTTGGAAGGTCACGTGGATTGGCTCCCCGACCAGCTTCATCGCCCCCTTCTCCTGTTCGAGGATCAGGTCGATACCTTCCAGCGACTGCACCGCAGCCTGCGCCCGCCCTTGCTTCAGGTTGATAATCTGCTGACCAAGATTGTTGTCGAGAATGATCTTCAATGGCGGCTTGCCATTGTCGTCGCAGGTCTTTTGGGCCCACTTCTTCAGCTCGTCTGGCATCGAGGTGCCCAGGCTGACAGTTGCAGTATGGCCGCAAAGGTCCGACGGCTGCGAAATTGGGCCATCGGTCATCGCGTAGATTTGCGTCCCTGATTTCAGATAATCAATGAAGTCGGCTGTGGCGCGCCGCTCTGGCAGGTCAGAGATACCGCTCATGATCAGGTCGACACGTTTGGATATGAGCGCCGGAATCATTTGCTCGAACGCGCCATCCACCCATTCAGTCTCAAGCCCGAGTTCGGACGCGATGGCGTTGCCAAGATCGATATCGAACCCGATAAGCTCATTGGTCTTTGGGTCGCGCATCTCCATGGGCGGAAACCCGGCGTTGACGGCAATACGGACCTTCTTTGCGGTCGCTATGCGGTCGGGAACAGCTGGCTGTTCGGTGGCCCGTGCCGCACTGCCGTGGAAAAATGCCGCGCAGAGCAGCACTGGGACCAAATACTTCTTCATTATAGAACCCCTCTCTTCTGAGTTGAAATTTCTACAACCGGAACGGCAGCCGGTTGCGGCTTCTGCCTGGAGAGGCCTTCAAGCGCGACAAGCGCCGCCTCAATGCCGCCGGGTTTGCAGGCAACCCCGATGGCGCGCATGCCAAGTTCAAGACACCCCAGGGCGCCTATAAGCTGCGGCGCACCGACATGACCCATGTGTCCGATCCGAATTGCCATGCCTTCCAAGGCACCGATGCCCTCACCGAAGAGGACGCCGAACGTTTGTTTGCAGTAGTCGACAAGAGGCCGCGCTGTGCCTTCAGGCACGCGCATGACGGTCACGGCCGCAGCCTGTTCACCGGGCGTCGACACGTTCAGTTCAACGCCTCCCGATAAGCTCCAACGACCCACGGCTGCGCGCGCCGCCTTGGCGAGCGCATCGTGGCGGGCGATTACCGTTGTTAGTCCCTCTTCCCGGATCAACTGGATTGCCGCTTGAAACCCAAACAATAGACTGACGGGCGGCGTGCCGGAATGCCAGAAGTAATGGTCAGCGCGGTCGCGCAGCGACCAGTCCCAATAGCTCGTTCGGAGTCCGGCCATGAGGTGCGCCTTGCGCGCCTTCTGACTCACGGCATGAAAGGCGAGCCCCGGGGGCGTCATAAGCGCCTTTTGAGAGGCCGCCACGGCAACATCGACTTTCCAGGCATCAAATTGGAAAATCGTAGACCCCAACGAGGCGATGCAGTCCACCATCAGCAGCCCGTCGTGTCCGGCGCTGTCGATAGCGCCGCGGATCGCCGGAATATCGTTGAGGACACCCGTCGCGGTGTCGACTTGCGTGGTAAGGATCGCGCGGATTCTGCCACTGGTATCGGCCCGAAGCCGATCCTTTAGGGCTTCGCAGTCGACCGCTCGCCTCCAACTCCCTGGAAGAATCTCGATGCTGAGTCCAAGCGTCTTTGCGGTCTCAGCCCAATGAGGTGCAAAAAGACCGGATTCAAGTGCCAGGACGCGGTCTCCACGGCTTAGCGTGTTGCAAAGCGCCGCCTCCCAGCCGCCATGACCGTTGGCGGTAAAAATATAGGGACGCTCCCTGGTGCCGAACAACTCTGAGAGACCTTGAAGGCAGTCCAGCGAAACGTCGTGCAGCGGGCCGTGATAGATATCGGTCGCAGGACGCGACAGAGCCTGAACGACGGCCCCAGGCAGTGTTGTCGGCCCTGGGATCATCAAAAGTTCCGTTCCTGATTTCAGCAACTGCTCGCTCCTCGCATCGCTCCCACTGCACTCATGTAACGTTCGCAATTAAATGTAGTCAACTCTATTTTTAGAGTGAACTATCTTTTTTGTGATGGCTCCCGAACGGCCGGAATTGTGAAATTTTCGCGCATTGGCTTGAATCCGAAATTTACTAGTGCGAAGGAAGTCGTTCCTTATGGAGAACGAAGCGCAATGCCTGATTCCAAAGAAGACACACGCTCCTCGGGTGCCGAGTTGCTTCATGATGGAGAGCACTGGCTGCTCCGCCCACATATGGCCGAGCAACCCTCGCGCAGCGGCCCGGGATTGGTACCCGCGCTGGAAAACACCATTGCCGTACTCCAGTACTTGAACGGAGCGGCGCCTCACGAAGCCTCCTTGGCGGAAATCGTCGCCGCGCTCGGCATTTCAAAAACCCACTGCCATTCCATTCTCAAGACACTGGTACATTTCGAATGGCTGAAATACGATCAGCGTTCTAAAACCTACCGGTTGCATTCCGGCATTTTCACCAGCGCTTCCAGCCTGCTCAATTCGCCCGTCTTGGATGCGGTCCGCCGTCATCTCACCGCGCTGGTCCATCGTGTTGACATACCCTGCCTGCTGACCCAGCCGATGAACGACGGGGCCTATATTGTCATCGACAAATTCAATGGCCCCACGAGCATGGAACTGTCCTTCCCCGTGGGTCACCGCTTCCCGCGCGACGCCTGCGCGCAAATGCGGGCTTATCTGGCGTGGCAGTCACCCGAGCGTATCGATGCCTGGTTCAGAAACTGGCAGCCAACCCGCTACACCTCGCGCAGCCCGCTAACGGAAGAAGACGTGCGGGCGGGCATAGAGGCAACCCGGCGGCGAGGTTATGCGGTCAGCAAGGGCGAATTCACCGAAGGCATCATGGCGATCGCCCTGCCGATCTTTGATCGGGACGGCGAGGTCTCCTATGTCTTCAATTGCTCCTTCATGATCGACCGTTTCCTGCCGCTCGAGGAATCGGTCGCGCGCGAAATGCTCGTGTCACTACGCGACATTCATCGCGACACGCTGGCGCGGCCACCAGCAGCGCCAGCTTTTACCGGACCGTGAAACACGGGTTTCCCGATGCTAACCGCTCGCCGCGCCCCTGCTGGCGGGCTGGCGCATGATATAGCGGCCCCGTCCAGGCGCGCCCCTGAACATTCCGTTCTCGATGATGACGTCCCCGCGTGACAGGACCGTGTGGACCCCGCCCTTGACCTGCTTGCCCTCGTACATCGTGTAGTCAACCGCCGAATGAAGCGCATCGACGCTGAGCCGGCGCTCGACAGCCGGATCCCACACCACGATATCCGCGTCGGCCCCGATCGCGATCGTGCCCTTGGCGGGGTAGAGGCCGAACAGCTTTGCCGGCGTGGTCGAGACGAGATCGACGAAACGGCTCGGCGTCAGCAATCCGCGCACAACGCCTTGCCAAACCAGCACCATGCGCTCTTCGATGCCCGGCGCTCCGTTGGGGATCAGGCGGAAATCGTCCCTGCCGATGTCCTTGCCACCCTTAAACATGAAAGGCCCGTGATCGGACGAGACGACCTGGAGGTCGCCACAGCTCAATGCCTCCCACAAGATATCGGGCTGGCCGGCGGTGCGCGGAGGCGGCGTGTAGATATATTTGCCGCCTTCGAAACCTGGCTGTTCGAACACTTCCTCGGTGATATGGAGGTAATGGCTGCAGGTCTCCGCCCGCACATTGACCTTGCGCGCCCGTCCGCGCCGGACTTCCTCAAGGGCTTCCGCACAGCTGACATGAACGATATACAGCGGCGCGCCTGCGATCTCCGCCAGTGCGATCGCGCGATTGGTCGCCTCCGCCTCCACGCGCGGCGGGCGACTGAGCGCATGATAGCGGGGCGAAAGCTTGCCCTCGGCGGCAAAGCGATCACGCAGGAATTCGACCGCATCGCCGTTTTCCGCGTGAACCATGACGACGACACCGCGCCGCGCCGCTTCGTCGAGCACCCGGATCATGGTCCCGTCATCCACCATCGTGTCGCCTTTGTAGGCCATGAACAGCTTGAAACTGGTCACGCCCTCAGCCGGCAGCGCACCCAGCTCGGACAGCGTCTTCTCCGACGGATCGGCGACGATGCTGTGGAGGGCGAAATCGATGACCGCTTTCGGATCGGCAAGCCGGCGATGTTCGGCCAGCGAAGCAAGAAGACCCTGTCCGCGAATCTGCGGGCAGAAATTGACGATACTCGTGGTGCCCCCATGAGCAGCGGCTACGGTTCCGGTGAAAAAGTCATCCGCGGTATCGGCGAGAACGCCGGGCGTCTGCAGATGGGTGTGGACATCCACGCCCCCGGGCATGATCAGCATGCCGCGCGCATTGATGACGCGCACGTCCGGCGGCGGCTTGATCCGGTCGGCGATCGCCGTGATCTTCCCGTCCCTGGTGGCGATATCGGCGAGAAACATATCGCTAGCCGTCACCACCGTTCCATTTTGAATAACTGCGTCCACGCGCAAATTCCTCCCTTGCTTGGCAGTTTCAGGCGCGCCGTCCGCGGCGCGTCCTGGCGTTATCGCGCGGTGTATCCGCCGTCGGCCACGAACGTGGCGCCGGTGACGAAGGACGCCTCACGTCCAAGAAGGAAGGCGATGACCGACGCGATCTCGGACGGGCGGGCAAGCCGCGCCATCGGAATGTTGCGCGCGGCGTCGTCGACGGTCAGGCCCAGCCGCTTCTGCTCCCGCTCCATCATCGGCGTGGCGACGCCGCCGGGCGCTACAGCATTGAAGCGCACGCCGCGGGTCGCATATTCCAGCGCCATCACCCGCACCAGGTTGATCACCCCGGCCTTGGCGGCGCCGTAGGCTGCAAGGCCCAGTTGACCGACGGTACCGAGTTCGGAGGCTACGGCGACGAAAGAGCCGGCGCCGGTTGCTTCCAGATGCGGAGCGGTCAGTTTGCCCAGCAGATAGACAGCGCGCAGGTTAACCCGTTGCACCTTATCCCAATCGTCGGATCGCGTTTCCGTCAGCGAAGCCGTCAGACTGATGCCGGCCACCGCGGCGACGGCGTTAAGCCGCCCTTCCGCCTCGATCACCTGCCGGACAGCCGCGGCCAGCGCCTCTTCGTCCGCGACGTCCACCGTAAGGCATCGCAGGTTGGCAGACGGTCCAAGGCGGGACAGCATCGCGCCGTCCCTGTCGAGCGCATAGGTAATGTAGCCCTTTCCAAGCAGATCGGCCGCCGTGGCGGCTCCAATGCCGGAGGCTGCGCCGGTCACGAGGGCAACGGGTTTATCGATGGTCACGGTTGTTTCTCCAGTCTTTTGCGAAAGAGTTATTGTCCGGCATGCGCATCGTTCTGGCCTGCGAGCATCAGGACGGTGTCGCGCCGGGATGCGCCGGTGCGGGCGAGATAGATGCCCGCGCAGGTGAAGGCGAGAATCGTGAGACAGAACATCACGGCCGAGACGGCGGCGATATCGCCCTTCAGGCCCTGCCTGACCGAGGCAAGGATATAGACGGGCAAGGTCGTACTGTTGGCCGTGCCAACGAATAGAGAGACGATCACGTCGTCGAAGGACAGCGTGAAGGCAAGAAGACCACCGACCAGAAAAGCCGGCATGAGCAGGGGAAGCGTCACGGTGAAGAAAGTGACCGTGGGCGTGGCGCCCAGATCGGCCGACGCCTCCTCGATCCTGCCATCCATTCCGGAAAGCCGCGCGCGAACGATGAACGCGACGATGGCGCTGCCGAACAGCGCGTGAGATATGGCGATACGCAGGATTCCGATCTGCAGGTCGATCTTGACGAACCAGGTCAGATAGGCGACCGCCTTCACGATCTCGGGAAAGGAAATAATCGTGAGCAACAGCAGGCTCAGTGGATAGGCGATGACCGCGGGCCGGCGCCCGAGGATCAGGCCGCTCATTCCTCCGACGACTAGGCTGAGAAGCGTGGAAAGAACGGCGACTGTCAGGCTGGTGCGCAGTGTGGCGAGGATATTGCCGTCCTCGAGAATGCGCCAGTACCAGCGCCATCCCGTAGCCTTCCACGCGATCAGATAATTGCCGGTGTTAAACGAATAGACCAAGACCGTCACGATGGGAAGCAACAGGAAGAAGACGACGGACAGCGACCAGGCGCCAAGCAGGACGGACTTTGCCGGGAGTGTGCGGAACGTGCTCATCGGGTCACCTTTCTGAAGAGCGTCGGAAGCCGCTGAAGACCCGATCCAACGGCGCTCATCGCCAGGACCGCGACCACCAGAACGAAAACCAGCGAAAGCGACATGGCGGAAGCCAGAGGCCAGTTTTCTCCCTGCAGGAACTGCGAATAGATCAGTGTTCCGACCATCATGCCTTTGGCCCCGCCCATCAGCTCCGGCGTCACGTAGTCGCCGGTCATCATGATGAAGACCACGGTCATCCCGGCCATGATGCCGGGATAAGTGAGCGGCAGCGTGATACTGAGGAAGGTTTCCCAGGGCCGGGCGTAGAGATCACGGCTGGCGTCCCGGTGATCGCGCGAAAGGCGCTCGATCGATACATAGATCGGCAGGATCATCACCGGCAGGAAATTGTACACCAGCCCGAGCAGCACGGCCGCCTGGGTGAAGAGAAGACCCTGGCCGGGGGCAAGCAGGTGCAGGCTCTGGAGGACGGCGGAAATATCGCCATTGGCACCAAGAAGAATGCGCCAGCCGAGCATGCGAAGCAGGTAGCTCGTCCAGAATGGCAGGATGACCAGCACGAGAAACCAGGGCTTCAGGCGTTCCGAACAGCGGGTGCTGATGAAATAGGCGACCGGGTAGCCGATCAGCAGGCACAACAGCGACCCCGCCAGCGCATTGCGCAGGCTGTCGGTAAAGACTAAACGGAAGGTGGGAGAGAAGACGCCGGCATAATTGTCGAGCGTCAGGCCTCCTGCGTCTGACAGCCCGCCATTGCTGCCCACGACATAGGGCGTCAGGCTCTGCACGGCGATCAGGACCACGGGAGCGATGAAAAAAGCGGCGTACAGCAAGAACGGCAGAAGCACTACGGCGAAGCTGAAGCCTGCTGCCTTCCGGCCTCCAAGAGTGGAGAATGCATTTGCCTGGACCGTTATCGAGGTCAACTCGCGGGCCTCCCTATCTGTTTGGAAATCGACCGATGGCGGGAGTCGCCACCTGATGGGCATCCCGCGTACAGCCGAGATCGCCTGAACGCGGGTGCTGGTTGCGTGTCCAGTCAACCCGAACGGGTTCCTGCTGACGGTGCTTTAATTGCGTGCCGCCGCCGCCTTCAGTTCGTTGAAGATCTGGATGCGCAGCGTGGGATTGGAGCCTTCCACCTTCTGGTAGATCAGGCGGTCGGTGACCCCTTCGGGAAACACGATCATGTCCTTGCGGACGAGATCGTCAGGCAGCTTCTCGATGACACCCTTTACGCCAGTGTCGTATCCGATATGGGCCACTTCGGCCGCGGCCACATCGGGATCCAGCATGTAGTTGATGAAGGCATGGGCGGCATCCGTGCTCTTGGAGCCGGACGGCACCGCGTAATGATCGCTCCACAGCACGCATTGCGGCTCCGGATAGACCCAGGTGTAGCTGTCGGGATCCTGTTCGAAGATATGGCGCGAGCTGCCGAGATAGCCCTGGCTAAGCACGTAATCGCCGTTCAGCAGTCCCTGCACAGGGTTGGCGTCGAATGCCTTGAGGTGCGGGATAAGGTCCCTCATCAGCACATCCTTTGCTTCGTTCAGGCGCTTCTCGTCGCCCGTGTTATAGTCCTTGCCTTCGCGCCAGAAGACGAGACCGAAGACGCTCGGCTGGTCGTTGAGGACGGAGAGACGGCGGCTTGCAACCTCGGAGGCGCCCACCCGAAAGAAATCGTCCCAGCTCTTGATCGGCTCCTTGATCACGGTGTTGTTGTAGAGAATTCCGATCGTGCCGAAATTCTTCATGACGGTGTACTGGTTGCCGGGATCGAATGGCAGATTGTGGAATTCGTCGCGCAAGTTTCCAAGATTCGGAAGCTTCGAATGATCTAGCTTCTGGATCAGTTTGCGATTAATCATCTGTTCCACATAGGCATCGCCCACGACGACGATGTCGTAGCCGGCGGAGCCGCCAGAGATTTCCAGCTTGGCGATGGCCGCTTCGACGGAATCGAAGGTGGCGATTTCGATGCGCGGACCGGCGCCCTTGGAAAAGGCGTCGAGCACGTCCGGGTTGGCGTAGTCCGCCCAGGAATAGATGAATAGCGTGTCGCCCAGATCGGCATCACCCTTCAGGCTGCGCGCTTTTTCGGCGAGATCCCCCTTGTCGGCGGCGATGGCAACGCCGTTGATGGACAGGGCGGCCACGCCTCCGGCAAAGGCCGCGAGGCGCAAGAAATTGCGCCGGGTCCAGTCCGCGGAGGCAAGCACGCGGATGTCATTGTGATTATCAGTCATGGACAGTCCCTCTCAGGTTTCAGTGACGGTTGACCGGTTGCCCCGGCTTTGCTTTTGCCCGCATCTGCCTCTTCGAAGACAAAGCGGGAAGGATCGCGGATGCACATGCGCGCATCCCCGACGATGTTGGGGAATGGTCTCGGCGCTTCAGTCGGCGAGCAGCGCGCCGTCACCGGATCTCCACGAGAGCCAGAGCGAACGGCCCGGTTCCGGGGCCAGTGCGCTGACAGCGCCATGGCTGGCCTCGACCAGGATTGGTTGCGGCAGACATGTCTTAATCCGGAGGACGTGTTTCGAACCCAGAAACGTGATTTCACTCACAACCCCGGCGAGGCGGGAGAGGCTTTCACCCTGCAATTCCGGCCGGTCCGCATGCAAAGCGATCTGCTCCGGCCGAACGACGATCGTGGCTGCCGTGCCGGGCGCTTCCGCGGGGAGAAAGACGCGGTCCCCTTCCTGCCCCAGTTCGAGAAAGCAACGCGCCATGGTGCAAACCGGTCCGCTGATGAAATTCGACTGCCCGACGAAATCGGCGACGAAGCGGGTGGCGGGCTGGTTGTAAAGTTCCAGTGGCGTCCCGGCCTGCTCCAGACGACCCGCGCGCATTACCGCGACGCGGTCCGACAAGGCAAAAGCCTCCTGCTGGTCATGAGTGACGAAAACGAAGGTGATACCGACCTCGCGCTGAATGCGGCGGAGTTCCTCCTGCATCGTGCCGCGAAGCTTCGCGTCGAGCGCCGCGAGTGGTTCGTCCAACAGCAGTACCTTCGGCTGATTGACCAGTGCGCGCGCGAGCGCGACGCGCTGCTGCTGCCCCCCGGACAACTGGTTCGGACGCCGCGAGACGTAGTCGTCGAGTTGGGCGAGCGCGACGACATCGGCAATCCGCTTGCGCCGTTCCTGGCGCGGGACCTTCTTGCGGCGCAGTCCGTACTCGATGTTCTCATAGACATCCATATGGGGGAACAGCGAATAGGACTGGAAGACCATGTTGACGTCGCGTCGGTAGGGCGGCACGGCGATGATGCTCTCTCCGTCCAGCAGCACATCGCCCTCGCTTGGATGCTCGAAGCCGCCGATCATGCGCAGGGCCGTCGTCTTGCCGCACCCGCTGGGGCCGAGCAGCGAGAAGAACTCGCCCTTCCCGATCGTCAGGTTGAGATCGCGAATGACCGTCAGCGCATGGGCGCCTTCACCGAAATGCTTGCTCACACCGCGGAAGCGAACCGCGTTTTGCTCACCTGCGTATGACTTTTTTGATCCGCTCGTCATTTCCATGGCCATGGTCAGATTCCCCTGAAATGTCCGCCGCTGACGTTCATGACCGCGCCGCTCGTCCAGCCTGATCCCGGTCCGAGTAGGAACGCGACCGCATTGGCGATCGGCTCCGGTCCGCCGAAGCCGAGCGGATGCGCATCGAGATAAGCCTTGCGGCCGGCCTCGGAATAGGCGGCGCCCGTATTGCCGGTCGGCCCCGGCGTGATGGCGTTGACGAGGATGCCGTCGGATTCGAGCTGGGCCGAGAGCGAGACGGTCAGTCCGATCAATCCCGCCTTTGCCGTGGAATAGGCCGGCGACAGATGCGGCGAGCCGATGCGGGCGGCAATCGAACTGATGAAGACGATCCGGCCGCGCCGCTGCGCCCGCATGGCCGGAATGACGGCGCGGGAGCAATACCAGGCGCCGTTGAGATCCACCTCGATCACATGGCGCCACTCGGCCGTGCCGATCTCCCAGGCGCGGCCGTGGGGTGCATCCAGGGCCGCGTTGTTGACGAGACCGTCGATGCGGCCGAACCGCTCGAGAATCTTTCCGGCGACGGCCTCGGCGTCTTCCGGCCGGGTGATGTCCAGGGTGAAGGCCGTGGCCGATCCGCCGGACGAAGTGATGCCAGCCGCGACCGCCTCCGCTCCGTCCGTCAAGATGTCCGTCACGATGACATGGCCGCCCTGGCGCGCAACTGTTTCGGCAATGGTCTTGCCAATACCGCGCGCGGCGCCGGTTACGATGATCACATGTTCCTTGAGCGGTCTCATGAACTGCGATCCGGACGGTAATGCGCGCTGTCCGGCAGAGCCCGGACGCGGGAGGTGATGGTCATGAGAAGATATCCTTTCAACAAGACGGTGGGTCACGCCCAACGATGTGAGGGTGGAGCGAGCTGGTCGATGGTGCGGCCGGCCCAATCGTTGCGCGGCACGCCTTTGACGGCGCGGCACTGCGCCTCGTAAAGGGCTGCTGCCGCTTCCGCCTCGTCGACGGTCAGCACGACGCCGTCCTTCACGACCTGGTCGCCATCGACGAAGACATGGCGGACCGCTCGGTCCGAGGCGGAGAAGACGAGAGAGCGCAGGGGATCCCTGCAGGGCTGCATCACGGGTGCGCGGCAATCCACCATCACCAGATCGGCCTTGGCGCCCGGTGCGATGCGGCCGATATCGGGACGGCGCAGCGCTTTCGCTCCGCCAACCGTGGCGGCGGCGAAAACATCGGCAAGCGTCGCATCCCGTGGATTGCTAGCCATGAGCCGGCCGGCGTAGATCGCAAGCCGCATTTCGTCCAGCATGTTGTTCGGATAGACATCGGTACCGATACCGAGGTTGACCCCCCGCTGGCGGTACAGTCCGATATGGTCGAGCATGATCCCCCGCCGCGCAAAAACAGTCGGACAATGGGCAACCGTCGCGCCGGCGCTCGCGATACTGCCGAGATCGTCGGTCTTCGGCCAATGCACCCAAGGATGATGATCGAGAAAGATGCCGTGCCCGATGATGGTACGCTCGGACAGGATGCCGATCTTTTTCATGAAGCCGATTGGCGTCAGTCCATGACGGCGCGTCATCTCGTGAAACTCGGTCAGCGACTGCCCCGCATGGGTCTGGAAGGGAATGTCGAGGCGGACGGCTTCCGCATGCGCATCCCGCAGCAGCTCTTCGTCGCAGGTATCGATCTGGGAAGGCGCCATCATACCGAAGAGGCGACCGGAGGGATGCCGCGCCGCCTGCGCAATTTCGGCAACGGCCCGCTCGAAGCCTTCGCGTCCCCTCGCGATGTCCCAGGCATAATCCAACCTGTGCCCGTTGTCCGTCACCCAGCGCGCCTGGCGGAACATCGGCGCGACACAGGCGCGGATGCCGGTCGCGGCGATCACATCCAGCCATCCCTCCGTCGGCACCGCGAGGTCGCAGATCGTGGTGACGCCGCTCCTCAGCAATTCGGCGAAGGCGACGCGATATGCTGCCTGCGTGCTGGCCAGATCGCGGTCGAGCACCATCAGATATTCGTAAAGGGAGGTATTATAGAAGCCGGGACTGCCGACCTCGTCCCAAAGCCCCTTGTTCAGCGGCTCCTCTCCAGGATGCGAATGGATGTTGACCAGACCCGGCATGACCATAAAGCCCTGCCCGTCCAGCACCTCCGCCCCGTCGGCCTCTAGATCGTCTCCGATGGCCACGATGGATCGACCGAAGGCGATGTCGGCGTCGCGCAGATAGACGTGCCCGCCCTGTTCGTCATCCCAAGAGACGACGCAATGGGCACGGCGAATAATCCTTGTTACTCCGTCCAGAGCAGCCATAGCTTACGTTCCGCATAAAGAATAGAATTCTTAATATGGATCATGGTCACGACGCGGCGGGCGATTGTCAAGATAATTTTTCGGCGAATTCGAGGGCGCAATACGCCGCGATTGTGTGGTTGACAAAACAATGAAAGCGACTATCGTTCCCGTAAATAGAACACAATTCTTTATACGGAACGCAAATGACTGAAACGAAGCCGTCGATCACCGTTATCCGCAATTGCGAGTGGTTGGTTGCCTGGGATGCCGCAAGCGCTTCGCATGTCTATGAGAACGATGGCGATTTCGCCTTTACTGGAAATCGCATAGTGCATGTAGGCAAGTCATATGACGGCCCGTTCGATGTAGAGATAGACGGCAGACGGCGAATGGTCATGCCCGGTTTCGTCAATCTCCACAGCCATCCCGGCCACGAACCCGGCTGGAAGGGTATGCTGGAGGAACTCGGCAGCCCGAAGCTGGGGCAAAGCTCGCTCTACGAGTTCATGCCCGTCTTCAACGTCGCCCCGGAATATGCGCGTCACGCCTGCCGCGTGGCGGTTTCCGAACTGCTGAAGAGCGGCGTCACGACAATCTGCGATCTTGGCGGCCCACGGGAAGGATGGGCCGAGGACTACGCCGCAATGGGTATCCGGGCGGTCCTCTGGACGATGTTCCGCTCAGGTCCCTGGTATACGAAGGACGGGCATTCGGTCGGCTACGATCTGGATTTCGCGCGGGGCGACCGTCTGCTTCGCGAGGCGATTGCAGCAGCGGACGAAGCGTCCGGTCATGCCAGCGGCCGCATCCAGGGCTTCATCGCGCCTGCCCAGGTCGATACCTGCAGCGAGGGCCAGATCCGGGATGCGTTGGCGGCGGCGCGCGAGCGCGGGCAGCCGATCCAGATCCATGCGGCCCAGTCCGTCATCGAATTTCAGGAAATCCTGAGGCGCTACGGCGAGACGCCCATCGGCTGGCTGGAGAAGATCGGGGCGCTTGGCGAGGATACGGTGATCGGTCACGGCATCTTTCTCAACGACCACCCTTTCTTGCACTATCCCCACGCGGACGACTTCGCGGTGCTCCGTGACAGCGGCGCCCAGGTCGCGCATTGCCCGGTGGTTTTCGCGCGGCGCGGCATCGCCATGAACACGCTGCACCGCTACCGGCAGGCGGGAATTCGTTGCGGCATCGGCACGGACACCTTCCCGCACAACATGCTCGATGAGCTGCGGATGGCCTGCTATGCCGGGCGCATCGTCGCGGGCAGCTTTACCGCCGCGAGCACGGCGGAGGCGTTCACGGCTGCGACATCTGGAGGCGCCGACATTATACGCCGACCCGATCTCGGCCGGCTGGCCCCCGGCTGCAAGGCCGATTTTTCGATCGTCGACATGACCAATCCTTACATGCAGCCCGATTACGAGCCGCTGCGGAGCCTGGTCTATTCTGCAAACGACAGAGCTATCCGTGACGTCTACGTGGACGGGGTGAAGCTGGTTGCCGACGGGCAGCTTGCGGCCTTCGAAATCGATGAAGACATCGAAATGCTGCGCAGGGCGCAACGCGAGGTCATCGCCAACGCACCGACGCGCGATTGGGCCGGCCGCTCTATCGAAGCGATGTCGCCCCGCGTCTTCCCCATCCGCTCGTAATAGCTGGATCTCTCCCACGACAACAGGAAAATTTGCATGTCCATCATTCGCCATCACAGCAGCAACCGTATGAGTCAGGTCGTTGAATTCCCGCTGAGCGGCACCATGGTCGTGCTTGCGGGGCAGGTATCTTCGGATCGCGACCTGGACGTTGCCG
Organism: Shinella sp. NM-101; assembly: GCF_021401195.1. NCBI lineage: Bacteria > Pseudomonadati > Pseudomonadota > Alphaproteobacteria > Hyphomicrobiales > Rhizobiaceae > Shinella > Shinella sp. NM-101. The sequence goes on along the minus strand of NZ_JACBFT010000013.1, from coordinate 50,601 downwards.
GGCAGACCGCCAATATCCTCGCCCGCGTCGATGCCTTGCTGGCCGAGGCTGGCACCGGTAAGGCCGCCATCACCCATGCATATATCTGGCTGAAGCACGGCACAGATTTCGATGCTATGAACAGCGTCTGGGACGTTTGGGTTGCGCCAGATGCCGCGCCCGCGCGGGCCTGCGTGGAGGCGCCGCTCGCCGATCCCCGCCTGCTCGTAGAGATCCAAGTCTTTGCACTGAAGCCCTGACCGTTTCCGGAAGTCCCTCCTCCCAAGGGCCGCCGAGCGCCCCGCCTCCTCCTTCACTGGAAGTGGCGGGGCTTTCTTACCCGATCCCAAGCCAGAAGCCCCGATTTACGTCAATGGAGACAATAATGACGGCCACTCCCCGCATCACCATAGACCCTGCCTTCGTCGAAAAGCTCATTCTCGACATGGCCCAGCACGGTTCCGACGGTGGAACCGGGGTCTCCCGCACGGTCTATTCCCCGGAATGGGTGGAGGCGACGAAGCTTTACGCCCGCTGGTGCGAGGAGGCCGGCCTGACCGCGAAGATGGACAGTGTCGGCAATGTCTGGGGCCGGCTGGGAGGAAGCGAGCCGGGCAAGTCGATCGTTTCGGGTTCACACATCGATTCACAGACGCCAGGCGGGCGCTACGACGGGATCCTTGGCGCGCTTGCGGCGCTGATTGCGCTGAAGGCGTTGAAGGAACAGTTCGGCCAGCCGAAGCGCACGTTGGAATGCGTCGCGTTCTGCGAAGAGGAATCGAGCCGGTTCCCCTCCGCCAATTTCTGGGGTTCGCGCGCCATCACCGGCGGCATCCGGACCGACGATCCGGAGACGACCATCGGCTTCGGCGGCGAGACGATCTCCAGCGCCATGCGAGAGGTGGGCCTCGATCCGGCGCTCATTCCGGAGGCCAGGCGCGCCGATATCGACAGTTTCGTTGAACTGCATATCGAACAGGGTCCGATCCTCGAACACGCGAATCTGCCGATTGCCGTGGTGACCGGCATTACCGGAATCCGCCACTACGAAATCGAACTGCGTGGCACACAGAACCATGCGGGCGCGTTCCCGATGGACCTGCGCCGCGATCCCATGGCGGGTTTCGCCGAGATAGTCTCTGGCGTGGTTGATACCGCCCATCGCTGGGGCCGTCCCGCCGTATCGACGGTCGGGCGCGTGCATGTGAAACCCAACGCAACGGCCATCATCCCGGACAGCGTGACCTTCACGCTGGACGCGCGCCACCCCGATCCGGATCTGTGCCAGAAACTCTACGACACCCATGAGGCCTTCATGCGGGAGGTGGCGAAACGACGTAACCTGGAGATCAGCTGGAAGATCATGATCGACCACCCGGCCTGCCCTTCCGATCCGACGCTTGTTTCGACTCTCAGGGCGGCGGCCGATACGCAGGGAGTGCCGACGATGCTGATGGCAAGCGGTGCCGGTCATGATTCGCAGCAGATGGCGAAGATTGCCAAGGTGGCGATGATCTTCGTACGCAGCAAGGACGGGCGCAGCCACACTCCGGACGAGTTTTCATCCATCGAAGACATCGTCGCCGGCATCGAGGTGCTCGCAGCCGGCCTTCATCGCCTGGCCTATTGAGGAGATCGGGATGTCCACATCACCTCTCAAGCCCCACCGCGACCTGCTCGGATTTGCCGGGCGACCGCCTGACCCGCAGTGGCCGAACGGCGCACGGCTGGCTATCCAGTTCGTCATCAATTACGAGGAAGGCGGGGAAAACTGCGTCCTCGACGGCGACGGCGGCTCCGAGGCCTTCCTCACGGAAGAGCCGACCTTGCCGCTTGCCGGGCAACGCAACATCAATGTTGAATCCCAATATGAATACGGCAGCCGCGCCGGTTTCTGGCGGCTGCATCGCCTTATGACCGAGCGTGGTCTTCCTGTCACCGTGTTCGGCATTGCCAATGCCCTGCGGAAAAATCCGGCCGCGGTCGCAGCCATGAAGGATGCTGGATGGGAAATCGCTTCGCATGGCCTTAAGTGGATCAACTATGCCGACATGCCAGAGGCCGAGGAACGCCGGCAGATTATCGAGGCGATCCGCATCCACACGGAAGCCACCGGCGAGCGGCCGCAGGGATGGTATACGGGCCGGATGAGCGTGAACACCCGGCGCATCCTGTCCGAGATCGGTGGTTTCGCCTACGATTCGGATTCCTTTTCGGATGACCTTCCATACTGGGTCAGCGACAATGGCAAACCTCAACTCGTGGTGCCCTACACGCTCGACAACAATGACGGGCGGTACGTTAACGGCTTCGGACTGCAGGCACAGGATTTCGCTACATACCTGACCCGGGCTTGCGACCTCCTGCGCCAGGAGGGGCGGACCCAGCCGAAGATGATGAATGTGGGCCTGCACTGCCGGATTGCCGGAAAGCCTGGACGTGCCGCCGATCTCGAGCGCTTTCTCGATCACGTCACAACACTGGAAGACGTGTGGGTGACGCGGCGGATCGACATTGCCTCGCACTGGCGAGCCGTCCATCCCGCTTCCGACGGGTGCGCGTCATGAGAAAGGGCGCGGGTGCGGCAGGCCGCATGGTCTCGATCGGCGAGTGCATGGTTGAACTCAGGCCGTCGGGGGATGGCGGCATCGTGCAGTCCTTCGCCGGCGACAGCCTGAACACCGCCTATTACGCCCGCCTCTTCTCTCCACCCGGCTGGACAGTCGACTATGTCTCGGCCATCGGAACCGACGGTCTTTCGCTGGAGATGGAGCGCTTCATCGGGCAAAACGGCATAGGCACGGCGGGCATACGGCGTCTGACGGATATGCTGCCCGGACTGTACATGATTCATCTCGACAAGGGCGAGCGCAGCTTCTCCTACTGGCGCTCGAACGCCGCGGCCCGCCGGCTTGCGGACGATGCGGACTGGCTCGAGGAAGCCATCGGCGTCGCCGACGCGATTTTCTTTTCCGGTATCACGCTCGCCATTCTGCCACCACCGGGCCGGCGGAACCTGCTGCGCGTTCTGCGGGAAGCACGCCTGCGGGGATGCACCATAGCTTTCGATCCGAATATCCGCGCGCGGTTGTGGGAAGATGCGGAAACCCTGCACCGATCGATTTCGCAGGCGGCGAGCGTATCGAATCTCCTATTGCCCAGCTTCGACGACGAGAAGCTTCATTTCGGCGATCCTGACCCACAGGCGACTATCGCCCGCTACCAAGCGCTTGGTGTGGACCGGGTCGTCGTCAAGAATGGCAACAGGGACATCGTAATGAGTGACCACGGGGTAATCTGCCGGATCGAGGCGATGCCGGTTGTCGCGGTCGTCGATTCCACCAGTGCGGGGGACAGCTTCAACGGTGCCTTCCTGGCACGCTTCACCGCGCTTGGTAGTTCGGTGGAGGCGGCGCAACACGCCGCCCATGTCGCCTCCATCGTCATTGGGCATCACGGCGCGCTTGTCGAGCCCGCGGCATTGTCGATGCTCCCGGGCTTCAACCCACCGACTTTAAGCCGGCTTCAGCGAGTCGATGATGAGCGAGTAGAACCACCCAGGCATTAGAACTTTACCTTGAGCAAGGGTCGAAAACGATTAGCCTTATTTTTATAGGCCATCGTTCTTTATGCGGATAAAAAGGAGCGCGAGGGATGCGCCATACGGAGGACACGATGGGATCAGACGAACAAGAGGAAAAGATCCGGCGGAGCAGCAACGAACTGCAAAATCACGCCATGTAAGTACCCTAACCGCAGTCGATCGTGTCGGCTTCCGGCTGGCGCAGGGCGAGACCGTCCAGTCGTCGTCGAGAGCGGATCCCGGAAAACCACCCTCGCCGGAACGTGACAAGGCTGATCGACGCCAATGAGGCCAAGATTTCTCTCGGCAATTCGTCTCTGCCTATGGATTCGCGCGGGCGCTCCCGTGCCGACCGGCGGGCTGTGCGGCCGATTTACCAAAACCCGGACGCTTCGCTCGATCCGCGCATACGGTAGCGCAAATTCTCAAGCGCCCCATGCAGCTTTACGGGAGTTGCCCCTCAGACGCACGGACACTCGCGTTGCAGAAATGCTGGAGGCGGTTCAGGTGGAGGCTGATTATACCAGGCGGTTTCCAAGTCAACTGGGGGCGAAAAGGAGCGCATTGCCATCGCCCGCGCTTACGCCGGCAAGCCACGCGTCATCGTCTGCGACAAACCGACCTCGGCGCTCGACCTATCTGTTCAGACGGCGGTGCTCGATCTTCTGCTGCGCCTGCAGCTGGAGGAAAGGTCTCCTATCTCTTCATCACGCGCGACCTCATAGTGGTGCGGCCTCTCGGCGGCCATCTGATCGTCAAGAAGAATGGAAGGTGACTGGAAGCCGGACCGTTGTCAGACGTCTTCCCCACGCCGCAGCACGACTTCACGCGCCAGCTTCTGTCGGCAGCGCCGGCGCTTGCGCGATATAATCGAACAAATGGCACAAGCACCACAAGCACAGCGCCATTGAAATTAATCTTTCCAAGGAGCCTCTATGGCCGTCTCTGTCTCTCCCCCGTCTTTCAATAGTTTTGCGGTCACCCCTCAGGCTGGTGAGCTGAGGCTGTTCGTGGACCATGAAAAAACCGGACGCAGCGGCCATCTGGGCCACGCCGCGTTCCAGCGTCACGATGGCGAGGTCTTCGCCTTCTATCCCAGCTGCAGCTCCGACGATCCGGGCCGCCACGGCACGTCCGGTCATTCAGCGGCCGGCTGGATGGAATACAAACGCTCCTCCGACGGCGGCCAAAGCTGGAGCGCGCCTGAGCCCCTCGCCTATTCTCAGCAGAACTACCTAAACAAAACAGGCTCCGCGATTTTCACCGAGAAGGGGATCCTCACCGACAATGGCACAATCGTTTTGTTCCATCTGATCAGCGATATCTCCGTCGACGCCCTTTGGGAACCCTATCTGGTTCCGACCTCCACCCGCAGCACTGATGACGGGCTGACCTGGAGCGATCCGGTCGAGATCGGCGTCGAGAAAGGGCGCGTCTACGGTGCGTTCTATCTGGATGGCGCAATCTATGCCTTGAAATTCCGCAACGACGCCGTGGTGGACTTCTGCGGCACGACGGACGAACACATTTATACGCTCTACGCCAGCCATGACGATGGCTCCACATTCACGGAAGTCAGCGACTTGCCGTTCAACACGCTGGGCCGCGGCTACGGCACGCTTTGCGCGCTCAACGACGGTCGTCTCATCGCCTATGTCTATCACAAGCGCGACGAGGAATACCTCGATTACTGCATTTCTAGCGATCAGGGCGGGAACTGGAGCGCGCCGCAGAAAAGCCGTTTCGCCAAACGGATCAGAAATCCGCAGATGATCGCCTTCAAGGGCGGCTATTTCCTACACGGCCGCAGCGGATCCTACGGCCCCGTCCAAGGCAAGGGGCATTTCGTCCTGTACTATTCCAGGGATGGCGTGAACTGGGACGACGGCCGCTATCTCGCGATGCGCACCCAAGGGCAAGGCGCTTACTCCAACAGTATCGTCGTGACCATCCCGGGCACCGGCGCCCAGCGCCTTCGCATACAAGCGTCTCACGCTTATTCCAACGATTCGACTAATATTTGCGAATGGTTTATCGACCTGATCGACGACTGACGCTCGATTGATCAGCCTGTAATCTAAACGACCGCACGGCCTGGGTTCGGCTGAGAGACGGCTGCTTCGGGTATTTGACGGGCACACCGAGATCACGCGTAACGGCCGCGGCCGTTACGCGTGATATGGAATGTCGGCAAAGGCTATCCGTGACGCTGTCGAGATTACGGCGAAGAGCGGCAGGCGCGGCGAATGCAGCGAAGGAGCAGCTTGAGCGACCGAATTCACAACAATATCGGCAAGGGTGCGGCTTCTTAGCAGTATCGCAATCAGTACCCTGTTCGGCGACCGAGGAAATCATCGCTTGTTGGTGGTCGATCTGTCCGCAGGGTGCTCAGATGCACGCTCCACCAACATCCGCACAGCGGGGCGCGCTTGCCTTTAAGGACAGCGCTTCTCCTCCCGCTTGTCACCCCCGGATTTCCCAAGAAGCGGGATTTTAGTCAAACCGCGGGCAATTCACTCTGATGCCTCTCAGAGACGAAAGGCCGCCTCATCGAGTTCGACGACGATACGCGATCTTGTTGCCGCCGCGTTCCTAACGATCTTCGAGAGTTCAGTGACGTTGCTTGCCGTCTCATGCTGCCAATCGAACGCCGTGGCGATTGACTTGAAATCGGGCGTAAAAATCCTGACGCCGAGCGGATCGATGTCCGCGCGCACCATGGCCTTTTCGATCTCATGGTAACCGTTGTTGTTCCAGAGGACCAGGATCATGGGCGCACCCTGCTCTGTCACACTTCCCAATTCTGCAAGTGTGAACTGCAATCCGCCATCGCCCATGAGTGCTACGACCGGCAGTTCGGGAGCGGCGATTTTCGCCCCTAAAGCTGCCGGGAGCCCGTAGCCCAATGTCCCATAACCTGTTGCAGAATTGAAAAAAGTTCTTGGAGCCGCGGCCTCGAAGCCCATGCAGCCCGCATATACTGGCTGGTTGGAATCCCCGACGATTACGACGCCTGGAAGTGTGTCGCGAAGTGTTTCGAGCATTGTGATTTGTACCCGCTGGGCAGCGGTAAGCTCGCTCGCCAGGGCGTCCCGGGCACTTGAAGCTGCCGTCTGGCCCCAGCCATCAGCCTCGCGCGGTTGCACTGCCGGGTTTAGCGCCTCTATTGTAGCCTTGCTGTCGCCGACGAGCCGGATCGCGGGTCGCAAAGACCGCATCAGCTGTTCCGGATCGATATCGATCCTTACGAGCTTCTCACCAAGATAACGGCGGGATTTCAGCGTTTCATCGAAGTCCGTCGGACCAAGTTCCGTTCCTATAGCAAGGATGACATCAGCCCTTTCCATCAGGTCCAGTGCCGCTGGACTCGCTGCGCTGATCGATAGGCCCAACGGGTGTCCGGCCGCCAGAATTCCGCGGCCGTTAATTGTCATCAAGACAGGGGCCTTCAGACGAGATGCAAGGTCGTCGATTTCCCGCGCTGCTCCCGTTGCACCGCCGCCTGCGATTAAGAGCGGACGTTGCGAGTTGTTCAAGTACTGCGCGGCCTCGATGATTGCTTTCGCATGCGCTGCGGGAGGCGCGGTCGAAACACGACCGTGAGATGGCCTCACGAAACCAACTTCCCTCGCAAGCATTTCGACGGGTATTTCGATGTGAATGGGCCTCGGGCGTGACGAATCGAAGGCAGCAAACGCGCGGGCAAGGACCGTTTCGAATTCGTTCGGGTCATGAATGGTATGACTGAAGGCCGTCACCTGACGCATGAGTTGACGCTGGTCGGGCAGCTCGTGAAGGTGGCCCTCCCCCGATCCCAATGCGCCTGCGGAATTCACAGTCGAAATGACCAGCATGGGGATAGAATCGCTATAAGCTTGGCCCATCGCCGTGGCTATATTGGTGAGGCCGGGCCCTGTGATGATGAAGCAAACTCCGGGTTTTCCGGAAACGCGAGCGTATCCATCTGCCATGAAGCCTGCGCCCTGTTCATGTCGAGGGGTTACGTGGCGAATTCCGCTGCCCGTGAGCCCACGGTAGAGCTCGATTGTATGTACCCCCGGAATGCCAAAGACATACTCGACACCGTAATCGGCAAGGCAGTCTACGACGAATTGACCGAACTTCTTCATGTTGCTTCACCATTAGTTTCAAGAATTTGGCAGCAGCCTGCAGCCAGAACCTCACAGCCCAGCACGATGTCGTCCTCCCGTGTGTCTTCGTCGACATGATGGCTGACGCCGCCGATGCTGGGAACGAACAGCATGCCCGCTGGCATGATGCGCGCCAGAATCTGAGCATCATGTCCGGCGCCGCTCGGCATCCGCTGCCATTGCCTCGGCGCCATACGGGAGGCGACGCTTTCGAGCGTATCCTGGAAATTGGAGTTCATCTCGTGCGGCTCGCTCTCCGCCAGAAGTTCGAGCTCGACCTCGCAAGGACCGGTCTGCCTTGTAAACGCCACTAGATCCTCCAGTGCCGCGCGCATCCGAGCAAGAACCGCCGGGTCGGCATCACGCACCTGCAGCAGCATTTCTGCATGATTTGGGATGATGCTCACCTGGCCGGGCTCAAGCCTGATATTGCCGACCGTCCAGACGGTACGCTCCGCCGCCAGTTGTCGGAACCGTTCGTTAATTGCGTGGGCAAAGGAAACCAGTGCCGCGCCCGCGTCCCTGCGAATTGCCATGCGAGTAGTACCCGCATGATTGCTGGCCCCCGAAAACCGCACGCGGTACTGATGAATGCCGACGATGCAAGTGACGACGCCGAGCTTCAATCCCCGCGCTTCTAGATCGTCGCCCTGCTCGATATGGGCTTCAAGATAGCCGAGATACTGGGACGGATCGATAGCTCGCCGATCGAGATCGGCAAGGCCAGCACCGGAAAGCGCCTCGCGCAGCGTCTCCCCGGTCGTGAGGTTTCGGGCGCTATCGATCTCGTCTTCATCCAGAGCGCCGATCGCCGAGCGGCTGCCGAGAAAGCTCGCGAAATGTGCCTCCTCGTCAGCGAATACGGCGGCGTCCACTCCCGCGCCGCCGGGCGTGCCCGCCTCTACGAATGCCCGAGCGATTTCCAATCCGTAGATGACGCCCATCGCACCGTCGAGCCAGCCGGCATGGTTCTGCGAGTCGGAATGCGAGCCAACGAGCAGCCGCCGCCGCGCCGCGGTGTTTTCGCCGACGATGTTGCCGATCCCGTCCATGCGTGACGAGAGGCCAGCCTCCTGCATGCGCGCCACCAGCCAGCGGCGCGCCGCCATATCCTCCGCCGAATAGGTCGGGCGATGGACACCGGTTTTATAGGCTCCGAATGTGCGGAGCCGGTGCAGGTCGGCAAGGAGACGGTCCGGTTTGATGATGATGGCGGGCATGGCTGCGTCGTTTGCCGAGGCGAGGCCTCGGCACGTCCTTTCGAAGTGAGGTTGACATTTGGTCGGCCGCCGCTCAGGCGGCGTCCTGCTTCTTGCTGACGACCGCCGCCAGGAACGCTTTGGTTCGCGCCTCCTGCGGGTCTTCCAAGACCTGCTCGGGCGGGCCGGTCTCCACCACGCGCCCGTCGGCCATAAACACGATCTTGTCCGCCACCTCGCGGGCGAAGTTAAGCTCGTGCGTGACGATGACCATGGTCATACCTGTCGCCGCGACATCACGCATGACCCCTAACACTTCGCCGACGAGTTCGGCATCGAGAGCGGATGTCGGTTCGTCGAAGAGCATCAGCCGTGGCTGCACCGCCAGCGCCCGGGCGATCGCGACGCGCTGCTGCTGCCCGCCCGACAGGTTGTTGGGAAAGGCGTCGGCCCGGTCGCCGAGCCCGACGCGGGCAAGAAGGCCCATCGCCGTGTCCCGCGCGGCCTGCCGGTCCTGCCGCAGGACCCGCGTCGGCCCTTCCATGACGTTCTCCAGCGCCGTCATGTGCGGGAAGAGATTGAACCGCTGGAACACCATGCCGGTGATCCGGCGCTGGCGGGCGATCTCCTTGTCCGTCAGGCGGTGCACGACGTCGTTCTCGACGCGGTATCCGGTCAGTTCCCCGTCGAGATAGAGCGCCCCCATCTCGATCGTCTCGAGCTGGTTGATGCAGCGCAGGAACGTGGTCTTGCCCGATCCGGAGGGGCCGACGATGCAGACGACCTCGCCCGGCATGATGTCGATGTTGATGTCGTGGAGGACCTGGTGATCGCCGAATTTCTTGCCGAGCCTGACGGCCGATACGAGGGGTTTCATCCGTGCCTCCCGCTGTTTGCGAAGCCGCGCGCGAAACGCTTTTCGATCCACATCTGCACGACGGAAAGGAGGGATACGATCACCAGATACCAGATGGTGGCGACGAACAGCATCTCCATGATCTTGGCGTTGCTGTAATAGATGTCCTGGGCCGTTCCGAGCAGTTCGCCGAAGCCGATGATGCTGGCAAGCGCCGTCACCTTCAGCAGGCCGATGAACTCGTTGCCGAGCGGCGGCACGACCACGCGCATCGCCTGCGGCAGGATGATGCGGCGCAACGTGTCGGAATAGGTCATGCCGATCGACTTGGCCGCCTCGTACTGGCCGATATCGACGGCCAGCATGCCGGAGCGGATGATCTCGGACGTGTAGGCGCCCTGGTTGAGGCTGAGTGCGATAAGGGTCGCGGCGAGCGGCGTCATGACGACCACCGTCTTGGCTTCCCACAGGCCCGGAATGCCGATGGTCGGAAAGACGAGGGCCAGATTGTACCAGATCAGAAGCTGCAGGATCATCGGCGCGCCACGGAACAGCCATGTGTAGAACATGGCGGCGGAGGACAGCACCATGTTTCGCGAGGAACGGGCGATGGCGGTCAGGATACCGATGACGATGCCGATCGCCATGGCGATCACCGAAATGACGACGGTGGTGACCGCGCCCCTCATGATGCGCTCGCTGAACATGTATTCCCCGACGACCGGCCAGTCGATGGTGCCGACCGCGAATGCGTACACGATGTAGGCCCCGGCGGCCAGCAGGACGGCGGCGGTTGCAAGGCGCCCGAGGTGAAGCGGGCGCGCATGCTTGAGTTTCGAGATGTCGATGACGTCCATATCCGGCTTTCGCTGGTCGTTTGTCCTGTCTTCGAGAGCGAACGAGAGCGTCACGGCGCGTCGCCCGCATTGACGGTGGGCGCATCGAGCGCACTGGCGTCGAGGCCCCATTTCTTGACGATCTCGAGATACTCCCCGGACTTGAAGAGGTCGTCGAGCGTCTTGAGGATCGTATCACGCAATTCGGTGTCTTCCTTGTTGAAGCCGATGCCGATGCGCACATTGGTAAACGGCTTGCCGACGACGCGGAAGGGGCCATCCGTGCTCGCGAGCACCGTCGGGATCGCCTCGGTGCCCTGCACGGCGCCAACCGCGCGGCCCTGGTTTATATAGAGGAACTCGGATGCCATGTCGGTGTCGGTGATCACGTCGATGGCGGGAAGGCCGGCGGCGACGCAGTTCTCGTCGCTCCATTTCTTGACGGAGTCCGGATATGTAGTGCCGCGGTTGGTGGTGACGACCTTGCCGCAGAAATCCTTCGGCTCCTGGATCTCGGTGTTCTTGTCGAGCGTGTAGAAGGTCGTGCCGGCGCTCAGGTAATCGATGAAGTCGAAGCTCGCGCGCCGTTTCGGCGTGTCGTACATCCCGCTTATGATCAGGTTGATGCGGCGCGATTGCAGGTTTGGCGTGAGGCCTTCGAAGCGGGAATGGACGAACTCTACCTCCAGCCCTAGCTTGCCCGCGATCGCGCGGATGAGGTCGACGTCGAAGCCGACGAGTTCGTTCGTCTTGGGATCGATGAACTCCATCGGCGGGTGGTCGCGCTCGGTGCCAACAATCAGCTTGCCGGAGTCCTTTATGTCCTGCGGCACGGTTTGGGCGAAGACGCCGCCGGTGAAGAGCGTGGCGGCGAGGGCCGCGGTTGCCAGAATTCCAATTTTACGCATTGTTCCCTCTTTATGTTGGTTCGACTGATTTTTGAACGCTTGAGGCTAACGCACCGGGCGAACGATCTGCGGCACCGGCTGCTTCCAGAAGGGTAGTTTCTCCTCGCGCGGCTTCCATTCACCGCGATCGACGAGTCCTTGCACATGCGCCGCGATCTCCTCCATCGTGGCGAACCAGACGTCTCCCTTGGCCCGCATGTATTCAATGAGGTCCACCATGGCCTGGGCACGGGCGGGCCTTCCCGACACGAACGGATGCCACACCGACGACCAAAGGCCCCCGTTCGCCCAGGCGGCGTCGAATTCCGACCGGAACACCTGCATGGCCTGCTCTGGCGATTGGATCGGCAGCATGTGATTGAAATCGCGCATGTTCACATATTGCGGCCAGTCATCCAGCGCGTGATCCGAAGGCAGTTCCAGGAGCGCGCCCTTTTCACTGCGTATCAGGTAGGGCACATCGTCGCCGGAGAGCGAGGCGTCATAGGCAAAGCCCTCGTCGATCAGGAGGTCCAGCGTGGCCGGCGAGAACGCGCCCGAGGGGCAGCGGTAACCGGCCGGCCGTTTGCCGGTGATCCGCTCGATCGCCTGGATGCCGGCTTTCAGCACCGTCGCCTCGTCGCTTGCGTCGAGGGCGTTGACCCGCTCGTGCAGCCAGCCGTGATGGCCGATTTCGTGGCCCGCCGCGGCCAGTTGCTCCACCGCTTCCGGGTAGGTTTCGACGCACCATCCGGGAACGTACACCGTCTGCTTGATACCGTAATGTTCCCAGATGCGGATAAGCCTCGGCACCGCGACTCTCGGGCCATACCGCAAGGCCGAGGAGAGCGTGATGCGCCGCATCGAATCCTCGGGATAATAAAGGTGCAGCAAGCTTTCCGCATCGAGGTCGAACGCGAAACAGACAGCGCAGCGTGCGCCGTTCGGCCATTGCGGCGGGTTGTCGATCAGCTTGAGCAAAAGGCGTTCTCCTTCCTGCGGCCGCGCGCGGCCGGCGGCCTGTCGCGACGGAAAGGCCGGCTGTTTTCATTATTTTGTCGATTGGCTGCGCTTCCCACTTGAACCGCGCTCGATATATTGACATGTTCCATGACTACAAACTTAGTGTCAACTCTAAAAATAGAGACGAGATCAGTTTTGACGAAAATGCATATTTCCATGACCGTGTGGAAGGACAGGACATGACCGGAGGACTGAGGTTCAAGCATCGCAAGAAGCGGGTGGAGCAAGTGCTCGACGCCGCCGATGCTCTGTTTCGCGAGCAAGGTTATGAGATCACCAAGATCGAGGAAATCGCCGAACTGGCTTCCGTGGCGCCCGCATCGGTCTACAACTACTTCAAGAACAAGCCGAACCTGCTGATGGAGATTGCGCTTCGCCACGTGCAGGCGGCCCTGCCCGAGCGGCGCAAGTTCCTGGAAAGTCTCCCGGACGATCCGGTGGAAGGTATCCTCGCCTTCGAGCGCCTCCTGGCGGATCAGGCTGTCCGCCACCTTACCCGCGAATGCTGGAGGGTGGTCATGTCGGCGCAGTTCCTGGACACCGGCGGCATCGCGCACCGGACCGGAAAGCGCCTCGACCTGCTGCTGCGACGCCAGTACATGCGCATGCTCGCGGCCTATCAACAGAACGGGCGGATCAAGCCCGACATCGAACTCTCCGTGCTTTGTGACCTGCTTCTCGGCATCGGCAGCGCCGCGCTCGCCCGGCTCGTCACCTCCAGCACGATGAAGCCGGAAGCGATGCGCGAATGGGGGATCCCGCATCTAGAAATGGTGCTGCGCGGGGTTATCGAAGACCCAGTTTAATAAATTTGGAGTCAACTCCAAATTTGTTCTTGCGCGGTTTGTCCGCATCCCCTATGCATAGGTGGTGGCCCGCGCGGCATACTCATTCCGCCGGGCAAACCTGAAATTTTCTGAACCGCCTTGACGCGCAGCGGCCATTCTCTTGCGAGAACGGTGACGGCCCATTGCGCCTTGAGAGCGGAACCGGGAGCACCCATGACCAGAAGTGATTTCTCTGCCGCCCAAAACCACGCCCTGGACTGGCTCGATGCAAATCGCGCTCTTATCTCCACCTGGCATCAGACGATCTGGTCGTTTCACGAGCCTTCGTGGCGTGAATACTGTTCGTCCCAGTGGTACGTCGACCGGCTCCGGGAAGAAGGCTTCGAGGTCGAGCAGGGGTCCGCGGGAATGCCGACGGCCTTTTGCGCGACCTGGTCGAACGGTGACGGACCCGTTGTTGGCGGCTACGCCGAATATGATGCGGTGCCCGGCCAATCCCAGGTCGCCGAGCCGCGCCGCGCGCCGCGGCCCGGAACGACGAAACACGCCGCTGGCCACACCGATCCCCATTCCGCGCTCGGCATGGGAGCTTTCGCCGGCTTTCTAGCGGCCAAGAAGGCCATGGAAGCGCATGGCATCACCGGCACTCTGCGGTTCTTCGGCGAGCCGGCGGAGAAGATGTGCGGTTCCAAGCCGGTCCATGCCGCCCACGGCTATTACGACGGGCTGGATGCCGCGATCAGCTTTCATCCGCATTCCTTCAACGCGCTCACCAACGGCTGCTTCTGGGACACGACCAGCGCGCCCTACTGGAGCCGTATCTACACGTTCGAATGCGACACCCCTGAGACCTGGCTCGACCAAAGTCGCGGCGGCGCCGTGGCGCATGCACACGCGACCGCGCGCGCGCCGGGTGCCATCGACGCCGTGTGCCTCATGTACACGAATTCGAAGATGATGAAGGAATCCATGCTGCCGCACACCGGCACCTGGACCCTCAATGAATTCATTCCCGTCGCCGGGCAGGCAACGGCCGACAACCTGGCGCCCGCCTATTCCCAGATACAGTATTCCATGCGGGCTCCGACGCTGGAAATGTGCGAGACCGTCTTCTCCGTGCTCGACCGCAATGCCGAGCACATCGCCGCGATGACCCACTGCACCTGGCGGGCGGACTGGATCACCAAGACCCGCGCGGGCCTGCCAAACCATGCCCTTGCTGAGCTGACCTTCCGAAATTTCGAAAAGCTCGGAGCGCCCGTGTGGGGCGACGCGGCCAAGCAATTCGCCCGCGAAGGTCAGCGCAATCACGGCATCGAACCGATGGACGAGCCCTTCATCGACAATATGATGCGGTTGACCCCGCCACAGGAGGCCGAAGCCGCTTTTCGTCAGCAGTTGCCGGCATGGCAGTTCAACTACGCGGCGGACGACTATGTCGAATACACCTGGCACGCACCGACGGTCCGTCTTTATGTCGCCCGTCCAACGCTTAAGCCGGATCCAGCCGGCAAGCGCTACGGCGAGTGGCTTCGGCACGCCATGAACGGCGATCCAGCCTGCATCGACCCGATGTGGAGCAAGGCGGCGGACGTCATTTCCACGACGATCCTCGACATGATGACAGATCGCGCGGCCCTCGAACGCGCCCAGCAGGAATTCCGTGAAAGAACTGGCGGCGGTGTTGGCGGGTCGCGGTGGGTGCAGCCTCAGCTTCCTTCCGACTTCCAGGCGCCAGTGGACTATCGCTGGCCGGAATGGATCGACACCCCCCGCGGTCCCGAATGGTCGGTGCGCTAGGTACATCGTCTAACGAATTCACAAACGTTCAAGGAGAACACAATGCCAGTACCTTCGCATGATGAGGTTGTTGCCTTCGTTGCGGCGAACCGCTTTCCCTTT
Source organism: Shinella sp. NM-101 (assembly GCF_021401195.1). Lineage (NCBI taxonomy): Bacteria > Pseudomonadati > Pseudomonadota > Alphaproteobacteria > Hyphomicrobiales > Rhizobiaceae > Shinella > Shinella sp. NM-101. Next base: position 35,397 of record NZ_JACBFT010000013.1, on the reverse strand, counting down.
CCCGGCCAGACGACTTGGCCGGCGAACTACACCACTTTGACCAACGCTCCAGAAAAAAGACGTGCGGTGCCCGGTCCTGCGGGTGACTACTACCCCGACATCGTCGTCATTGACTCGGATGGCAAAACCCGCGAGATCGGCGACGTCGAGGAGGTTCTCGATCCGGCCAAGGTGCCGCTCTGGAAGGCCGCTTCCGAAGCAGGCGATCCTCTACCGGAATACGAAACGCGCATTTTCTTTCTTTACGTTCCCGAAGGCCAGGAAGAGGCAGCCAAGAGCCTCCTGGACGCAAACAAGATTTCCTATGCGGGTGTGCGCGGTTACCGAGCCGATGAAAATGGAAAAATCAGCATCGTACCCTTCGTGACGCGCGGCAACCCTTACGATCACCAGTAAGCCTTTCCCCGGCGCCCTTATCAAGGGCGCGCTTTGCGGGTCGACGGACCGCCTCTGCTTGGCCGTTGACCCGTTTTTTTGGTCCGGAGCCCGTAATGATCAGCCCCTCATTGTCCATCAGCCCACAAGCCGTTGCGGCACCAGCGAGCGGCATCGCCGCGGTCATGAAGCATGGTTTTGGACGCTCCGACATCATACCGCTTTGGGTTGGCGAGGGTGACCTGCCGACGCCCGCTGTGATCTGTCGCGCGGCGGCGACGGCACTTGAGCGGGGCGAAACATTCTACATGCCGCAGCCGGGTATCCCCGAGCTTCGCCGCGCGCTCGCCCAATATCATGACCGCGTCTATGGCGGGCTTTTCGGAAAACAGTTCGAACCCGACCGTTTCTTTGTCACGGGGTCCGGAATGCAGGCGATCCAGCTGGCGGTTCGGTTGGCGGCGGGGGTCGGCGAAGAAATCCTGGTGCCGACCCCCGCCTGGCCGAACTTCGCCGCGGCCGTCGGGGTAGCCGGCGCCCACGTGCGCGAGGTCTCCATGCGGTTCGACCGGGCCGGCTGGATTCTGGACCTCGCCCTGCTCGAGGCCTCGATCTCAGCAAAGACCCGCGCGATCTTCCTGAATTCGCCTTCGAACCCGACCGGCTGGATCGCGGATCCTCTGCTGCTTCAGGCGATCCTGGACCTGTCCCGGAAGCATGGCCTCTGGATCATCGCCGACGAGGTCTATGGCCGGTTTACCTATTCCGACGCCCTGGCCGCACCGTCGCTACACTCGCTGATAACCGAAGAGGATCGCGTCCTTTTTGTGAACACCTTCTCGAAAAACTGGGCGATGACCGGCTGGAGGATCGGTTGGATCGAGGCCCCGACGTCCGTCGGGCCCGCCATCGAAAATCTGATCCAGTATTCGACTTCGGGCGTCGCGGTATTCATGCAGCGCGCCGCCTGCACCGCGCTGAACGATGGCGAGGCGTTTCTGGCCGCGCAGATGGAGCGGTGTCGCAAAGGGCTTGAGAGGATCTCCTCGGTCCTCGCGACCTCTTCCCGCATCCACTTTGCGCCTGCCGGCGCCTTTTACCTGTTTTTCGGCATCGACGGGATCGCCGACTCAACGGCATTTGCCGGAGGGCTGCTGCAGAAAACCGGAGTTGGCCTCGCGCCGGGGCGAGCATTCGGCATGGCGGGCGAAGGCTACTTTCGGCTTTGTTTTGCCCGGGAAACGAAGGAACTCACGACCGCGGCTGAGCGGCTGCTTGAATTCCTCGATCATGACGCCTGAGCGACAAGGAGCGCGCACCAATGCATTTGCACAGCGCCGAATGGAAGCACCGGGTCGAACTGGCGGCGTGCTACCGTTTGATAGCCCATTACCGGATGGCCGATCTCATCTATACACACGCCACTCTTCGACTGCCCGATCACGACAGTCGCTTCCTGATCAATCCCTACGGGTTGCTTTGGGAGGAAATCAGCGCATCCTCTCTGGTCACGATTGATCTCGACGGAAACAAGATCGGAGACAATCCCTATCGGGTGAACCGAGCAGGTTTTGTGATTCACAGCGCCATCCACGGTGCGCGGCATGATGCACTCTGTGTCATTCACACGCACACAAGAGCGGGGATGGCCGTTTCCAGCCTGCAGGAAGGGCTTCTCCCGCTGAACCAGATCGCTCTAGGACTGGAGCCGCATGTCGCCTATCACGACTACGAGGGCATAGCGCTTGATATCGAGGAGCGCGACCGTATTGTTGCCGACCTTGGAGACAAGCGAGCGTTAATCCTTCGAAACCATGGACTGCTAACGGTCGGACGCAGTGTCGCAGAGGCGTTCAACCTAATGTATTATCTTAATCTCGCTTGCGAAATCCAGGTTGCGACGCTTTCGATGAACCGCAAGATCAAACTGCCTGAAACTTCGGTCAGGTCCAGGGTGGCTGAGCAGGCAGACATCGTTTCATTCGACGACGGCGATCTCGATTTGGAGTGGGATGCTCACCTGCGGCTTCTCGACCGGATCGACAGGTCCTACCGGCGATAGGCGATGCAAAACCAGGCCCTGAAAGGCGCCGCCCTCGTGGTCGTCGCCATGACTCTCTACATACAAAATGACGTCGCCACCAAACTGCTGACCGAGCGATTCGATACCCTTCAGGTCATGATGGTTCGAGGCGTGATCGGCGCCGCCTCACTTCTCGTTCTCTTGCGGCTGAGTGGTACTACTTACAGCTGGAGGCACGCGCTGATGCCGGCAGTGATAATCAGATCCGCTTGCGACGGGCTTGCAAGTCTCGCCTTCGTCTTTGCCCTTGCTGAAATGCCGCTGGCGACACTAACCGCCATCATGATGCTCGCGCCTGTTATTTCTGCTGCTACCGGCGCCCTGATCTTTGGAGAACGGCTGACGGGAAGACTCACAATAAGTGTGGTGCTTGGCTTCGTCGGCGTAATGATTTTCGCACGGCCGGTGTCCACCGGCGTCAATGTACCGCTGTTTCTTGCCTGCTCTGCTACCCTTCTTCTTAGCGCACGCGACCTGTTTACGCGACACACGTCGGCGGATATTCCATCCGGCCTTGTCGCCCTCTTAACGACGCTCTCCGTACCAATCCTTGTTGCACCGGTCATTGCCGCTCGAGGCTATCTGCCGATGCACCCTCAAGATTTCATGCTTCTTGCGTACGCAGGAGTTTTCGCTGCCGCGGGTACCTGGATTTTTGTGCAAGCTACCCGCATCGCCACGCTCGCTGAGATCGCTCCGTTTCGCTACTCTGCCGTGCCCCTGTCACTTGTGGCCGGCTTCATTGTCTGGGGAGACCTCCCCGATCTAGCAATGCTGGTGGGGTCACTCTTCATCACCGTTGCTGGTGTTCTCGCGCTCGCGAGCCGTTCGCCCCCAAGTCATGAAGGATGAGCACCGGATGCCGCTAGGACAATTTCACCACACTCTTTCGTCCGTCCTTGGTTTACGCCCGTCAGCGTGCGAGGTGTTGCTGCCTGCCCTGACAGTGGACGAGGCCGCATACTGCCATAACCGCGATTTCTTCCTGGGTTATCTTCGCGCCGCAGGTGTCAGGATCGCGCCTCACGCCAAGACACCGATGTCACCCGACATTGCTGCCGATCTAATCGAGGCGGGCGCATGGGCGGCTACTGTCGCCAATCTCCAGCAAGCCGAAGCGATGCTTTCTCATGGCATCAGCAGGATCCTGATCGCGAACGGATTGGGCGGCTTACGGAACGCTCCAAGACTTGCGGCATTGCAGAAGGAGTATCCTGAAGCCGAAATCGTTTGCATCGCGGATTCGGTTGCTGCAGTGGATGTGCTCAGTGCCGCCGCAACCGCAGCAAAATCGTCAATACCGGTCCTTGTGGAAGTGGGCGCGGGCCGCAGCGGCGCACGAACCTTCGAATCTGCTGATTTAGTGGCCCAGGCAATCCTGCGCGACCCGATGTTGGTTCTGCGAGGTGTTACCACGTATGAAGGCTCGGTGGACGGACCGACAGAAATGGCGCGCATCGAGGGTATCGATGCATTGCTTACCCTCGTATCCCGATTTTTTTCGCATCTGCATCGGCTGGCGCCTGCGGACGCCCTTGTCATCTCTGCCGGAGGCTCCCTCTATTTCGATCGGGTGATTGAAGCGCTCGGACCAGTCGTGGCGGAAGACGCGAATGCATTCCTGCTTCTCAGAAGTGGTGCTATTTTCTTCTACGATCACGGAATCTATCGACGCGGACTGGCGGCAATGGACCGCCGGGGCGGATTGCCTATCGGAAAAGACAGGGTTTCCGCCGAGAATTCCTTCAAGCCCGCGTTAAAACTCTGGGCTGAGATTCTCTCCCTTCCAGAGCCTGACCTTGCAATATGCGGATTTGGCATGCGGGACGTCTCGTTCGACCAAGGCATGCCAGTGCCGCTTGGGATTTTTCGCGACGGACTCCCAAAGACCGAGTTCGATCCCTCATCGCTGTCTGTGACCAAACTCAACGATCAACATGCCTTTCTTCGTTTGGAGAAACCTACAGATCTTAGAATCGGGGATGTTGTCGCGTTTGGCATTTCGCATCCATGTACCTGCTTTGATCGGTGGAGGCAATTTTACGTTCTGTCTGCCGAGGAACGGATCTCCGGGGTGTGCGAGACGCTATTCAGTTAGAATCGAGGTAAACGAGCGAAAGTCAAATAAGAGCGAAGCTCAAACAAGCTTCGATGCGCCTCCTGTCAACGATGATTCCAAGACCTGGTATTGAATTTGGCCGCAATGTCCCGTCCCTCGTGATGGCCTGTTCCGGCGGGTTTTCCAGTACCTGGACATAGGTGTTCGCGTCGCTGAAATACGGATAAACTTCGAGATTCATCGCATTCGGGATTGAGGTGCACAGCGACAGTGAGGCTGCGGTGCACAGCGAAGTGGCGCAGTTGTGCGGCGATACGCGTGCATTATAGGTTTCCGCCATACCGGCGATCTGCACCGCCTCGAGCATGCCGCCGCAATTGGCGATGTCGGGCATGACAATCGAAACGGCGCCGGTATCGAGGACGTTGCGAAACCCGCCGCGGCCATAAACCCGCTCACCAAGCGCGATCGGGATACCGGTCCGTGCCGCGACCCGCGTCAGGCCAGCAAAGTTGAAGGGATCGAGCGGTTCCTCAATCCAGCTGATATCAAGATCGCGGCAGACATCGAGAAAGCGCATCAGCTGGTCGTCGCAGAGACCGCCGGACAAGTCGAGCATCAGCTCAATATCCGGCCCGACTTCGGCGCGCAGGGCTTTGATGCGCTCGATCGCCTGACGGAATCGGCCGTCGTCGAGTATTCGCGCCGAGACATGGCGGAACGTGCCGTCCGGTATTTCATAAGCAAAAGGATAGGCTTTCAGGGCACGATAGCCATCTGACAAGGGTCGTCCCGCAGCCTTCGCCCAGTTGACCACATCATCGTGTTCGTGATTCCAGCCATTGGCATACACCTTGATATCGCTGCGCACCGCGCCACCCAAGAGTTCGTGCACCGGCATGCCGGCAGCCTTGCCCTTGATATCCCAGAGCGCCAGTTCGATGGCGCTGATGGCTGCGAACGAGATCGCCCCTCCTCCCTTGGCCCAGAAGGAATGGTCGTAAAGATCCTGCCAGATCCGGCGGATCTCCAGCGGGTTGCGACCGGAAAGCCGCAAGGCCATGTCTCCGAGCATGCCGGCAACAGCTGGGGCGCCGTAGCCATACGCAACGCCTGCCTCGCCGAACCCCGAAATGCCTTCGTCCGTCTCGATCTCGATGAGCACGGGGCGCAGACCGCCGCCCTCGATACGATAAATCCTGACATTGCTGATCTTCATCGGTTTGCCTTTCTAGCAGGTTCGGTGCGGCGGAATCAGCTATGCGCGGTGACGACGATTTCGATCAGCGTCGTGCCGCCGAGATCGGCGACGCCGACGGTAGCGCGGGTGGGGAAGCTTTCCGGCGCAAGCCATTCCTTCCAGACCGCATCCATTTGCGGCTTCAAGGTCATGTCAGTGATGAAGATGGTGGCCGAAAGCAGCTTCGACTTGTCCGAGCCGGCCTCCGCGAGATATTTGTCGAGCTTGGCAAGAATCTCGCGGGTCTGGCCAGCCATGTCGAGACTCTCGTCGTCGCAGGTGGTGCCGCCAACGAAGATGATGCGGTTGTACTCAACGACGCGGTGCATGATCGGGGTCTGAATGTGACGTGTCGTCATTGCTTCTTTCCTTCTTCTTCGATTGAATGGTGTTCGGGCGGGCGACCGGTGACGGCGAAGACGGCAGCCGGCGTCTGCGGCAGGGCACCAAGCTCTAGAAGGCGCAGCGGCTTGATCGGCGCCCGCAGGCGGTAAGTGCCGATCTCCGCCGGGCTGACACCGCGCTCATCTGCCATGATCTCGGTAATGGTCGAGGCGCACATGCGGCCTTGGCAGGGACCCATGCCGCAGCGCAGAAAGGTCTTGAGCTGGTTCGGCCCCGGTACCCCGAGCGCAATCACCTGCCGCAAGGTTCCGGCACTCACCTCTTCGCAACGGCAGACCATGGTGTCGGGCTCGGGCGGCGCGAGAAACTGACGGGCCGGCCGGTAGAGCGTATCGAGGAAGGCTCGGCCGCGGCGGTAGAGCTGGCGCTGCTTCTCAAGCTCGGCGAGCCGACCGGCAATTTGTGACGACGGCAGCAGGCCGATATCCGCAAGCGCGGCCAATGCCGCTATACGGCCAGACACCGCGGCGTGTTCCGCCCCACCGATGTCAGCCCCGTCGCCCGCCGACAGGATGCCGGCAAGCGAGGTGCGGCCATGGCTATCCCTGCATGGCTGAAAGGCGCGCTGGGTGTCGTTCCATTCGACGGCACAGCCGGTAGCGCTGGTGAGATTGATGCCGGGGATGATGCCCTGGTGCAGGAGCACGCAATCCGCGGCGATCGTTTCCCGTCGTTTGCCGGAGCGAAAACGCACGCCTTCCACATGGCGGGTGCCGGTGATCGCCAGTTCCGTTATCCCGGAAATCACCCTTGCCTGCCGTCGCACCCTGAACAGCAGGGAAAGACCCTTGGCGACATAAGGTGAGAGTAGAAAATTCGGAAGATGGCGCAACGCCGCTATCCGTTGTTTCTTTTCGGCGGTTTCGAGCAGAGCAGAGATATTGGCACCCGCCTGCAACAATTGATCGGCCAGCAGGTAGAGCAGCGGCCCGCAGCCGGCGAGCACGATGCGGCCGGCGGGAATGCCGGAAACGGACTTCAGCGCGATCTGCGCCGCCCCGGCGCTCATGACGCCGGGAAGCGTCCAGCCCGGCACGGGCATGGGCCGCTCCATCGCGCCGGTCGCCAGGATGACGGCGCGGGCGGAGATCATCCGCGCTGCGCCGCCGAGCGTCAGCCCGACGGTCGCGTATTGTTCCTCGGTCGCTGCGGCATCGAGGCTCCAGACGGTGGTGGCGGCGGCATAATCGACCGATGACGCGGAAAACGCCTCGACGACAGCGCGTCCCTTCCAGTAATCCATGCCGAGGAAATCCTGCCGTTCCGGCGTATTGCGGGTCACGGCGCGGTAGATTTGGCCGCCGGGCTCGAGATTTTCGTCGGCCACCAGCACGCAGGCGCCGGCCGCAGCCGCCTCGGTCGCGGCCGACAGGCCAGCCGGGCCGGCGCCGACGACGACGATATCGTAGTGCGGCGCAAGTATGCCCGCATCGGTTATCCTGCGCATGCTCATCGATCTGCGCCCCCCGTCACCTGGCGGGCGCCGTGCTGACTGTTGACCACCATGCCTTCGCGCACCTCGATCAGGCAGCTTTGGCGGTTCTGGATGCCGTCGATAGTGACGAGGCATTCGAAGCACACGCCCATCAGGCAATAGGGCGCGCGCGGCTCTCCGCCCACCACGCTGTCACGAAACGTGTGGACACCGGCGGCAAGAAGGGCCGCAGCCAGCGTATCGCCGCGCGCTGCCGTCACGTGTCTGCCATCGAAGGAGAAGGTTACCATCTCGGCGGGTTCACGAATTCTCCGAAGCATGGAACCTCCGCGAATGGAACGGTGCGAGATCGGGAGAAAGGGTGCCCGCGGCGATCTGTGGCGCGACGACCAGCGCGTGGTTGGCCGCCAGCGTCACGCCGGAATGGCAGACGGCGATGAAGGCGCCGGGATGGGAGGCGGACTGTTCGTAGATCGGAAAACCGTCCTGCGTCTTGACGCGGTAGCCGGTCCAACTGCGCACGACATTGAGATCGGCAAGGCAGGGAAAGACCCGCATGGCCCGGTTGGCGAGTACCACGCTGATATCCTGGTTGGTGGCGATGGCGGAGGTGTGCGTCTCCTCGCTGTCGCCAATCATCACGCCGCCCTCGTCGGCCTGCCGGATCGTTGCAGAGGTGTATTCGAAGAACGGGCGACATTTCTCGGTAACCAGGATCTGGCCCTTGCTGCGCTTGAGCGGCGCGTGAAGCCCGACCATCGGCGCCAGGCGCTGGTTGTCGGTGCCAGCGGCCAGCACGATGCGACGGGCGGAAATCGCGCCGTATGCGCCGATAAGTCGAAAACCGTTCCTCTCCGGCTCGATGCGCTCGACCGCATGAACGGGGCGGTAATCGACGCCGCGACGGCGCATGGCCGCATGCAGCGCGCGGAAGAGGCGCAGCGAATTCACATGTCCATCAGCCGGCGAATAGGCCGCGCCGACAACATCGGAGCCGACAAGCGGCAGGCGCCGACGCGTCTCTTGCGCGGTGAGTATTTCATAAGGTGCAGCCGCGCCACCGGTCTCGACGGCAATCTCCTCAAGCTCCGCCGCCAGCCCATCGAGTTCGCCCTGCGAGAGCGCGAAGGAAAAGGCGCCGCGCTGGCTGAGCGCCACATCGATGCCGGTGTCTTCGGCAAGCGCGGCGGCGAAGGCCGGCCAGCGCTCCGCCGAAGCTTTGGACCACAGCGCGTAGTGGGGCGCATGCAGACCCTTGCCCTGTACCCAGACGAGGGCGAAATTGGCACGCGACGCTCGCGGATCGAGATCCGCTCCGTCCAGAACCATGGTCTTCAGGCCGGCGCGGGCAAGCCCCCAGGCCAGCGCAGCGCCGACGAGTCCCCCGCCGACGACCGCGATATCGCTTTCGTCCAATAAAGGCATCAGAGAATGTCCGTTTGCGTGCGGCGTACGGCGCGACCCCGAGGGCCGCACCGGTTCGCATCAGAACGTCAGCCGCGCGGGCTGACGTCGACCTTGAACCACTTGAGCGACAGTTCCTTGATGGTGCCGTCCGCCAGCGCGCCCTTGATGGCTTCGTCGAACTGCGCCTTGAGCGCGGTGTCTTCCTTGCGCAAGCCGACGGCGATCACACCGAAGACGCCGCCGGAAAACAGCGGGCCGGAGAGTTTCGCACCCTGCATGTCAGGCTTCTCGAGTGCGGCGGCAAGAACGGTCGCGTTGGCGAGAACGGCGTCAAGCCGTCCGCTGACCAAGTCGAAATTGTGCTCTTCCGTGGTCTTGTAAGCCCGGATATCGACGCCGTCCTTGAAATAGGCCTCCATGAAGGTGGACGCAGTGGTCGATCCCTGCACGCCAACGGCCTTGCCTTTGAGAAGGGCGGCGATTTCGTCGATGCGCTTTTGCGCCTCGGCTGCCTCGCTGTCGAGCGAATAGCTCTCGCCGGTTCCGGGCATGTCGGCGAGCGGGCTGTCGGCGGCGACGGCAAATCCATTGATGCCGGCGGCATAGGGCGTCGAGAACGCAATGACTTCCTCACGCTTCGGCGTCACGCTCATGGCTGCCATGATGGTGTCGTATTTCTTCGCCGTCAGCGAAGGGATGATGCCATCCCAATTCTGCGCCACAATCTCGCATTCGACCTTCATGCGCTCGCAGAGCACCTTGGCGAGGTCTATTTCGAACCCTTCGAGAGCACCGTTCGGGCCAGAGAAATTCCAGGGCGCATAGGCGCCCTCGGTGGCGATCGTGACTTTCTTCTGTTCCTGCGCGGAAACCGTGCCTGTGGCGACGACGGCGAGGAGCAGGGCGGCGAGTGTGGATTTCAGTTTCATATGGGTTCACCTCTGGTTTGCTTTTGCTGCTAGAATGATCGCTGGCCTTGCGGCCTTAGGTGTTTTCCCGCGAAATGAACTGGCTGAAGCGCTCCGATCGCGGATTCGAGAACACTTCCGAAGGCGGGCCCTCCTCCTCGATCCGGCCCTTGTGCAGGAAGATCGTGCGGGTGGAGACGTCGCGGGCGAAGGCCATTTCATGGGTGACGATCAGCATGGTGCGGCCTTCGGCTGCGAGATCGCGCATGACCTTCAGCACCTCGCCGACAAGTTCGGGATCGAGCGCCGAAGTCGGCTCGTCGAACAGCATGATGCTCGGCCGCATCGCCAACGCCCGGGCGATCGCGGCACGCTGTTGCTGGCCGCCGGACAGATGCGCCGGATAGCTATTGCGTTTGTCGGCGATGCCGACGCGCTCCAGCAGCGCCACGGCCTCGGCCAGACAGTCCTTGCGGTTGCGCTTCTGCACATGGACTGGCGCCTCGATGAGATTTTCGAGAATGGTCAGGTGGGACCAGAGATTGAAGGACTGAAACACCATCGCCGCCTTGGCGCGCAGGCGGTTGACCTGAGCGTTGTCGCGCGGACGCGGAGGTCTGCCCGGCGTCTGGTCGAGCGCGATCGCCTCGCCTTGGATCGCAACAGAACCGCCATTGGGGACTTCAAGCATGTTGATGCAGCGCAACAGCGTCGATTTTCCCGAGCCGGAGGAGCCGAGGATGGAGATCACCTCGCCTTCTCGCGCTTCGAGCGATACGCCATGCAGCACTTCGAGCGAGCCGTAGCTCTTGCGGATGCCGGACAGCGCGACGGCGGGCGTGGCGGTGGCATCAGGCATAGTGTTTCTCCGGCCTTCTGGTCTCCGGCGACACGGTGTATTCGAGCCAGGCAAAGACCCGGGCGACCAGGAAATTGATGGCAAGATAGATGGCGCCGGCGCAGACGAAGACTTCCACAGTCCGATAGCTTTCGGAGATCAGCTTGGCCGCGATGCCGGTGATTTCCAGAAGCGTGATGGTCGAGGCAAGCGCCGTCGATTTCACCATCAGGATGATCTCGTTGCTATATCCGGGCAGCATTTGCCGGAGCGCCAACGGTATGACGATCCGGCGAAACAACAAGTGACTGGACATGCCGCAGGCTCGAGCTGCCTCGATCTGGCCGGCCGGTACCGAAAGCAGACCACCACGGATGATTTCCGCGCTATAGGCAGCGGTATTGAAGGCCAGCGCCAGCACCGCGCACCAATAGGCTTCGCGCAAGAAAGGCCAGAGCAGGCTGTGGCGCAGCAGCGGAAACTGGCTGAGGCCGTAGTAGATGATGTAGATCTGAACCAGGAGCGGTGTGCCGCGGAAAACGAAGATGTAGAACTGCGCCGGCGCGTCGAGCCACCACTTTCCGGAAATGCGCATGAAGGCGAGCGCGAAGGCCAGGATGCTGCCGGCAATCACGGACAAGGCCGTCAGCTGCAACGTAAGCGGAATGCCCCCGAGCAACGCCACGAAGCTTTCGGCGAAAAACGGAAGATCGAAGGGCATCACACAGCCCTCCGGATGCCGCGCATCGCCCGCTGTTCGGCCAACCGAAAGCCCCGCCCGGAAATGAAGCTGATAAGCAGATAGAGGGCGCCTGCAGTCAGATAGAAGCTGAAGGGCTGGCGCGTGGAGCCGGCGCCGATCTGTGCCTGCCGCATCAATTCTACCAGACCGATGACCGATATGAGCGCCGATTCCTTCAACACCAGCTGCCAGACGTTGCCGACGCCGGGAATGGCGAAGCGGGCGGCTTGCGGCAGGACGATGCGGCGAAACAGCAGCAAGGCCGGCATGCCATAGGCACGCCCGGCCTCGATCTCACCTTTCGGCAGCGCCAACACGGCGCCGCGAAAGACCTGCATCTGGTAAGCGCCGGAGACGACGCCGATCGCCAGGGCGCCTGTCAGGAACGCGGGAGCACCGACAAAACCTTCAGCGCCAAACAAGGCTCCGACACTCGATATCAGCGAGCTCGAACCGAAATAGAAGAGATAGATGACCAGAAGATCGGGAATACCGCGCAGTAGCGTGGTGTAAACGTCGGCGACCGAGCGGAATGCGCGCAAGCGCGAGAAGCTTGCCGCCGCGCCAAGACAGCCGAGCACGGCTCCTACGAGGAAGCCGCAGAGCGCGACCGCGACAGTCATCGCGGTGGCCGTGAGTAGGCTGTGTCCCCAGCCATCGGGCCCGAAGCCCATGAGCCGCACATAGTCCACCCGCCCAGCCTTTCATTGTCCAGTACGTGATTGCGCGCGTCATCGCGCCGACGAACGAGGCCGCCGGTTCTTAGCGCTTTTTTCCGGAGAGACTGTCTTGCTGCCGTGAACTCAGAAGGCCTCGGAAGCTTGCCCCTTCTATTGACAGAAGGGATCGCACGGGCCAACCATGCGGTCAAATTCGAAAAAATGGGACAAGAATAACCCAATGTTATGGAGTTGGTGATGAATCTTCGTCAGGTCGAGGCATTCCGGGCGGTCATGCTTACCGGGCAAATGACGATTGCGGCAGAATTGATGTCCGTCACACAACCCGCGGTGAGCCGACTGATCCGGGACTTCGAACACGCAACGCGTCTAAGGTTGTTCGAGCGCCGTGGCAACCAGATTACCCCGACGCAGGAGGCCCTGACGCTGTGGAAGGAGGTGGATCGAGCCTTCATCGGCTTGAACCGAATTGCTTCTTTGGCGGAGGAGATTGCGCGGCACGCTGCGGGAACTTTGCGGATTGCTGCGATGCCGGCGCTGGCCAACGGCATTCTTCCCCGTTTCCTCGCCCGTTTCCTGCGTGACAAGCCAAACCTGCATGCTTCCCTGAGCGGTCTCCCTTCCTCCATGGTCATAGAAGCCGTGGCTGCGGGACAGGCGGACATCGGTTACGCCGACGGTCCGCTCGACCGGCTGGGATTCGTGATCGAGACGCGGCCTTTGGCCGCCGTTGTCGCCATTCCCGAAGGCCATCCGCTTTGCATCAAGGAGACGATCCATCCCGCCGATCTTGAGGAGCAGCGCATGATCAGCCTCGAACCAGGCACCATCTTCGCGATGCGGGTTGAGGTGGCGTTGGCCGGCGTGCGCCGTCTTGCAACACTAGAAACGCGGCTGTCACACACGGCGCTGACACTGGTCAGCGAAGGAGCGGGCATTGCTATCATCGACCCGACCTCTGCCAGCGAGTTTACGCAAAGGGGCGTGATCGTCCGCCCTTTCGGTATTTTCATCGATGCCGGCTTCCTGGCCATCCGCTCCGCAAACCAGAGCCGCTCCGATATCATTGATCGCTTCTTCCGGGAATTCTGGGATTTTCACGACGAGACAATCAAAAAAGCGGGCCTGTAGCGTTCTGAGGCGGTCTTTTTAGCACCAAAGGAATTAGGCCCGAAGTCCTGCGGTAAAACCACTACCTTGCACGCGCTTGCAGAAGCGGCCCATCCCCATTGACCGTAGCTGGTGCGGGGTAGGTCTACAGCGAGGGTCTCCACCTCGCCGAGATGTTCGGCGAAATCGAGAGTTCAAATAAATGCTAAAATTGTTCCGCTGCCCTTGTCGATACGCGTGCTTTCCGCGCGGACGCCGAGCTGACCCTTGACTTTTTGCCGCTTGCCGAAAGGCATCGCTTCCCTCTCGTCGTGAGGCACATAGATTATCGTGATACTGGACATGCTTTGTCCGAGGTTGACGATTTCCGAGCGCGTCGCCCCGCAAAGCTATCTTGAGATCCTTCAAGGGATCGTCGAAAAGAATTGTCGGGATTGCGCCACACCCATCACTGTCTAGGGCGCGAGCAGTCGTTGCGATACATTCGCCAGCGCCGCAACATCCCTCAACTCGCCGGTTTCCCAGCCGTTTCACCTTTCGCTATCGTACAAGGAGGATCCCTCGGGATCCCCTTGTAGCGCTGCGTCGAAGGTTCGCATAGGCATGCCATCGCGGAAACTGGCACACGGTCTGCGACCGCCGATCCTGGCCAGAACGGGCGCGTTGGTGTGGAAAGACTATCGCCTTATTGTGATGCGAAGCGCTCAGGACGGAACTTTGCGAGCATCGGATGTTCCGCTCCAGTCGCAATCTCATATGCGAGCAGTTCGCCGACGATGAGACCGAGCGTGGCACCACTGTGGCTGAAGGCGACATAGTAGCCGGGGATGGCCTTGAGAGCGCCGATCACCGGCTCCCCATCGCCGGGGATCGGTTTTCCGCCGATGTCGATGGAGGCAATCTCAAGCTTCGGATTGCCATCCATCACCCTGCTCGCCTCGGCCATCAGCGCCTCCACAACCGCATCATCGATTGCGTAGCTGCCATCGGGGCGAAGCGTCACGCCTTCGTCGGCGGCCCAATCGGCGTCCAGTGAAAAGGTCCCGCCGGGCGCTGGGCGGACGGCAACGCGCGGCGTGTTAAGCACGGCGCGCAGCGGATGATCGAGCGGCTTCGTCTGCACGAGAAGCGCAATCGGCGTTCCGTCGCCGATGGTCTCCCCACTCTCCGCCACCATCTTCGGCACAGCCGGACCGGTGGCGACCACCACGGCATCGGCCTTGAAACGATCGCCGCTTGCAGTCTGCGCGCCGGTGGCGCGGCCATCTTCGACGATGACCCTCGCGGCCCCCTGATCCGTCACCAGTACGCCTCCGAGAACGGACAACTCCTTCAGAAGCAGGCCGATCAGGACGGGCAGGTCCACCCAGCCCTCGCCGGGATTGAAGATCGCGCCCTGCGGGGTAATCGCGCGTGCATCGAGGCCCGGGGTGACGCCCGCTACGTCGCCGGCGGCCAGGTGCTGTGCATCATAAGCCAGCGAAACCTCATGGCGATAGGCAGCGGCGATCTCGTTGCCCGCATCGTCGGCATCCCAGGTGAGACCGCCGTCAAAACGCAGCCAGTCGGTATCGGGATTACGCGCGAACAGCGTGCGATAGCGGTCGATGCCGGCCATGCGCAGCCGGTGATAGGGTTCAGAGCGCATGCGCGACGAGTTCAGCCAGGAAAGCGAGCGGCCCGATGCGCCGTTGGCCGCCGGGCCATCATTGAGAATGGTGACGCGTATGCCGCGCCTGGCAAGCTGAACGGCGGTGGAAACGCCGAAAATGCCGGCGCCGATGATAACGGCAGAGGAGATGGTCTTGTCTGTCATGGTCTGTCTTTCAGTGGGTTTGTGATGTTCATCAGGTGCGGCAGGGATTGGTCGGGTCAGGGCTCTTCCCAGCGGCCGTTTTCGGCGGAGCGGAATAGCGCGTCGATCACCTTCATGTTGGCGATGGCGTCCTCCAGCCCTGTGGCAAGCGGCGTGCCGAAGAGCACGGCATCGCAGAAGGCATCGGCCTGTTCGCGGTACTGGTCGACCGCCTCCACGGCGATTTCGATGCGTCCGCCGCCGTCGAGATCTCGGCCATCGTCGAGAACGAGACGGGTCGGCAGATCGGCAGGCGCATTGAACGGAACGGGGATTTCGAGGCGCCCGCGGGTGCCGAGAACGGTGATCTTCTGCGTCAGCGCCAACTGGGTGGAACAGGTGAAGGCGAGCTGGCGGCCTTTCGGAAAAGCCAGCAGGCCGCTCACCAGGCGGTCAGTGTCGAAGGCCGGGTCCCGTTCGATCAGCGCAATCGCCCGCAGCGGCTCGGCATCGAAAAGATAGCGGGCCGTGTTGATGGCATAGCAGCCGACATCGAACAGGCCGCCTCCGCCGATATCCGCCTGATTGCGAATATTTCCGGGGTCGTCGAGATAATAGGAGAAGATCGTCTGTATGGCGCCGACCTCGCCGAGCCGGCCTTCGGCAATCAGCGCCTTTGCCTGTTTCCACTGTGGGTGATGCCGCACCATAAAGGCTTCCGCGACCGGCAGGCCGGCAGCCTTCTGTGCGTCCAGAAGCGTTCCGGCTTCCTGCGCATCGAGCGCGATCGGCTTTTCGCAAAGTACCGGCTTGCCTTGCTGGAGCGCCCTGATCGTCAGGGGCACATGTAGGTGGTTGGGCAGGGGATTGTAGATCGCATCGATCTCGGGATCGGCCAGCAGGTCCTCATAGGAGCCGTAGGCCCTGGCGATGCCGAAGCGTTCGGCCATCTGCCGTGCCTTGTCACCATTCCGGGAAGCGATGGCCGTAACTCGGCCAAGTCGGCTGGACTGGATCGCCGGAATGACCGTCTTGACGGCGATGCCGGCGCAGCCCAGGACGCCCCATCGTATCTGTCGTGTCATGTTGCCCCTTATTGATTGTGATGGAGGAAGACTAATGTTGGAGAAAGTATCTGGTTGATACGCAGTAGCACCAACCGTGGTGCCCCAGTCGATGTGGGGTGTGTTCCGTAAAGAGACCGGTTTCATCGATACTGAGACCGGTCTCTTTTTGTTGGCTGGTTATTTAGCCTTGGAATTGCTAGACGTCAATATCTCCTATAAAGGCTAGCCTTCATGAATCAAAACCAAGCTCGGAACAGCCCAGTTACAGTGGCCGACGTGGCGCTTAAGGCAGGCGTATCAAAGGCAACGGCCGCTCGAGTTCTCGGCGGATATGGAATCGTCAGCGATCGAACTCGCGAAGCTGTTGCTGCAGCTGCGCGCGCGCTTGACTACCACCCTAACGAGCTTGCTCGTAGCATGACCACGGGGCGTTCCGGCACGATCGGAGTCGTGGTCGGCGATATAGAGAACCCCTTTTTTAGTCTTGCTATGCGGGGGATTACCGATGTAGCGCGGCAGGCCGGCTTCACCGTGGTCCTCATCAACTCCGGCGAGGACGCGGAAATCGAGAAGGATGCGGTCCGCACTTTGCTTACAAAGCGGGTCGATGGCCTGATCGTTTCGCCCGCAGATGTGAACGATATCGAACATCTCAGGGAAGTCGCCCGCTCCGGTAGAGCGCTAGTGCTGCTTGATCGGGCCAGCGAGTTGGTAGAAGTCGATACGGTGGTCGCCAATGACCGCCAGGCGGCTGAGGAGGTCACTCGCTGGCTGGTTGGGCTAGGCCATCGTCAAATCGCTTATATTACGGGCTGCGGCGATCCAGGCCAGCGGTTCCGCACACCGACCGATATAACTACCGGTTCGGTCCGCCGACGCATCGAGGGATTCCTCGATGTCTGCCAAAAAGAGCATCTTGAATTGACAGAAGACTTGATACAGATAGGTGCTGCGACACCAGACCATACCCGCCGAGCGATCACAAACATGCTTACCTCGTTGCAGCGCCCGACCGCAGTCATTGCGTCGGACAGCGTTATCGGACTCGAAGTTTTCAAGGTGTGCCGAGAGTTAGGGGTTTGCATACCGAAAGACCTATCGTTGGTGTCGTTCCATGATGCCGATTGGACGTCGGTTACGTCTCCCCCTGTCACAGTCGTTCGCCAGCCTGTTTACCAGCTCGGAGAGATGGCTGCCTCTATGCTAGTTAAACGCCTGAATGGAAGCAGTGGCCAACCAAGTTGCATCGTTCTGGAAACAGAGGTAGTCGAGCGCGCCTCAGTTGCTAGGCCTGAGCAATCTTAGAACTGCCGCCAAGCCGGTAGAGCATACGGCATGGCCGCATGAACCGAGCGGCTGCTGACAGAGTTGCGGATTCAATGGGGAGAACGGCTTACCCGCAGCGGCGTCGGGCCGATCAGGCCTTTGCTAGTTGTGACACCGTCATTTGCAGAGCGCGACGCAAGGCTTGGAAGAGGTTATTAACCTGCACCGTGCAATGTTCGACAATGACCTGCGCACAGGTTTCAGGGATTTCCCGGCGGGTTTGCAGCGCCACCTCACGCTGTATGAGCCTGCGTAACGCCCGCAATATCGACTAGCCCGGCATTTGTTGAATAAGTGACCTGCTGACGCGGCATCGGCGATCTTGGTGGCGTGGATAACCTGCGGCCGCGTTTCTCGTTGAACGCTCACTAGCTCCATCGACACGGTGCCACTACGCCCATGACCTTCACTGTAGTCGATAAGCCCCCGGAAACACAATGTCTTGATCGACGAGGATGTTGAACTTGTAACCCGGCCGAATTTCGAGGGTCGGCTGGACATTGAGGTTCCGGCTGATGGTTTGTTCCGCGACGCGGCCAAAGCTTTCCGCGAAATTCCGCCTCGCCGCATCGGATGCCGTATCCTGCGTGGCCAGCGTCGAACTTTCGGGTATAGACGCGTCGATCCCGGTTCCAATCAGCGCGATCAGCGCCGCCGAACCAAATGTCCGCCAATAGTGGTTGTTCACCTTGTCTTGAAAACCGCCGTAACCTTGCGCGTCTGTTCCTGCCATTCCACCAATCTGCAGCGTGGATCCATCAGGGAAGATGATATCGGTCCAGACGACGAGAACGCGGCTTTGCCCGAACGACACCTTGCTGTCGTAGCGCCCGAAGAGCTTCGCTCCTTGCGGGATCAGCAGACGATGCCCTGTAGCGCTGTCGTAGACATTCTGGCTGACCTGGGCCGTGATGCGGCCGGGCAGATCCGAATTGATGCCTGATATGAGCGTCGCCGGAATGACCGAACCCCGCTTCAGTTCATACGGTGATTGCTGCGGCACGACGCGGTTCGGCAGGTAACCGAGGTCCTTGAGATCGGCGTTGAAGAAGTCCTCCTTGGAGGACTGTCCGTTCGGATCGACATTCTGCCCGCCGAGACCAGCCCGCAACGCGGCGGCATAAAGATCAGAGGTGGCGCTGGCGGTTGTCGATGATGGAGTGTTTGTCGTCGTTCTGGCTGAGGTAGTCTCGTCAGCCCTCGCCTCGAGCTTGCTGCGATCGATCGCGAGCGGCGCGTCATAGGCTGCATCATTCGCCTGCAATCGAGCCATGCGCTGGCGATGCCGCTCCCGCAGATATTGCTCCCGCTGTTCCCGCTCGAGACGCGCCCGCCAGACCGCTTCGTTTTCCAACTCCCGTCCGCGCTGCTGTTCCTGGTTTTGTCCCGGCTGGGGCGTAAAGGGACTGTTCGCCTTCTCGTCCTGTTTGGTCTCGACGGGTGTCGGCTGGAACGTGGTCTGTTGCTGCGGCTCGCCGATGATGCCGTCCGTCACGCCGCGCTTGATCTGATCGGCGAAGGTCGAGGCCGGATTGCCCGAACTCGTTTCCGGACCGGTGTCCTTTCCGAAGTAGAGTCCGCGGGAGGCAAGCCCATAAAAAATGACGCCAAGGAAGGCGATCACCAGCACGATCACCACGATAATCGGCAGGCGGTTGATCCGCTTGATACCGGATTCCGCTTCGTCATTCGCAGCGCCGCCGAGCTTGAGTGATTGTACCATCGTTGCCTCCCCTCAGCCGCGTCGCATCAGCGAGAGCGCGCTCGCCGGCGTCGCGCCGCTTGCCGTGAGGGTGTAGGCCCGGCCCAGTTCGACACTATCGGTCGAAAGACGCGCCAGCACTTGCCCGTCGAATGGCACGATCACATAGGCGAGCGGGATAACCTTCGCACCGCTGTCCGTCTTCTGATTGGTGACTACGGCGTAACCCCATCCCTTGAGTGCGGTTTCGAGCGCCTGGCCGAAGGGCGAGGTATCCGGTTTTAGGCCGACGGTTGCCTTGCCGGGTCCGATCTGTTCGGCAAGGCGACTAACCATATCGCCGGCAATGGCGCTTGCAGCCGGACCGGAGACCTCCGTCGGCGCGGCGCTGGCGACGAGACCGCCGGTCCCCATCGTCTGGCATCCGGAGAGGAGGATGGTGAAGGTACAGGTTGCGGCAAGGGCGCGGATGGGGCGCAAGAGGAGATAGTGCGGAAAGGTTTGCATCATCGCCCTCCCCTTCTGATCGACACCTTCTCCTGTTTCCAGCCGACGCCCGAGACGAGCACCGCGCGATCGATATGATAGTCGACCACCATCATGTCGCCTTTCATCCGGTAGTTGACGATCCGGTTTTGCCCGCCGGAGGTGACGAACAACACCGGCGCATCCTGGCCGGAGATCGAGCGCGGGAACTGGATGTAGGTTTTCAGCCCATCGGAATAGACCCGCGTCGGCCGCCAGCCGGCCCTGCCCGAGACCGAGTAGGAAAAGTTGAGCTGCTCGGCCGGAACACCGGCGCCGGGAATGATGCTCGCTTCGAGCCGGGCATTGATATCAGCGAGTTTCGCCGAGACATCTTCCGGATATTCGAAACCGACGCGGGCCATATATTGGCTCGAATGCGACTTGAGCTGGATATGGTAGGTCCGCCGAGATGTCGTCACCACCATCGAGGTCACCAGCCCCGGTTCCGACGGTTTGACGATCAGATGGATCGCCTGGCCGCCCGCCGCCCCTGACGTGGCCGGTTCCACCTTCCACCGCACGGTGTCGCCGACCAAGACATCGCGAACCACCTCGCCACCCTGGAGCTCGATGTCGCAGACCTGCAGCGGTGAGCAGACGACCGACGGCTGCACCTCGCCAAAAAGAAAAATCACCTTGCCGTCGGCTCCCTTGGTCACGAGACCACGCGATCCGCGCCACTGGCCGGAGATGCCCATGCCCTTCGCCTCGTTCGCGGTGACGCCGTCGGCCGCAAGTGCGTGAGATGTCACCACAGCCATGGCGGGGAAAATCAGCGAAAGAATCGCGCCAGCAGACAGGGTAGCCCGTATTCTTTTGTGTCGGATATTCATGTTCGGGGCCATGCCTTTCAAAGCTGCGCTGTCCAGTCGAAGTCGCGGAGATAGAGACCGATGGGGTTGAGCCGTATGACGCCCTCATCCTGCGGCGGCGTGAGGGTAACGGTGGCGATGCCGCGGAAGCGGCGCACCGCCGTCTCTTTGCCGCGGCGGTCGCGCTCGAACTCGGTCCAGTCGACCTGATAGGACTGGTTCGATAGTGCGACGATGTTGTTGACCTCGACCGCCACCGTCGCGGTCTTCGCCTTTTCGAAGGGAGAATTGGAACGGAACCAGGCGTTGACCTTCTCGGTCGCCGGGTCCGAGGTCCTGAGCAGCGCATACGTCCGGTCGATATATTGCTTCTGGACGACCGCGTCCGGCGTCACGCTCCGGAAATTCGAAACAAAGCTGCCGAGCGTGGCGCGCACTACACGGGGGTCGGCATATTCGATCTGCTGCGGGAAGCCGGCATTGGAGGCCGTGCCGAGCTTGTCGACCTCTACGATATAGGGAACGAGTTTCACCTGCGTGCTTTGATAAAGCGCGTAGCCGAAGCCGATCACCGCCATGGTCATGCCGGTGATACCGACGATGCGCCAGGCCACGGCCGCCTCTACATAGGAGCCATAGCGCTCGTTCCATTCGTTGCGCGCGGCGAGATAGGGATTGGCGATAGGGGAATTATTTGGCGGATTGCGTCCGGCCATGGGTGATGAGCCTCCAGCTATTTGTTCTCGTTGATGGGCGGCGGCGGAGGTGGCGGCGCGGGCTGGCCCGGCTGTCGCGTCTGGTCGAGCTTGGCGTTGGCGAGGCCAAGCAGCGATCCGGCATAGGCGCCGGGAGAGGCGATCGCCTTATCCTTCGCCGCGGATCCTGCGGCCCATCCGGCATTTCCGATCCCCGATGCCATGCCACGCAGCGCCGCTCCAGCCAACGAAGAGCCCCCTGCCCTCGCCGAGCTAGCCGTCTGCGCTCCTTTCGTTGCGGCACTCGCGCCAAGGAAAGCGCCGCCGGCCGCGAATGTCGCGGCCTGGCCGCCGTGGCGGATCGCTTCCATGCCGCCCGCAATCGAGGCGCCCTGGACCACGCCCTGCAGGATCGGTGGGACATACATGGCGATCACGAAGACCACGACCGAGATGCCGGCGATGGCAAGCGTGGTGATGAACTGCTCGGAGGTCGCAGTCGGCGCCTCGGCCAAGCCTAGCAGGATGTCCGAGCCGATCTTGGCGATCATCACCAGCGCCATCAGCTTCATGCCGACGGAGAAGGCGTAGACCAGATATTTGACCGCGAAATCTTTGGTGAAGGACGAGCCGCCGAGACCGAGCATGATCATGCCGGCGAGCAGGCCGACATACATCTCGACCATCACGGCGACGAAAATCGCGGCAACCAACGAGAAGGAGACGACGACCACGACCATGGCGAAGACCGCGGCGATTGCCAGTGCATTGTCTTCCCAGAGTCCGAACTTTGCCTGTTCCGACATCTTGGTCGCGACCCGGATACCGGCGTCGAAGATGTTTGCCGGTGAGGCCGAGCCGCCGCCGGCGCCGATCTGAAAGAGGCTGTCGACGACGGCCTTGGCGAAGGACGGTCCCTGGTCGAGAATGAAGGCGAAGAGGCCGATGAACATGATCCGCCGGACGAGTTCGGCGAACCAGCTGTCGAGCGAGGCGGCGTTGATCGCCAGCCACACGGCGGCGATTCCGACCTCGATGCCGGCAAGGATCCAGAACAGCGAACGCGCCGCGTTCATCACCGTTGTCTCCCAGCCTTTCGCGGCCGTGACGACGGAGTTTTCCAGTGTGGTCAGGACGGAACCCTGTTGGGCAAGTGCCGGTGTCGTCACCAACAGGATGAGGCCGATCGAAATGAACGCGAGCTCCAGCTTCCGGGAGGGACGGACGATCACCATCGCGGCTTCATCTCCTGGCCGCTGCGGATGTCGCGGTCCGGATCGCCGCTGAAGAACTTTTCCCGGTGTTCTCGGCGTTCAGTATCTGAAGCGGGTTGTGTAGCGGCCGCGCCTGATCCGGACACGGGCGCCGGACGCGGCTGGACCACGATCCAGGTGACGACGCCGGCACTGAGCGCGGCGATCCCCGCCAATGCGAGGATGATGACCAGACGCGGGCTCACCAGCGGGGCTCCATCGTCTGACCGCTGCGGATGTCGCGTTCGGTTGCGCTGAAGAACTGTTCGTGACGGGCCTGAGCGAGATCCTTTTGGGCCTGCTCGGACTGGAACCAGGTGCCCATCATGGTCATCTGCTGAGAGACGAGACCGCGCAGCTTCTGCATCTGCGCGACCTGCTGTGCGGCGATCTGATGCCCGACCTGCAGCGCCTTCATCTGTCCGTCGGCGGATTCCGACATCGAGCGCAGCGACGCCATCGTGCTCTCTTCGCTGGAAAACTGGTCGGCCGTCAGGTTCGCCGCCTTCAGTGTTCCGGCGATCGTGTCGCGATTGGTATCCGACCAGGTTTGATACGTCGCGGAGAAGCTGGCTCCATCAGGCAGATTGCTCTTCATCTCGGCAAAACTCTGGAAACGCTGCTTGAGCACGTCGTCGATATTGCCCATCGAGAAGGCGACGCCCTGCCCCTGCGCGATCACGTTCTGCAGTCTCTTCAGGTCGTTTTCGACCTGCCCCCAGATATGGTTCGGCAGCTGGGCCGTGTTCTGCAGGAGATTGTTGTAGATGTTGAGCTGGTTCTGGATCTGCTCGGCAAGCTGAGAGATCTGGGTGATCTGGTTGTTCACCTGCTCCGCGGACTTGCCGACCAGCGAAACCAGTTCGGCATTGTTGGCGAGCTGCGTCCATTCGGTCGCTTGGCCGGTGACGCCGCCGGCATAAGCCGACGCCGGTAGCGCGGTGGAGAGGATGATCGCCGCGATGACGGCGGCGCACGCCACCTCACTTGGCCGGGAAGAGTGTTTCGACATGGGCGATCCCCCTTTGCTGGAGCCAGTGGAGAGGCCATGCGGCCCCGTGTTCGGAATGCAGGGCGCGAATGCGCTTCAAATCTTCCTTGCCGGACGCCCCGACGAAGGAGAGTGCGACGGGACCGAGCGCCATGTCGAACAGTCGACGTCCCTCAGGCGAGACGACGTAGTATTCGCGCTTGGGGAGTGCCGTCGCGACGATCTCGATCTGCCGCTCGTTGAAGCCGATGCGTTCATAGAACTCACGGGTGCCAGGCTCCCGCGCCGCGCCATTCGGCAGGCAGATTTTTGTCGGGCAGGATTCCTTCAACACATCGATGATGCCGGAGCGTTCCGCATCCGAGATCGACTGGGTTGCAAGCACCACGGCGCAGTTGGCCTTGCGCAACACCTTCAGCCACTCGCGGATCTTGTCGCGGAAGACGGGATGGCCGAGCATCAGCCAGGCCTCGTCGAGGATGATCAGGCTGGGGGCGCCGGTCAGCCGTTTCTCGATGCGGCGGAACAGGTAGGTGAGGACGGGCACGAGATTGCGTTCGCCCATGTTCATCAGTTCCTCGATCTCGAAGCACTGGAAGACGCCCAGCGCGAGGCCGTCCTCCTCGGCATCAAGCAACTGCCCCATCGGGCCGTCGACCGTGTAGTGGTGCAGCGCGTCCTTGACCTCGCGCATCTGAACACCGGACACGAAGTCAGAGAGGGAGCGGCCGCGCGATTCCGCCATCAGCCCGATCTGCCGGGAGATGGCGTTACGATAGTCGGGTGTGATCGTCACACCCTGCAGCGCGACCAGCGTTTCGATCCACTCCGTCGCCCATGCGCGGTCGCCATCAGTCGAAAGTTCGGCAAGCGGGCAGAAAGCCAGCGCCCTCCCCTCTCCTGCTGGACCGATATCGCCGCCGATCTGGTAGTGATCGCCATTGAGTGCAAGCGTCAGCGGCAGCATCGAGCCGCCCTTGTCGAAGGCGAAGACCTGGGCTTGGCTGTAGCGCCGGAACTGCGCGGCGATCAGTGCCAGCAGGGTCGACTTACCCGAACCGGTCGGCCCGAAGATCAGCGTGTGCCCGACATCGTCGACATGCAGATTCAGCCGGAACGGCGTTGAGCCGCTGGCAACCTGCATCAGCGGCGGTGAGCCAGGCGGATAGAACGGGCAAGGCGCCGTCGGGCTTCCCGACCAGACGCTATTGAGCGGGATAAGATCGGCGAGATTGCGCGTATTGATCAGCGGTTCGCGAGTATTGGCATAGGAAACGCCCGGCAGGCTGCCGAGAAAGGCATCAGTCGCATTCAGCGTTTCGATCCGTGCACCGAAACCTTCCGCCTGGATCAGCCGGCGAACAGCCTCGCACTTCTCTTGGCAGCGAGCCTGCTGCTCGTCGAAAAGCACGATGACAGGCGTATAGTAGCCATAGGCGACGAGTTGCGACGCCGCTTCGGCGATTGCGTCCTCGGTCTCGGCAACCATCATTATGGCGTCCTGATCGACCGAACGGGATTGGGTCTGGAAGAGCTGATCGAAGAAGGGCCTGACTTTCTGCTGCCATTTCTTGCGGGTGCGCTCGAGTCTTGCCCTCGCCTCCTCGGCATCGAGGAATACGAAACGCGATGACCAGCGATAGCTGAGCGGCATCAGGTCGAGGCTGTTCAGGATACCAGGCCAGCTTTCCGCCGGCAGGCCGTCGATCGCCACGACGCCGAGAAAGCGGTTCTCGACCAGCGGCGTCAACCCGTGCTGCAACTCGGCCGTCACCAGCCAGTCGAGATACATCGGGATCTCGGGCAAGCGCACCGGATGGTTCTCGCCGGTGATGCAGAAGCGGATGAACTGGAACAGTTCGTCATAGCGGACGACCCTAAAACCGCCGCGCTCTTGCGCCTCGCGTGTCATCATCCGGCGGATCGACACAACGTTCGCGAGATATTGCTCGACCTCGCGGATCGACGTCAGGAAGCTTTCGAGCGCCTTGTCGGCATAAGTGGCGGAACGACTAGCCGCATCCGAATAGACATAGCGGGTCAGCCCCGAGCGCCGCGGCTCCGGCGGCCGCCAGGTCAGGATCAGTGCGTGCCGGCTCTCGAAATGCCCCCTCTCCTTCTGGAAATGCGCTCGCCGTTCGGCGTCCATCGCCCGCGTGACCGGATCGGGGAAGTGGCAATCATCGTCGGCCGGATAATCGCCTGTCGGTACCCGGACGGCCTCGACCTGGATCATCCATCCGGAGCCGAGCCGAGCCAAGATCGCGTTAATCTGCCGCGACACCTCGTTGCGCTCGGCGTCGGTCGAGCTCTCGCTGTCCGGCCCGGCGAAATACCAGCCGGCCATCAGCGAGCCGTCCTTGAGCAGGATCACGCCGTTGTCGACCAGGCCGGCATAGGGCACCAGATCGGCAAACGACGGTCCCGAATGACGGAAAGATTTGAGGGCCACCATCGCGATTCCTCAGAACCTGCGCCAGGGCGACGATGTCGCGCGATAGAACGTCTTGTAAGAGATGTGCCGGATATAGACCCGCCGCATGAGAGGATCGGCCTTTGCCATCATGCGCAGCCCCGCGACAGCGATCAGCCAGATCGCGATACCGAAGAGCGCCGCGTACCAGGTCAGCACGACGAAGATCAGGATGACGGCCGCGAGCGCGGTCAACAACACGAGCTCGCGGTCGGCACCCATCAGCAGGTTCGGACGCGACAGCGCCCTGTGCACGCGCGAGCGGGAGAGGTTGGAGGCGGGCTCAGCCATGAGCCCCCTCCCCTTCCGTGTGAAGTGTGGCCGTCGGCTCGGTGATGTCAGGCGCCGATTGCACTTCGGCCTCGCCGATGCTGGCGCCGGTCGCACCGAAGAGGGCGACGATCTGTGTGGCACCCAGCAGAACACCGCCGACAAGGGCGACGTAGCAAAGCCTTCTCGCGAAATCATTGAGCTCGCCGCCGAAGATCAGCATGGCGCCAGCGATTGCCACAGCTGCCAGAGCGATGAAGCCGGCGACGGGCCCGGTAATGGATTGCTGGATCTGCTGCAGCGGTGACTCCCATGGAAGACCACCGCCACCCGAGGAAGCCAGTGCCGGATCTGCCAGGCTGATAGAGATGGCGGCGAGCGCCGCGCAGGCGAGCGGGATCTTTCTCTTATGCGACATGGCTGTCCTCATCGATCTGGGCGTAATGTTCGGTTCGGTAGTGGGCATTGCCGAAACCCTCGACATGGATCACTTCGCGGACCCGCCGCCCCTTCCCCGTGCGCTCGATGGAGACGACTAGGTCGACCGCCTCGCCGATCACTTCCTGCATGGGCTGCTGGCTCGCTTCCGCGGTCAGTTGCTCCAGCCGGCGCAGGGCCGACATCGCCGTGTTGGAATGGATGGTGGTGACGCCGCCCGGGTGACCGGTGTTCCATGCCTTGAGCAGTGTCAGTGCGGCGCCGTCGCGGACCTCGCCGACGATGATGCGGTCCGGTCTGAGACGCATTGTGCTCTTCAGGAGCCGGGCCATATCGACAGTATCGGTGGTGTGCAGCGACACGGCGTTTTCCGCCGCGCACTGGATTTCGGCGGTGTCTTCCAGAATGACCATACGATCCTCCGGCGCCGTTGCGACGATCTCGGCGATGACGGCATTTGCAAGCGTCGTCTTGCCCGAGCCGGTTCCGCCGGAAATGACGATGTTCATGCGCGACGCGATCGCGCTTCGCAGCACAGAGGCCTGCGCCTCCGTCATGACTTTCGACTTGACGTAGTCATCGAGCGGGATGAGCCGCGACGCCCGTCTCCGGATCGTGAACGCAGGCGCCGATACCACCGGCGGCAGCAAGCCCTCGAACCGATGTCCGCCGATCGGCAGTTCGCCGGAAATGATCGGTTGCTCGTCGTCGGCTTCCGATTGCAGCGCATGGGCGACGCTGCCGATGACGACTTCGGCGGTGGCGGCACTCATCGCGCCGGCCGGGGCAACGCCGTGCCCCAGTCGTTCGATGAACAGCCTTCCATCGGGATTGAGCATGATCTCGACGACCGTTGCATCGTCGAGAGCGACGCAGAGCTGGTCACCGAGCGCGTCCTGGAGCTTGCGAACGAGGCGGGGATGTGATCGGAGCTGGGTCACGCCGCGCTCCTGAAGAGACCAGCGTCACCATGCTCGATGATCGAGTGATAACCTGGCGGGCAGACCTGATCGAAGCTCGCGCGATCGGCCGGCAGGCTGCCCGCGACGGCGATCGTATTGCCGATGGCCACAGGGTCGCCGAGGCGGCGCATCGGCCATCCTGCCCGCCTCAGGATGCGTTCGAAGCGAAGATCAGTGGCGGTGACGATCTCCGTGTATCCGTTCGACATCGACCATTCGATGATACCGGCGAGCATGGTGAGCGTCGCCTGATGGAGGGTCCCTCCCCTCCCCGCCGGAAGCGACGTGTCCACGCAGAAGCGTGAGCTCTCGACCACCGCTACATGGGCATCAAGCGAGCCGCGCTCCAGCAGTTGCGGGAATGTCCGTTCCAGCATCGTCGGGCCAGATGCAGGCAACAGGCGTGCGCAGCCGACCACCTTCTGATCGGTGAAGATCGCCAGGATGTAGGTTGGGCGGAGATCATCGTACTGATCCCGCTCTCCCTGTTCGGTGACGGTGATCTCCCATTCCAGGCGGTCGCCAAACACCGCGGCCCTTAACTGGTGCATCTGGTTCAGATAGTGGTGGTTACTCGCGTAGTGGTCGGCCGAGATGCTCAGAATCTGCATAGTGATCTCCGCATGAACTGGTCAGGCGGAGAGAAATCATCTCGCGATGCGTGTGGCTATGTGCAGATTTGCACCCGGTGATTCTACCGAATCGGCGCTATAGCTGTCGAAAGCCGGCCGAATGCCGGGTTCTAAAATGTTGATAAGAGGTGCAGATCTGCATTTCCTACAACCCCCTGCGAACAATGGGAGGCAGGCTAACTACAAGATAATGATTGATGAATCCGCTTTCGGCTTGAATGGCGCAAAAGCGCGTTAACCTGTTGTTAACCTTAAATGTCTTGCAGCGTTGTCAGAATCGGCTGATAGTTGCGCAAATGATGGCCGCCCGGCCATTTTTTCGAAAGTGTTGCTACCTAGGAAATAGTTTGCGAAATGAGCCACCCGGAGCCCAACCGATTTGATCTCGAGATCGCCCAACAAGGGTCAAAGATTTCGAACGCGCTGCATATGTTGCGCAGTCAACAATATCCGCCCGACGCTCGCAAGGGATTGAGAAAGTTTCAGCTCGGCGAAGTGGCCGAGTTCATGGGGGTCACTCAAAGCCATCTCAGACAAATCCATTCCGAGGGCAAGGGTCCGGAGATCGAGACCATTGGCGGTCGGCGCTATTATACTGCCGAACAGATGCTCGAGCTTCGTGAATATCTGGAGGCCAACAAGAAATCGGACAAAAGGCATTACATGCCGCAGCGAAGGCCGGGGGAGCCGCTGCAGGTCTTGTCCGTCGTAAACTTCAAAGGTGGTAGCGGCAAGACCACCACTGCTGCACATTTGGCGCAGTATCTTGCCCTCACCGGGCACCGTGTCCTCGCTATCGACCTTGATCCCCAGGCATCCTTGACATCGCTCTTCGGCATTCAGCCTGAGCTAGATGAAGTAGCCTCTTTGTACGAAGCGCTCCGCTTTGACGAGGAACGCAGATCGATCTCCGAGATCATTCAGAGGACCAATATCCCCGGCCTGGACGTCGTTCCTGCAAGCCTGATCTTGCAGGAATATGAGTATGACGTGCCACTGGCGATTTCGTCACAAAACGGCGCTGAAGGTCGACTGTTTCACATGCGTATCGTCAACGCCTTGAAGGAGGTTGACGATAAGTACGATGTGGTGGTCATCGACTGCCCTCCCCAACTCGGCTACCTGACCCTGACAGCCTTGATGGCTTCGACAGGCATTCTGATCACCATCCATCCACAGATGCTTGACGTTATGTCGATGAGCCAGTTCCTGATGATGCTCGGCGGAATTATGACTCCTGTTGCCGAGGCTGGAGCGCAAATTCGCGTTGAATGGTTCCGATACCTCGTCACGCGATTTGAACCAACGGACATTCCACAGGCTCAAATGGTCGGTTTCATGCAGTCCATGTTCGCTCAGCACTTGCTCAAGAACCCTGTCTTGAAATCCACTGCGATTTCTGACGCCTCCATTAAAAAGCAGACGCTCTATGAGGTCGAGAGGGGAGAGTTTGTTCGTTCGACTTATGACCGCGCCATGGAAAGTCTCAACGCCGCGAATGGCGAAATCGTGGAACTGGTCCACAACGCATGGGGGCGGAAATGAAAAACTTGTCAGCCGTTTTTTTCGCCATTTTTGCAAGGATAAACAGCAGCTTGTCGGAGTTGAAGGCGGAGCCGGAGGCCCATGATGTCTCGTAAGAATCCCTTTGCAGCATTGGATATCGCTTCGATCTCGGCGGAAGCGGCCCCTGCCAAACCTGGTTACGGCATGACTGGCGCCGCCAAGACGGTCGTTCGCTCAATCGAGGACCTGGCTGAGAACGCCAAAAAGCTCATGGAAGGCGAAGTGATCGTGGAATTGGATCCTCGTTCACTTGACGTTTCCTTCGTAGCGGACCGCCTGTCTGACGACGATGAAGAATATCAGGAGCTGAAAGAAGCCATCAAAGCATCAGGGCAAACGACCCCTATCCTTGTTCGGCCGAGTCCCAAGGATGCGCAGCGCTACATGGTGGTCTTCGGCCACCGCCGTCTAAAGGTCGCCCGTGAACTCGGGATACCGGTGAAAGCCGTCGTTAAGACGCTCGACGACATCACGTCTGCGATTGCCCAAGGGCAAGAGAATTCTGCCCGCGCCAACCTTTCGTTCATCGAACGGGCCTACTTCGCCCAAAACCTTCTGGCCACCGGAATGGGGAAGGATGTGGTGAGGTCGTCACTCGCGATCGACGAAGCCATGCTCTCGAAGATGCTGAGCGTCATCGAGGTCGTACCAGCGGTTATGCTCAAGGCGCTTGGCGCAGCGAAGAAGATCGGTCGCGACAAGTGGCTCAACCTACGCCAGATCCTCCTCAACCCCGCCCACTTGGCGGTCGCGTGCGATTACATCTCTTCGGATAAATTCATTGCGATCGCTGAAGAAAAGAGGTTCGACGACCTTCTCGGCTACTTGAAAAAGTACAAGGCCAAGTCGGCAGCGAAAAAACCCAAGCGTGACGCCGCCGAAAAGGAATGGATCGCGAGCGACAGCTCGTTGAGTTTCGTCATGAATGCGAAGTCGAAGAAGGTCGCCATCGAACTCTCAAACGCCGAGGCGCGGCCCTTCAGCGACTGGCTATCGACCCATATCGATCGTCTTTACAGCGAATACAGGCGATCAAAATCTGAAGCTGATGGAGACTAGAACGCGAAAGAAAAAGGCCCCCAAGCGGTAAACCGTGGAAGCCCTTCTCGTTATCCGTAGCAAGATCGAGAATCGCATTTCCCGGAATCCCAGTCAAGAGTCTTTGGCACCGTTTTGGTGAGCGGATTTCTTTTGCCTAAAGAAAGGTGAGAGAGAAATGCAATCGGGAAGCGTGACGACGCCCTTCGGGCGGCGGCCGATGACGCTCGGCCAAATTTCAAGCCAGATGGCGGCAAAAGCCATCAAGCCGGACGCCGTGGCTCACAAGTGGCAGGTTTTCCAGCATATTCGCGAGGCGAGGGAACTCATCGGCGCTACAGATCGCGGGCTTGCGATCCTGAATGCTTTGCTGACCTTCCATCCAGAAACCGCTCTTACGGGCGATGCCGAGCTTGTCGTCTGGCCATCCAACGAACAGCTTATGGCGCGTGCCAACGGGATGCCGCCGACGACGCTGCGTCGGCATCTTGCCGTGCTGGTCGACTGCGGTCTCATTATTCGGCGCGACAGCCCGAACGGCAAGCGCTTCGCGCGCAAGGGTAGGGGAGGGGAGATCGAGCAGGCTTACGGGTTTGATCTTTCGCCGATCGTTGCGCGAGCAGAGGAATTCCGCGACCTCGCTTTGGCGGTGCAGACTGAGAAGAAGGCATTCAGGGTCGCGAAGGAGCGCTTGACGCTCGTGCGCCGCGACATCGTCAAGCTGATCGAGACCGGGATTGAGGAGCACGTTCCTGGCAATTGGGGCAGGGTCACGCAGACCTACCAGCAGATCGTGAGTCGCTTGCCACGCTCGGCGCCACGCCAGCTCGTAGAGGATGTGTGGCAGCAACTTCACGAACTCTACGTCGAAATCCGTGACGTGTTGGAATCGTTCGTGAAAAACGAGAATCCGGACGCCAATGAGTCCCATTCTGGACGCCACATACAGAATTCAAAACCAGATTTTACTTTTGAATCTGAAAACGGCTTTCGAGAAGAAGTAGAAGCGGGCGGCAACGTTGCGGAAACCGACAACGTACGGAGCTTGCCGAAGCGGGAATTGCCTTTGGGGATCGTGCTGGACGCCTGCCCTGGGGTGCGAGAACTGACCCCCGGCGGCGAAATCCGGCACTGGCGGGATTTTTTGGCCGCGGTTGAGCTTGCCCGGCCGATGCTGGGGATTAGCCCGAGCGCTTGGCGGGAGGCACGCGAGGTCCTGGGCGAGCAGCATGCGGCGATCACGCTTGCGGCGATCTACCAGCGGGCTGAGCAGATCAACAACGCCGGCGGCTACCTCCGCAGCCTGACAGATCGTGCCCGGGACGGCAAATTCTCAACCTGGCCGATGATCATGGCCTTGCTCCGAGCCAAGCTCGACGCGCAGAAGTCCGCTGACACGGATGCGCCGCACCCGACAGATCCGGTGGACGGCGTCGGGGGGATGCGCGTCTCGGAAGCGTTGCTGAAAACCCTGCGAAAGCCGAGGGCTTAATAGGTGGCAGGGGTCACTCCGCGGCGAGCTACTTCGGCTTCGATCAAGCCGGACCGGCGAGCCCGGTCGATGAGGTTCTTCACCGAGGAGGGCGACCACTTCGATCCTCCGCGCGGCGTGCGCTCGTTAAGCTTTTCGAGCCGTGCAGCGATTTCGCGGAGGGTCAGGTTCGGATTGCTCGAATGAATGCCGGCGACCAGAGTCATCAGGCGATCTTCGGGAAGGCGAGGAGGGGACTTCCTTAGCAAGCTCGGATCGGCCATGTGTTCGGCCACGAGCCATTTCACTGCCCGGCGCAAGCGTTCGGGCGTCCAGTCGAAGCCACGTTGCTTCAGGACGCGCGCGATGTCGTCCCAGGTGTGGTCAGGCCGCATACGCCGGACGGTTGGCAGCCATTGGTTCGCCGTCGCCTGTACCCGATCGCCATAGGCAGCCCTTTGCGCGGCCGTCATCTTTGCCAGCACCTCCGGTGTCCCTGCCCTGAGGCCCGGGTTGCCTGGCATCCGTCCTTTTGCCTTCGCCGCCGTGATGCCTGCTTTAGTTCTTTCGGAAATCAGCGCGCGCTCGAGTTGCGCCACCGCGCCGAGGACCTGGAGCGAAAACATGCCCTGGGGCGTCGTCGTGTCGATCGGATCCCGCAGCGACCGGAAGTGCGCCCTCTTGGCGGCCAAATCCTCGATCACCTTGAGAAGATGGCTGACGGATCGGGCAAGGCGGTCGAGGCGAACCACCACGAGCGTGTCGCCGGCGCCGATCTCGCGCAGCAGCTTTGCAAGAGCTGGTCTGGCTCGCGAAGCGCTCGAACCGTGCTCTTGGACGATCTCGCTGCAGCCGGCCGATCGCAGTTCCATTTCTTGCGCTTGCGTTGCCTGCTCCTCCGTCGAGACGCGTGCGTAGCCGATCAGGCGGCCCTGTGGTCGACGAGAAATGCGATTTTGCGTGTCAGCGGCCATTTGGAGCGTCTAAGAGGTCGTTAGTTGAGCGGTTTTCCAAATGCAGAGGATACGGATAACCGATCGGTTGTCGGCGTTTCTGGAGGAAGTGCTACCTATTGCCTTGAGGGGGGATGTGGATTATATATCCCAAAGTATCTATATCATTCAGGATATGAAATGACGGAATGGAAGGTCGAGTTTCATGACCGCTTCAAAAGCGAGATCACAGACCTTCCAGCCGATGTTCGGGTCGAGTTGCTCGCGCATTTGGTGCTGCTTCGCGAGAAAGGCTTTCGACTGGGACGACCTGAAGTCGACACCCTCGAAGGCTCCAGACATGCGAACATGAAAGAGCTGCGCGTCAAGGTGTTGAAGGTGCAATGGCGGTTCGCCTTTGCCTTCGATCCGGAGCGAAAGGCTGTGGTTCTCTGTGGTGGTGCGAAGAGCGGTATGAGCCAGAAGCTCTTCTACAAACGGCTGATCGATCTGGCGGACAAACGGTACGACGAGCATTTGAGCGAGTTGGAGAAGAAACATGGATGATCTCGACAAGCTGATACAGACGCTTCCTGAGGACGAACAGCGCGCCATTGCAAAGCGTGCCGACGAGCTTGTCACGGCGCACAATTTGCGTGAATTGCGGGCACTCGCTGGACGGACGCAGGAAGACGTGTCCGCCGCGACCGGTTTCAAGCAGACCAACGTCTCGAGACTGGAGAAGCGCGCCGACATGAAGCTGTCGACGCTTCGCGACTATGTCGAATCCCTCGGCGGCACGTTGAAGATCGTCGCGGATGTGGCGGGCAAGAAAGTCGATCTTTCCAGCATCGCAGAGCGCTCCCGACACGGTTCAAAGATCTGAGCGGACCGCCGGTAGGGGAGGGGTGTTTTAGAGCCCGGCCGCTTTAGTGAGATTCACCCTGAAACGGTCGCGCCGGCGTTGATATTTTCGGGTCATTTCGGCGCTGGCGTGGCCGAGCTGCTTCTGGACATAGCGCTCGTCGACCTCGGCCGACGAGGCGAGGCCGGCGCGCAGTGAGTGGCCAGAAAACTTCAGCCCCCGTTCGATCTCCGAAAGATCGCCGCGCACGCCGGCCGCCAGTGCCGTCTTCTTGACGAGGCGCGCCACCTCCTGGTCGTTGAGACGGTCCGGTCCGACATCCTTACCTTGGCCGCGGACACGGCGAAAAACGGGACCCTTTGCGATCCGAGCGAACCTGATCCAGGTTTCGACGGCGGCGACGGGGCAGGTGGCGTCGGCCGAGCCGCGTCCAATCTCCGCTTCGCGCCAGCCGGTCTTGCCGCGCAGCGTCACCAGCAGACCCTTGTCGAGGATCTCGATCCAGCCGCGTCCGTCCTCCGTCTGGTCGCGGCCGAGATCGAGCCCGGTGATTTCGGATCGGCGCAGGCCGCCGGCAAAGCCGATCAGCAGCATCGCCCGGTCTCTTAGGCCGCGCAGTGAACCGCGGTCGAGCGTTTCCAGCATGGCGATCAGATCTTCGGGCAGGATGGCTTCCTTCTGTCGGGGCGGGGACGCGTGGGTGTTGCGAATGCCGGCCATCACCGTGGCGATCGCTCTGTTCTTCCGATCCAGCGGAATCCCACGCTGCGCACAGTTCCAGCCGATGGCGGCGAGGCGCCGCTCGATGGTTGAGACGGTGTTCGGCTTCATGCCGCGCTCTGCGGTTCCAGAGGCGCAGGCGGTGATGTAGAGGCCGACAACCTGCGGGTCCGGGGGGAGGGCGGAGAGGTTCTGCCGCCGGCACCAGGCGGTAAAGTGCTTCCAGTCGGACGCATAGGCGCGGCGGGTGTTAGCGGACGAGGCCGCCTCGACATAGGTGCGGGCACGGTCGGTCAGGTCCTGCAGATGCGCCGGCAGGCGTGCGCTGGCGTCCGGAAGAGGGGAGGGGACCCCGGCCGGCACCTCGGTCGCGGAAACATCAGCGGAAACGACCGTGCTGTCAGACGGCGCTGAGTGTTCCGGAGCGTGATTTTCGCTGTTTTCGTCGACGATTCGGATGTCATTCATAGTTCACTGGCGGACGGTAAGCTTCTGATATAGGGCGAATCATACTCGCAGTTGATGACCGGATTTTAGTCGAATTGGCGGATTTTTCGCGATAATTCGGCGGACGAACTT
>NZ_JACBFT010000012.1:0-145436 GCF_021401195.1 Shinella sp. NM-101 | reverse complement strand
TGGCGTGGTAAGCCGATGGCAATACGGGTCGACAACGGGCCTGAATACGTCAGCGGCAAGCTGATGGAATGGGCAGAGAAACAGGGCATCGCCTTAAGCCACATCCAGCCGGGCAAGCCGCAGCAGAATACTTATGTCGAACGCTATAACCGGACCGTCCGACAAGAATGGCTCGACCAGCACCTCATCGAAAGCATTGAGGAGGCACAGGAATTTGCCACGCAGTGGCTATGGACCTACAACAACGAACGGCCCAATATGGGCATCGGCGGCATCACGCCCACACAGAAACTGAAAATCGCCGCGTGAATTCTACCGCGGAGCCCCGTTGAAAACGGGGGGGATTACCTTCCGATTCCGACCTTTCGCGACAAGATGCTCCTGCAACTGGTTGCGGACG
Source organism: Shinella sp. NM-101 (assembly GCF_021401195.1). NCBI lineage: Bacteria > Pseudomonadati > Pseudomonadota > Alphaproteobacteria > Hyphomicrobiales > Rhizobiaceae > Shinella > Shinella sp. NM-101. The sequence continues at coordinate 145,036 of NZ_JACBFT010000012.1, read as the reverse complement.
GTCGGGGCGAGGATGCGATAGACTATCTTGAATCCATCAGATCAGGGGCCGTCGGCTCACCACCGGATGCATTCCACCAAGGACGTTTCCATACTTCAGCCGTAGCCCATAGAAGCAAATTTTGTTTTCCAGGATGGCCTTGTGAGTTCGAGTCCCGAGACAAAACCGAATCCATCCTCAAGTCATTGATTTAAAACAAAAATAAAGCACAGAAGGAATTTCAAAGTGGACTTAAAAATGCTGGCTTTGGCTGGCCTTCAGTGGAACTCACTGGAACGAGGAAAATCGAATAGCCCTCGGATTTCAGTGGGTTGCAGAAATCAGTGGAACTCAGTAGACAAAAATATTGGAGCGGGTAGCGGGAATCGAACCCGCGCGTTCAGCTTGGGAAGCTGACAGGCTACCATTACATCATACCCGCAGGGCAGCGCCGGTGGGGCAGTCATTCAACAGTTCGCCGGGCATGTCAAGCGAGGCGGTGGGCGGGAAGGCCGTCTTCAAGCCGCGCGGAAATGCTTGGAGAGCTTGAGGCCCTGGGCCTGGTAGTTGGAGCCGAGGCCGGAGCCGTAGAGGCCCTCAGGGGCGTCGAGCATGTGCTCGTAGATCAGGCGGCCGACGATCTGGCCGTGCTCCAGGATGAAGGGCACCTCGTGGCTGCGCACTTCCAGCACCGCGCGGCTGCCGGAGCCGCCGGCGGGGGCGTGGCCGAAGCCGGGGTCGAAGAAGCCGGCATAGTGCACGCGGAACTCGCCGACGAGCGGGTCGAAGGGCGTCATTTCGGCGGCGTAGAGCGGGGGGACGTGCACGGCCTCGCGCGAGACGAGGATGTAGAACTCGTCCGGGTCGAGGACCAGCTCGTTGCGGCCGCGGCTGAACAGCGGCTCCCAGAAATCGAAGATGTCGTGCTGGTTCTTGCGGTCGACATCGACGACGGAGGTGTGGTGCTTGCCGCGATAGCCGATGAGGCCTTCCGGCCCGGTGCCCTTGAGGTCGATGGAGAGCGCGATGCCGCCGCCGGAGACGTTCGGCGTCTCGCTGGCGACGAGCGTGTCCGAGGCGTGGAGGGCCAGCAGCTCGCTTTCGCCGAGGAGGGCATTGCCCTTGCGGAAGCGGATCTGCGACAGGCGCGAGCCACGGCGCACGACGATGGGAAAGGTGCGCGGCGAGATTTCCAGATAGAGCGGGCCGGAATAGCCGGCGGGGATCTTGTCGAATTCCTGCGCGCGGTCGGTGATGACGCGGGTGAAGATGTCGAGACGGCCGGTCGAGCTCTTCGGGTTGGCCGAGGCGGCGAGCTCGGCCGGCAGGTCGAGGCTTTCCATCAGGGGCACGATATAGACGCAGCCGGTTTCCAGCACCGCGCCGTCGGAAAGGTCGATGACGTGCAGCTTCAGCCGGTCGAGCTTGTCGGCGACGAGGTTCGCGGGGCCGGGCAGGAAGCTGGCGCGCACGCGAAACGCCTTCGCGCCGAGACGCAGGTCGAGGCTTGCCGGCTGGATCTGGTCGCCGTCGAGCACGGCCTCGCTCGTCAGCCTGCCGCTCTCGAACAAGCCGCGAATGGCGTGATCCGCCAGAATGCCCGTGCCGCGCGTCACAGAAGCCATGAGAATACCGCCCTATCAGAGGGTTCGCACAAAACCAAATGCCGGCAATTGACGCAAGCGCGGGCGCGCAGTAATAGCAAGGTTATCCCGTGGTGATTTGGCCGGCCGGCTTGCAGCCACGTTAAACAAGTAGCTAAAAAGGCCGGGTGTCAAACCGGCCTGCTTGCGCGGCCGGTTTTTTTGTTTGAAGGCGACGATCACATGAGCAAGTCCTGGCGCCCGGCCACCCAACTCGTTCACGGCGGAACCACCCGCTCCCAGCACGGCGAAACCGCCGAGGCGATCTTCCTCACGCAAGGTTTCGTCTACGACACGTCGGCGGCAGCCGAAGCCCGCTTCAAGGGCGAGACGGACGGATTCATCTACGCCCGCTACGGCAGCCCGACCAACGACATGTTCGAAAAGCGCATGTGCATGCTGGAAGGCGCCGAGGATGCCCGCGCCACTGCATCCGGCATGGCCGCCGTCTCCTCCGCCATCCTCTGCCAGCTCAAGGCCGGCGACCATATCGTCGCGGCCCGCGCGCTCTTCGGCTCCTGCCGCTGGGTGGTGGAGACGCTGGCGCCGAAATACGGCATCGAGTGCACGCTGATCGACGGCCGGGACCTTGCCAACTGGGAGGGCGCGATCCGCAAGAACACCAGGGTCTTCTTCCTCGAAAGCCCGACCAATCCGACGCTGGAAGTGATCGACATCGCCGGCGTCGCAAGGCTCGCCAACCAGATCGGCGCCAAGGTCGTGGTCGATAACGTGTTCGCCACGCCGCTCTTCCAGAAGCCGCTGGAACTTGGCGCGCATGTCGTCGTCTATTCGGCGACCAAGCATATCGACGGGCAGGGCCGGTGCCTTGGCGGCGTGGTGCTTTCGGACAAGGCCTGGATCGACGAGAACCTGCACGACTATTTCCGCCATACCGGCCCGGCCATGTCGCCGTTCAATGCCTGGACGCTGCTGAAGGGCATCGAGACGCTGCCGCTGCGCGTCAGGCAGCAGACGGAGAATGCGAGCCGCATCGCGGACTTCCTTGCGGAACAGAACCAGGTCGCCCGCGTGATCTATCCGGGCCGCAAGGACCACCCGCAGGCCGACATCATCGCCAAGCAGATGTCGGGCGGCTCGACACTCGTCTGCTTCGAGCTGAAGGGCGGCAAGGAGGCGGCCTTCGCGCTGCAGGACGCGCTGGAGGTCGTGAAGATCTCCAACAATCTCGGCGACGCCAAGAGCCTCATCACGCATCCGGCGACGACGACGCACAAGAACCTGACGGACGAGGCCCGCGCCGAGCTCGGCATTTCGGCCGGCACGGTGCGCTTTTCGGCCGGCATCGAGGACGGCGACGACCTCATCGAGGATTTCGCGCGGGCGCTCGCCAGGGTCGGCGCGTGACCATCGCGGCGTGAGGCCGGAAATGGAAGACACCTGCCGATGAGGCCGGTGTTCTTCGGGCTGCCGCCGGCAGAAGCGCGTGGGTTCTTCGCTTGTCCTTGACGAAACCGTATTCGTGTAGAATAGCAGGAGCTAATCAGTTCAAGGCTTGCCCATGTATCGTGCGCTGACCCGCGACATCGAAGTGACCGTAGAGCCATACTACCTGGCCGATCAGTCCGACCCCGACGACAGCCGCTATGTCTGGGGATACCGGGTCGTCATATCGAACCATTCCGACATCGCCGTGCGGCTGGTGACGCGCTACTGGAACATCACCGACCAGAACGGACAGGTCGACGAGGTCAACGGTCCGGGTGTCATCGGCGAGCAGCCGGTGCTGCGGCCGGGCGATACCTACGAATATTCCTCCGGCTGCCCGCTGGAGACGCCGTCGGGCATCATGTTCGGGCGGTACTGCATGGAGGCGGAGACGGGCGAGGCTTTCGACGTCGCCATTCCGGCCTTCTCGCTGGATACGCCCGGGCAGGTGCGCACGCTGAATTGAGGGTGGCGCGGGCGCAGCCCCTCATCCGGCCTGCCTGCCACCTTCTCCCCGCAATCGTGGCGAAGGAAGCGAGCCGGGCCGGTTTCCCCAAAGCATCATCGCCGGCAGAAGGCGAGGCGTCGCATCCTTCCCTTCTCCCCGTCTGCGGGGAGAAGGTGCCGTCAGGCGGATGAGGGCAGTCGCCCCACGCCTTTACTGCGGCAGCACTTCCGCCGCCTCGAAGCGGTAAGTCGTCGAGCAGAACTCGCAGGTCACCGCGATCTCGCCCTTGTCGTCCGCCGTATGGGCGATCTCCTCGGCGCTGAGGCCGGCGAGGACGCTCTTCAGCTTCTCGCGCGAGCAGGAGCAGCGGTCGAAGACCTGCTGCGGCTGGTAGACGCGCACGCCCCGCTCGTGGAAGAGGCGGAACAGCAGCCGCTCGGTGCCGACTGTGGGATCGGTCAGCTCGTCGGCGTCGATCGTCTCGACCATGGCTTTGGCTTCGGACCAGTTGTCGTCGTCATCGATCTTGTGGCCGGCCTCGTCGCCGTCGCCGCCGGGCAGATCGGCCTGGCGCATGCGCTCGGGCGAGGACGGCAGGAACTGCGCGACCATACCGCCCGCGCGCCAGCGATGGCGGGCCTTGCCGGCCTCGTCGCGGTCGTAGAGCTCGGCGACGCCGAGGCGCACCTTGGTCGGGATCTGTTCCGACTGGCGGAAATAGACGCCGGCGATCTCTTCCAGCGTGTGGCCGTCGAGCGGAACGATGCCCTGGTAGCGCTGGGTATGCGCGCCCTGGTCGATGGTGAAGGCGAGGATGCCCTTGCCGAGCAGCTCGTGCGGCTCCGTCCGGCCTTCGGCGACGGCGGCCTCCAGCGCCGCCTCGTCGAAGCGGGCATAGGCGCGCACGTTCTCCGGCGCGGCGAAATCGGCAACGAGCAGGTCGACGGGGCCGTCGCCCTTCGTCTGGACGATCAGCTTGCCCTCGAATTTCAGCGAGGTGCCGAGCAGCACGGTAAGCGTGATCGCCTCGGCCAGAAGGCGGGCGACGGGCGCGGGGTAATCGTGCCGGCCGAGAATGCCGTCGAGCATCGGGCCGAGCTGCACGGCCCTGCCGCGCACATCGAGGCCTTCCACCTGGAACGGCAGGACATGATCGTCGCCGGCATAGCCGGGCTCACCGAGTTTCAGGGCGTTTTCAGCCATCATCGTTCTGCTCCTTGCACACCGCCGCGCCGCGGGCCTTGCGCCCCGCCACGTCCGACAGCGTCTATCGTGATTTCGCGCTCCTGCCGCCCGATCATTCCATACCGGGCAGGCAAGCGCCAGAGACGACGCCTTCCGGCGCCGGGTGTCGGCACCTAGATCGTGCGTGCCCTCACATATTTCAAGGCCGCGTCAGACGGCGCCGAAGCACCAGGCAAGGATCGACTTCTGCGCGTGCAGGCGGTTCTCCGCCTCGTCGAAGACCACGGACTGCGGGCCGTCGATCACCTCGTCGGTCACTTCCTCGCCGCGGTGGGCGGGCAGGCAGTGCATGAAGAGCGCATCCTTGCCGGCGCGCGCCATGAGCTGCTTGTTGACCTGGTAGGGCTGGAAGATGTTGTGGCCGCGGGCGCGGTGCTCCTGGTTCATCGAGACCCAGCAGTCGGTGACGATGAGGTCGGCGCCGTCAGCGATGGCGTCCGGGTCGTGGCCGAGCAGGATGTTGCCGCCGTTGTCGCGCGCCCAGTTGAGGATCTTGTCATCCGGCTCGGAGCCCATCGGCACGGCCATCTTCATCGTGTAGCCGAAGCGGGCCGCGCCCTCGACGAAGGAGTGCAGCACGTTGTTGCCGTCGCCCATCCAGGAGAAGGTCTTGCCCTTTGCCGGGCCGCGATGCTCCTCGAAGGTCATGATGTCGGCCATGATCTGGCAGGGATGGGTGAGGTCCGTCAGGGCGTTGATGACAGGCACTGTGGCGTGCTCGGCAAGCTCCAGCAGGCGCGCATGGTCGGTCGTGCGGATCATGATGGCATCGACATAGCGCGACAGGACCTTGGCCGTGTCGCCGATGGTCTCGGCGCGGCCGAGCTGCATTTCCGTGCCCGACAGGAACAGCGTCTCGCCGCCGAGCTGGCGCATGCCGACGTCGAAGGAGACGCGGGTTCGCGTGGAGGGCTTCTCGAAGATCATCGCCAGCATCTTGCCGGCGAGCGGCTTTGCCTCCGTGCCGGCCTTGCTGGCGGCTTTGCGGCTATGCGCGTCGTCCATGATGACGCGGAGATCGCTTTCCGAAACGGCGGAAAGATCGAGAAAATGCTTGGCCATGATGTGTCCTGTCTGTCCCAGTCCCTTAAGCGGCCTTCACGGCCGCCGTCAGCTTTTCCGCCGCCCGCTCGATGCGGGCGAGCCCCTCGCGCGCCTCTTCCGCCGTGACGACCAGCGGCGGCAGCAGGCGCAGCACGTTGTCGCCGGCCGGCACGGCGAGCAGGTTTTCCGCGCGCACGGCCTTGAGCAGGTCGGCGACCGGAACCTTCGCCTTGATGCCGAGCATCAGGCCCTCGCCGCGGATATCCTCGATGACCTCGGGGAAGCGGTCCTTCAGCGCTGCGAGCCCCTGGCGGAAGACCAGCGAAACGTCGCGCACATGCTCAAGGAACCCCTCCTCCAGAACGACGTCGAGCACCGCATTGCCGACCGCCATGGCGAGCGGATTGCCGCCATAGGTCGAGCCATGCGTGCCGGCGACCATGCCGGAGGCCGCCCCGTTCGTGGCAAGGCAGGCGCCGAGCGGGAAACCACCGCCGATGCCCTTGGCGATGGCCATGATGTCGGGCGCGACGCCCGCGCTCTCATGGGCGAAGAGGCGGCCTGTGCGGCCGACGCCCGTCTGCACCTCGTCGAGTATGAGCAGCAGGCCGTATTCGTCGCAGAGCCGGCGCAGCTCCTGCATGAAGTCCTTCGGCACGGGGCGAAGCCCCCCCTCGCCCTGCACGGGCTCGATGAGGATCGCCGCCGTCTCCTCGGTGATCGCATCCCTGACGGCCGCAATGTCGCCGAAGGGCAGCTTCAGGAAGCCCGGCGCCTTGGGGCCGAAGCCCTCGATGTATTTGTCCTGCCCGCCGGCCGCGATGGTGGCGATGGTGCGGCCGTGGAAAGCGCCCTCGAAGGTGAGGATGTGGTACTTGCCGGCGTGACCCTTGGCAAAGTGGTAGCGCCGGACCGTCTTGATCGCGCATTCCAGCGCCTCGGCGCCCGAATTGGTGAAGAACACCTTGTCGGCGAAGGTCGCCTCCGTCAGCCGGCGGCCGAGGCTTTCCTGGCCGGGGATCTCGTAGAGGTTCGACAGGTGCCAGACCTTCTCGGCCTGGTCCTTCAGCGCGGCGACGAGATGGGGATGGGCATGGCCGAGCGAATTGACGGCGACGCCGGCGGCGAAATCGAGATATCGCTCGCCATCCTCGGTGACGAGCCACACGCCCTCCCCGCGCGCGAACCGGAGCGGCGCACGCATATAGGTTTCATAGAGCGGCGCGGCATCGGCCATGGCGCGAATCCTCCGAAAAGAGATGCGGAAAACGGGTCTGGAGCTTGACTTTTCCGGATACCAGAAAAATCAAAAGCCGCCTTTCGGCGGCATGCCGCACTATCGGCATTTCATACCGCCCTGTCAATAAAATCGCTGCCCTGAATATGGCTGAACCTCCCGCAGGGAAAGGATTCACGGCACGCGCGGAAGGTGTCGCTATCGAGTCACACCAGACCAGCAAGTTGGGGAAAACTTAGAAATCGATTCGCCCGGATTCGTGCGACTCTTGTCACGGAGTCCCCCGGTCTCTAGGTTAAAGACCAATTACTAGACTGCATGCGGCGGAACTAGTCACCAAAAGAGTTAAGGCGTTCAGGTCCCGGACCCGTCCGGGACGCGATGACGGATTCCCGTATTGCGAGCGCCGAACGGAGACGAAAGCATGAACTGGACAGACGAGCGGGTCGAGAAACTCAAGAAGCTCTGGAGCGAGGGCCTGAGCGCGAGCCAGATCGCCGCCCAGCTCGGCGGCGTCAGCCGCAATGCCGTCATCGGCAAGGTGCACCGGCTGAACCTGCCGGGCCGCGCCAAGGCCGGCGGAACGCAGTCCGCCTCGCGCCCCAAGCGCCCGGCGGCAGCCGCCCCGCGCCCCACCGGCTTTGCGGCCCGCCCGGTCGCCCCCCGCGCTGCGGCCCGCCCGGCCGGCAACGCGATCGCCAAGGAGGAAATCGACGCCGATTTCGACGCGCAGCGCGACCAGCTTCCGGTTCCGGCCAACGGCAACAACGTCGTCGTGCCGATGTCGCGCAAGCTGGAGCTGACGCAGCTCACCGAGCGCACCTGCAAATGGCCGATCGGCGACCCGCTCAACGAGGACTTCCACTTCTGCGGCAACGAGTCCCCGGACAACTCGCCCTATTGCACCTACCACCAGCGCCTCGCCTACCAGCCTTCGGCCGAGCGCCGGCGGATGCGCTGAGCGGCGCTGACTGAGGAATGACAAGCGGGCCCTTTCGGGCCCGTTTTCGTTTGCGGCTGCGGGCCGGACGCCCTCATCCTGCCATAACCTTTTTTCGCATGCCGAGAAGCCTCTCCTCGCACCGCCCCGCTTATCGGGAGAAGGCCGCATGCGGGGGCGATCGCATGCCCCGAAACGCAAACAGGCCCCGAAGGGCCCATTTCCGTCCTTGGGAGGAAATTCCGGCCGCTCAGGTCTCCAGCGAATAGCCGGCACCGCGCACCGTGCGGATGACGTCCTGCATGTTGGCGAAGTTGAGCGCCTTGCGCAGGCGCCCTACATGGACATCGACGGTGCGCTCGTCGACATAGATGTCGTGGCCCCAGACGCCGTCGAGGAGCTGCGAGCGCGAGAAGACGCGGCCCGGCGAGGTCATCAGGAACTCCAGCAGGCGGAATTCCGTCGGACCGAGGCGGACCTCGCGGGTGCGGCGGTGGACGCGGTGGGTCTCGCGGTCGAGCTCGATGTCGCCGCAGCGCAGCACGGTCGAGACGACTTCCGGCTTGGCCCGGCGCAGCATGGCGCGCACGCGGGCGACCAGCTCCGGCGTCGAGAAGGGTTTCACCACATAATCGTCCGCGCCGGTGGCAAGGCCGCGCACGCGCTCGCTCTCCTCGCCGCGCGCCGTCAGCATGATGATCGGCAGGCGCTCGGTCTCCGGGCGCTGGCGCAGGCGCCGGCAGAGCTCGATGCCGGAGACGCCGGGCAGCATCCAGTCGAGGATGAGGAGATCCGGCATGCGCTCCTGCAGGCGCATCTCGGCCTCGTCACCGGAAAGGATCGTGTCGACCTCGAAGCCTTCGGCTTCGAGATTGTAGCGCAGGAGGACGCTGAGCGCCTCCTCGTCTTCCACGACGGCTATTCTGGGCACCATGTGTCGAACCCTTACTCGTTACTCGGAGGCATCGGCAACGTCGGCGGCGACGACGGAGGTCGAGGTGTCGTCCTTCGGACGCTCGCCTTCCGGCTGCGAGCCGGTGGCCATGTAGTAGATGGTTTCGGCGATGTTGGTCGCGTGGTCGCCGATGCGCTCGATGTTCTTGGCGCAGAACAGGAGATGCGTGCAGGGCGTGATGTTGCGCGGGTCTTCCATCATGTAGGTGAGGAGTTCGCGGAACAGCGAGGTGTAGATCGCGTCGATCTCGTCGTCGCGTTCGCGGATGGCCTTCGCCTTGTCGACCGAACGGGTGGCGTAGACGTCGAGCACTTCCTTGAGCTGGATCAGGGCGAGTTCGGCGAGGTGCTCCAGGCCGCGGGCGAGCTTGCGGGGCATGCCCGAGCTTTGCACGGCGATGACGCGCTTGGCGGTGTTCTTGCCGAGGTCGCCGACACGCTCCAGCTCGGCGGCGATGCGGATCGCGCCCATGATCTCGCGCAGGTCGGCTGCCATCGGCTGGCGCTTGGCGATGGTGACGATGGCCTTCTCATTGATCTGGCGCTCGGCATTGTCGAGGATGATGTCTTCCGAAATCACCTTCTGCGCCAGCGCCGCATCCGTGGTGACGAGGGCGCGGACGGAATCGGCCACCATCTGCTCGGCGGTGCCGCCCATCTCGGAGATGCGGCGGGAGAGGTACTTCAGTTCTTCGTCATAGATCGAGACGATATGGGTCGATGACATGGCTTTATCCTTGATGCGCTCGGGTGTCCGGGGCTTGGGCGACGATCGCGTCAGCCGAAGCGGCCCATGATGTAGTCCTGCGTGCGCTGGTCGTCCGGGTTGGTGAACATCTTGTCGGTGTCGTTCTCCTCGACGAGGTTGCCGAGGTGGAACATGGCGGTGCGCTGCGAGACGCGGGCCGCCTGCTGCATGGAATGCGTCACGATGACGATGGTGAAGTTGGCGCGCAGCTCGTGGATCAGCTCCTCGACCTTGGCGGTGGCGATGGGGTCGAGCGCCGAGCAGGGCTCGTCCATCAGGATGACCTCCGGGCTGACGGCGACGGCGCGGGCGATGCACAGGCGCTGCTGCTGGCCGCCGGAAAGGCCGGTGCCGCTCTCCTGCAGGCGGTCCTTCACCTCGTTCCACAGGCCCGCCTTCTGCAGGCTCTGCTCGACGATGGCGTCCATGTCGGCCTTGGCTTTCGCAAGGCCGTGGATGCGCGGGCCGTAGGCGACGTTCTCGTAGATCGACTTGGGGAACGGGTTCGGCTTCTGGAAGACCATGCCGACGCGGGCGCGCAGTTCCACCACGTCGATGTTCGGATCGTAGATGTCGTCCGTATCCAGCGTGATGCGGCCGGTGACGCGGCAGCCGTCGATGGTGTCGTTCATGCGGTTCAGCGTGCGCAGGAAGGTGGACTTGCCGCAGCCCGACGGGCCGATGAGGGCGGTCACGGTGTTTTCGCGGACGTTGAGGTTGACGTCGTAGAGGGCGCGCTTGTCGCCGTAGTAGACCGAGACGTCCTTGCCGATCATCTTGTAGGAAATGTCGTTCATTTTCTTGTCCAGGGCTTTCTCGACGGCTGCTTCTGACATGATGTTCATAGGATCGGTCCTTCTACCAGCGCCGTTCGAAACGGCGGCGCAACAGGATGGCGCCAACATTCATGAGGATGAGGAAGATGAGGAGCACGATGATGGCTCCCGAGGTGCGCTCCACGAAGGCACGCTCGGCCTCGTTCGCCCACATGTAGATCTGCACCGGAAGCGCCGTCGCCGGATCGAGCGGGGTTGCCGGTACGTCCGCGACGAAGGCGACCATGCCGATGAGGAGAAGCGGCGCGGTCTCGCCGAGCGCGTGGGCAAGGCCGATGATCGTGCCCGTGAGGATGCCGGGCATGGCGAGCGGCAGGACGTGGTGGAACACGGTCTGCATCTTGGAGGCGCCGAGGCCCAGCGCCGCCGAGCGGATCGACGGCGGCACGGCCTTCAGCGCCGCGCGGGTCGCGATGATGATCGTCGGCAGCGTCATCAGCGTCAGCACCAGGCCGCCGACGAGGGCCGCCGAGCGCGGGAAGCCGGCGAAGTTGATGAAGACGGCAAGGCCGAGCAGACCGTAGACGATGGACGGCACCGCGGCGAGGTTGTTGATGTTCACCTCGATGAGGTCCGTGAAGCGGTTCTTCGGGGCGAACTCTTCCAGGTAGATCGAGGCGGCGACGCCGATCGGCAGCGAGAGCACCAGGACGATCAGCATCATGTAGAGCGAACCGACGAGCGCGACGCCGACGCCGGCGGCTTCCGGGCGGCTCGATGCGCCGCTGGTGAAGAGGCCGGTGTTGAAATGCTTGGAGAGCGCGCCGCTTTCGGCAAGCTGGTTCATCCAGCCGACCTGCCTGTCGGAGACCTTGCGGCTGGTTTCCGGGACGGAGAGATCGATCTGGCCCTTGAAGGCGGAGTCGAGGTCGCCGTGGGCGAGGAAGCTGACGGTCCGGGTCGTGCCGATGATCGAAGGATCGGCGGCGACGAGGTCGCGGAACTGGACGCGCACGCTGTCGGAGATCATGCCGTTGACGGCCTTCAGGCCGGCGCGGTCATCCTCGCCGACGCCAAGAACCTTGGCGAGCGCGTTGCGGGCGACGACCGGGTAGTTGGCCGAGACCAGCTTCTGCGGGTTGGTGGCGCGCTCGTTGTTCTTGTCGATGATCTGCTCGGAGAACTCGACCGGGATCGTGATCATCGACTGCTGGAACGCCGTGTAGCCCTTGGAGACCACCGAGAACAGCAACAGGAAGAGGAAGAGCAGACCGAAGCCGATGGCGGCCATGCCGTAGAGGCGGAAGCGGCGTTCAGCGGCGTAGCGGCGGCGAAGGCCGATGTCGCGGCGCTCGGGCCTTTCGGCGATGCCGAGGGCGGGGCTCGTGGTGGAGACCTGGCTCATTCGTACTGCTCCCGGTATTTGCGCACGATATAGAGGGCGTAGATGTTAAGGCAAAGCGTGATGACGAAGAGCGTGATGCCGAGCGCGAAGGCCACCAGCGTCTGCGGCGAGGTGAATTCGAGGTCGCCGGTGAGTTGGTTGACGATCTTGACGGTCACGGTCGTCATCGGCTCGAAGGGATTGATCTGCATGCGGGCGGCAACGCCCGCGGCAAGCACCACGATCATCGTCTCGCCGATGGCGCGCGAGGCGGTCATCAGCAGCGCGCCGACGATGCCCGGCAGGGCCGCCGGCAGGATGACGCGCCGGATCGTTTCCGAGCGGGTGGCGCCGAGGCCGAGCGAGCCGTCACGCAGCGCCCGCGGCACGGCGGTGATGATGTCGTCCGACAGCGAGGAGACGTAGGGGATCAGCATGATGCCCATGACGAAGCCGGCGGTCAGCACGCTCTGTGCCTGGATGAAGCTGGTGTAGTTGCCCGTGACGAGGCCGTTCAGCTCGGCGGAGATGTCGCGCAGGAACGGGCCGACCGTGATGAGGGCGAAGAAGCCGTAGACGATGGTCGGGATGCCGGCGAGCACTTCGAGCAGCGGCTTTGCGACCGAGCGAAGGTGACGCGAGGCGTATTCCGACATGTAGATGGCGGCGAAGAGGCCGACGGGCACGGCGACCAGCATGGCGACGAAGCCGATATAGAGCGTGCCGGCGAGCAGCGGGATCAGGCCGAACTGACCGGCGGAGGCGGTTGCGCCCGCCGCGGCGAAGCGCGGATCCCAGACCGTGCCGAAGAAGAATTCCCAGGCCGGGACCATGTTGAAGAAGTGAACGGCTTCCGTCAGCATCGAGGCGACGATGCCGACGGTCGTCAGGATGGCGATCGAGGACGCGCCGATGAGGCCGATCAGCATCATGCCTTCCACGCGGTTGCGGGCGCGGAACTTCGGCGCGATCGCCCGGTAGGAGAGGAAGGCGCCCGCGAGGGCGACGAGGACGACCAGGGCCGACAGGAAGGTGCGGCTGGCTGCCGTCATGCGGCCGAGGTCGTCGGCCGCCGTCAGCATGTAGGGCGCGGGATCGGCGGCAAGCGGCACGCCCTTGCCGGCGAGCACCGTGCGGGCGGATGCGCCGTCGGCGAACACCGCCTCGCGCTCCTGCGGCGTCAGCAGCCGCAGGCCGCGGGCAATGGCGCCGATCATGTTGTAGTTGAGGTTCTGCGTCGCCTGCGGCTCGGCCTTCACCTCGTCAGGAAAGCCGGCACGAACGGTCGAGCCGATATAGACCGGGCTCGCGACGATCCAGACCAAAAGCACGAGGACCGCCGGAAGCATGGACCAGACGGCGACGAAGGAGCCGTAGTAGCCCGGCCGGGAGTGCAGGCTGGAGAGCTTGCCGCCGGCAAGCGCGTTGGCGCGCCAGCTACCCGCCAGATACCCTGCCACGCCGATGACGGCGACGACAAGCAGAAGAAGGGAAACACTCATTTAGGACATTCTCCCGGCGAGACCTCTCGCCCCGACCTTTCGACAGACGCGGGAAACCCGCCGGAAAGAGAGCGGCCGGCGCGACCTCCCCGAGGAGAAGCCGCACCGGCCAAGGCGATTACATGATCTTGCCGTCGACGAAGGCCTTGCGGATCTCCTCGCGCTCTGCGTCCGGAGCCGGAACGAGGCCGTACTCGGCAAGCGGGGAGTCGGGGCCGATCATGTCGTCGCTCGTGAAGAACTCGACATATTCCTTCAGGCCCGCGATGACACCGAGATGCGCCTTCTTGACGTAGAAGAACAGCGGACGGGAGACCGGATATTCGCCCGACGCGATCGTCTCGGTCGAGGGAACGATGCCGCTGACGGTGGCGACCTTCAGCTTGTCGGCGTTGTTCTCGTAGAAGGACAGGCCGAAGACGCCGATGCCGGACTTGTTGGCGGCGATGCGGGCGAGCGTCTCGGTATAGTCGCCGTCGATGTCGACGGCCAGGCCGTCCTTGCGGACCGCGATGCACTTGGCATGCTGTTCCTTTTCGTCGGCAACGGCAGCCTTGATCACGTCGGCGGCGCCGGTCGCCTTGCAGCCGGCAGCCAGCATCTTCTCGTCGAAGACTTCACGCGTGCCGTGCTTTTCGCCGGGGATGTAGGCGGCGATCTCGACGTCCGGGAGGTCCTTGTTGACTTCCGACCACTTCTTGTAGGGGTTGGCGACGAGCTTGCCGTCGACGGCGACTTCCGCGGCGAGCGCCAGATAGAGGTCCTTCGGCTCCAGCTTCAGGTCGGCATTGCCGGCGTCCGTGGCGAAGACGATGCCGTCATAGCCGATCTTGACTTCCTGGATCTCGGTGACGCCGGCGGCCTTGCAGGCCTCGACTTCGCTATCCTTCATCGGGCGCGATGCATTGGCGATGTCGATGGTGTCGGGGCCGACACCCTTGCAGAATTCCTTCAGGCCGCCGCCCGTGCCGCCGGATTCGACGATCGGGGTCTTGAAGTCGGGATAGGTCTCGCCGAACGTCTCGGCGACGATCTTGGCGTAGGGAAGAACGGTGGACGAGCCGGCGATCTGGATCTGGTCGCGCGCAACGGCAACGCCTGCGAATGCGGCGGAGGCAACGAGCGCCGCGACGGTGAGCTTAAGAGATTTCATCTGGGTTCTCCCGAAGAGGACATGTGTGGTAAGCGCTCATTCCGCGCTCTTAGCCGTGAACCGGCGGCTCTTCTCTAAACCGCGATCGCCATTGGTTTTATGTCAATTTGACGAAACATTTGTGACACACCAAGCCTATGAAATTGCTTGGCTATTTCGAAAGCGACGACAAAGCCGCCTTCCTTTGTGTCAGAACTTGACGGTAAAGACCGTGCCCTTGCCCATTTCAGACTTCACCACGAGGCGCGCCTTGTGGCGGGTGAGGATGTGCTTGACGATGGCAAGGCCGAGGCCGGTGCCCTTCTTGGAGCGGCTCGCCTCCACGTTGACCCGGTAGAAACGCTCGGTGATGCGCGGCACATGCTCGGGCGGGATGCCCGGGCCATAATCCGTGACGCTGAGCTCTATGGGCACGCCGTCAGCGCCGCCCGTCAGTACCACGTCCACCCGCTTGCCCTCCTGGCCGTATTTGCAGGCGTTCTCGATGAGGTTCTCGAAGACCTCGACCAGTTCGTCGCGATCGCCCGGGACCGTTACGGGGTGCTTCGGCAGATCCAGCACGACCTCGACGCCGAGGTCGCTCGCAAGCGGCTGGAGGCTGTCGCGCACATGGGCGACGAGCGGCACGAGGTCCACGGTCTGCTCGAGGGCGAGGTTGGAGCGCAGCTCGAGGCGCGAGAGCGACAGCAGGTCGTCGACGAGGCGGCTCATGCGCGTCGCCTGCTCGTGCATGATGGCGAGAAAACGCTCATGCGCCTTGAGGTCGTTCCTTGCCGGGCCCTGCAGCGTCTCGATGAAGCCGCGCAGCGAGGCGAGCGGCGTGCGCAGCTCGTGGCTGGCATTGGCGACGAAGTCGGAGCGCATCCGGTCGATGCGGCGGGCCTGCGAGACGTCGCGGAAGGTCAGCAGCCAGAGCGGTTCGGCGGCGGGACCGGCGAGCGGGGCGATGCGCACGACATAGACCGTCTCGGAAGGAAGCCGCTCGGCATGTTCCGTTTCGCGCGGCTGGCCGGAGCCGATGGCATCGCGCACCATGTCGAGGATGCCGGGCGCGCGGATGCGGCCGGCAAGGTCGCTGCCCTCCGGGATCGGGCCGAAGACGGCCTCGGCCGCGCGATTCTGGAGCTTCACCGTCTGGCGCGCCGACAGGAGCAGCGCGGGCGCATCGAGCGCGCCGAGGACGGCGGCGACCGCGGCGAGATCTTCCACGGGCGGGGCGGGCGGAGCCACCGGCTCGACGGCCACCGCCTTGCGGCCGACCGCGACCGTGCGCCGTTCGGTGCGCAGGAGGCCGGCGAAGACGAGGAGCAGGACGGCGAAGGACACCCAGCCGAGATGCAGGCCGGCAAGCCACATCATGAAACCGACGAAGACGGCGGAGGCAATGAGAACGCGTTCGCCCCACAGTTGCGTCGCCAGCCAGCCGAGGCCCGTGCGCTGATCCGTCACCGCCACCCATTCCCTTGCGAGCATCGCACCCTCCGCGCCTCCATGATTCCCGATGGATAGCGCGGCTTCATGACATGTTTTTCACGGCGCGCTTGAATTCGCAATCCGGTTATGTCCACCTTCCGGATGGCGGCAGTAGCCGCACCCTGGAATTTCAAGGAGCAGACGATGGCGGAAAAGGCCGAAAGCCGGGCCGTGGAACTGGATATCCGCGGCAAGAAACGCGTGTTCGATATCGACGATCCGGTCCTTCCCGACTGGATCGAGGAAAAGGCCTTCGGCTCCGACGACTATCCCTATGACAAGAAACTCGACAACAAGGAATACGATCGGCTTCTCAAGCTGCTTCAGATCGAACTGGTCAAGGTCCAGTTCTGGCAGCAGAAGACGGGAACGCGCATCATGGCGGTTTTCGAGGGCCGGGACGCCGCCGGCAAGGGCGGGGCGATCCATGCCACCATGTCCTACATGAACCCGCGTTCCGCCCGCATCGTCGCGCTGACCAAGCCGACCGGCACCGAGCAGGGCCAGTGGTACTTCCAACGCTATGTGGCGACCTTCCCGACGGCGGGCGAGTTCGTGCTCTTCGACCGCTCCTGGTACAACCGGGCCGGCGTGGAGCCGGTCATGGGCTTCTGCACGCCGGAGCAATACGAAAAGTTCCTCAAGGAAACGCCGCGCTTCGAGAAGATGATCGCCTCGGAGAACATCCATTTCTTCAAGTTCTGGCTCGACATCGGCCGCGAGATGCAGCTCAAGCGCTTCCACGACCGCCGGCACGATCCGCTGAAGGTCTGGAAACTCTCGCCGATGGACATCGCCGCGCTCAACAAATGGGGCGACTATTCCGAAAAGCGCGACCGGATGCTGAAGGAGACGCATACGGACCAGGCGCCCTGGACGGTGATCCGCGCCAACGACAAGCGCCGCGCACGCATCAACCTGATCCGGCACATCCTCAAGACGCTCGACTACGACGACAAGGACAAGGCGGCGATCGGCGAGATCGACGACAGGATCGTCGGCTCGGGACCGGGCTTCCTCAAATAGCGCGGCCGCTCAATCGCCCGGCAGGATGCGGACGGCAAAGAGGTTCACGCTCGCATTCCCGCCGGTGATGTCGCTGTTGACCAGGATATGACCCGGCTCGCTCGGCGAGAGCGAGCGGTCGAACTCGACCTGGAACAGGACGTCCGTGCGCTCCGAAACGGTGAAGCGGTGGCGTCCGCAGCCGCCCATGGTGGAAAAATCGCATTCGACGGCGACCTGCACGGGCTTGTCGCCCGCCGCCTGCACGGTGAGCGCGACCGTCGAGGCCTTGCCGCCGAGTTCGCCGAGGATCTCCGGCGACACCTCGATGCGCACCGCGCCGTCGCGGTCCGGATTGGCGGAGGTGATGCGCACGGCCGGGCCGTCGCCGGTGCCGACCGATTCGAAGCGCCCCGCCGGCCCGGCCGAGAGCTTGGCCGTCTCGGACGGCGCGAAGACCGCGCGCCAGTCGGAGGAGAAGCGGCTCTGGGTGTCGAGCGCCTTCTTGATCGGGTCCTCGCCGGAGAAGTCCTCGCCCGACACGCGGGCGGGCGGCCTGGAATCGTCCGCCCCGCTCTGCAAATCGTCGAGCAGGCCGCTCGTCTGGACCCACCAGGCCAGCGCGCCGAAGGCGGCGATCAGGGTGGCGACGACGAGCAGGAAGGAGAACAGGCGGCCGCGCCGCCTTCGGACCCTGGCGACGCGTTCGGGGCGGAAACCGGAGGCTTCGCCGGCGGTCGCGGCCGGCGCCGCACCCGCGCCG
Organism: Shinella sp. NM-101; assembly: GCF_021401195.1. Classification (NCBI taxonomy): domain Bacteria; kingdom Pseudomonadati; phylum Pseudomonadota; class Alphaproteobacteria; order Hyphomicrobiales; family Rhizobiaceae; genus Shinella; species Shinella sp. NM-101. The sequence continues at coordinate 127,293 of NZ_JACBFT010000012.1, read as the reverse complement.
TTTCCGGCAAAGCCGTCCTGGCGCTCGGGGCGGATGGCGCCGATGTCGCCGGCCGCCGCGGCCGGGCGGGCGGCCTCCATGCGCGGCTCGGCATCGAGCCGCGGTTCGGGCCGCACGTCGCGCCCGGTGCGCAGTTCCGGCTCGGCACGCACCCCTGCCGGCGGCTCGGCGCGGATGTGACTCGCGACGGTGGCGGCGATCTGCGTGCGCTCCTCCGCCTCGATCTGGTGGATGGTCTCCTCCAGCCGATGGCGCTGCGCGGCGATCGTCTCGGGGTCGTTGACCTCCTGCTTGCGCAGGCCAGCCTCCAGCGCGTTGCGCGCCGACTGGTAGATGCGCGCGCGAACCTCGGCATTGGCGCGCTCCGAGCGCGCCAGCGCATTCCTGATTGCCGTTTCCAGTCCGCTCACATCTGACCCTTCTGCGGGCGCCGCTCGACGCCGCGGCCACGATACACCTGTGGAAAGAGCCCTACTTTCCGGCTTTTGTTAGCTTTTGCGTAACGTTTGGCGGGAATTTGCGCAAGCCTTCCGGCCGAAACTGCCCTTCCTTCGCCGGGGAAAAGCCGCCGGCCGCAGCGTCAGCCCCCTCGGGCCGGGTGCATGCATGCTATGCACCGTCATGGACAGGCAACGCGGCCGCGGCATACGCTTGGCGGCACGGCGGGGCGCGGCCCGCCTTTCCATCCCTCCTCCGGCGCGCGCCGCGCCACCCCTTTTCAGGGCGGATTGCCCCTGATATGGTTTTGACGTTTTCGTAAACGTCAAAACCATATCAGGACTTCCGCCATGGCCCTGCCCGCAATCCTCAAGGACAAGCTGCGCCTGCCCGTCGTCGGCGCGCCGCTGTTCATCGTCTCGCATCCCGCGCTGACCCTTGCCCAATGCAAGGCCGGCATCATCGGTGCCTTCCCGGCGCTGAACGCGCGCCCGGAAGCCCAGCTCGACGAATGGCTGGCGGAAATCACCGAGGGCCTTGCCGCGCATGACGCAAAGCATCCCGAGCGTCCGGCCGCGCCCTTCGCCGTCAACCAGATCGTCCACCGTTCCAACAGGCGGCTGGAGCACGACCTCACGATGTGCGTGAAGTACAAGGTGCCGGTCGTCATCTCCTCGCTCGGCGCCGTGCCGGAAGTGAACGCGGCGATCCATTCCTATGGCGGCATCGTGCTGCACGACGTCATCAACAACCGGCACGCCAATTCGGCGATCCGCAAGGGCGCGGACGGCCTGATCGCGGTGGCCGCCGGCGCAGGCGGCCATGCCGGCACGCTGTCCCCGTTTGCCCTCGTCCAGGAGATCCGGGAATGGTTCGACGGACCGCTCCTGCTTTCCGGCGCAATCGCGACGGGCGGCGCGATCCTCGCCGCCGAGGCGATGGGCGCCGACATGGCCTATATCGGCTCGCCCTTCATCGCCACGACCGAGGCGCGCGCCAGCGACGCCTACAAGCAGATGATCGTCGACAGCGCCGCCGCCGACATCGTCTATTCCAATTATTTCACGGGCATCCACGGCAATTACCTGAAACCCTCCATCGCCGCCGCGGGCCTCGACCCGGACCACCTGCCGGAAGCCGATCCCTCCAAGATGGATTTCGACAAGGCCACGACCGGCGCCAAGGCCTGGAAGGACATCTGGGGCTGCGGCCAGGGCATCGGCGCGGTGAAGGCCGTCGGCCCTGTGGAAGACCTCGTTTCCCGCCTCGCCCGCGAATACGCCGCCGCCAAGGCCCGCATCGCGGGCTGAGGCCATTTCGACGCGCGGCGCGGGAAAAATGCGCAAGTTGAAACTCCGCGCTTGAAATCTCCGTCCATTGCGGTTATCAGCGCACCCATTCCGGTCCCGACACGCTTCGGGGCCGCCTGAAGGGCCGCTTTAGCTCAGTCGGTAGAGCACATCATTCGTAATGATGGGGTCAGGTGTTCGAGTCACCTAAGCGGCACCATTCAATTCAAGCACTTAGCTTAATTTCGTTGATCCGGTCACCGTAGATCGCAGGGCCCGGTCAACATTTGACTTGTTTCGCTAAGCTCGGGTCAACATGAGGTCTTCGGTTGCGAAGAATCAGGCACTCGTTCGCACTCCACTTGGACAAGCTGCGGCTGCGGTCATATCCTCAAAAATGTCCGGCATTCCAATTTGCACAGCATTGAGCCTATCGTCATCATCGCCGCTCCCGGCATCCAGTGCATAATCACGGCCATTTCCCCGCTCTCGGGATAATCACTATTTTCTCCAGCTTCCGGTCCAAGCGCTGCTGGCGGCTCCGGGGGCCGTTTCGGAAGGCGCCGAGTCGCGGTTCGTCACAAAAGCTTCGTCGATGTTTCCTATAGGACTTCGGCGGGAAAGGCGTGGAACAGCCGGGCCGGCCGGCTCCGTCAAGCCACCGTCGTCGCCATTGCCGGCTTCGGTGTCCTGACGCGGATCGCCCTGGTGGCGGCGGCCTCCGGTGCCCGTCCGACCCCTTGAGGATATCGCCCATGTTCAACGACGATCATCTCAACCAAATCAAGGCGGAGACTGCCGAGTATTTCGGCGAAGAGGTCTATATGGAGATCGAGGAAAGACGGTTGGACGACTTCATCGCCGAGCGTATGCCCCAGGTTCCCGCCCCGATGCTCTAGCGCCGCGTCTCTTTCCACCGGAGCTAGCGCGGCGGCGCCGCACCAGTGGCTATGGCTGGAGCGAGCGTGCCATCCAGTTGCCCGCGTATATCACGACAAATCCCCGAATGATCCTCCAACGGAGTGCGGCATGACGACGGTGCTGAAGCGACAGAACGGATGCGATGCGGTTGTGCACCGGCAGCCGCGTGAAGAATTCGAGCCGGAATATCACCTCAATCCGGCCCGGCGGTTGCGGGAGGCCGTGCGTCGCAGCGCGCCGCTGACCCGCGAGGGGATCGCCGAGTATTTCTTCGCTCGCCTGTTCCAGAAGCTGGTTTATGCGCAGATCTGGGAAGACCCGGAAGTCGACATGGATGCTCTGGCGATCGAGCCCGGCCAGACCGTGGTCACCATTGCCTCCGGGGGCTGCAACGCATTCTCCTATCTTCTGGCGGACCCCGGCCGTATCGAGGCGGTCGATCTCAATCCTGCCCATATAGCCTTCAACCGGCTGAAGCTGGCGGCACTTCAAACCCTTCCCAGCTACGAGAGCTTCCACCGTTTTTACGCATTGGCCGATGCCCGGGAGAACCTGGAGGACTACAGGCGCTTCATCCGCCCGGTTCTCGACGAGGCCAGCCGTTCCTATTGGGACGGGCGCGGCCTCACCGGCCGGCGGCGTATCTCCATGTTCCGCCGCCATCTCTACCGCCATGGCCTCCTCGGCCATTTCATCGGCTGGGGCCATCGGGTGGCCCGGCTTTATGGCGTCAATCCGCGTCTCCTGCTCGAGGCGCGTGACCAGGACGAACAGCGCCGGCTCTTCGACACGATGATCGCGCCGTTGTTCGACAAGCGTTTCGTGCGGTGGATGACGCGGCGAAAATCCTCGTTGTTCGGGCTCGGCATTCCCCCGCAGCAATATGACGTTCTGGCGGGTGACGGCAGCATGGCCTCGGTTCTGCGCCAGCGGCTGGAACGGCTCGCCTGTGATTTTCCGCTGTCGGAGAACTACTTCGCCTGGCAGGCCTTCGGCCGCGGATACGGGCGAGACCAGAGCGCGCCATTGCCGCCCTACCTCCAGCGCGGAAATTTCGAGACCGTGCGCGCCCGGGCCGCACGCCTGGGCGTGGAAAACATCTCGATCACCGAATGGCTGGCGGCAAAGCCGGATGCCTGCGTCGACCGCGTCGTGCTGCTCGATGCGCAGGACTGGATGTCCGACGCCCAGTTGAACGGCCTATGGAGCGAGATTACCCGTTCCGCCGCTGCCGGCGCCCGCGTCATCTTCCGCACCGCGGCGCCGGCCAACCTGCTGGAAGGTCGCGTGGTGCCGGAGCTCCTGGCCCGCTGGGACTACCGGCGCGAGGAATCGCTGGCCCTTCACGCCCGCGACCGCTCGTCCATCTATGGCGGTTTCCATCTTCTGGTTTTGAAGGATCGGTCATGACGGCGACGCTCGACCACGGTGCGCTGATGGATCGCATCTATCGGCTGCAAAGACGCTTCGGCTTCTACGACGCGACGCGTAAATACTACCTGCTCGGTCGCGACAGGATGCTGGAGAGACTTCATGTGCCGGCGGGTGGCACGGTGCTGGAGATCGGCTGCGGCACCGGCCGCAATCTGGTGAAGGCGGCGCAGGCCTATCCGCATGCGCGCTTTCACGGCATCGACATATCGGGCGAGATGCTGGCGGCTGCCGGTAGCGCCGTGACGCGCACCCGCCTGCACGACAGGGTGCGCCTTGCCCGCGCGGATGCCGTCACCTTCGATCCGCAAGCAAGCTTCCGGACGGCGCGGGACCATGGCTACGATCGCATCTTCATTTCGTATGCCGTCTCGATGATCCCGCAATGGCGGGACGCTCTCCTCAGGGCGTCGCAGCTTCTGGCGCCGGGAGGGGAACTGCATGTCGTCGATTTCGGCGACATGGCGGGCCTGCCTTCATGGACGAAGCACGTCATTCGCACATGGCTGGGCTGGCATCATGTCAAGCCGCGCCCGGATCTGTTCGGGGTCGCTGCCGAGATCGCGGCGCTGCAAGGCGGAACGAGCGAGGCGGCCAGCCTTCACCGCGGTTTCTCGTGTATAGCAATCGTGCGCAGACCGGATGGACTGGCAGTGAAGCAGCCAGACGCCGGATAACAGTCACCGGCAGGGCCGAGGCGTATGGGCGCGTTCGCCCTGCCAGCGGAAGCAGTCTAGGAACGGGCGTTTTCCCGGCGGGGCCGGCTCCAAGGGTCCGTTGCTGCGCGGATGCCGTCAGACACCCTCTCGCGGATATGTCCCTCCTGCGGCTTGCAGGCGGAAACGGCGAAGCGGTGCTGGCTCCATGCGATGGCGCCTGCCCGGCTGGCAAGGTGCAGGCCCCTGCCGCGACGTATGCCCTGCAAGCCATCGCGACGTTGCTCCATGAGGCCGGCTCCCGCGAACAAGGCCACCACATCCTCCACCCGCATTCCCCGGTGAAACGGCAGGCGCGCCATGATGCGGCCGTGCTCCTCCCATTGCGCCACGGTCAGCAGGCTATGACCGTCGCGAATCTTGCCGAATATCCCGTCGAGCAGCAGCATGAGGCGCTCGATCCTGCTCTGACGGACAAAATCGCCGTCGATGACCAGCAGCCGCCCGCCCGGCCTCAGGATGCGGCACCATTCGCCGACGGCCTGTCGGGGGTCCGGCAGGGTCCACAGCAGGTTACGCGCGATGATCGCGTCGTACTGCGCTTCGGGCTCGAGCGTATGCTCGGCGTCGCCGGCGACGAACGTGACGGGGACGCCGGCCTCCTGCGCTTTCCGGCGGGCGCGCTCGAGCATCGGCCCGGCAAAGTCGAGGCCCGTCACGTCGAAGCCGGCGGCCTGCATCAGCAGCGACATCGTGCCCGTGCCGCAACCGAGATCCAGCGCGCGGCGGCCCTCGCCGTGGCCGAGATGGTCACGGATCAGGTCTCGCCATGCCTGCGCCTCGCGCATGTCCATTTGCCCGTGCCCGGGACTGAGATCGTAGGTTTCGGCGCGGATGCTCCAGTAGTCGCGGATGTCGTCCTTGACCGAACGATTGGAGAGACCCCCGGGTCCGGCCGCGCTCACCTTGCGGCGTCGCGCCGGGCGAGGATCTCGATCATGCGCTTGCGGGCGGCGGGCGGCAGGTCCGCCGGCAGGTCGGCTTCGGTGGCCGGCGTATCGCCGACCTGGATCAGCATGGCCATGCCCATGGTGAAATGCGGCGAGCACTTGATGCCCCAGATGCCTTCCTCGCTCAGCGTCACCTCGATCTCCTGATTGATCTTGCCGACAAACTTCTTGCCGCCGTCGGGGATCATGCCGGCGATGGTGGCGGCGTTGTGGCCGGGGTCCGTGGCGAGGAATTTCACCGTGTCGCCAGGCTTGATCACGAGGTATTCGGGCTCGAAGGGCATCGGGCCCGTCGCGTTGCGGTTGAGCATCTTCACCTCGAAGGTCTCGGCCACGGCCGGGGATGCGAGGAGGCCGAGAAGAAGGGTCAGTCGGAGCAGCATGGAGTGTCCTTTCAGGCAAGGCGTTGGAAGGCGAAGACCGGCCGGCCGCCGGACGGATGGGGAATGAGTTCGGCCTCGACGGCGAAGATCTCGCGGATCAGCGGTGCGGTGAGCACCTCGTGCGGCGGCCCGAGGGCCGCGCATCGCCCGTGTTTCATCACCAGCAATCGATCGCAGCGCTGTGCGTGGTTGAGGTCGTGGAGGGCGATGACGGTCGTCACCGCGAGCGTTCCGATGAGGTCGAGAATGGCGATCTGGTGGTGGATGTCGAGATGGTTCGTCGGCTCGTCGAGAAGCAGGAGCTGCGGTTTCTGCGCATGGGCGCGGGCGATATGGACCCGCTGGCGCTCGCCGCCCGAGAGCGTCGCCCAGTCGCGGCGAGCCATGTGCTGCATATCGACGGCCTCGAGCGCCGCGTTCACGGCATCGTCGTCCTCGCGGCCCCACGGCCGCAGCGCATCGAGCCACGGCGTGCGGCCGAGCTCGACCGCATCGCGCACGCAAATCCGCTCACCCGTCTCGGCCTGCTGGGCGACGAAGGCGATGGAGCGCGCGACCTCGCGCCGGCTGAGGCGCGCCATGGGCCGGCCGGCGAGGCGGATCTCGCCCCGGCTCGGGCTGACGAGCCCGGCCAGCATGTTCAGGAGCGTCGATTTTCCCGAGCCGTTTGGTCCTATCAGGCCGAGCGTCTCGCCGGCGCGCACGCCGAGATCGATGCCGGAAACGATCGGGCGGCCACCGGCCATCCGGGCGACGCCGGCCGCTTCGAGTACGGGCCTGTCGGTCATCGCTGCCTTCCCCTGACCATGATGAAGGCGAAGGCCGGCGCACCGACCAGCGCGGTGACGACGCCGATCGGCAGGACCTGCCCAGGAAGGGCGATGCGCGAGACGACATCGGAGACGACGAGGAAGACCGCCCCGGCGAGTGCCGTCGCCGGCACCAGCCGGCTGTGGCGCGCGCCGACGAGAATGCGCATGGCATGCGGCACGACGAGCCCGACGAAGCCGATGGCGCCGGCGACCGAGACCATGATCGCCGTCACCAGCGTCGCCGTTCCGATCAGCACGACCTGCGTGCGGCGCACGTCGATGCCGAGCGCGGCCGCGCTCTCGGCGCCGAAGGCGAAGGCGTCGAGTGCCCGGACATGCCACAACGTGATGCCGAGCCCGGCGAGGGTCATCGGCAGCACCAGCCAGGTGTCTGGCCAGCGCACGCCGGAAAGGTTGCCCAGCAGCCAGAACATTATGCCCCGCGCCTGCTCGGCGCTTGCCGACTGCGCGATGATAAGGGCCGTCAGGGCGTTGAACATCTGCGATCCCGCAATCCCGGCAAGGATGATCACCGCCGCGCCGCGCATGCCGGTTCCGCCGCCCGCGGCGCGGGCCAGCAGCGCGACCAGCACGAAGGCCGTGATGGCGCCGGCAAAGGCTCCGGCCGACATGCTGAGCAGCCCCGCGCCGAAACCGGCGACGGTGACGGCGACGGCCCCGGTGGAGGCTCCAGCCGAAATGCCGAGGAGATAGGGCTCGGCCAGCGGATTTCGCAAGAGCGCCTGGAGGATGAGGCCGGACAGGGCGAGGCTGGCGCCGCCGCAGGCCGCCACCACCGCGCGCGACATGCGATAGTGCCAGATCACGCTGAGTTCGATGGGATCGATCGCACGGTCCAGGAAGCCCGCTTTCGTCGCCAGGACGTCGAAGACGGTGGCGAGCGGGATGCGCGTCTCGCCGACCGCCGTTCCAAACAGCAGCGCTGCGGCCAGCACGGCCGGAGCCAGCCAGAAGAGCCACCCGAGGCCATGGACCGCAGCGCCTTGTCTCATTTCGACAGACCGAACCCGGAAAGCGCGTTCGACAGCTTCTCCAGCGCGAAGATCGCGCGAACCGACGGGTCCATCGCATTCGCCTCGATCGTGAGGATGCGATCCTGCCTGACCGCCTCCATCTCCTTCGCGACGGGATCGGTGGTCAGGAACTCGCGCTTGACGGCGATGTCGTCGGCGGGGAAGCGACGGCGGTTCATTTCGGCCGCGACGATGAAGGTCGGCCTCGCCGTGGCGATGGTCTCCCAGCCCACCGTCGGCCACTCCTCCTCGGAGGTGACGACGTTCTTCACGCCCAGCTTGGAGAGCATCCAGCCCGGCACGCCGTTGAGGCCGGCCACATAGGGGTCGATCTCGATGTCGGCGGAGGAATACCAGAACACGCCGGAAACGTCCTCGGGCAGGTTCAGGTCCTTGGCTTTGCGGACCGCGGACTCCTCGCGCGACCTGAGGTCGGCGACCAGCTTTTCGCCGCGTTCGGAGACGTCGAAGATCTCGGCCAGTTCCGTGATGCCCTGGTAGAGCAGGGCCGTGTCGAACAGCCTGGTGCGGGCGCCGTCCATGCTCTGCGTGTTGTCCTTTCCGACGCATTCGGTCGGCATGATCCAGCTTGCGATCCCCGCGTCATCGAACATCTCGCGCGTGCCGACCGCCCCCTGCGGACCGATCATCCACTCGTAGGCGGTGACGACGAGCTCCGGCTTCTTTGCCACGACGCTTTCGAAGCTCGGCGCATTGTCGGCGAGGCGCTCGACCGTCTTGTCGACCTCGGCGAATTCGGGCAGGACGGGATTGATCCACAGCGCGGTGCCCTTCACCTTGTCGGCGAGGCCGAGCATGTAGAGGATCTCGGTCGTGCTCTGGCCGACGCTGACGACGCTGTCCGGCGCCTTCTCGATGGTGACCTCGTGGCCGCAGCTCGTCAGCTTCAGCGGATAGCTGGTGGCCGCGAACGCCATCGGCGCCAGGGCGAAAGTGGCGATGAACGCCGTCGTGAACCTCAACATCGTATCCCTTCCGTTGCAATGTTGGCGGGACGAAGGAAGGCCGAGGATCGAAATGCAGGACGCCGATCACAAGCCCGCCCGAGCCGACCCGCTCGGTTGGTCATCTGCGTCGGCAGGTCTCCTGACTGACGGGTCGTCGCTTTCCTCGACCTTCCCGGGCGCGGGGCCCAGTGGATTTTCCGAGTTCAGCTCGCCGCCTACAGTTGCGGGGGCAGTTCCGTTTGGCTGGCCGTCTTTGGCCACGGATTCCCTCTTAGTCCCTTCCGGAAACCGACCGTCATCCCGTAGCGAATAGCATCGGCGCTTGCAAGGCCGCCGGATCGGGCCGGCCGAAACGGGATGAAAGAGAGGATGTCAGAACACCGACGCGCCGCCGGTCGCCGAAGGTTCACGGGACCGGGCCGCGATCATGGTTCGCCCGCATCAAAGCATGCGGGGGAGCACGTCGGTCGGACCGCCCCTGTCCTGCAGCCGGTGCTTCACGGTGCCGGCTATGTGCAGGAGGACGCAGGCCAGCAGGATATAGGCGCTATAGGCGTGCAGCGCCTGGAACACCGCGAAGGCCGTATCGTTCTTCGGCAGGACCTCCGGCACATGCGAGAGGAAGAAGAAAGGCACGCCGTCGCCGTCCGTGAGGCTGCTGGACATCGCGTAGCCCAGCAGCGGAGTGAGTATGGTCAAGGCGATGATCAGCCGGTGGGTGATGTGGGACAGGCGCTTCTCCCAGGGCTTGAGGGCGTCCGGCGCGTGCGGCAGAACCGCACGGTAGCGCCAGCGAAGGGCAAGCTGCGCCAGCGCCAGCAGCCAGGCCAGCACGCCGAACTGCTTGTGGTTGGGATAAAGGATCGCGGCCGTCGGGTCGTCCTCGGCGCGTCCGGTCATGTACCAGCCGCAGGCGATCAACCCGAGGATCAGGATGGCCCGCAGCCAGTGCAGGATGCGGATCGATACAGGATATCTGGCGCTGCTGTCTCTTTGAAACGGTCTCATCATGCCATTCCTCGTCTGGCCGGCTCGCTGCCGGCACCGCACCCCGCCGGATGCTCGCATTCGAGTATCCCGGTTTCGTGTGCGTTTCATGGAGATTGCGTGGATGGCGCCCATTGTCGCGGCAGGATCGCGATCGGCCTCAGCGGGCGGAGTGCAGCGCGGCCGCCGCGTGGATGAAGCCGCGGATCAGCGGAAGGTGCTGGCGCTCGGCGAGGCAGATGACGTATTCGTCGATAATCTCGTGGGCGTCTTCGATCGGCACAAAGGCGAGGCGGTTGTCATTGCCGAGTTCGAGATCGGCGATGACGCCGCATCCCACCCTGTTGGCGATGGCTTCGCGAACGCCTTCCCTTGAGGAAATCTCGACGATCTGCTCGATGGAAATGGCGTGACCCGCGAGATTCTTCTCGAAAACCTCGCGGGTGCGCGAGCCGCGTTCGCGCATGACGAAGGACAGGCCTTCCAGCGCGCGCATGGTGACGCTCTGCTCCCCGGCGAGCGGGTGATCCAGCGGCACGCACAGACCGAGCCGCATGCTGAGGAAGTGCTTGCCGAAAAGCCGCGGGTCATTGGGCACACGCGCGGTAATGGCGACGTCCGCGCGATAGTCCATGACCTGCTCGATGACGCGTGCGGAATTATCGATCGACAGCGAGAATGTGAGTTTCGGACGCTCGCTCTTCATGTGCGAGAGGATCGGCAGGGCGAGGATCGGGCCGTCGGCGGCAACGCGCAGGTGACCGCCGCTCGCACCGGCCTCGCCACGCAGGAAGGCATTGGCCTCGCGTTCTGCCGCGAACAGCCGGGTGGTGATCTCCAGCAGGCGCTCGCCGTTCGAGCTGAGGGAGACGCCGCGCGCCCGGCGTTCGAGAAGGTTGAAGCCGCAGGCGGCCTCCAGGTCGCGCACATGGGCCGACAGGGTGGACTGGCTTATCGCCATGTCCCGGGCGGCCTGGGAGAAGCCACCGCACACCGCGACGACATGGAAGGCTTTCAATTGCGCAATCGACATCGCATCCGCTTCTATTGACAGAACGAGGGCCGTTCGGGCCGCGGATGGGAATATTCGGGCGGATGCTGACAGGCAGATGACGAATCCGATGGCAGCCATCGGAAATCGCTATGGCCGGTAAACGATTTGTTAAGGAACTGTCATTCGGCCTGCAAGGCCATTCTCTAACGGTAAGGCGCGGCATCGAGCCGACCCCGTTTCACCTCAGAGAGAAGGCCGACATGACGTCCTCCACCAATCTCACAACGCCGATCCAGTCTTCCGACGACTGGCTCCTCTCCATCCCTCGCCTCGGCAAGCAGCAGGGCCTGCTGGTCACGCCGGGCGGCACGGGCACGGTATCCTCCTACAGCCTCGTCTACGACGTGTACTTCCCGTCGTCCGGCACGTCGAGCGGCTGGATCCCGTTCCTGCAGACGGACACCTCCAACAGCAGCGACGCCGACATCTTCGGCAATGTCGCCGGCGGCAGCTTCGGCCTCGGCATCAACAGCGACTATCGCGGTGCCGCCAACCTCGATGCGTGGAACCGCGTGGGCCTCACGATCGAGAAGGGCAGCGACGGCTCCGTCACCATGAGCAAATACGTCAACGGCGAATTCATCGCCGCGCAGAAGATGACCGGCTCGCTGGCCGCGCGCTTCACCATCGACAAGTCCAACGGCTTCCTGATCTTCTCCGACAATGACGGCGAAACCTCCTCCGGCTATCTCGGCAGCTTCCTGTTCATCGAGAAGGTGCTGTCCGGCGATGAGCTTTCCGTGCTGGGCAAGGCCCGTCCCGGCGGCATCGTCCCGGACGATTTCAAGTCCGACGCGCTGCAGCACAACGGCACGGAATTCCGCTTCGGCCAGGGTTCCGTGACAGCCGAATTCGGCAAGGGCACGCTTTCGGGCAAGGGCACCACGCCGACCACCACGACGCCGGACGCCGCCGGCGTGCCGCAGGTCGGCCAGGAGCCGACCACCGATCCGGACGCGGTCGTGAAGACCGTCGCCATCAAGGACATGATGGTCACCCCGGATGCGGAAAACGCCACGATCGACCTTTCCCAGCATTTCTCGGGCGAAGGCCTGACCTACACCGTCCAGAACAAGAACGGCGACGTCGTGACGGCCACCCTGACCGACGGCAACAAGCTGGTGCTCGACTTCGCCGAACTCGGCCACTCGGATGTCCGCGTGACCGCGACGGACGCGGCCGGCAATTCCGTGACGGACGACTTCCGCGTGCGCGTCGCCGGGCCGAACGCCTATACGATCGCCGTCTTCCCGGACACGCAGGACTACACGTCGAACGACGGCATCAAGCACTTCTTCGCCGACATGACGCAATGGCTGGTCGACAACCGCGACAGCCATAACATCGTCTTCATGACCCATGTGGGCGACATCACGCAGACCAACCAGTCCAGCCAGTGGGACATCGCCGAGGCGGCCCTGCGCAAGCTGGACGGCAAGATCCCCTACGCCCTCCTGCCGGGCAACCATGACCAGGGAAGCAGCGGCAACGCCGCCAATCACTCGTCGAACTATCTCGACAGCCGCTTCTCGCCGGACAAGCAGAAGGCGACCAACCCCGACACGTTCGGCGGCTCCTATGACCAGGAGCTGATGAGCGCGCGCAACACCTACAGCACGTTCACCGCGCCCGACGGCACGAAATGGCTGTCGATCTCGCTGGAATTCGGCCCGCGCGACGACGTGATCCGCTGGGCGGGCGACGTGATCGAGGCCCACCCGGACTACCGCGTGATGCTCGCCACCCACTCGCTGACGAGCTATGCCGGCCGCCAGGACAACCTCGCCCTGCCGCTCTACGACGAGGGCGCCGGCTACGACTACGGCATGCGCACCGACCAGGCCGGCGCCAATGACGGCGAATATGTCTCGCGCGAGCTGCTCGCCCGCTATCCCAACATCGTCATGACCTTCTCCGGCCACATCTTCGGCGACGGCGCGGAAACCGACATCACCTACAACCAGTATGGCGAGCCGGTCTTCCAGTTCCTGGTGAACTACCAGAACGGCGTGTCGCGCGAGATCACCGGCAACGGCGACGAGAGCAAGGGCAGCAACGGCGGCAACGGCGCGATCCGCCTCGTCACCATCGACCCCGACAACAACCGCATCACGACGGAGACCTACTTCACCGGCTTCGACGACTATCTGGACGGCTTCCGCAGCAAGCCGGAACTCGACCGTGACGGTCTGACCGGCTACTACCGCGGCCATCAGGAAGTCTTCGAGAACGTCAATGTCGGCGGCGGCGTTGCCCGTGCCATGGCCGATGCCGGCGACGACATCGTGGCGGACGCTCCCTCGGGCGCGGCGCTTGCCGATGTCGCCCTCTCCGGCGCAAGGTCGATGCTGCCCGGCAACGTCACGTCGTGGGTCTGGACGGACGAGAACGGCGACGTCGTCGCCGAAGGCAAGGAAGCAACCGCCAAGCTCGACCTCGGCAAGCACAAGCTGACGCTCACGGCCACGGACGTCAACGGCGTCAAGTCGACCGACACGGTCGACGTGATCGTGCGCGGCGACCGCACGCTGCTCGTCGAGACCTTCAACGACGGCAATGCCGATGGCTGGTCGACGGATGTCGGCGGCACGAACGGGGCGACGGGCAACTTCCTGCTGAAGGGCACCGTCTTCTCGCGTCAGTCCACGACGGACGGCCTTGCCGCGCCGGAAGCGGCCCTCTTCGACCAGAGCGATGCGGCCGGCAACAAGCTGGTCTACACCGGTTCCGGCTCGACCGGCTGGTCGGACTACGTCTTCGAGACGACGCTGACCCAGCTCGACAACGACACGATCGGCGTGCTCTTCTACTATCAGGACGCCAAGAACCACTATCGCTTCACGCTCGACGGCGAGACGAACCGCCGCCAGCTCGTGAAGGTCGTCGACGGCGTCGAGACGGTGCTTGCCTCCGTCAACGAAGGCTCGCCCTACAACATGGAAATCCCGCTGCTCGTGGCCGTCACCGGCAACACGATCAACGTCTTCCTTGGTGACAAGAACGTCTTCGCCGGTCCTGTCGTCGATGCCTCGCCGCTTTCCGGCGGCACGGTCGGCGTCTATTCCAGCGGCCAGCGCAGCTCCGTCTTCGACGACATCGCCGTGACGAAGGTGGCCGCCACCGCCAAGGCCGGCATCGACCAGCGGCTCTACGACACCGACGGCAACGGCAAGGCGCTCGCCACGCTCGACGCCTCCGGCTCCTTCGGCAACAAGGCCCTGGTCAGCTATGTGTGGACCGACCTTGCCGGAAACATCATCGCGACCGGCAAGACGGCGACCGTCGACCTTAACACCGGCGTCAACAAGCTGCTGCTGACCGTCACCGATGCGGACGGCACGACCTCCACCGACCGCGTGGACGTCACCGTCGTCGACCGCAGCAAGATCCTCGTCAACGAGGACTTCTCGTCGGCGGATGCGCTGTCGCGCTTCACCATCGTCGACGAGGGCGAGTTCGGCGGCAAGGGCGCCGACGGCAAGCAATCGGAATGGGTGCTGGACAACGGCAAGCTGGTGCAGACGACCGAGCTTGCCAGCCGTGAACTGACCTGGACCGGCGCCACCTCGTCCGACTACTGGAAACGCGGCTGGAGCCCGCTGGGCGACGGGGTCAATGTCCTGCGCCTCGGCACCTATGCCCTCTACAACGATCCGGCGGCGCTGCGCTGGACCGACTATGCGATCGAGGCGACCATCGAGACGCCGGACAAGGACGGCCTCGGCTTCCTCTTCCGCTACAAGGACGCCAAGAACTACTACAAGCTGGAGCTCGATGCCGACGGCATCCTCGACCGCAGCCCCAGCAACGGTGCCGGAAGCATCTTCAACCTCGTGCGGATGAAGGACGGCGTCGAGGAAATCCTCGCGCAGGTGCCGGGCAAGTACGAGCCGGGCCAGCCGATGAAGCTGCGCCTCGAGGTCGTCGGCGACAAGATCACGGCCTATCTCAATGACGAGGCCTTGTTCGCCTATCCGGTCGGCGACCGCGGTCTGGATGCCGGCACGTTCGGCCTCTACTCCTGGGGCAATGCCGGCCTGTCCTTCGACAATCTCACCGTGGTCGACCTGACCTCGGGCCTCGAAGGCGGCCATGTCGTCAACGGCACCAGCGGCCGTGACGTGCTTGCCGGCACGGATGCCGACGAGACGATCTACGGCCTCGGCGGCAACGACACCATCCTCGGCAACGGCGGCGACGACCGCATCGATGCCGGCGACGGCAACGACACGGTGCTGGGCGGTGCCGGCCGCGACAGCATCTTCGGCGGAGCCGGAGACGATGTGCTGATGGGCAATGACGGCGACGACGTCATTGCCGGCGGCCTCGGCAACGACGTCATCGAAGGCGGCGCAGGCAACGATCTTCTCATCGGCGGCGATGGTTCCGACACCTATGTCTACGGCATGGGCGACGGAAACGACGAGATCGTCGAGACGGCTGCCACCGCGGGCGACCAGGACGTGCTGGTTCTTCACGACATCGACCGTGACCAGGCGGTGCTGCACAAGGTCGGCGATGCGGTGGAAGTCGCATTCGCCAACGGCCAGACGATCCTGCTCAAGGGACAGCTCGCCGATGGCGGCGTCGAACTCATCACCTTCGCCGACGGCACGGTGCTGAGCCGCGCCGGCATCGTGAACGGCCTCGTCAACCGCGGCCCGGTCGCCGCGGCGGACACGCTCACGGCCATCGACGAGGATGCGGCCTCCTTCCTCATCCCGTTCGCAAGCCTCACCGCGAACGACACGGATGCCGATCTCGACCAGCTTTCCGTGGTCGGCGTCTCGTCGGTCGTCGGCGGCACGGCGGTCATCGAGGACGGCGGCATCCGCTTCACCCCGGCGGCCGACTTCAACGGCACGGCCTCGTTCACCTACGAGGTCAGCGATGGCCGCGGCGGCAAGAGCGAGGCTCAGGCCTCCTTCACGGTGAAGCCGGTCAACGACGCCCCGGTCTCCGGTCCGCAGTCGGTGGAAACCGACGAGGACACGCCGCTCACCGGCACCATCCCCGCGAGCGACATCGACGGCGACGCGCTCACCTTCTCCGTCAAGGAAGGTGCGGGCCCGGCACGCGGCACGCTGCAGCTCGACGCAGCGACAGGCGCCTGGACCTATAGCCCGAATGCCGACGCCAACGGGACGGACAACTTCACGGTCCTCGTCTCGGACGGCAAGGGCGGCACCAGCGAAAGCACGGTCACCGTCAATGTCCGCCCGGTCAACGATGCGCCGGTGGCCGTCGCCGATACCGGCCGCGTGCTGGAAAACGAGACCGCGACCTTCGACCTCGTCGCCAATGACACGGATGTCGAGGGTGACAGCCTCACGCTCGTCGGCTTCGCCGTCACCGCCGTCGCGGGTCTTGCCATCTCCAACGACGCGGCGGCTTCGGCCTTCTCCATCGTCGACGGCAAGCTCGTCGCCGATCCCTCGGTCGCCTTTACGGCATTGCAGGACGGCGAGGCGGCGGTCATGACCGTCACCTACACCGTGCGCGACGCACAGGGCGGTGAATCAACCGGCACGGCGACGCTCACCATCGACGGCTACACCGAGTACAACATCGTCACCGGCAGCGACGGCAACGACGTGCTCGTGGCCAGCGAAGGCAAGGACATGATCGAGGCCGGCAACGGCAACGACACGATCCTGGCCGGCGGTGGCAACGACCTGATCGACGCAGGAGCCGGAAACGACCGGGTGATCGCCGGCGACGGCGACGACGTGGTCGAGGGCGGTGCGGGCAACGACGTGCTGATGGGCGGAGAGGGCAATGACGTGCTCTCCGGCGGCGCGGGCAACGACCAGTTGTTCGGCGGCGAAGGCAACGACACGCTGCGCGGCGGTGCCGGCAACGATGTCCTCACCGGCGGTACAGGCAACGATACGTTCATCTTCGCTTCCGGTGACGGACGCGACACCGTGCTGGACTTCCAGGCGGGCGAGCAGGGCGGCGATGTCGTCCAGCTCTCGAAGGACGATTTCGCCGACTACCAGGCTCTCCTCTCCTCGGGAGCGCTGACCGACGGCGAGCACGGAGCGCAGATCGCCTTCGACGACGGCTCGTCCATCACCTTCCACGGCGTGAAGGTCGCGGACTTCGCCATCGACGACTTCCGCTTCGCCTGATGCGGATGGGGGCGCACCGGCGACGGTGCGCCTTCTCTTCCACGTTCCCCGTCATTGTCATTGCCTTGTTATGCAAGGCTGATTGAAACGCCTGCGTAATCCTGGATGGTCCACATGCAACCCGTTTCCCAGCACCCGAGCGACAACCAGTTCAAGGGCGTCTTTGCCGGATGCGGCATGGCCTTCCTCGGCATCGCGTTGATGAGCGCGGTCGTCAACATCCTCTATCTCACCGGCTCGCTGTTCATGATGGAGGTCTACGACCGCGTCCTGCCGAGCCGCAGCCTGCCGACGCTCGCCGCGCTGCTCGGGCTCGTCGTGGTCCTCTATCTCTTCCAGGGTCTTTTCGATGCGCTCCGCGGCCGCCTCCTGGTGCGCATCGCCGACCGTCTCGACCAGGCGCTTTCCCCGCGCATCTTCGATGCGATGCTTGGCCTGCAACTGTCGATGCCGATGACGGCGCGGCAGGCGCAGCCCCTGCGCGATCTCGAGACCGTGCGCAGCTTCCTTGCCGGCAGCGGCCCTACGGCGCTGTTCGACCTGCCCTGGCTGCCGTTCTACATCGCGATCTGCTTCGCCTTCCATTTCTGGCTCGGCGTGACGGTCCTCATCGGCGCGACGATCCTCGCAGGCGTCACGCTGCTGACGGAACTGGCGTCGCGCAATCCCGTCGCCGAGGCGTCCCGGCACTCCGCAAGGCGCAGCCGGCTTGCGGAGTCCGGCCGGCGCAACGCCGAGGTCATCGCTGTCATGGGCATGGGCCCTCGCCTGCAGCGACGCTGGATGGAGGAGAACCGCAACTTCGCCGTCGCGCAGCGCCGGGCAAGCGACGTCTCCTCGGGCTTCGGCGTGACCAGCAAGGTCCTGCGCATGGTCTTGCAGTCCGGCATTCTCGCGGTCGGCGCCTGGCTCGTCATCAACGAGCAGGCGACCCCCGGGGTCATCATCGCCGGCTCGATCCTTTCCGCCCGCGCGCTCGCTCCCGTCGACCTCGCCCTCGCAAACTGGAAGGGCTTCGTCGCCGCACGGCAGAGCCGGGCACGGCTGCAGAAGATGCTCGTCATGCTGCCGCCGGCCGCAAGGCGGCTCGACCTTCCCGCGCCGAAGGCGGCGCTCAATGCCGAACGCATCAGCGTCGTGCCGCCGGAGGCGAAGGAAGCCGTGCTGCAGGATGTTTCCTTCAACCTCGAAGCGGGTACCGGGCTCGGCATCATCGGCCCCAGCGGCTCGGGCAAGAGCTCGCTCGCCCGGGTCCTCGTCGGCCTGTGGCGGCCGGCACGCGGCACGCTGCGGCTGGACGGCGCGACCCTGGACCAGTGGCCGGCCGAGGCTATGGCCCGCCATATCGGCTTCATGCCGCAGGCCATCGAGCTGATGGACGGGACGGTCGCAGAGAACATAGCGTCCTTCGATCCCGCCGCGCGCGCGGAGGATGTCATCGAGGCCGCGCGTGCGGCGCGCGTGCACGATCTTATCGTCGGCCTCCCCGAGGGCTATTCCACCGAGGTCGGCGAACATGGCCGCCAGCTCTCGGCCGGACAGAAGCAGCGCGTGGCGCTCGCCCGCGCGCTCTACGGCAGGCCGTTCCTGGTCATCCTCGACGAACCCAATTCGAACCTCGACGCGGAGGGCGAGGACGCCCTGACGTCGGCGATCCTCGACGTGCGCGAGCGCGGCGGCATCGTCGTCGTCATCGCGCACCGTCCGAGCGCGCTGCTCGCTGTCGACAAGGTGCTGATGCTTCTGGCCGGGCGCCAGCAGGCCTTCGGCCCGAAGGAAGAGGTCCTGTCGAAGGTCCTGAGGCAAACGGGCGCCCTGAAGGTCGTCCAGAACGCAGAGGCGGCAAACGCATGAAAACCGATGACTGGCACAGCCTGCAACGCTCCATCAGACTGCATATCGGGATCGGCACCCTCGCCTTCGCCTTGCTCGTCGGCGGCATCGGCGGATGGGCGGCGGCCACGGAAATCGTCGGCGCGGTGATCGCGCCGGGATCGATCGTCGTCGAAAGCAGCCTGAAGAAGGTACAGCATCCCGTCGGCGGGGTGGTCAGCGACCTCCTCGTGCGCAACGGCGATCCCGTCGAGGCAGGCGACGTCGTCATGCGGCTCGACGCAACGATGACCAAGGCGAACCTGCAGATCATCCTGAAGAGCCTCGACCAGTTCGCGGCGCGCAAGGCCCGGCTGGAGAGCGAGCGCAGCAGGCACGCACGCGTGCTCTTCCCCGATACCCTGCTCGCCCGCAAGCACGAGCCGGAGATCGCCGACATGCTCGCCGCCGAGCAGCGCCTCTACGAGAGCCGCAGGGACGTGCGCGAGAGCAAGAAGAAGCAGCTCGAGCGCCGGATAGAGCAGTTTCACGACGAGATCCGCGGCATGGAGGCCGAGCGCGCCGCCAGCCAGCAGGAAAGAAGCCTGATCGAGGAGGAACTCGACCGCTACATGCGCCTGCACGACCAGGGCCTGACGGACAGGAGTCGCCTGACGGCCCTCAAGCGCCAGACGACCGATGCCGACGGCGAGATCGGCCGGCTGACGGCCGGTATCGCGGGCGTTCGCGAGAAGATGGCCGAGACTTCTCTCCAGATCATCCAGGTCGATGAGCAATGGGCCGAGGAGGTGGGAAGCGACCTGCGCGAGATGGACGCGCGCATAGGCGAATATGCCGAGCGCCGGATCGCCGCCGAGGACCAGTTGAAGCGCGTCGACATCATCGCCCCGCAGAGCGGAATCGTGCATCAGATGTCGGTGCATACGGTGGGCGGCGTCATCGCTCCGGGCGAGCCCGTCATGATGATCGTGCCGCGTGTCGACAAGCTCGTGGTGGAGGCCAAGGTGCAGCCGCAGGACATCGACCAGATCTTCGTCGGCCAGCGTGCGGTCCTGCGCTTCTCCGCATTCAGCCAGAAGACCACGCCGGAGATCGCGGGCACCGTCGAGCGCGTTTCCGCCGATGTGACGGTCGACGAGAAGACGGGCGTTTCCTTCTACACCGCCCGCATCGCCATCAGCGAGGCCGAATATGCCCGCCTCGGCGCCGTGACGCTCGTTCCCGGCATGCCGGTGGAAACCTTCATCACGACCGGCGAGCGCTCCGTCGCCTCCTACTTCATCAAGCCCCTCATGGACCAGATGAACCGCGCGTTCCGCGAGAGCTGAGCCGGCCGGCGGCTCACGCTCGAAACCGCAGGTTCTCGCGCGTGAGCTGTGCGACGGATGCGCAGCCCATCAGCCGCATGTCCCGTTCGATCTCCGTGCGCATCTGCTCGAGCGCACGCTCGACGCCGGCCTGGCCGGCAGCCGCAAGCGGGAAGAGATAGTAACGGCCGAGACCCACGGCCTTGGCGCCGAGCGAGAGGGCCTTGAGGACATGGGTGCCGCGCTGCACGCCGCCGTCCATCATCACGTCGATCCGGTCGCCCACGGCATCGACGATCTCTGCAAGCTGGTCGAAGCCGCTGCGCGAGCCGTCGAGCTGGCGTCCGCCGTGGTTGGACAGCACGATGCCCGTGCAGCCGATATCGGCGGCGCGGCGGGCATCCTCGACCGTCATGATGCCCTTCAGGCAGAAATGGCCGCCCCAGTGGCGCACCATTTCTTCAACGTCGTCCCAGTTCATCGCCGGGTCGAGCATTTCGGTGAAGTAGCGGCTGATCGACATCGTGCCGCTGCCCATGTCCACATGGCTGTCGAGTTGCGGCAGCCTGAACTTCTCGTGCATGAAATAGTTGAGCGCCCAGCCGGGCTTGACCGCGAACTGGGCGACGCCGGCAAGGTTGAGCCTGAAGGGAATGGCAAAGCCGGTGCGCTTGTCGCGCTCGCGGTTGCCCCCCGTGATGCTGTCGACCGTCAGCATCATCACCTCGACGCCGGCCTGCTTGGCCCGCGCCATCATCTCGCGGTTCAGGCCGCGATCCCTGTGGAAATAGAACTGGTAGACCTGCGGGCTCTGGCTGATGCGCCGGGCCTCCTCCAGGCTGATCGTGCCGAGCGAGGAGACGCCGAACATCGTGCCGAACCTGCCGGCCGCCGCCGCCACCGCGCGCTCGCCCTCGTGGTGGAACAGGCGCTGCAGCGCGGTCGGCGAACAGTAGACGGGCATGGCGAGCTTCTGGCCCATCACCGTTACGGAGAGATCGACGGCATCGACGCCGCGCAGCACGTTCGGCAGAAGGTCGCAGTTCTCGAAGGCGGCGGTGTTGCGGCGGTAGGTCACCTCGTCCTCGGCGGCGCCGTCGATGTAGTTGAAGATCGGTCCCGGCAGGCGACGCTTCGCCAGGCGCCGGAAGTCGTGGAAATTGTGACAGTTGCTCAAACGCATCTTCGCTGCTCCGCGGGCGTTTCCCGATGGCTGGACATGAGGCGGCCGGGACGGGGCGTCCCGGCCGCTTGCTCCTAGTGGGTGACGGCGGGGATGACCTCGGCCGGCACCATGAGCGTGAAAGGCCACACATAGGCCTGCAGCATCACGAGGATGCCGATCAGGCTGGCGAGCGCGATCGAGTGGACGAAGACGTAGCGCAGGATCTTCGATTCATGCCCGTACCATTGCGTGGCCGTCGAGGCGACGACGATGGACTGCGCGTCGATCATCTTGCCCATCACGCCGCCGGCGGACTTGGACGCCGCCATCAGCACGGGCGAGAGTCCGAGCTGCTCGGCGGTGATCTTCTGCAATCCCCCGAAGAGCACGTTCGACGACGTGTCGGACCCCGTCAGGGCCACGCCCAGCCAGCCGAGCATGGCGCCGAAGAACGGATAGACCCAGCCGGTCTGCGCGAAGGCGAGCCCCAGCGTCGCATCGGTGCCGGAATAGCGGGTGACATAGCCGAGAGCCAGCATGGCGGCGATGGTGAGCAGGGAATAGCGCACGACATAAGCCGTTTGCAGGTATGCCTTTATCAGCCTTGCCGGGCTGAAGCCCAGCACGAAGCCTGCGAGGATCGCCGAGAGCACGATGCCCGTGCCGGTCGCCGAGAGCAGGTTCAGCGTGTAGACGGCAGCTTCCGCATGCGCCTCGGCCACGACCGGCGGAACCTTGAACACGAGGTTGTGCAGATAGGGGACCGGCACCTTCCAGACCCAGAGCGCGTCAAGCCAGGCGCGGAACTGCGGCGTGCCCCAGAGGAAGACGAACAGCGACAGGATGAGCCAGGGCAGCCAGGCCTTGAACACCGTTCCGGTCGAATGGCTGTGCTTGACCTGCACGGGCGCGGCGGCGTCCTCGTCGTCCTTCCCCGTCGAGGTCCAGATACGTTTCGGCTGCCAGATGCGCAGGAAGCCTGCGAGCGCGCCCATCGAGCAGATCGCCGCCACCACGTCCACCAGCCAGGGGCCATGGAAATTGGAGACGAGGAATTGCGGGACCGCGAAGGAGGCGCCTGCGACCAGCAAAGCCGGCCAGACCTCCATCATGCCCCTGCGGCCCGCGAAGGCCCATATCAGCCAGAACGGCACGATGACGGAGAAGAAGGGAAGCTGACGGCCGATCATGCCGGAAAGCTGCAGCAGGTCGATGCCGGTGACGGCGGAAAGCGCGATGACGGGCGTGCCGAGCGCGCCATAGGCGACGGGCGCCGTGTTGGCGATGAGCGAAAGCCCGGCTGCCGGAAGCGGCGCGAAACCGAGCCCCATCAGCATGGCGGCCGTCACGGCCACGGGCGTGCCGAAGCCCGCCGCGCCCTCGAAGAAGGCACCGAAGGAAAAGGCGATGAACAGCAGTTGCAGGCGCTTGTCCGGCGTGATGCCGGCAATCGAATCGCGCAGGACGTTGAACTGCCCCGTCTGCTCGGTGAGCCGATAGAGGAAGATGACGTTGAGGATGATCCAGCCGATCGGCAGCAGGCCGAAGGCGGCACCGTAGACGGCGGTGGCACCGGCCATCTGCGCCGGCATGCCGAAGCCGATGATGGCAACGCCGAGCGCGACGGCAAGGCCGAGCAACGCCGCGATATGCGCCTTCATGTGGAAAATGCCGATGCCGCCCAGCAGGACGGCGATCGGCAGGACCGCCAGCAGCGTGGACAATGTCATGTTGCCCAACGGATCGTAGATTTGATTCCAGGTCATATTTCCTCCCTTTCCCTGATCGCGCAGCCAATGGGCAGCCAGGGACCAACCGACTTGCAGGCCCTTGCGGCCCGGCTCGATGTGCTTGAACACCCCTCCCGATGACCGGATCGGTCACCGCATGTTACCATGCTTCCCCATTGGTAAAATCATTTTACCAAAAAGGTCAAGCCGGAGAGCTAGCTTTTCCGCACGCACGATTGTAACGGTAGCATCCGGGAGGCGACGACGTGGACGATAATACTGCCAAGGACGAGAGCGCGGCGGAGAAGACCGCGCGGCATATCGAAATGCTGATTCTCGAGGGCTCCCTCAGCCCCGGCGACCATCTTCTGCCCGAGCGCGAACTGGCCCAGCGCCTCGATGTGTCGCGGCCGACGCTTCGGCAGGCGATCAGGATCCTTGAGGACCGCGGGCTGATCTTGTCCAGGGACGGAAGCCGCTCCATCGCTCCGCTGGGCACCACGATCACCGATCCGCTCATGGACCTGATGGCCCATTCCGACGTGGTGGACGACTATCTCGAGTTTCGGGCCACCACGGAGAAGATGGCCGCGCAACTGGCCGCCAGGCGTGCGAACGACGTGGACCGCGCGCAGTTGAAGCGCTGCATGGAGCGTATAGACGAGGCGCACGAACGCGGTTCGCAGCAGGACGAGGGCGATGCGGACGTCGATCTGCATATCGCCGTCTACGAAGCGAGCCACAACCTCGTCGTGCTGCACGTCATGCGCGCCCTTTCGGGCATGCTGCGGCGCGGCGTGATCGAGAACCGTGAGAAGCTTTTCCAGCGTCCCGAGACGCGCGATGCCCTGCGGGCGCAGCACAGGGCGATCTATGAGGGCGTGATGGCGGGCGATGCGGAAGCCGCGGGACAGGCGGCCGAAGCGCATATCCACTACACGCACCGGGCGCTCAAGGAGGTCAACGCAGCCGAAGCAAGGCTGGGGATTTCCCTGCGCCGCATCGGCGGCGGCAGCGTCGCTGCCTCCCGTCGCCGCTGAAAGTCGCCGGGTCCGTCTGGTTTCAGGTCCCGGCCGGGACGTTCATCGCGCCGAACGGTCTCACTGCAACGTTACGGCGGCGGCAACCGGCCGCCGCATGAGCCTCAGGACAACCAACGCCGAGACGATTGCTAGAATCCCCGACGTGAGGAGCGCGGCGGAAAACCCATGGGAATAGGCTTCGAGGGCGCGGGCAATGGATGCGGCATGCGACGCCGTATCCAAGCCGGCAACAGCGTTCCGCACGTCTCCTGCGACGACCGCTTCGGCAAATTCCGGCGGGCACGCCCCATTCCCGCAGCCGGCAGACGACAGATCGGCGCGGACCGCAGTCGCCAGTATTCCGCTTAGAACGGCGAAGCCGAGCAATATTCCCGAAAACCGCGACGTCGTGCTGATTCCCGACGCCATGCCGGCCCGCTCCCGGGGAACGACGCTCATGATCGCTTTTTGCGTTTCGCCGTTGAGAAGGCCGCCGCCGCTTCCCAGCACCAGCATGCCGCACATCACGGTGACCCAATGGGCGCTGTTCGCTCCCCATGCCGTGATGAAGCTTCCGATGCCAACGACGAACAGCCCGATCGCCAGGATCTCGCGGGAAGACAGCCTATGGGACAGAACGCGTCCGAGATGCGGAAAGACCAGCATGGCCAAGGCGAACGGAAGCATGGAAAAACCGGCTTCCAGCGCCGTCCGGCCCAGGCCGTTCTGGAGATACAGCGGCAGCATCGACGCCATGACCTGCGCACAGGCCGCATAGGCGAACATCGCCCATACACCGCCGACGAAGCGGGGATTTCCAAACAGGCGAAGATCGAGCATGGGTCTCTGCTGGGCCTTCTCGGCAAGCAGGAAACCCGCCAGCGCCACGGCGCCGCCGAGGAAACCGGCCATGGCAACCGGCGACGTCCAGCCATGCGCCTGGCCATTGATCAGCCCCCATGTCAATCCGAACATCGCCCCCGTAAAGGCCACGATCCCCAGCGGGTCCAGGCGCCGGGCGCTATCGTCCCTGGATTCGCCGATCACGACGAACACGACGGCCCCGAGCGCGAGGCAGATGGGAATGTTGATGTAGAACGCCCACCGCCACCCCAAAGTGTGGGCGATGACGCCGCCGATGATCGGGGACAGCACCATCGTCAGTCCCATTATACCGCCCCAGATGGACCAGGCGCGGTTGCGGTCACTGTCGGAATGAAACGTATGGCCGATGATCGCCAAGGCGGGTGCCAGCATGAAGGCCGCGCTGGCGCCTTGCACCGCGCGCGCCAGATACAGATATTTCGCCGTCGTGGCCGCTCCGCAAAGCCAGGACGAAAGCGCGAACGCCACGATGCCCGCCAGATAGATTTTCCGCCGCCCATACCGATCCGCGATGGATCCGGCGGGCAGAAGCAGCGATGCGAAACAGAGGACATAGGTGCTGACCACCCACTCGACTTCGGCAAAACTCGCACCGAACTCCCGCGCGATCGTCGGCAGCACCACCGCCACGACATTGGTGTCCAGCACCGTCATAGCGCATCCCGTCGATGCGGCGAGCAGCACGAGTGTCGGTCTGGAAGACAGTGGGGGCATTTCATTTTCCTTCGATGCGGGGCGCCGGAGTTGTCGCAGATTCGTGAATTCCTTTCATTCTTGCCTTTTTTCCCGTTTATTAGGTAAAACCTAATTATCGGAGATCGATCATGGAGCTTCGGCATCTTCGCTATTTCGTCGCGCTTGCCGAGGAGCTGCATTTTGCGCGCGCGGCCGAGCGTCTGAACATCGCGCCTCCGACCCTCACCGTGCAGATCCAGGAGATCGAGCGAAGCCTGTCGGCACGCCTGTTGCACCGCACCAAGCGCTCCGTGGCGCTGACGCCGGCCGGCGAGATTTTCCTGGCCGAGGCGCGCAATGTACTGGACCAGTACGCGAAGGCGGAAAGCGTGGGCCGACGCGCCGGACGCGGCGAGATCGGGCGGGTCGAGATCGGCTATGTCGGATCGGCGGCCTATGCCGGTGTTCTTCAGTATCAGATGAGCGCCTTCTCGGAACGGTGGCCGGGTGTCCAGCTCAACGCCCGCGAGTTTCCCATGGACGCGTTGCCGCACCTGATCGCTGACGGCACGGTCGACATCGGTTTTGTCCGGATGCCGGTCGCGATGCCGCGGTCGCTGCGAATGCATACGCTTCTCAGGGACTACTTCTGCCTTGCAGCGCCCTCCTCGCTCTATCGCGACATCAAGGGCGACGTCCGCGCGGCCCGCCTGTCGGGCGCTTCGTTCATCGCGCCCGAGCAGGAGTCCGGGACCTACGAAGTCGCCAAACGCGGGGGCTTCAAACCCGATATCGTCGCCGCGCCCGGCAGCCTCCTGGCCGTCCTCACCCACGTCTCGCTTGGTGCGGGCGTGGCGGTCATCCCGAGCGTGGTGCGCAATGTCGTGACATTGCCGGGAGTTACATTCCATCGCATCGCCGGAGAGCCCGTTTTTTCGGAAGTCGCGGCGGTCTTTCGCTCCAGCGAAAGCTCCCCGACGGTGAAGCATTTTGTCCAGCAGCTTCACAACACTCCGCCACGACAGATCAGCCCGCTTGAATGGTAAGGTTCGAACCGCACCGGGTTGCCGGCGTCCTGCTTCGCAGCTTCGCCACGATCCGCAACGATGAATGACCCGGCCTTACGGAGGCCGTTGATCGTTTCAGCGAGGGCATTGTCATAACCGCCGACGCTTCCGGTTCGCCCTGGAATTTAGCTTAGCGACATGACCGCCCTGCGTCCGTCAGGCCACAGGACCAGAGCAGGTGCGCATCCCCGGCGATCGCCTGGTCATCAGCAGGTGGTCTAAGCGGCGCATACGCGCAATTGCGCCGAAACGGTGCAAAAACGCAGTACGAATGAGAATCGTCATATTTGGCGCAATAAAAACTTGACTCTTTATGTCGTGTTTTATTATCGAACCTCCACGGCGCCCGCGCGCTGCACTTTCTGGAGGGATTTCAGTCATGTATCCGAACCGACGGACGTCACCGCGCGTGGCGAATGCCGCCGCGTGCCTGCTTTCGATCGCAATCGGCATCGCTTTCATTTCTCCGGCAAGTGCCCAGCAGGAGAAGGCCGCGCCTGAAAAACCCACGGTGCTCGAGCAGATCGTCGTCAAGCTTCGCCCCCTGTGGCTGAGCCTTGGCGGCAAGGCGACGTCCGACACGGGGACGACCTCGCTCGAAAGCGTCGTCATCATGAACAAGGCCAGCGGCATCGGCGACGCCAACTCGATCCTGCGCAACCTTCCCAACGTTCAGTACCAGAACGATTCCGACAACAGCGCTGGGGTCGACGGCCAGGACATGATCAACCTGCGCCCGCTCGAAGTGTCGATCTCCGGCGGCAAGGTCTACGAGAACAACTTCATCCTTAATGGAATCGGGATCAACAATGTCACGGGTTCGCAGGACCCCTTCGGCGGCTCGCTTGGAAGCTATGAAAATACCCCCAACATCAACGAAGTGTTCGGGCTCCATTCGCAGACCGTCTTCGTGCCGGCGGACTTCCTCGACAAGGCCACCGTGCTGGACAGCAACGTCTCGGCGCGTTACGGGCAGTTCCAGGGCGGCGTCGTCGACTACACGTTGACCAAGCCGCAAGCCGAGAAAGTGACCGGCTCGCTCAGCTACGGCTTCGAGAGCGACGACACGACGAGCTTTGTCCTGGGAACGAAGGACGGCCTCAACCCCCAGAACAACCCGCCCCCGGAATTCTTCCGGTACAAGACGTCCGCGCAGGTCAACGTTCCCCTGACGGACACCTGGGCGATCCTCGGCCAGTACAGCCGCTCCGGAGGCGACACCAACAAGGTGAAGGACTACCGGTACTACAGCCAGATAGCCGACGAGTTCTCGCTCAACAATTTCTACCGTCTCGCAAGCAAGCACGATACCGATCTCGGGCTGTTCACGCTCGAAGGGTCCTATACGGACTACGAGCAGGAGTGGGACGGTTACTTCTATCGAGATACCCAGATCATGGCCCGCAACAAGGGCTTCACCGGCCAGCTCCGATGGGAAAAGGATCTTGATACCGCCGTTTACGAGCCACTCGGGCTCGCCAATGTGAAGATCGACAGCAGAGCCTATTTCAACAAGTCCCGAACGGAGAACGACGGCGGGGAAAACGAGACGATCTACCGGACCGTCTGGGCGCGCACCGGCGTTTCGGTCACGGATCCAACGAAATGGTTCTACTCAACCGATCCGAGTCTGCTCTCCTGGTGCCGGATTCCGCTCCCGTCCGGCCTGACCGGCACCGCGCAGCTTTGCCGCGAGGGCGGTTACGGCAACAAGAGGCAGGGCCAGGAGGAAGCCGGCTTCAAGTCCGACGTCGAGGGCGATATCCTCGCCGGGACGTTCGCCGCCGGTTTCGATTACAGGAGGATCGACGCGTATCGTGAGGCAGAAGAATATACGTCCTACTCTGCGAACAATACCCTGCTGAACACGCCGCTCGTCTCCTCGTTCATCTGCGCGCCCGGCGATGTTGCCTGCTCTCGCGAGCAATATGCGAAGACCAAAATCGTTACCTCCGCGTACCACAACCAAGCGTCTATCAATGCCCTCGACATGTATGCGGAAGTCGACCAGACGTGGAACTGGCTCAATATCCGCGCAGGTCTTCGTCTCAGCTATGAGGATTTCTTCGGCAACCTCAATCTCGCACCACGATTGACGGCGACGGTCTCGCCGACCGAAGACCTTGATTTCGTTGCCGGCTTCAATCGCTACTACAATGCGAATTCGATTTATTATGCCATCCGCGACGGCCAGCCGATATCGCGCGCCTACAATCGTTCGCACAATTCGGCGGGTGTCGTCTCCAATTGGGCCGGAGCCGGTACGCAGCGGTACTACACGTTCTCCGGCCTCGACCTCGACACGCCTTATACGGACGAGTTCACGGCTGCCGTCAAATGGACGGATCCATGGCTGGATGGGGACCTGCGCGTACGCTATCTCCTGCGGCAGGGCAAGGACCAGTATCTGAAGTCCGCCGCCTCAACGAGCACCGTCATGGCACTCACCAATGACGGGGACTCGCAGTACCAGTCGGCCAGCATCGAATACGGCAAGACATGGGCGGTGAACGAGGGGCACATGGATACCGTCCGCCTGTCGGGTAGCCTTACATGGTCCAAGCAGCGCACGACCTCGAACGGCTATTTCGACGACCCGACCGATACCCGCATCTGGTACAACGACGCTTCCTATTCACTCGGTGAATTCGCCATGGCGACGGGAAACATGGACATTCCGGTCAGGACCTCCGTCGATCTGGTGACGACCTTTCTCGACGAGCGGCTGACCGTGGGTCTTTCGGGAAACCTCAACTTCTCCTATGACGGCGCCCGCGCGACGGACACGACCTGCACGCCCTCGACGAGCGCTGCCGCAAAATGCCGGTTGCCGGCCGGTTCGGAAGGCTTGGGCATGCTCCACGACATATACGAGGACTTCCATTTCAGGCCCGTCGCGACGTTCGACCTCAACACGACGTACAAGGCCGTGGAATCCGAGTACGGGTCGCTTGAATTCGAAATGAAGGTCCAGAACATGTTCAACGAAACCGGCAACAAGATTTCCACGGCGACGCAGCCCTGGATTCCCGGCCGGAGCATCTGGTTAGGCGCCAAGGCGACGTTCTGATGAAGATACAGTTCAGATTGCTCATCGCCTTCTGGGCGGTCGGCCTCTCGGTCATCCTGGCAGCCTCGCTCTACGAGGCCGCCAGGGGGCGGGATGCGATCCGCCTGGTGCGACTTGCGACACTGGAAGAACGGGCATTCGAGCAGCGCCGGCAAGCGCTGCTCGCCGCGTTCCCGGGAGAGCCGTCCGATCAGGACCTTGCGATCCTTGCGGCGGCCTACCGGCAGCCGGTCGAGGCGTTTCCGCCCATGCGGCTTTTCCCGGGGATCGAGGCGCAGGAGTTCGCGCCGCTACCGATCCCGCCGCGGCCGAAGGGCAAGGACCTCGAAAAGGCGCGGCTCGGATTCAAGCTCTTCACCGATCCCCTCCTGTCCCGGTCCGGGCAGATCGCCTGCCAGAGCTGTCACAATCGCGAGCTTGGATGGGGCGACGGCCTGCAGACCTCCTTCGGCCATGACCGCGCGAAGGGCAAGCGCAACGCCCCGCCCCTCTTCAACGCCGGCCTGCGCTCGCCGCTCTTCTGGGACGGACGTGCGGACACGCTCGAAGACCAGGCGCTCCTGCCGCTGACGGACCAGCGCGAAATGGCGAACCACGACCTTGCCACCGTGGTCGAACGCATCGGCGCGCGGCCGGATTATCGGGACGCGTTTCGCTCGGTCTACAACGTATCCAGCCCGGCGATCGAGGACGTGACCGATGCGATCGCGGCCTTCCAGCGGACGCTGGAGGAGCCGACCGTCCTCGACCGGTTCCTGTCGGGCCGGCATGACGCGCTGAATGACGAGCAGATCTGGGGCATGCATATCTTCCGGACGAAGGGCGGCTGCGCGAACTGTCACAACGGTCCGCTGCTGACCGACAACAAGTTCCACAATCTCGGCCTTTCCCTGCTCGGCCGCCCGCGCGAGGATGTCGGCCGCTATGCCGTCACCGACAGGCTGCTGGATGTCGGGCGCTTCCGGACACCCAGCCTGCGCCATGTCTCGCGGACCGCGCCCTACATGCACAACGGGATCATCCGCGACCTCAGACGCACCGTCATCTTCTACCAGGTCGGCGGCGGGCGGACGCGCCCGCGCAACGAAAGCGAAGAGGCCAATCCGCTGATGCCCTATGCCGGCATGACATCGCCGTTCCTCGAGCCCTTCCCGCTGACGCAGCGCGAGAGGCGGGCGCTGGTGGCGTTCCTCGAGGCGCTCTGAGGGCGGCTCGCTCAGCCGACGTTTCGTTCCTGGTCGGGCGGTTCGGTATGATGGTCGAGAAGGATCGGCGGTGCGGGCTCGGTCGCTTCGACCTCGCGGATCCATTCGCGCCAGATGGCGACGAGCAGGGCCATGAGGACGGGGCCGATGAACAGGCCGAGGAAGCCCATGGTCTTCACGCCGCCGATCAGGCCGAAGAAGGTGGGCAGGAAGGGCAGCTTGATCGGGCCGCCGACGAGACGCGGGCGCAGCGTCTTGTCGACGATGAAAAGCTCCACCGAGCCCCAGGCGAAGAGGGCGAGGCCCGCCACGGGCGAGCCGCTGGAGACGAGATAGAGCGACACCAGCGTGAAGGAGAGCGGCGCGCCGCCGGGAAACAGCGCCATGACGCCCGTCAGGACGCCGAGCGTGACGGCCGAAGGCACGCCGGCGATCCAGTAGGCGACGCCGAGGACGATGCCCTCGCCGATGGCGATCAGCGTCATGCCGGTGACGGTCGAGCTGATCGTCGCCGGCACGATGCGGGAGATGCGCTCCCAGCGCATCGGCAGGATACGCTCGCCGAGCCGGTCCACCTGGCCGGCGAAGGACTGGCCGTCGCGGTAGATGAAGAAGAGCGCGATCAGCATGAAGAGCATGGCGAGCAGGAGGTTGAACGCCTTGCCGCCGGCCGCCAGCGCGACGCGGTAGATATTGCCGATATTGGCGCCGCTGACGATCTGCGTCAGTTCGCCGATCGCGCCGGGATGATCGAGGAAGCGCGTCCACTGCATGTCGAGCCAGCCGCCGATGACCGGCAGGGCGCCGATCCATTCCGGCGTCGGCGCGCCGGTGCGGTTCGTCTCGACCGCCCAGCCGATCCAGTCGCGGATCTCGTGCAGCGCATAGGTCGAGGCGATCACGATCGGCCCGACGATGAAGGCGAGGATGAGCAGGATGGCGATGGAGGCGGCAAGCGTGCGGTTGCCGTTCACCTGCGCCAGCAGGCGCACATAGAGCGGCCAGCTCGCAAAGGCGATGACCAGGGCGGCGAGCACCGGCACGACGAAGCCGTGGAAGAAATAGATGCCGGCGAAGACGATGAGCACGAGGAGCCAGCGCGCCGCCGAGATCGGGGATATGAGCGCCGCGCCGCTCTGGCGCGCCGCGCCCAGTAGCCGGGGCTCATTTTTGCGATGTTCCTGATGCAACAAACTCGTCCACTCCTGGTCCGGCGTCCGCGCCGGACCTACAAGATAAGGTCTAACTGAAGAATGTTAAACATATACGCGTTTTTTGCGGCCCGCGCGCGATGAGACGCCGCAGCCCGCCCGCTGCGCGAAAAAGCCGCCGGCCGCCGACCGGATTATTGACGTTTACGTCAATGTAATATAGCGATGTCCCTTGATGGCGCCTATCAAAAGCATCATCTTGTCCGCATCGGACGGTTGGAGGACCTTTCGCTGCGGCGGGACGAGGGATGCCCGCGCCCAACGAGGAGGAGCACATATGTCGGTCTCACAGATGCACCCGTCCACCGCGCCGTCCGGCCGCTTCTGGCTCGCCTCCTATCCGGACGGCATGGCGCCGGAGATCGCGCCGCTGCGCCACACCTCCATCGGCGCGCTCGTGGAAAGCTGCTGCGCCGAGTTCGCCGACCGCCCGGCCTTCACCAGCATGGGCAAGACGCTAACCTTCCGTGATTTCGAAGCGGCTTCCGCAAGGGTCGCGGCCTGGCTGCAGGCGCGCGGGCTGGAAAAGGGCGACCGCGTCGCCGTGATGATGCCGAACATCCTGCAGAACCCGGTCATCATCTTCGGCATCCTGCGCGCCGGCCTCGTCGTGGTGAACGTCAATCCGCTCTATACGCCCCGCGAACTGGAGCACCAGCTCAGGGACGCTGGCGCCAAGGCGCTGTTCGTGCTGGAGAATTTCGCCGGCACCGTGGCGCAGGTCGTCTCCCGCACGGCGTTGAAGCATGTCGTGGTCGCCACGATGGGCGACATGCTCGGCCTGAAGGGCCTGATCGTCAACCTCGTCGTGCGCAAGGTGAAGAAGCTCGTGCCGGCTTGGTCGCTGCCGGGCCACGTTCCCTTCCGCCAGGTCATGGCCGAGGGCGCGCGCAGCACCGCAAGGCCCGTCAGCATCGCGCCCGGCGACACGGCCTTCCTGCAATATACCGGCGGCACGACGGGCGTTTCCAAGGGCGCCACCCTCACCCATGCGAACCTGCTCTCCAACATGGAGCAGATCAAGCTGTGGATCGAGCCGACCTTCACGATCAAGAAGCGGCCGGAACAGCTCGTCTTCGTCTGCGCGCTGCCGCTCTACCACATCTTCGCGCTGACGGTGAACGGGCTGATGGGCATCGCGCTCGGCGGCCACAACGTGCTGATCGCCAATCCGCGCGACATTCCCGCCTTCGTGAAGGAACTGGCGAAGTACCGCGTCCATATCTTCCCCGGCCTCAACACGCTGTTCAACGCGCTGATGAACAATCCGGACTTCTCCAGGCTCGACCTTTCCGAGCTCGTGCTGACGCTCGGCGGCGGCATGGCCGTGCAGCGCCCGGTCGCAGAGCGCTGGCAGAGCATTACGGGCTGCGCGATCACCGAGGGCTACGGGCTTTCGGAGACCTCGCCGGTGGCGACCGCCAACCGCTTCGACAAGCCGGAATTCACCGGCACCATCGGCCTGCCGCTGCCCTCGACCGACATCGAGATCCGCGACGACGACGGCAAGACGCTGGCGCTCGGCGAGGTCGGCGAAATCTGCATCCGCGGCCCGCAGGTGATGGCCGGCTACTGGCAGCGCCCGGACGAGACGGCGAAGGTGATGACACCGGACGGCTTCTTCCGCTCCGGCGACATCGGCTTCATGACGGCGCAGGGCTATACCAAGATCGTCGACCGCAAGAAGGACATGATCCTCGTCTCCGGTTTCAACGTCTTCCCCAACGAGGTGGAGGAGGTGGCGATGTCGCATCCCGGCATCCTGGAATGCGCGGCGATCGGCGTGCCGGACGAGCATTCCGGCGAGGCGGTCAAGCTCTTCGTCGTGAAGAAGGACCCGGCGCTAACGGAGGCGGACGTGAAGGCCCATTGCGCGGCAAGCCTCACCAACTACAAGCGGCCGAAATTCGTCGAATTCCGCACCGAACTGCCGAAATCCAACGTCGGCAAGATCCTGCGCAAGGACCTCCGAGGCTGAGGACACCAGCGGTTAAACCGATTTAATTTTTTCGATCGGAGGACACTTGCGGTCTTGATTTGCTGGTGCCAAAGCGACTAGCTAGCGGCATCGTCCAAAGCCAAGGGAAGACGCCGATGAAGCCGCTTGTCGAAAAGCTGAAATCCATCGTCCGCGATACCAACGCCACAGACATCAGGGCGGCCTTCGCGGCCGATCCGAAGCGGTTCTCGCGCTATAGCGCAACGCTCGACGACCTTCTCTTCGACTATTCGAAATGCGCGGTGAACGACGCCGTGCTGGAGACGCTTGTGGCGCTGGCGAAGGATGCCGGCGTCGAGAAGAAGCGCGACGCCATGTTCGCCGGCGAGATCATCAACATCACCGAAGAGCGCGCCGTGCTGCACACCGCGCTGCGCAACCGCGCCAACACGCCCGTTCTCGTCGATGGCAAGGACGTCATGCCGGACGTCAATGCGGTGCTGGAGGCCATGGGCAAGTTCGCCGACGGCATCCGCTCGGGCGCACTCAAGGGCGCGACGGGCAGGAAGATCACCGATGTCGTCAATATCGGCATCGGCGGCTCCGACCTCGGCCCGGTCATGGCGACGCTGGCGCTGGCGCCCTACCATGACGGCCCGCGCCTGCACTTCGTCTCCAATATCGACGGCGCGCATATCGCCGATACGCTGAAGCTGCTGGATGCGGAGACGACGCTCTTCATCGTCGCGTCCAAGACCTTCACCACCATCGAGACGATGACCAATGCCGCGACGGCCCGCGCCTTCATCGTCGAGACGCTCGGCGATGCCGCCGTCGGCAGCCATTTCTGCGCGGTCTCCACCGCGCTGGACAAGGTCGCGGCCTTCGGCATCGACGCGGCCCGCGTCTTCGGCTTCTGGGACTGGGTCGGCGGGCGCTACTCGATCTGGTCGGCCATCGGCCTGCCGCTGATGATCGCCATCGGCAAAGAGGACTTTGCCGCGTTCCTTGCC
Organism: Shinella sp. NM-101; assembly: GCF_021401195.1. Classification (NCBI taxonomy): domain Bacteria; kingdom Pseudomonadati; phylum Pseudomonadota; class Alphaproteobacteria; order Hyphomicrobiales; family Rhizobiaceae; genus Shinella; species Shinella sp. NM-101. The sequence continues at coordinate 92,054 of NZ_JACBFT010000012.1, read as the reverse complement.
GGCGGCCATGCCGTCGACACCCATTTCCGAAGCGCGCCCGTGCGGGAGAATATCCCCATGCTGCTCGGGCTGATCGGCTACTACCATCGCAACGTGCTGGGCTATCCCTCGCGCGCGATCCTGCCCTATGACCAGCGCCTGTCGCGCTTCCCGGCCTATCTCCAGCAGCTCGACATGGAATCGAACGGCAAGTCCGTCACCATGGATTCGACGCAGGTCGAGGGCGAAACCGGCCCGGTCGTCTGGGGCGAGCCCGGCACAAACGGCCAGCACGCTTTCTACCAGCTCATCCACCAGGGCACGGCGATCATCCCGGCCGAATTCATGATCGCGGCCAACGGCCACGAGAAGACCCTGCGCCACCAGCACCAGCTCCTCATCGCCAATTGCCTGGCGCAGTCCGAAGCGCTGATGAAGGGCCGCACGCTCGAAGAGGCGAAGGCGCAGCTCACCGCCAAGGGCATGGACGAAGCGAAGGCCGACAGGATCGCGCCGCACCGCGTCTTCTCCGGCAACCGCCCCTCGATCACCATGGTCTATGACAGCCTGACGCCCTTCGCGCTCGGCCGGCTCATCGCGCTCTACGAGCACCGCGTCTTCGTCGAGGGCGTGCTCTTCAACATCAATTCCTTCGACCAGTGGGGCGTGGAGCTCGGCAAGGAACTGGCGACGGGCCTCCTGCCCGTGGTGGAAGGCAAGGAGAGCGCGGCGGGGCACGATTCCTCGACGGCCGGGCTCGTCGCGGCGCTGCTGAAGGCGGCGACGTAGGCTTCAGCGAAGGCCGAGGCGGCGTGCCGCGAAAGCATCGCGCGGCACGCGGGCGAGGTTTCCGAGGAATTCGCGGGCGCAGGCGCGCCAGCTATAGGTCATGGCGCGGCTGCGGGCGACATCGCCGGGGATGTCGAGCGCGGCGAGCGCCGCCGCGCGCAGGTCTTCCGACAGCGCGCCCGCCTCGCCCAGCACGTCGCGCGGGGCGGTGACGGGAAAGGCGGCGACGGGAACGCCGCTTGCCAGCGCCTCCAGCATGACATTGCCGAACGTGTCGGTGCGGCTCGGAAAGACGAAGACATCGGCCGAGGCGTAGATCGTCGCCAGCTCCTCGCCGGTCCTGCGGCCGAGGAAATGCGCGTCCGGATAGCGCTGGCGCAGCATGGCAAGGTCCGGCCCGTCGCCGACGACGACCTTGCTGCCGGGCAGGTCGAGGTCGAGGAAGGCCGGCAGGTTCTTTTCCACCGCCACGCGCCCGACATTGAGGAAGACCGGCCGCGGCAGGCCGAGGTCGCGGCGCCGTGCCGGATCGTACAGCTTGGTATCGACCCCGCGCGACCAGCGCTTGATGCGCACGAAGCCGCGCGCCGCCATTTCCGCGCCGAGCGACCGCGTCGCCACCATCATGCCCTCGCCGGAATTGTGGAAGCGCCGCAGCCACCAGTAGCTCCAGCTTTCCGGGATCGGCAGGCGCGCGCTGATGAATTCGGGAAAGCGCGTGTGGTAGGCCGTGGTGAAGGGCAGCCGGCGCGCAAGGCAGGCGCGCCGCGCCGCCATGCCGAGCGGGCCTTCCGTGGAGATGTGGATATAGTCCGGCGCGACCGCCTCGATCTCGGCCAGCACGCGGCGCTTCGAGGCGATGGCGAGGCGGATTTCCGGATAGGACGGCAGCGGCACCGTCGCGAACTTCTCCGGCGTCAGGAAGACGACATCGACGCCCTCCTCCGCCGCGGAGCGGGCGAGCTCCTCCAGCGTGTGCACCACGCCGTTGAGCTGCGGCCGCCAGGCGTCCGTGACGACGAGGACGGTGGGTGCCCGGTCACCGGGCCGGGCGGGCGAGTGCGAATCAGGGGCGGTGTCTTCGAGCATGGTCCCTTTGACCATGCCGCAATGACAGGCGCGTGAAAGCCTCAGGCGAGGCCGATCTCCCTTGCCCAGGGCGGGTTGGCGCCGGCGCGTGAGACGGTGACGGCGGCGGCGCTTGCGCCGAGGGCGAGCGCCCTGGCGATCTGCTCTTCGGAGAGCCGTGCCACCTGCTCCTTGGTGAGCAGGTTCTGCATCTTCAGCGAGGCCAGCACGCCCGCATCGAAGGTATCGCCCGCGCCGACCGTATCGACGACCGTCACGCGTTCGCTCGGCACCGTGACCTTGTGGCCTGCCGTGTAGCCGACCGCACCTTCCGCGCCGCGCGTGACGACGACGAGCTTTGCACCGTGATGCAGCCAGTGGCGGGCAAGGGCGTCCTCGTCGCCTTCGAGGCCGAACCAGGCGAGATCCTCGTCGGAGAACTTGACGATGTCGGCCATGGCCGCCATTCGCCGGATGCGCGCCATATGGGCGTCCTTGTCCTTGATGAAGCCGGGGCGGATGTTCGGGTCGAGCGAGATGACGCGCCTGTCGTGCTCGCGCCGCAGCAGCGCTTCGTAGGTGGAGCCGCAGGGCTCGGGGATGAGGCTGATCGCGCCGAAATGCAGGGCCTCGCAGTCCTCGCCCAGCGCCGGAAGCTCGGCCTCGGTGATCATGCGGCCGGCGGTGCCCTCGTCGTAGAAGGCGTAGGTCGCGTGGCCGTCGACGAGCTTGACGAAGGCGACGGTGGTGGGGCGCGAGAGCGTGGCGCAGTAGCTGTAGTCGACGCCGCTTTCGCCCAGCGTCTTGCGCAGGATGTCGCCCATCATGTCGTCGGAAAGGCCGGTGAAGAAGCCTGCGGGAACGCCGAGGCGACCGAGCGCGATCGCCGTATTGAAGATGGCCCCGCCCGCGTAGGGCGCATAGGCATCTTCGCCGAGCGTCGTCGTCCGCGGCAGCATGTCGATCAGCGCTTCACCACAACACAGGATCATGAACCTTCCTCCAATCGATTTTCAATCGATTTAAACGATCTCGACGGAAAGCGCCAGAGGCTTTACGACGTGGGCAGTTCCGCCACGCCGCCATGAGCGGCGGACCAGGCGAGCGGCGCATCGAAGAAAGCCGCGACGGAGGCGAGCGTCGCGTCGTCGAAGAGCTTTTCCCGCCGGGCGACGGCCAGCACGTCGCGCCAGGTGGCGACATGGTGCAGCGTCACGCCGCCATTGGCATAGCGCGCCTCGGCCTCCTTGAAGATGCCGTAGTAGAAGAGCGACATGCCGTGCTCGACCACGCCGCCGGCGGCGCGGATTGCATCGATGAAGGTGAACATGGAACCGCCGACCGTCACGAGGTCTTCGATGACGAGGACGCGCGCGCCCTCGGCCATCACGCCCTCGATCTGGGCGTTGCGGCCGTGGCCCTTCGGCTTCTTGCGCACATAGATCATCGGCAGGCCGAGGCGGTCGGCGAGGAGCGCGGCGAAGGGAATGCCGGCCGTCTCGCCGCCGGCAATCACGTCGAAACGCTCGAAGCCGGCATTGCGGGTGATGGTCGCGGCCGCGAAATCCATGATCGCCGAGCGGATGCGCGGATAGGAGAGCAGCTTGCGGCAGTCCATGTAGACGGGGGATGCCATGCCGGAGGCGAGCTTGTAGGGCTCTTCCGGGCGGAAATGCACCGCCCTGATCTCCCACAGCATGCGGGCCATCAGCTCCGCCATCACGTCTCTGTCCGGAAAGGAATTGGAAAACATCGGCATCTCCCGCATGACTGTCTTGCCTGCGCATAGCAGCAAGAGCGGCGGCTTTCCAGCGCATGGGCGGCCCGGACACGGAAAAACCCTCCCCGGCAGGCCGGGAAGGGTTTCGGGAGGATCGGGACTTTGCCGATATTCAGGCTGCGGCGCGGCGGGCGTCGAGCGAGATGGAGCCCGGGCCGAAGGCGGCGAGCACGAGGAAGCCGCCGGCAATCGTGATGTTCTTCCACATCATCAGGCCGTTGAACATGGTCAGCAGGCCGTTGGCGCCTTCCGGGAAGTCCGGCACGTTGATCGCGCCGCTATGGAAGACGAGGCCGGTGAAGACGCAGAAGGCGGCGAGAAGATAGGCGGTGATCTTCGTCTGGAAGCCGACGAGGATGAAGAGGCCGGCGACCAGCTCGAAGATGCCGGCGAGATAGGCGAGCGCGGTGGCGGCCGGAAGGCCCGCACCGGCGATCATGCCCGCCGTGCCCGCGGGATCGATGAGCTTGGGATAGCCCGACGTGATGAACATGAGGGCGAGGAGGATGCGTCCGACGAGGACGACGGCGTTCTGTGGCATGAAAAGCTCCTGAGGCTCTGTCGTTTGCGATGGATCAGAAATACCAGCTTTCCAGCGTCAAACTAGCCGGCCGCCCGGACGACAGATCGTTCTATTTTTGTGAACGATCTCCTTGTGCGGGCAAGAAGCCACCCGCCCGTCCTTTCCTGGAAACGCCTGCGACGGTGCCGCCGCCGGCACCGTCGCAGAGCAACATGCCTCGCGCTAGCGGATCTCGCCCGCCTGCGGACCCCAGGTGTCCGTCATGGCGAAGCCGTTCGCCAGCGGATCGGTCGGGTCGAGCGCGATCTGGTGCAGGCCGAAGGTCCAGCCGCGGCCGGTGATGGTGGGAATGATCGCCTTGCGGCCGGCGACCTCGGTCTCGGCCTCCAGCCCCACTTCGAACTCGGAGCCGATGATCGAGCGCGAGCGGAACGTGTCGCCCACTTTCGCAAGGCCGCGGGCGTGCAGCGTGGCGAGGTTGGCGGAGTTGCCGGTGCCGCAGGGCGAGCGGTCGACGCGGCCCGGCCACATGGTCGTGGCGGTGCGCACGAGGCCGTCCGGGTCCCGGTCGCGGAACATGACATAGGCGACGCCGTTGATCTCGGGGATTTCCGGATGCACGATCGTCATCGATTTGTTGATGAGATCCTTCAGCGCCATGCCGGCATCAACGAGCGCGCGGGCATTGGCCTTCTCGATCTTCGTGCCGATCTGGTCGACATCGACCAGCGCATAGAAGATTCCGCCATAGGAGATGTCGAAGCGCACGCGGCCCCAGTGCGGCGTGTCGATCTCGACGTCCAGTTCCTGCACGAAGGACGGCACCATGGTCAGCTTCACCTTCTCGCAGCGCCCGTCGCGGCAGGTCGCCGTCGCCTTGACCAGACCGGCGGCGGTGTCGAGCACGACGATCGTTTCCGGTTCCTTCATCTCGACGATGCCCGATTCGAGCAGCGCCGTGGTGACGCAGATCGAGTTGGAGCCCGAGGAGGCATGCGCCTGGTCGGCCTGCAGGATGATGAAGCCGGCATCGGCCTCGGGGCGCTTGGCCGGCACCAGAAGGTTGACCGAGCCGGTCGCCGCCGCGCGCGGTTCCAGGCACAGGAAGCGGCGCAGGCTGTCGTCCACCGTGTTGATGTGATTGAGCTGCTCGGCGATCGTGTTGCCGGGGATCTTCGGCACGCCGCCGATCGCCACCTTGCCGATCTCGCCCTCGCAATGAACGTCCAGCAACTGGATCGTGCGCTTCCATCTCATGTCGACATGCTCCGTTCTCGCCGGCCGCCCGGCTGCTTCCAGCCCTGATATATCAGATCGTCATACGTTCCAACAGCTTTTCATGCGACAGGTTCGCGCGCTACGACAACAGGGTCCGCGCCCTTTCCCGCCAAGAGAAGCTTCATGACCAAACTCATCATCTTCACCGACCTGCACATGGTGCCCGAGGGCGCGACGATCATCGGCCTCGATCCCTACCGGCGGCTGCTAGCCGGCATCGAGCACGTCAACCGCCATCACGCGGACGCCGACCGGGTGATCTTCACCGGCGACCTGACGCATCGCGCCGATACGCTCTCCTACGAGCGGCTGCGCGATCTCCTCTCGCTGCTCGTGCCGCCCGCCGCCATCACCATCGGCAACCACGACTATCGCGACCGGTTCCTCGAGACCTTCTCCCATGTGCAGCCGGACGAGAACGGCTTCGTGCAGCAGGCAATCGACTTTACCGACTGCCGCGTCGTGCTGCTCGACACGCTCTTCGCCCCGCCCTACGACTATCCGCTCAGCCATGCCGGCTATCTCTGCGAAAGGCGCCTCGCCTGGCTCGACCGGGCTCTCGGCGGCGCGAACGGCCTTCCGGTGCTCGTCTTCATGCATCACCCGCCGCACAAGACGGGCTTCACCGGCATGGACGCCATCCGTCTCGGTAACGAGGATGCATTCTACGATCTCGTCCTCAGGCACGGCAATGTCCGGCATATCTTCGCCGGCCATGTGCACCGGACGATCGGCGGCTCGCACCGCGGCATCCCCTTCTCGATCTTCAAGAGCCCGGTGCACCAGCAGCCGATGCCCTTCGACACGCCGAACGCCTCGCTCTCCGTCGACGAGCCCGCCGCCTACGGCATCGTCGTGGTGACGCCGGAAGGTCTCCAGGTGCACAACGAGGACTACGAGATCGCCCGGCGCGATCCCGAGATCGCCTGAGGGGGCCGGTTAACAGGCGTTACACATCGTGATGCCCGACGGGCCTTGCCGGGGAACCGGTCCGGACATGCGGCGTTGTCTCCGCCGAAGGGGTGGGAAACCCGATATTCGAAGGAGAAGAACATGCGCAAGATTCTCATGGCCGGTGCCGCCCTGGCACTCATCGGCGCCACCGCCGCCCATGCGGACGATCGCGACAAGGAAGTTCTCGGCGGCGCTGCCGGCGGGGCCGCGGGTGCCGCGGCGGGCGCCGTGGTCGGCGGGCCGATCGGCGCCGTCGTCGGCGGCGTTGCGGGCTTTGCGATCGGCGCGGAAGCCGCCGTTCCCGACGACGCCCGCGTCTACGTCATGGAAAACCCGACGCCGCCCGTGATCCTCGAAGGCCCGGTCAGCGCCGATACGCGCTTCGACGATACCGTGACGCTGACGCCGATCCCCAGGCACCCGGACCTTGCCTATGTCTATGTCGACAACCGCCCGGTCATCGTGCGGACCGACAGCCGCCAGGTGATCTACGCGCCTGACGTCCAGACGACGACCGGCAGCATTTCGCCCGACATTCCCGAGGCGACGATCACCTATGTCGAGCGCCACCCGGTCGATCCCGTCGTCCTGGAAGGGCCGGTCGAGGCCGGGGTGGTGATCCCGGACACGGTGCAGATCGTCGAGGTGCCGGAAAACCCGAGCTACGGCTATATCTATATCGACCAGCGCCCCGTCCTCGTCGACCGCGGCACGCGCGAAGTGATCTGGGTGCGATAATCCCCCGCAGCAAACGGAGAAGGCGGCCCGGGGGCCGCCTTTTTCATTGTCCGACGGCCGTGATCGTCGTGTCCTCGACGGAGTTGCCGAGGCGGCGCCACTGGTCGTCGTAGTTCTTTCGCGTCACGGGGTCGAAGACGGCAATGGGGGTCGAGACCACGATGCTCGCGGCGCTGCCGACCGTCTGGGCCGTGCCGAGCGCGACGGCACCGAGCCGCTCGCCCAGACCCACCTGCGAATCCGTGACGGACTGGCCGGCGATCAGTCGGTTGCCGATGAGGCGCACGACCTCCGGGCTTTCGGCGAATTTTCCATGGTTGAGCCGGTCGCCGGATTTCAGCGCCGTCAGGTCGAGCACGGTGATGCCCTGCTTTTCGAGCATGCTACGGTAGGGCTCTTCAGCCGGGTTGATCTGGCCGAGGCGGTCGACATTGCCGGAGATGCGCCGCGAGAGCGTCAGCGCCCGGTCGTCGCGCGAGACGAAGAGCGTGAACTGGGGCCTTTCCGGCCCGATGGCGCGGAGCTGCTGGCCGAAGACGTCGACGTCGAGGTCGGGCGAGGCGAGGATGACCTGCTGGATCTTCTTCGGCACGCGCCCGTCGCGGATCGCCATCTGGCGCAGCGTCTCCACCGCAAGCCAGGTGCCCATGGAATGGGCCATGATGGTGATCTCGCCGACCTCAGGCGTATCGACCGCCGCGCGCAGCAATTCCTCCAGCGCGTCGCGCGAATAGTTGGTGCTTTCCTTGTCGTAGGAATAGTCGAAGATGCTGGCGCGCGAGGGCCAGGTGAAGATGACGGGGGCGGCGTCGGTCTTCGAATCGTGCACGATCTGCGCGAAGCGATAGACGGCATCCTCGTAGCGGTTGTTGAAACCATGCACGAAGACGAACACGCGCCGGCTCTTCGGCAGGTTATGGTCGAGCCATGTGCGGGCCGCACGCGCGCTTTCGACGGGCTTGACGCTGACGGTCGAGAAATCCTTCATCGGATCGGCCGGCAGCTTCTTCGGCCATTGCACCTGGCCGACCTTGCGATTGGCATCGGGCGGGATGGAGACGGCGATGTCGCGCAGTTCGAGCTGCGAACCGCGCTCGCCGGAGAAGAGCACGCCGGGCTGGCTGGACGGCGCACGCGTGGTCGCGACCAGCAGGTCCACCTTGGAAACGCCCGGCGGTGCCTCGCCGCTCGGCACCAGCACGCCTTCCAGCCGTCCGGCACAGCCCGCCAGCACCAGCACCCCGGCGAAGATCACGCGACGCAATACACGCGGCATAACGCTGTTCGCCATGTCCCGCTTCCTTCCGCTATCCTGGTTTGGCCGGCGCCATACACGCACCGCTTGTCATTGCTTAGCCGAGCGGCGGGGGGATTTGAAGAGAAGCCGTGCGGGCGCGGCGGAACATGACGAAAGGGAGCGCGCGCCGCGTGGCATATCGGCCACGGCATGACGCGGGAAATCACGAGAGGGGAAGAATGGCGCACCCGAAGAGATTCGAACTCCTGACCCCCAGATTCGTAGTCTGGTGCTCTATCCAGCTGAGCTACGGGTGCGCTGGCAGTGGCGGGTCGTTGTGCCCTGCTGCGAGGCGGTTCTCTAAAGGGTAGCCGGGCGCATTGCAAGCGTCTTTCGGAGAAATAATGTACTTTTTTCATGGAGCCGCCCCGACCCGGCGGCAAGTCCCGGCCATCAGGCTCGGTGGCGGAAGGCGTCGAGGGGCACGGGGCGGTCCGGCAGCTCGATGCGGAAGAGCGTGCCGGGCGTCGCCTTTTCCACGAGCGCGATCGTGCCGCCATGGGCGAGTACCAGCTCGCGGGCGATGGCAAGGCCGAGGCCGGTGCCGCCGGAGCGCACGGAGCCGCGGAAGGCGGCGAAGAGGTTTTCCCGCGCCTTGGCGGGCATGCCCGGGCCGTTGTCCTCGATGGCGATGGACACGACGCTGCCCGTGCGCAGGCCCGTCACCAGCACGGCGCGCTGCTTGAGCCCCGCCTCCTGCGCCAGCGCCTCAACGGCGTTGCGGCAGAGATTGTGGATGACGCGGAAGAGCTGCTCGCCATCCGCATCGACCTGAAGGCCGGGTTCGATCTGCACGACGAAGTCGATGTCGCCGCGCGCATCGAGCGCCAGAACCTCGGAGACTTCCTGAACCAGCGGGTGGAGCGCGACGAAGCGGCGGCGCGGCTCCGGCTCGCGCATGCGGCCGTAGGAAAGCACCTCGTTCGTATAGCCCACGGCCCTGTCGATGCTGCGCAGGAGCTTCGGCGCGACGCGCTTGACCACGGGATCGTCGACATCCGACAGTCGGTCCGACATGAGCTGGGCGGAGGAGAGGATGTTGCGCATGTCGTGGTTGATCTTCGACACGGCGAGGCCGAGATCGGCGAGGTTCTTCTGCTCCTTCAGCGTGCGCTGCAGCGTCTGCTGCATGGCGGCGAGGTGAACGCCCGCGACGGCGATCTCGTCGCGCCCGCCGGACGGCTCCAGCACGCGGGCCGGGTTGGCGGGATCGGCGGCAAAATCGCGGATGTTCGCGGTCATGCGGCGGATCGGGCGGATCAGCAGGCGGTTCAGTGCGAAGAAGATCGGGCTTGCCGTGACCAGCGAGATGACCAGGGAGATAATGGAGATGTTGCGCGCGTAGTGCAGCATGGCGCGGCGCAGCGCGCCTTCGTCGAGCAGCAGCTCGATGCGCGTGGTCGTCTCGCCGACCGGGCCGTAGACGCGGATGACGCGGTTGCCGCCGAAGAGCAGCGTGTCGAAGGCGTCATAGATGGCGGCGGGCAGCGAGACGTCGGAAAGATCGTATTGCGCGTCCACGCTCGGCGGCATGTCGACCGCGGCGACCATGCGGGAGGCGTCCTGCTTCTTCAGCACGATCGCCTTGGTGCCCGTCGCCAGCAGGGTCTCCTCCTGCACGGGGCGCGGCAGCTCCTGGTCCGGCAGGCCCTCGATGACGACGCTGGCGGCGGCCGCCGTGTTCAGCCGGTCGCGCAGCCACATCAGCCGCATGTTGGCGACCGAGGGCACGAAGATCAGCACCTCGGCGATCATGACGAAGACGGCGGTGAGCAGGAGGAGCTTTCCGGAAAGGCCGGACAGGAAACCGACCGCCGGCACCGGCGTCTCGGTCAGGGGCGGCGTCCCGTCTCTTTCCACCATGTCTCCACTCCCGGACTGCCGCAAGGCGGCGCTCTAGATCGCGACCCAGGATCGACGACATATCGTCGGCCACGCCGACAGCCAATGATAGAGGATTGCGGCATTTTTTCCAACGCCGCCACAGGAAAGACATAGGCGCGGCGGTCCTGCGACCGCCGCGCCTTTTTTATGATGACCTCTGGCCTGTCAGAACTCTTCCCAGTTCTCCTGGGCTGCGGCCGCCGTCGCGCGGTTGCCGCCGAAGGCGCGCGCGACGTTGCCGATCATGCGGCGCGCGGGCGATTCGACCGGGCGGGCCTCGGCGCGCGCGGGCGCCACACGGGCCGCCGCCATGTCGCCGGTGCGGAAGCGGGCGACGAGGTCGGCAAGGCTGTCGGCCTCGCCCTTGAGCTTGTGCGTGGCGGCCGAGGTCTCCTCGACCATGGCGGCATTGTGCTGGGTGACCTGGTCCATCTGGTTGATGGCGGTGCTGACCTCCTGCAGGCCGGTCGCCTGCTCGCGGGCGGCCGTGGCGATGGCGTGGATGCGATCGTTGATGGTGACGACGCGGGTCTCGATGTCGGAGAGCGCGGTCCCCGTCTCCTGCACGTATTTGACGCCGACGGAGACCTCGCTGCCCGACTTGGTGATGAGGCCCTTGATGTCCTTGGCGGCGCTTGCGGCGCGCTGGGCGAGCTCGCGCACCTCCTGCGCGACGACGGCGAAGCCCTTGCCGGCCTCGCCCGCACGGGCGGCCTCGACGCCGGCATTCAGCGCAAGCAGGTTGGTCTGGAAGGCGATCTCGTCGATGACCGAAATGATCTGGCTGATCTCGCTGGAGGCCTGCTCGATGCGGCCCATGGCGTCGATGGCGTTGCGCACGATGGCGCCGGATTGCTTGGCGCTCTGCGTCGCCTCGCCGACCATGAGGCTGGCCTCGCTGGCGCGTTCCGTCGAGTTCTTGACGGCGGCGGTGATCTCTTCCAGCGCCGCGGAGGTCTCCTCCAGCGCGGCGGCCTGCTGCTCGGTGCGCTTGGAGAGGTCGTCGGAAGCCGTGCGCAACTCGCCGGAATTGGCGTTGATCGCGTCGGTGGAGGCGCGCACCTCGCGCATGGTGCGCTGGAGCGTGGCGAGCGTCGAATTGACGTTCTGCTGCAACTCGGCGAAGGCGCCGCGGAAGCTGCCGTTCATGGTCTGCGTGAGGTCGCCTTCGGCCAGCGCGCCGATGACGCGGCGGGTTTCGGCGATGCCCTCCTCCACGCCGGCGACGAGCTCGTTGACGCTGTGGGCGAAGCGGTTGAGGTCGTCGTTCTGGTAGTCCTTGGCGATGCGCGAGCTGAAATCGCCCGCCGCGGCGGCATGCACGACGGTGGCGATGGAGGACTGGAGATCGGCGCTTTTCTCGCGCAGGATCTGCTCCTGGGCATTGAGGTCGCGCACCGTGATGGCGTTCTGGCGGAAGACCGCGACGGCACCGGCCATTTCGCCGATCTCGTCCTTGCGCGCGGCATAGGGCACCTCGGTGTCGAGGTCGCCGCCGGCAAGGCGCTTCATCGTCTCGGTGACGTTCTGGATCGGACGGCTGAGCTCGTTGGTCGCGATGTAGAACGCGATGCCGCCGCCGAGCACGAGGCCGGCGCCGACGGTGCCGAGCACCAGGGTCAGCATCAGCGTCTCGAAGGCGGAGATGTCGTCCTTGATGGCGGCAAGGTTCTGGTTGTCCGTCTCGACGACGGCGTCGATTTCCTGCTGGAAGGCCTTGCGGTTGGCGCGGTTGCCCTCGTTGTTGCCCTGCGTGTTGGCGGCGACGATCGCCCCCTCGGTGCCGAGGCGCGCCGTTTCCGTGCGGAAGGTGCGGAACTCGGCGGCACGCGCGACGACCGCGTCGAAGGCGGCCTTCTGCTCTTCGGGAACCAGCGGACGCCACTCGTTCAGCGTCTTGTCGATGCCGTCGAGTTCCTTGGCGATGCCCTGGGCGAACTTGCCTGCGCCTTCCGCGTCCTTGGCGGCGTAGATGCCGCGGGCTTCCATCACGACGGCGGTGACCTGGCGGTTCAGGTGCTCGCCGAGGAAGGCGCGGTCGGCGGCGTTCTCGTACTGTTTCAGCTTGTCGCTGAATTCCGAGACCACATGGACGGCAATGCCGCCGATGAGGACGGAGATGAGGCCCATCACGCCCACGATGAGGTAAATCTTGCCGCGTATCTTCACATCTCACTCCCGGAACAGACAGCAGGTCGACAAGACGGCATGATCCATCTCGCCATTGGCAGAGACGGTAATTGCTAAAAGTTAATTAGATTTTGATGCGGTTGCCGGAGGCTCGTGCGCTGCAACGGGCGGCGCAGGCTTGAAAAATCCCGGGAAAATCAGCGCGCAGGCCTGACGTTACGGCAGGAGGACATTCCGCGATGCCGCCGCGATGCAATCGCCGGCTGCAAGCCCGTTAACGATTATGACGGCGGCGCGTCTTGCGCGGCGCGCGATTGACTTTCCACCGTCTTTGCCCTTATAAGCCGCGCACGTCTGGAATGCTGCCTTCCCGCGAGGGCCGGGCCGTGCCGGACTTTCAACGCTCCTTGCGTAACGCAAACCCAAGAAGGGCCGCACACCGCGGTATTAAATAAATGTCGAAGCGTACCTACCAACCCTCCAAGCTTGTCCGCAAGCGTCGTCACGGCTTCCGCGCCCGCATGGCTACGAAGGGCGGCCGCAAGGTCCTGTCCGCACGCCGCGCCCGCGGCCGCGCCCGTCTCTCGGCCTAAGGCCGTGCCTGCCCGAACAGAGGCGACGGGCAATGACCAAGACTGTTAGACAATCTGCTGTCGGACGGCTGAAAAGCCGTCCGCAGTTTCTTTTTGTGCGCGAGGGCGAGAGGCGCAAGGGACCGCTGTTCCTTCTCGAAGTGCGCGACCGGCAGATGCCGGACGAGCCGCCCCGCGTCGGTTTCACCGTTACCAAGAAGCACGGCAATGCCGTGGAGCGCAATCGCATGCGCCGGCGCCTCAAAGAGGCGGTGCGGCTATCGGCCGGGTTTGCAATGGAGCCCGGACACGACTATGTGGTTGTCGCCAGGCGGGATGTGCTCGGCGCGTCCTTCGAAACGCTTGCAGCCGGTCTCAAGGACAGGATCGCGACAGGCAGGAAACAGAAGCAGCAGCAGCGCCCTGCTGCTCCCGGGAAAGAATGATGGAAAACAACCGCAATTATTTCGTGGCGATCGCGCTGTCCGTGCTGATCCTCGTCGCGTGGCAGTTCCTCTACGTGAACCCCAAGCTCGAGAAGGACCGTGTCGCGCTGGAAGCGCAGCAGCCCGCGCAGACGGAGCAGACGACGACCACCGCCGCGGGTGGCACCACGCCGGCCGCGACCGGGACGAACGGCGCGCTGCCGGGCGCTGCGGCCGGCGCGACCACGACCGAAACGCGTGACGAGGCCCTTGCCAAGTCCGCCCGCGTCGAGATCGACACGCCCGCCCTCTCCGGCTCCATCAACCTGACGGGCGCCCGCTTCGACGACCTGAAGCTCAAGGAATTCCACGAGACCGTCGACAAGACGAGCCCGATCATCACGCTGCTCAGCCCGGCCGAGACCGAGCATGGCTACTTCGCCGAGATCGGCTATGTCGGCAGCGAGGCGACCGGCCAGATGCCCGGCCCGCAGACCGTCTGGACGCAGGACGGCGCCGGCAAGCTGACGCAGGCGAGCCCGGTCAAGCTGTCGTTCACCAACGACGAGGGCGTCACCTTCACCCGCACGATCTCGGTTGACGAACACTACATGTTCACCGTGAGCGACAACATCGAGAACCGCACGGACGCAGCCATCGCGGTTTCGCCCTACGGTCGCACGACGCGCTTCTTCAAGCCGACCACCCCGTCGGTCTACGTGCTGCATGAGGGCTTCATCGGCGTGCTCGGCGATCTCGGCCTGCACGAAGTGAAGTACAAGGACACCGAGAAGGACACCACCGTCGCGCCCGGCAAGGCGACCGGCGGCTGGCTCGGCATCACCGACAAGTACTGGGCGACCGCGCTCGTGCCGCCGCAGGCGACGCCCTACGAGACGCGCTTCTCCTATTTCCAGGACGGCCGCCCGCGCTACCAGGCCGACTACCGCCAGGACGACATCACCATCGCGCCCGGCCAGTCGATCGAGGTCAAGAACCTCTTCTTCGGCGGCGCCAAGGAAGTGCCGATCATCGACCAGTACAAGACGTCCTATTCGATCCCGCGCTTCGACCTGATGATCGACTGGGGCTGGTTCTGGTTCTTCACCAAGCCGATGTTCCAGCTCATGGACTTCTTCTTCCGCTATTTCGGCAATTTCGGCATCGCGATCCTGCTCACCACGATCGTCGTCAAGGGTCTCTTCTTCCCGCTTGCCAGCAAGCAGTACGCCTCCATGGCGAACATGAAGAAGATGCAGCCGAAGATGGAGGAACTGAAGGCCAAGCACGGCGACGACCGCATGGCGCTGCAGCAGGCCATGATGCAGCTCTACAAGGAGGAGAAGATCAATCCGCTGGCGGGCTGCTGGCCGATCCTTCTCCAGGTGCCGGTCTTCTTCGCGCTCTACAAGGTGATCTACGTCACTATCGAGATGCGCCACGCGCCCTTCTTCGGCTGGATCCGCGACCTGTCGGCGCCCGACCCGACGTCGCTCTTCAACCTGTTCGGTCTGCTGCCCTTCGAGGTGCCGCACATGCTGCTCATCGGCGTGTGGCCGATCATCATGGGCATCACCATGTTCCTGCAGATGCGCATGAACCCGACGCCGCCGGACCCGACCCAGGCGATGATCTTCACCTGGATGCCGCTGATCTTCACCTTCATGCTGGCGACCTTCCCGGCCGGCCTCGTCATCTACTGGGCCTGGAACAACACGCTGTCGATCATCCAGCAGGCGATCATCATGAAGCGCCACGGCGTGAAGATCGAGCTGTTCGACAATCTGAAGGGCCTGTTCGGCAACAAAACCAAGCCATCCTGACGGCCCGTCAGGCGGCAGGCAGAACCCCGGCCTCGTGCCGGGGTTTTTCTTTTGCCCCATTCCCCGTAGCCGCGGCGCGCTTGACTTTCGCGGCCAAAACCCGGAATCCGGAAGCCCGACAGAGAAGGCGCAAGCAATGACCGAGACGACGCCACCGCGCGACAAGCCGCTGTTCGGCAGCCCGTGGATCTTCATCCGCGGCGTGCCGGCCATGAAATTCCTGCCGCCCGAGGGACCGCCGGAGATCGCCTTTGCCGGCCGCTCCAATGTGGGGAAGTCGTCGCTGATCAACGCGCTCGTCGGCCACAAGGGGCTGGCGCGCACCTCCAACACGCCCGGCCGCACGCAGGAGCTCAACTATTTCGTGCCGGACGGCTTTTCCGGCGCCGAGGACGACCTGCCGCCGATGGCGCTGGTCGACATGCCCGGCTACGGCTATGCCCAGGCGCCGAAGGAGCAGGTCGACGCCTGGACGAAGCTCGTCTTCGATTACCTGCGCGGGCGCTCGACGCTGAAGCGCGTCTATGTGCTGATCGACAGCCGCCACGGCGTCAAGAAGAACGACGACGAGGTCTTCGCGCTGCTCGACAAGGCGGCGGTCTCCTATCAGGTCGTGCTGACGAAGACAGACAAGATCAAGGATGCCGGCGTACCGCGGCTCATCGGCGAAACGCTGGAGAAAATCTCCAAGCACCCCGCCGCCTATCCGGAGGTGCTTGCCACGTCATCGGAAAAGGGCCGCGGTCTCGACGAACTGCGCGCCGCGATCCTCGGGGCCATCGACCGCTAGGGCCGCTCAGTCGAAACGGGCGGCGCCGGTGGCGAGCACCGGGCCGGTCATGCCGCCGGTTGGCGAGCCGCCTGACGGTTCGAGGCTGACGGAAATGGTTGCGCCCTCGGCAAGCCGGCCGCGCACGTCCGGCGGCACGGCGAAGCGGCCCTCGCCCGTCTGCGGCAGGATGCCGAGCGAAACGGGTGGCATGCCCGTCTCCGACAGCCAGAATTCCAGCGATCCGGCCTTCTTCCCGCCAGCGGCGACGGGCGTGACCTCCAAGGCCCCGCTCGCATCGTCATAGCGGGCGAGGAGGCCGACCGCGGCATTCCCGCCGGAAAGGTCGGCGACCAGACGGCCACCGCTGACGGGGCGCGGCGCAAGAAGCGCGCTCAGCGAAAGCGCAAGGCCGGCGGCAACGGCGAAGGAGGCGAAGGCGAAGGCGCGCCAGAGCGTCAGCGAATGCCAGCAACCGCCGGAGACCCTGCCGGAAAAGACGGCGTCGCACGGCGTGTCGACGAGAAGGTCCTGCCCGATGGGCGCGCGCATGCCGGGCGGCGGGTGCAGCGCCGCATCGTCATCGGAGGTGGCGAGGTTTTCCTGCCAGCGGCCTACCATGGCCGCGAACTGGCCGTCCCGCCGCAGCCGCGCCTCGACCTTTCGGCACTCGTCGGCGGAGAGCATCCCGAGCACGTATTCGCCCGCGATCACCTCGTCGCAGCACGGTTTCCTCATCTCTCGGTCGAACGCCGTCATCGGCTCATGCTCTCTTGGTTGAAACGACTGCCGCGAGGACCTTGCCTCTCCTTACATATAGGAACGACGGTGCGCCTTTGCCTATATGGCCGGCGCGCGGCGCATCATATTCCCCCTCGGCTTTTTGCGCCACCGGCCAAGGGGATCATTCCATCGTCGCAAAACATGCGTTAAACAGGCCCCCACCCATTCCCACGAGGCCGCCATGTCCCTGACCGAAAGCGAAACCCAAGCCCGTCTTCTTGCCCAGGCCCTGCCCTACATGCAGCGCTACGAGAACAAGACCATCGTCGTGAAATACGGCGGCCATGCCATGGGCAATCCGGAGCTCGGCAAGGCGTTCGCCAGCGACATCGCGCTCCTCAAGCAGTCCGGCGTCAATCCCATCGTCGTGCACGGCGGCGGGCCGCAGATCGGCGCGATGCTGACGAAGATGGGCATCGAATCGAAGTTCGAGGGGGGCCTGCGCGTCACCGACCAGAAGACGGTCGAGATCGTCGAGATGGTGCTGGCCGGCTCGATCAACAAGGAGATCGTCGCGCTCATCAACCAGACCGGCGAATGGGCGATCGGCCTGTGCGGCAAGGACGGCAACATGGTCTTCGCCGAGAAGGCCAAAAAGACCGTCGTCGACCCGGACAGCAATATCGAGCGCATCCTCGACCTCGGCTTCGTCGGCGAAGTGGTGGAGGTCGACCGCACGCTGATCGACCTGCTTGCGAAATCCGAGATGATCCCGGTCATCGCCCCGGTCGCCCCCGGCCGCGACGGCCATACCTACAACATCAATGCCGATACCTTCGCCGGCGCCATCGCCGGCGCGCTGAACGCGACGCGCCTGCTCTTCCTCACGGACGTGCCGGGCGTGCTCGACAGCAACGGCCAGCTCATCAAGGAGCTTTCCGTCGCCGAGGCGCGCGCGCTCATCAAGGACGGCACGATCTCCGGCGGCATGATCCCCAAGGTCGAGACCTGCATCGAGGCCATCAAGGCGGGCGTGCAGGGCGTCGTCATCCTCAACGGCAAGACCGCCCATTCGGTGCTGCTCGAACTCTTCACCGAGCACGGCGCGGGCACGCTTCTCGTGCCCTGACGATCACAGGAAGAGAAGGCCGAGGATGCCGCAGACGATCAGCAGGCACCCGGCCACTTCCGCGCGGTTCACCCGCTCGTGGAAGAGGAAATACGAGGCCATGAAGGTGAAGACGAGCTCGATCTGGCCGAGCGCGCGCACATAGGCGACCTGCTGGAGGCTCATCGCCGTGAACCAGCAGGCCGAGCCGAGCACGCCGGCAATGCCGACCAGCGACGAGGAGCGCCAGCTCTTCAGCACGTCGACGATCTCCCGCTTGTCCTTCCAGCCCATCCAGACCAGCATGAAGGCGGTCTGGAACGTCGTGACGCAGGCGAGCGTGACGGCCGCGTTCATGATCGGCCCCGGCCCGTCGAGCGAGAGCGAGGCGCTGCGATAGGCGACGGCCGACACGCCGAAGACGGCGCCGGAGG
This sequence comes from Shinella sp. NM-101, assembly GCF_021401195.1. Classification (NCBI taxonomy): domain Bacteria; kingdom Pseudomonadati; phylum Pseudomonadota; class Alphaproteobacteria; order Hyphomicrobiales; family Rhizobiaceae; genus Shinella; species Shinella sp. NM-101. The sequence goes on along the minus strand of NZ_JACBFT010000012.1, from coordinate 73,780 downwards.
CAATGCCGATGAGGGCGGTCCGGCTGGTCAGCGCCGCGAAGGTGTTGCGCCAGGAGAGCGGTGCGCGGGCGAGCGAGATCAGCATCACCCCGACGACGCCGACGATGATGGCGACGACCGCGCCGAAGGTGATGCGCTCGCCGAGCAGCATGAAGCCGAAGATCGCCGCCTGCACCGGCTCCGTCTTGGAATAGGCCGTGCCGACGGCGAAGTTCCTCAGCGAGAAGAGGTAGACGAGCAGCATGGTCGCGACGATCTGCGCCAGGCCGCCGATCACCGCCCAGAAGGCGAAGGTGCCGTTCAGCGCCGGGAAGGCGAGGCCGAAGGCCCAGTGGAGGATCGTCACATAGAGGATCGCCAGCGGGAAGCCGTAGCCGAAGCGCACGAAGCTCGCCCCGCGCGTGCCGAGCGAGCCCTGCAGGTGCTTCTGCAGCGCCGAGCGCAGGTTCTGCAGGAAGGCGGCGGCGATGGTGATGGGGATCCAGAGTTCCATGCCGGCCCGCTAGCATGGCGGCCCTGCCGAATCCATCGTTCCCGCACGGAAAAATCCGTTTCCCTCTGCCATGCGCCATGCCATAAGACGGCCATGAGCGATCTTCCGAACAAAGCCGATTTTTCCCATGTGCGTGACTGGGTCTTCGACCTCGACAACACGCTCTATCCGCACCATGTCGATCTCTTCGCGCAGATCGACAAGAACATGACGGCTTATGTCTCGGCGCTGCTCGGCCTGTCGCGCGAGGACGCGCGCGCGCTCCAGAAGCAATACTATTTCGATCACGGCACCACGCTGAAGGGGCTGATGATCCACCACGGCATCGACCCCTCCGACTTCCTGGAGAAGGCGCATGCCATCAATTACGACGTGCTGTCGCCCGACCTGCCGCTCGGCGAGGCGATCCAGGCGTTGCCGGGCCGCAAGTTCATCTTCACCAACGGCAGCGTGAAACATGCCGAGATGGCCGCCAGGGCGCTCGGCATCTTCCATCACTTCGACGACGTCTTCGACATCGTGGCCGCGGAATACGTGCCGAAGCCGGCGGGCGCGACCTATGACAAGTTCATGGCGCTGCACCGGGTGGACACCACGCATGCGGTGATGTTCGAGGACCTGCCACGCAACCTCGTCGTGCCGAAGACGCTCGGCATGAAGACCGTGCTGCTCACCCCGCGCGACGCCAGCCACGAATTCGTCGACGCCTGGGAAAAGCGCACGCAGGAAGACCGGCATATCGACTATGCGACCTCCGACCTGACGGCCTTCCTCAACGCGCTTCTCTAGCCGGCGCGGGAGCCCCATTGCGGACACGGAAAAAGCCTTTTCCGGTCAAAAGGTTGAATTACCAATTTGTAACTGGCGCCCGCCGGCGTTCCCCCTATCCTGCCCCCAAGGGACAAGGATGGATGAAAGGAACGACCATGGCCAAAAAGGAACTTCTTCTCGGCGCCGTCGCCGCCGCCCTCGTTTTCTCGGGCGCAGCCGCCCCCGCCTTCGCCGCCAAGGGCGAAGGCAAGCATCATCACCGCCATGCCGCGATGATCGAGCGCCTCGACGCCGACAAGGACGGCAAGGTCTCGCTCACCGAATTCAAGGCGAATGTCTCCACCGCCTTCAAGGCCTTCGACGCCGACGGCAACGGCCAGGTGACGAAAGACGAGATCAAGGCGCGCCACGAAGCCTTCAAGGATGCCCGCAAGGCCGTTCGCGAGGCGGGCAAGGCGGACAAGGACAAGGCCCGCGAGACGCTGCGGGCAGGCGGCCCCTACATGCTGCCGGGCGCCGGCAGGATGTTCGAGCAGGCCGACAGCGACAAGAACGGCACGCTCTCCGAGGCCGAGGTGCTCGCCGCGGCGGAGAAGATCTTCGAGCGGCGCGACAGCAACAAGGACGGCGTGCTCGATACCGCCGACGCCCGTCCGGGCAAGGGCAAGTGGCATCATGGCAAGGGCGGCGAAAAGCGCGCCGAGCGCATGCTGAACCGGCTCGACACGAACAAGGACGGCAAGATTTCGCAGGACGAGATGCTGGCGAGCGCCACGCGGATGTTCGAGCGCTTCGATGCCGACAAGAACGGCGAGGTGACGAAGGCAGAGGTCGACGCCAGGCGCGAAGCCTTCCGCGACGCCCGCAAGGCCTTCCGCGAGGTCAAGGCGAGCGAGGGCGAAGCGAGGGACGCCGCCCGGGCGGCGCTTCGCGACGCACACATGGACCGCATGGGCGCCCGCATGTTCGAACGCGCCGACGCCGACAAGAACGGCACGCTGACCAAGGCGGAGATGCAGGCCGCCGCGACCGCGATGTTCAAGCAGCGCGACCGCAACGGCGATGGTTTCATCACCTTGGACGAGATGGGCAGGCGCCACAAAAAATAGGCAATTTCGGCAAGCACATCCGACCGCAACGCCCCGGCCTCGCCGGGGCGTCCAGACTACTGATAAAGTGCGACAACCTCTCTTTCGTCATGCCCGGGCCTGTCCCGAGCATCTGCGACGTCTCCATTTTCAATGCGCTGGCAGATTCTCGGCACAAGGCCGAGGATGACGGCAGTGGATGGAGCAAGGTTTGTCGACAAGCTGACGCCCCGGCGAGGCCGGGGCGTCTTTTATGAAAGGCCCCTCAGCCGTGCGCGGCGGCCGCCTGCTCGGCTTCCAGCTTCTCGTAGAACTTCACGATGATGTCCCAGGCCTCGTCCGCCGTCTCGACGAACTGCATCAGCTCGATGTCGCCGGGCGCGATCGTGCCGAAGGCGGCGAGCGCTTCGAAATCGATGATCTTGTGCCAGAATTCCCTGCCGAACAGGATCAGCGGCACCAGCGCCATGCGGCCGGTCTGCATCAGCGTCACCGTCTCGAACAGTTCGTCCATCGTGCCGAAGCCGCCGGGGAAGACCGTCACGGCCTTGGCGCGCAGCAGGAAGTGCATCTTGCGGACCGCGAAATAGTGGAAGTTGAAGCTGAGCTCCGGCGTGACATAGGCGTTCGGCGCCTGCTCGTGCGGCAGCACGATGTTGAGGCCGATCGAGGGCGCGCCGACATCGGTCGCCCCGCGGTTGCCCGCCTCCATGACGCCCGGCCCGCCGCCGGTGACGACGACATATTCCTTGAACCCGAGCTCGGCCGACCTTTGCGAGCACATGCGGGCGAATTTGCGGGCTTCCTCGTAATAGACCGAGGCCGCTTCCAGATTGACGCGCTGCGTCTCGTTGCGCGCCGCCCAGGCTTCCTGGCCGGGGGCGGGAATGCGCGCGCCGCCGAACATGACGACGGTCGACTTGATGCCGCGCTCGGCGAGCATCATCTCGACCTTCAGCAATTCGAGCTGCAGGCGCACCGGGCGCAATTCCTCGCGGCAGAGGAAGTCGTCGTCGACATAGGCGAGCCGGTAGGCGGGATTTGCCGATTGCGGCGTCTGCGGCACCACGGCGGCGCGGTGCTTGTCCTGCGCGCTGTCTGCCAACGGATCCCAGACGCCGTCCTTCCGGCGCAGGCTCTTCTTCTTCAATCTTGCCATCTCGTTTTCCTGCTTTCACATCTCACGGGATTACCCGTTCGCCCGTGCGACAGTATCTGCCGGAAAGGGGCTTCATCTTTCCCGGCACTTGCTCTAGAGCATCTTGCTGATTGATGAAATCGACCTTCCGGCATCCCGACAATCGAAAATAAGCGTCGAAGTTTAAGGAATTCCGATGAGCACGCACGACCTCGCCACTCTTTCCGCAACCATCGAGCGCGCCTTCGAGGAACGCGACGGCGTCAACACCTCAACGCGCGGCGAAGTGCGCGATGCGGTCGAGGCCTCGCTGAACCTGCTCGACAGCGGCAAGGTGCGCGTCGCCGAGCGCGGCGAGGACGGCAACTGGACGGTGAACCAGTGGCTCAAGAAGGCCGTGCTGCTCTCCTTCCGCCTCAACCCGATGGAGATCGTCAAGGGCGGCCCCGGGGATTCGTCGTGGTGGGACAAGGTGCCCTCAAAGTTCGACGGCTGGAGCGTCAACGAGTTCGAGAAGGCCGGGTTCCGCGCCGTGCCGAACTGCGTGGTGCGCCGCTCGGCCTATATCGCGCCGAACGCCATCCTGATGCCCTCCTTCGTCAATCTCGGCGCCTATGTCGGCGAGGGCACGATGGTCGATACCTGGGCGACGGTCGGCTCCTGCGCGCAGATCGGCAAGCATGTGCACCTCTCGGGCGGCGTCGGCATCGGCGGCGTGCTGGAGCCCATGCAGGCCGGCCCGACGATCATCGAGGACAATTGCTTCATCGGCGCTCGCTCGGAAGTCGTCGAAGGCTGCATCGTGCGCGAGGGCTCCGTGCTCGGCATGGGCGTCTTCATCGGCAAGTCGACCAAGATCGTCGACCGCGCGACGGGCGAGGTGACCTATGGCGAAGTGCCGCCCTATTCGGTCGTCGTCGCCGGCTCCATGCCCTCCGACAAGACCATGCCGAACGGCGTTGTGGCCCCGAGCCTCTACTGCGCCGTCATCGTCAAGCGCGTCGACGCACAGACCCGCTCGAAGACCGGCATCAACGAACTCCTCAGGGACTGATCCATGGCGGCCGGGCAAGAGCGGGGACCGACCCTTGCCTGGCTCTTCTTCGGCTGGTCCGGCCGCCTCAGCCGCGTGCCCTTCGCGCTCGGCTGGGCCTTCTGGCTGATGCTGCTCTCGGCGGCGCTTACCCGCATCGTCGTCGTGCCGAAGGAAGACCCGGCCTTCCTGTTCTGGGCCTTCGCCTTCTTCATCGTCGCCATCGTCTCGACGGTCTCCTCGATCATGCTGACGATCAAGCGGCTGCACGACATGAACCTGCCGCTGCCGCTGATCGTCTGCCTGTTCATTCCCGCCATCTCCTTCCTCGCGCTCTTCGTCTTCCTCGTCTGGCCCGGCACGCCCGGCCCGAACGACTACGGCCGCCTGCCCGACCGGCCGAAGGATTGAGCGCGCGCATCGGCCGCGCGTGACAGGCCCCGAACGATCGGCTACACCTCGATTCTCTCCCTTTCAGGTGCCGTGACGCATGCCCATGACCTCCGCCGACCCGATCGAAAACCTCGCGACCCTCATCCGCTGCCCTTCCGTGACGCCGGCCGAAGGCGGCGCGCTGACGGCGCTTGCCGCCATGCTGGAGCCGCTCGGCTTCACGGTGGAGCGCATGGTCGCCAGCGAGCCCGGCATGCCCGATATCGAGAACCTCTATGCCCGCATCGGCACCGAGGGCCCGCACCTGATGTTCGCCGGCCATACGGACGTGGTGCCGGTCGGCGATGCGGCCGCCTGGACGCATAACCCGTTCGGCGCGGAGATTTCCGGCGGCGAGATGTTCGGCCGCGGCGCCGTCGACATGAAGGGCGGCATCGCCTGCTTCGTCGCCGCCGTCGCGCGCCACATCGAGAAGAACGGCCCGCCGAAGGGCTCCGTCTCCTTCCTCATCACCGGCGACGAGGAAGGCCCGGCCGTCAACGGCACGGTCAAGCTGCTGCAATGGGCGGCCGAACGCGGCGAGCGCTGGGATGCCTGCCTCGTCGGCGAGCCGACCAATCCGGACCAGCTCGGCGACATGATCAAGATCGGCCGGCGCGGTTCCGTTTCCGGCACGCTCACCGTGCGTGGCGTGCAGGGCCACGCCGCCTATCCGCACCTTGCCGACAATGCGGTGCGCGGCGTGATCGCGCTCACCGACGCGCTGATGCACCCGCCCTTCGACGCCGGCACGGAGAATTTCCAGCCGTCGAACCTCGAAGTGACGACAATCGACGTCGGCAACCGCGCCACCAACGTCGTGCCGGCCGAGGCGAGCGCCAGCTTCAACATCCGCTTCAACGACGCCTGGACCGCCGAGACCGTGATGGCCGAGATCGTGCGCCGGCTCGACGCCGCCGCGCGGGACGAGAAGCTCCGGCCCGGCCGCGCGCCCGTGCGCTACGACATCCAATGGGCCGAGCGGCCGAGCCATGTCTTCCTGACGCGCAACAACCAGCTCATCGCCTCGCTGTCGGGCGCCGTCGAGGCCGTGACCGGCCGTGCGCCGAAGCTCTCGACGACGGGCGGCACCTCCGATGCGCGCTTCATCAAGGACTATTGCCCGGTCGTGGAATTCGGCCTCGTCGGCCAGACCATGCATATGGTGGACGAGCGGGTGGCGGTAGCCGATCTCGAGACGCTGACCGTGATCTACGAGACCTTCATCGCGCGCTGGTTCGGCGATGCCCGGTCTTGACGAGGTCCTCCACTATCTGAGCGGCATCTACCTGCTGCTGAAGCAGAAGCAGGAGGGGTTCGGCTGGCTGGACCTGACCCTGCGCGGGCTCGTCCGCTCCTTCTGGGCCTTCGCCTGGTGCCTGCCGGCCTTCGCCGTCATCTGGGCCTCGTGGCGGCTCTACTATCTCGCCGGCATGCCGGCGGGCACGCCGGCCGGCGCCGGCTTCGTCATCAGGTTGCTGGTGATCGACATCATCGGCTGGCTGCTGCCGCTCGTGCTGCTCGTCGCGCTGGCCCGCCTGCTCGGCTACGGCAGGTTTCTTGCGACCGTGGTGACGGCGAGCAACTGGATTTCCGTGCCCTTCGCCTATGCGGCGGCGCTGCCCTTCGCGCTGTCGCTCGTCCTGCCGCAGAGCGCGCCCTTTGCCGGCCTGCTGCTCTACGCCGTATTCGGCGCGAGCGTCGTGCTGCAATTCCGCCTCGTCTGGATGTGCGTCGGCAAGCAGAACCTGCTGGCGGCGGCGATCACCGCGATCTACGTTCTGCCGCCGATGATCGTCGGGCAGGAATTGCAGCGCATCCTCGGCATGCTGCCCGGCTAGGGCATTTCCGCTTTTCTTCGAATCGCGAAAACGCTCTATCCTTTTGTTTCTACGCAATTCCGGACGCAAAACCGCTGCACACTTTTGCTGGAATTGCTCTAGATGGCTCAGTAATCCACCGCCATGAAGTAAAGCCCGTCCGGCGGCGCCACCGGGCCGCAGGCCTTGCGGTCGCACGCTTCCAGCGCGGCGCGCACGTCGTCCACCGTCCACTTGCCCTCGCCCGCCAGCTTCAGCGTGCCGGCGAAGGAGCGGATCTGGTTGTGCAGGAAGCTCTGCGCCGAGACGCGGATCTCGATCAGCTCGCCGCTGCGCGTCACCTCCAGCCTGTCGATGGTGCGCACGGGGCTGTTCGCCTGGCACTGGGCGGCGCGGAAGGTGGTGAAGTCGTGCCTGCCGACCAGCACCTGGCCCGCGGCGTGCATCACCTCGTGATCCAGCTCCCTGGCGACGAACCAAGCCCGGTTCGCCTCCAGCGCCAAGGGCGCGCGGCGCGAGATGATGCGGTAGAGATAATGCCGCTTCTTCGCGGAGAAGCGGGCGTCGAAATCGTCCGGCACTTCGGCCGCATCGAGGATCGCGACGTGCTCGCCGGCCATGCCGAGATGCGCGTTGAGGGCGTTCCTCAGCGTGTGCTCCTTCCATTGCCGAGAAAGATCGGCATGGGCGACCTGCCCCATGGCATGGACGCCGGAATCCGTGCGGCCCGCGCCGCGGATCGAGACCGTCTCGCCCGTCAGCGACAGGATTGCCGCCTCGACGGCGCCCTGTACGGAAGGACCGTTCTCCTGCCGCTGCCAGCCGACATAGGGCGTGCCGTCATATTCGATGCGAAGCCGGTAGCGCGGCATCAGCCCAGCACCTCGCCGGCCGAAACCGGCGTGCCGCGCAGGAAATCCGCCGCATCCAGCGGCTTGCCGCCTGCCTTCTGCAACCGCACGAGGCGCACCGCGCCCTTCCCGCAGGCAATGGTCAGCCGGTCGTCGACCACCGTCCCGGCGGGCTTCGACACGCCGTCGCCCGCCCGCTCGCTCGCCAGCACCTTCACGCGCTCCGGTTTTCCGCCGATTTGCAGCTCGAACCAGGCGCCGGGGAAGGGTGAGAGGCCGCGGATATGGTTGTGCACGTCGCTTGCAGGCTTCGAGAAGTCGATGCGGGTCTCTGCCTTGTCGATCTTGGCGGCGTAGAGCACGCCTTCTTCCGCCTGCGGCGTCAGCGGCAGGTCGCCGGCCTCCAGCCGGCCCATGGCCTCGGCCATCAGCGCGCCGCCCACCTGCATCAAGGCATCGTGCAGCGCGCCGGCCGTCATGTTCTCGCTTATGGCCACGCGGCGGGTGAGCGCGGCGGGGCCGGTATCGAGGCCCTTGTCCATCTTCATCACCATCATGCCGGTCTCGTCGTCGCCCGCCATGATCGCCCGCTGGATGGGCGCCGCGCCGCGCCAGCGCGGCAGGAGCGAGGCATGGCCGTTATAGCAGCCGAGGCGCGTGCCGGTCAGGATCGCTTCCGGCAGCAGGAGGCCATAGGCGACCACCACCGCCACATCCGCCGCATGGGCGCGGAAGGCTTCGCGGTCGGCTTCCGCGCGGAAATTGACGGGCGTGAAGACGGGAATGCCACGCCGCTCGGCGGCCTGGTGCACCGGCGACTTCACCAGTTCGAGGCCGCGGCGGCCGGCCGGGCGCGGCGGCTGCGAATAGACCGCGACGATCTCGTGGCCCGCCTCGGCAAGCGCCTCCAGCGTCGGGACGGAGAAATCCGGCGTGCCCATGAAGATGATGCGAAGGGCCATCGGTCAGCCTCCCGTGAAATGGATTGCGGGCGGCTATTGCCGCCTCAGAGCGCCTTGCTGCCGCGCATCTTGGCCGCCTTGGTGAACTTGCGGATCACCATCTCGCGCTTCAGCTTGGAAATATGGTCGATGAACAGCACGCCGTTGAGGTGGTCGATCTCGTGCTGGAGACAGGTCGCGAGCAGGCCCTCGGCCTCCGTCACCTGCTCCATGCCCTCGCGGTCGAGATGCCGGACGGTGATCGACGCCGGGCGCTCGACCTCGGCATAATAGTCCGGGATCGACAGGCAGCCCTCTTCATAGACCGAGCGCGCATCCGAGGCGGTGACGATCTCCGGGTTGATGAAGACGAGCGGCGTCTTGTCCTCGCCGTCCTTGGAGACATCCAGCACGAGCATGCGGCGGGCGACGCCGATCTGGATGGCGGCAAGGCCGATGCCGGGGGCATCGTACATGGTCTCCAGCATGTCGTCGGCGAGCCTCTTCACCTCGCCGTCGACGGTTTCGATGGGCCTGGAAACCTGGCGGAGGATCGGATCGGGAAGGATAATCAGCGGCTTGATGGTCATGCGCCTCCCTTAGCGCGGTTTTTTTGCGCTTTCAATCGACTTCACCGGCCGCTCCGGCGATTTGTTCACGTTATGATCTGGTTTCCGCCGCAATCCGTGCTATGGTCGCGGCATGATCGATCCCGCATTCGACGCGCTCGTCTCCTCCTCCCTCCACCGGCTCGGCGGCCCCGGCCCGGCTCTGGTGCTGCTTGCGGCCGTGCTGCTGGCGGCCTTCGGGCTCCTTTCCGCGCGCCGCAGCCAGGCTCGCCAGCGGGAGGCGGCGGCGATGGCGGAGGTGCGCTTTTCCGAGCTCCTGAAGGCGCAGACCGAGATGCAGGGGCGCGTCGCCGCCATGGCGGAGGTGTTCGGCAGCAAGCAGGCCGAGACGAACCAGGCGATCAACAGCCGGCTCGACGGGCTGACGCAGCGGCTCGGCCAGTCGATCTCCGAGCAGACCAGGGCAACGCACGAGAATCTCCGCCGCCTGCAGGAGCGGCTGGCGGTGATCGACAATGCCCAGACGAACATCCAGTCGCTGGCGAAGGACGTGGTCGGGCTCCAGGCCATTCTCTCCAACAAGCAGACGCGCGGCGCCTTCGGCCAGTCACGCATGGAGACGATCATCGCCGACGCCATGCCGCCCGGCGCCTACCAGTTCCAGGCGCAGCTTTCCAACGGCGTGCGCCCCGATTGCACCATACGCATGCCGAACGGCCAGCCGCCGCTCGTCGTCGACGCGAAGTTCCCGCTGGAGGCGTGGAACGCCATGGCGGACGGGCGCTCGCCAGAGGCCGCGAAGATCGCCGCCCAGCAGTTCCGCCGCGACATGGAGGTGCATATCCGGGACATCTCGGAAAAGTACCTCCTTGCCGGGGAGACGCAGGACACCGCCTTCCTCTTCGTCCCCTCTGAATCGATCTTCGCCAGTATCCACGAGAATTTCGAGCCCGTCGTGCAGCGCGCGCATCGCGCCCGCATCGTCATCGTCTCGCCATCGCTGCTGATGCTTTCGGTGCAGGTGCTGCAATCGCTCCTCAAGGACCAGCGGATGCGCGAGCAGGCGCATGTCATCCAGGGCGAGGTCGCGCGGCTGATGGACGATTTGACGCGGCTCGACGACCGGGTGCGCAAGCTGCATGGCCATTTCACCGCCGCGCAGAAGGACGTGGACCTGATTCTGACGTCCACGGAGAAGCTTGCGCGCCGTGGCGCGCGCATCGGCGAGCTCGAATTCGAGACCGTTTCGGAGCTTTCGCACGCGCGGGAGGCGGTGGCGGAGAGCCGGACGGGCCAGTTGCGGCTGAGGGTGGTTGACGAGGACTGACCGCCTCGGGCAGTGTCCGGGCGAAACGACAAGGGGCAGCTCTCATGATCACCGTCCTCGGCTCCATCAACATGGACCTCATCGCCACGCCTGAACGCCTGCCGAAGCCGGGCGAGACGGTGATGGGCACCAGCTTCACCACCGCCGCCGGCGGCAAGGGCGCCAACCAGGCGCTCGCCGCCCGCCGGGCCGGCGCCATGGTGCGCATGGCCGGCGCCGTCGGCGACGACCGGCTGGGCAGCCAGGCGCTCGCCCTCCTCGCCGACGCCGCCGTCGACCTCAATGCCGTGCGCTCGGCGGCGGAAGCGACCGGCACAGCCCATATCCTCGTTGCCGAGAACGACGGGGAGAACGTCATCGTCGTCGTGCCCGGCGCCAACGGCACGGTCGCGGAGGAGGATGCCCGGCGCGCGGTCGGCGCCATGTCGCGCGGCGACTACCTGATGCTGCAATTCGAGATCCCGAGCGCCGCCATCGAGGCCGCGCTCGTCGCCGCCAGGCAAAAGGGCGTCATCTCGATCGTCAACATCGCACCCTTCAGCGCGGCCGCCGGACGGCTCGGCGCGATGGCCGACATCCTCGTCGCCAACGAGAACGAGTTCGACCTCTTCGTCGGCAAGGGCGAGCTTTCCGACGAGGAACGCAAGGCGACCATGCAGAAGCTCCATGCCGGAAGCGGCCAGACGATCATCGTGACGCTCGGCGCCGACGGCGTCGTCGCCATTCGCAAGAACGAGATCTTCCGCGCCGCGGGCCTCAAGATCGAGCCGGTCGACACGGTCGGGGCGGGCGACACGTTCTGCGGCTATCTCGCCGCCTCGCTCGACGCCGGCCTTGCCTTCAAGGATGCCCTTCGACGGGCGGCCGTGGCCGGCTCGCTTGCCTGCCTCAAGCCCGGCGCCCAGCCCTCCATCCCCTTCGCCCCCGCCGTGGACGCCGCTGTCTGACGGCGGATACAACCGCCGCGTCAGTGTGGGCGGGCAGACCGCAAACCAGGCGTCGCATTCGCCGCGCGGCGCCTGAAAAATCAGGCAGCCGAACCATCCCGGGGCGGGGAAGCATGGCTATTTATTAATATCTTACCGGTTACTGAAATCCTCAGACATCGGCCTTGATGAACGAGGTCCGCCCCGTCTCTGGCGCTGGTCGCGCGCCCCGCCCTCCATGATGGAGCCCCCCGCAAAACGAATGTGCCCCTTCGCGGCCATCCGCCGCGGACGTCTCCCATCGTGAGGATTTTCATGTTCAAGTTCCAGGCCAAGTCGCTTGCGACGAAGCTTATTGCGGTCACCGGCGGCACGATCGCCCTGGTGATGTTCGTCTCCAATGCCGTTCTCATCAGCCAAAGCCAGAACCGCGTCGCCGATCTCGTCTATTCCCAGGCCGATACGGAAGCCAAGGCCATCGCATCCGACATCGCCGCCGACATCGGCCAGCTTGCGAGCGCGGCGCGCTCCATGGCCGGCGTGATCGAGCAGGGCCATTCCGGCGGCCATCTCGACCGCAGGACCGTCGTCGACATCGTCAAGGCGAATGCCGAAAAGAACAGCTTCGCGCTCGGCAGCTGGTTTGCGGAAGAACCGAACGCCTTCGACGGCAAGTCGCGCGAAATGCCCGAGGACCTTGCCACCGGCACGTTCAAGGACGGCTCGTTCAACCCGTACTGGACGAAGCGCAAGGACGGCTCGATCGTGCTGTCCACCTTCGAATCCGACTACAAGGCCGAGTGGTATGCGCTGGCCGCGGCCAGCGGCAAGGGCGCGATGACCCAGCCCTATGCGGAGACCTCGACCGGCGAGAACTTCACCATGGCCTCCATCGCCTACCCGGTCGTGTCGGGCGGCAAGCGTATCGGCGTCACCGGCATCGACGTCTCGCTGAAGACGCTCTACGACAAGCTCAGCCAGGTGAAGCCCTTCGGCGAAGGCCGCGTGCTGCTGCTCTCCCAGACCGGCAAGTGGATCGTCGCGCCGACTGCCGACCTGCTGATGAAGGATTATGACGGCCAGGGCATGGAGGCCGTCAAGGACGCGCTCGCCAGCGGCAAGACCAGCCATATCGAAAACCTCACCTTCGACGAGCTTTCCACCTTCGACCGCGTCGTCTATCCCTTCGCGCTGCCCGACATCAACACGACCTGGGTCGTGCTGGTCGACGTCCCGCATGCGGCGATCAGCGCGCCGATCAGCGCGCAGACCACCATGATGATCATCGGCGGCCTGATCGTCCTTGCCACCGTTCTGGCCGGGCTCTACTTCGCCGTGCGCCTGCTCGTGCAGAAGCCGCTTGCCGGCCTCGTCCGCGACGTGGCGACGCTCAGCGAAGGCGTCTATACCCGGCCGATCTCCGGCCAGGACCGTTCGGATGAAACCGGCTCGGTCGCCAAGGCCCTCGAAGGCTTCCGCCACCAGCTCGCCGACACGCGGCGCCTCGAAGCCGAAGCCGACAACCAGCGCCAGCTCACCGAGGCCGAGCGCAGCCGCTCGGAAGCCGAGCGGGCCGAATCGGGCGCGCTCCAGCGCGACATCGTCGCGCGCCTCGCCGACGGCCTCGACCAGCTCTCCGCCGGCAACCTGACCTTCCGTCTCTCCGGCGATTTCCCCGGCGAGTACGGCAAGCTCAAGGCCGATTTCAACTCGGCCATCGCCAGCCTCGAGGAGACCATCCAGACGGTGAACGCCTCGGTCGGCAATATCGGCGGCGGCACGAGCGAAATCTCCAAGGGCGCGGCCGATCTCTCGCACCGCACCGAGCAGCAGGCGGCAAGCCTGGAAGAGACCGCAGCGGCACTCGACGAGCTCACCTCGCAGGTCAATTCCAGCGCGGAAAATGCCCGCGTCGCCGCCAAGTCCGTCGACACCGCCAGCAACGACGCCAGCAAGTCCGGCGAAGTGGTGCAGAAGGCGATCGACGCCATGCGGGGCATCGAGACCTCTTCGCGTGAAATCTCCAACATCATCGGCGTGATCGACGACATCGCCTTCCAGACGAACCTTCTCGCGCTGAATGCCGGCGTCGAGGCGGCGCGTGCCGGGGAAGCCGGCAAGGGCTTTGCCGTCGTCGCACAGGAAGTGCGCGAGCTCGCCCAGCGCTCGGCCAACGCCGCCAAGGAGATCAAGACGCTGATCAACACGTCAGAGGTGCAGGTCCGCGAGGGCGTCGATCTCGTCGGCAAGGCCGGCGGGGCGCTGGAGAACATCGCCGAGCAGGTCATCCAGATCAACGGCCTCATCCGCCAGATCTCGTCCTCGGCTTCCGAGCAGGCCGTCGGCCTCAAGGAGATCAACGCGGCCGTCAACCAGATGGACCAGGTGACGCAGCAGAACGCCGCGATGGTGGAGGAAACCACCGCCGCCTCGATGGCGCTGAACGACGAGGCGCAGATGCTGAAGTCGCTCGTCGCCCGCTTCCGCGCCGGCACGGCCAGCGTCGCCGCCGCCCAGCCGGTACAGTCGACACGCCCGCAGCCGCAGCGCGCCGCCTACCAGGCACCGCGCGCCAAGGCCCGCACCGTGCCGCAGGCCGCCGGCAACACGGCGCTGGCACAGGACGACTGGGAAGAATTCTGAGACCCGGCAACACACACGGAAAGGGCCGGCGGCAACGCCGGCCCTTTCGTTTTGAGGCGGATAGATGGCGCTACTTGCGGTCGGTGGGCTGGGCCTGGAGGCGGCCGCGGGAGCGCGAACGGGTGGCGCTTGCCAGGCGCTGCGTCGCCTCCTTCAGCTCCAGCTCGGAGAAGAGCCCCCGGTATTCCGGGTGCAGCATCAGCGCCTCCATGGAAAGCTCCGGCTTGCCGGCATCGAGAAGGCGTTCGAGGCCGGTCGTGCCGGGCTTGAAGACGAGTTCCCTCGCCGCCGCCACGCCGCCGTTCAGCAACACGAAGCGGCGCAGCAGGACCGGACGGAAGCCGAGGTCGGAAAAGCGCTCGTAAAGCCCCAGCATCTCCTTGTGGAAACGGGCCTCGGCACCCGGTGCGGCGTTGCGGGGGCCGCGCATCACAGGCGGGCGACCCGCTCGGTGAGCAGGGCGAAGAAGCCGTCGGCGTCGACATCCCTCATGACGCGTGCATTGTGCCTGCGGCCTGTCACCTGCCACCAGTCGACGACCGTCATGCCAGCGGTCAGCGGCGATGCCGTCTCGATCTCGACATTGCAGTCGCGGCTGCCGAAAAGCCCGGGCTTCAGGAGATAGGCGATGACCGTCGGATCGTGCAGCGGGCCGCCGTCAGAGCCGTATTTCTCCACGTCGAAGCGCTCGAAGAATTCGAGCATCGCGACGAGCGCGAGCGCCGGGCGGTTGCCGATCTCCCGCAGCGTCTCGACACGGCTCTTCAGCGTCAACACCTTGTGGGTGACGTCGAGCGGCATCATGACGATGGGGATGCCCGACCTGAAGACGGCGGCGGCCGCCTCCGGGTCGACATAGATGTTGAACTCGGCGGCCGGCGTGATGTTGCCGCCCTCGAAGAAGCCGCCGCCCATCATGACCAGCTCGCGCACGCGGCCGGCGATCTCGGGCGCCTTTTCGAGCGCAGTGGCGATATTGGTGAGCGGGCCGAGCGTGCAGAGCGTCACCGTGCCGGACGGTTCGCGCTTCAACGTCTCGATGATGAAATCGACGGCGTGCTGGGCCTGCAGCGGCATTTGCGGCTCGTGCAGGTCCGGGCCGTCGAGGCCCGTCTTGCCGTGGACGTGCTCGGCGGTGACCAGCGGGCGGGCGATCGGCCGGTCGGCGCCGGCGAAGACCTTGATGTCGGGCCGGGAGCAGAATTCCAGGATGATGCGGGCATTGGTGGAGGTGCGCGAAAGCGGCACGTTGCCGGCGACGGTGGTGATGCCGAGAATGTCGAGCTCGGGGCTGCCGAGGGCCAGCATGATCGCGGCGGCATCGTCCTGGCCGGGATCCGTGTCGATGATGATCTTGCGTGGCTCAGACATGCCGTTTCCGTTCCTTGTCTCTGCTGATTCCCGCCGACGCTCCGCAGGCGAAGCGGCGACTATATTTGCCGGATCGCCTTTCGCAAGCGTCTTGCGTCACAGGGCCGCAATCACCATATTGCAGCCGTCGGGATGCCGAGACCGGGTCCCGCCAAGGTCGCTTGAGAGCCAAGGACTGGACGATGACACGCATGACACCTTTCACGAGCCCGCTGCTGCTGGGTTTCGACGCCATGGAAAAGACCCTTGAGCGCATCGCCAAGGGAAATGACGGCTATCCGCCCTACAATATCGAGCGGCTGCGGCAGGACGGCGAAACGGGCACGCCCGAGCGCCTGCGCATCACGCTTGCCGTCGCCGGCTTCTCCGAGGAGGAGCTCGAGGTGACGACGGAGGAAAACCAGCTCGTCATCCGCGGCCGCCAGAGCGAGAGCAGCGAGCGGGACTATCTTTACCGCGGCATCGCCGCGCGCCAGTTCCAGCGCACCTTCGTGCTTGCCGACGGCATGCGCGTTTCGGGTGCGGAACTGAAGAACGGCCTCCTCTCGGTGGACCTCGTGCGCCCCGAGCCCGTGCGCATGGTAAAGAAAATTAACATTTCCGTACCAGACTAGGGCATGAGCCGTTCCTGCGGGAACATCCGCCGGACCGTTTCGCGCAAACCTGATCGCCGAACGACCGATGGGCCATGGTGGCCATCAGCGTCCGGTGGCCGGCACGTCCGGCATTGCCATGGAGGCAAAAATGGGCCTGAAAATCGCAACTCCCACCGTATCGAAGGCAGATCTTGCGCATCTGGGCGCGGGCGAGGTCGGCTATATCAGGAAGATGAAAGCCGACGAGGTGTCGCGCGTCTTCCCGGAAGCCCCGGAAATCGACCCGAGCCTCGACCTCTGGGCGCTGTTCGGCGCAGACGGCACGCCGATCCTGCTCACCGACAACCGCTCCAGCACCTTCTACAAGGCCGCCGAAGACGACCTGCGCACCGTCAGCCTGCACTGACGACCGCAATGCTTCGAACAGCGCTTTCCGTCAGAGACGGCGGAAGGTGAGATAGGCCGACTTGCGGCCCTCGCGCCTGGCCTTGGCCTCGTAGCGCGTGCCCGGCCAGCCGGCATAGGGCGTGAGCCAATCGGCCGCGTTTTCCGCGGTCCATTCGAAAGCGGGATGTGCCCCGCAGTGCATCAGCGTCCAGTTGACATAGGTGTCGATGTCGGACGCAAAGCAAAAGAGCCCGCCCGGCTTCAGCACCCGGGCAAAGCGGTCCAGATTGACCCTGGATACGAACCGCCTCTTCCAGTGTTTCCTCTTCGGCCACGGGTCGGGATAGAGAAGGTCGATCTGGTCGAGCGAGGCCGCCGGCAGCCAGTCCAGCAATTCCGTCGCATCGTCATCGTAGAGCCGGATATTCCGCGCACCCGTTTCCTCGACGCGGCCGACCAGCTTCGCCATGGAATTGACGAAGGGCTCGACGCCGATGAAGGCGGTGTCGGGCGTCTCCAGCGCGCGGTGGATGAGGTGCTCGCCGCCGCCGAAGCCGATTTCGAGGCGGATGCGGGCAGGGCTGAAGTCGTAAAGCGTGGAGAGTTCCGCCGGAGCCGGGGTCGAAAGATCGACCTTCAGCGCCGGCAGCAACGTTTGGAGATGCTGCGCCTGGCGTTCCCGCAGGGGTTTTCCCTTGCGGCGGCCGAAAAAGGCTTCGGACGCGCGGCTGCGGCGCTCTGCATCGGTCATGTCGGCCTCAGTTCTTCAGTGCGTCCTTGAGGGCCTTGACGAGGTCGAGGCGCTCCCAGGAGAAGGAACCGTCGCGTCCCGCCTTGCGGCCGAAATGGCCATAGGCGGACGTCCTGGCATAGATCGGCTTGTTGAGGTCGAGGTGACGGCGGATGCCCGACGGCGAGAGGTCCATGACCTTGCGGATCGCGGCCTCCACGGCGTCCTCGCTCACCTTGCCCGTGCCGTGCAGGTCGACATAGACCGAAAGCGGCTGGGCGACGCCGATGGCGTAGGAGAGCTGGATCGTGCAGCGGTCGGCAAGGCCGGCGGCAACGACGTTCTTGGCGAGGTAGCGGGCGGCATAGGCGGCCGAGCGGTCGACCTTCGTCGTGTCCTTGCCGGAGAAGGCGCCGCCGCCATGCGGGGCCGCGCCGCCGTAGGTGTCGACGATGATCTTGCGGCCGGTGAGGCCGGCATCGCCATCCGGGCCGCCGATGACGAACTTGCCCGTCGGGTTGATGTACCAGGAGCAATCATCGGCGATGGCGATGTCATGCAGCGCTTCGCGGATATAGGGCTCGACGACCTCGCGCACCTTCTTCGAATCCCAGTTGGCATCGAGATGCTGCGTGGAGAGCACGATGGAGGCGACGTCGGCCGGCTTGCCGTCGACATAACGCACGGTCACCTGGCTCTTGGCGTCCGGGCCGAGCTTGCCGGCATCGCCCTCGCCCTTCTTGCGGGCGGCGGCGAGGAGCTGGAGGATGCGGTGCGAATAGTAGATCGGGGCCGGCATCAGCTCGGCGGTCTCGCGGCAGGCATAGCCGAACATGATGCCCTGGTCGCCCGCGCCCTCGTCGCCCTGCTTGTCGGCGGCGTTGTCGACGCCCTGGGCGATGTCGGCGGACTGGGAATGCAGCAGCACGTCGATCTTCACCGTCTTCCAGTGGAAGCCGTCCTGCTCGTAGCCGATGTCGCGGATGGCCTTGCGGGCGGCCGACTTGAACTTCGAGGGATTGATGACGTCCCTGCCGTCCTTGTCCTTCTTCATCAGGCTCGGCGGCAGGCGGACCTCACCGGCGATGACGACGCGGTTGGTCGTGGCAAGCGTCTCGCAGGCAATGCGGACCGACCAGGGGTCGACCTTCGACTTCACGGCTTCGCGGTAGACCAGATCGACGATTTCGTCGGAGATGCGGTCGCAAACCTTGTCCGGGTGGCCCTCGGAAACGGACTCGCTGGTGAAGAGATAACTGCTGCGCATGCGGGAATTCCCCTCAAAGAAAATGGACTTCGACGTTGTTATTCAGTTCGCCGGCCGATGACAAGAACAGAAGGACATAAGAATATCTTTATGTCTCAATTGTTCGGGCGATTTGCCGCGCCTGTCGCGCGCAGGATACAGGGCCCGCGCAACAACGAAAACGGCCCCGAAGGGCCGCTCGTCCATCCGTTCCGAGAGGGAAGGATCACTCGATCTCGGCTTCGGCGGCGAGCGCCTTGACCAGATCGACAAGCTTGCGGCGGACCTTGGGATCGCCGATCTTCACGAAGGCGCGGTTGAGCTGCAGGCCTTCGGAGGAGGAGAGGAAATCGACCACGTAATTGGAGCTGGAGGCTTCGGCAAGGCCGGCCTGGGCGTCGCCCTGCTCGCCCGGCGCATCCTCGAAGAAGAACGAGACCGGCACGTTGAGGATGCTGGAAATGTTCTGCAGGCGGCTGGCCCCGACGCGGTTGGTGCCCTTTTCGTATTTCTGAATCTGCTGGAAGGTAATGCCGAGGCTCTCGCCCAGCTTCTCCTGGCTCATGCCGAGCATGGTCCTGCGAAGCCGGATCCGGCTGCCGACATGTATATCGATCGGATTCGGCTTCTTCTTGTTTTCCATCATCACTTTTGTCCTAACGCGGAAATGGCCCCTACCCACCGGCAGCCTTAACGAAAACTTAACGTCACGTTGTATGCGCAGACTCTTATGGTCGCTACATTACAAGAGAACGGCCGGCGGCGTGCACTATGCTATTTTAGGGGTTTTGGGTCAATTCATCCGATTTCTAAAACCCAGGCGAGAAAGAAGCGCGGTCACGAGGAGTATGCCGAGGACGATCAGAAACGCCGTGTTCTGCCGCGTTGCCCGTTCTGCCGGCGAGAACCTACCCGGAAGGGTTGCATCGACAAAGCCAGGGACGTCGTAGGCCAGGCCCGAAACGACCCGGCCCTTCGCGTCCACGACGGCCGAAATCCCGTTGTTGGCGGCCCGAATCAGCGGCAGGCCGCGCTCGACCGCGCGCAGGCGCGCCTGATTGAAATGCTGGTAGGGGCCGGGCGTGTTGCCGAACCAGGCATCGTTGGTGACATTGAGGAGGGCGGCGGCCGCAGCGGACGCACCGTTGATCTCGGACGGGAAGATCGCCTCGTAGCAGATCAGCGGATACAGCCCCTTGCCGCGGGCCGTCACGAGCTGGTGCTCGCGGGCGCCGGAAAAGCCGCCCGGCATGGCGACGGCACTGACGCCGAAGCTCTCGAAGACCTCGGCGAACGGCATGTATTCGCCGAAGGGAACGAGATGCACCTTGTCGGCGGCGCCGACGATCTGCCCCTTGCCGTCGATGGCGTAGATGGAGTTGTAATAGCGCGGGGCCTTGCCGGAGCCGGCGCTTTCGCTGCGCACCGCGCCGGCGACCAACACCTGGTCGTCATCGAGCACGGCGGCGATGCGCACGAGGGCATCGGGATTGTCGGTCAGGATGAAGGGGATGGAGGTTTCCGGCCAGACGATGATGTCCGGCCGCTGGCCGCCGTCCGCAGGCTTTGCCGCGCTCAGTGCCAGATGCCGCTCGAAGATCTCGGCCCTTGCGGAATCGTCCAGCTTCATCGCCTGGTCGATCACCGGCTGGACGAGGCGGACGACGGTGGTGTCGCTTTCCGGCATCGGTGCGATGTCGAGCGCGTAGTAGCCGTAGCCGACATGGGCGGCGAAGAGCAGCGCCGCGAGCGAAAGGCCGAGCCCCCTGCCCCGCCGCGTGCCGAGGAGGGCGGGCGCCGCGAAGACGAAGACGGCGAGCGCATTCATGGCGGCGATGCCGACGATACCCGACGACTGCATGAGCAGCGGCACGGGCATGATGCCGTAGCCGACGGCGTTCCAGGGAAAGCCGGTGAAGAGCGTGCCGCGCAGCCATTCCCCGACGCCGAATGCAAGGGCGAGCGCGGCGATGCGGCCCATGCCGTCGGACCAGAGGAGGCGGGCGAGCGCGGCCGCAATGCCGTAGTAGACGGCAAGGAAGGCCGGCAGGCCGAAGACGGCGAGCGGCAGCGCCCAGGCGAAGGCGTCCGCCTCGACCAGCAGCGCATTGCCGAGCCACCAGAGCCCGCCGACGAAATAGCCGAAGCCGAAGAACCAGCCGATGGAGAAGGCGGGCGCCAGGCGCCTGAGGAAGCCGGCCTGCGGGGCGGCGCTGGCGCCGTCGAGGAGCCAGACGAGCAGCGTGAAGGAAACGAAGAGCGCCGCGAAGAAGCCGAAGGGCGGCAGCGCCAGCACGCCGACCAGACCCGCAAGAAATGCCGCCAGCGCCCGTCTCGTCCCAGACAGGAGCATGACCTTGCCCGCCAGCCGCTCCATGCCGTCCCCTTTTTCGCTCGTCCCCGAATCAGCCGCGCCAGTCTTCCAAAAAAGCAGCGCCTTGTCCCGCGTCATGCATGGGCGACGGTGGGGTGGACAGCAGGTTTCGGCGCATTTGCGTGCTGCGGGCAGCCAGAATGGGACGCTTCCCCCTCATCCGGCCTGTCGACCACCGTCTCCTTGGCTGCGAGGAGAAGGCAGCGAGCTCAAACAATGCCCGCGCGAAGCACGTCCCCTCTCCCCCTGCGGGAAGAGGGTCGGGGTGCGGAGCCTTGCGGCGGCCTGTTTTTTCAGGGACACGCCGGCAGGCGGCTGTCGCTTGAGACCCTATTCGGCGCTCGCGCCGTCGTTCTGCTGCTCGTTCAGCCTGGCACGGTCGGCCGCGGGGCCGGCGCCTTCGCCTTCCGGGCGGCGCTCGCGGCGGCGGACGGCACTGGCGCGCTTGCGCGTGACACGCACGCGCTTGACGCGGCGCGGGTCGGCGTCGAGGACGTGGAATTCGAAGCCGGGGACCGCCTGCACCACTTCGCCGCGAACCGGGATGCGGCCGAGCGAGGCGAAGATCAGGCCGCCGAGCGTATCGGCGTCTTCCAGTTGCTCGCGGATGTCGAAGTCCGGGCCGATGGCCTCGGCGAGTTCCTCCAGCTCGACGCGGGCGTCGGCGATGAAGACGTCGTCGCTGACGCGCTGGATCATCGCCTCCTCGTCGTCGTGCTCGTCCTCGATGTCGCCGACGACCATCTCGACGATGTCCTCCAGCGAGGCGAGGCCGTCCGTGCCGCCATATTCGTCGATGACGAGGGCCATCTGGGTGCGGTCGGCCTGCATGCGCGCCATGAGGTCGGCGGCCAGCATCGACGGCGGCACGAAGAGGACCTGGCGGATGATGCCGGCCTCGGCGACGGTCTTGGACAGATCGACGCGGCCGAGGTCGAACTCGGCCTTCGGCGCACGCGCCGGCTTTTCACCGGTGGCGGCTGCGGGCTTGGCGCCGTTACGGCGCTTGTTGCGGGCCTGCCTGGTGACATAGGCGAGGAGGTCGCGGATATGGACCATGCCGCGCGGGTCGTCGAGGCTCTCGTTGTAGACCGGCATGCGCGAGCGGCCGGAATCCTCGAAGATCACCATCAGCTCGGCAATGGTGATGTCCTGGTCGACGGCCTCGATATCGGCGCGCGGGACCATGACGTCCTCGACGCGCACCTCGCGGAAGCGGAGAATGTTGTGCAGCATCGCCCGTTCTTCGGGCAGGAAGGCCGGCTCGCCGCCGGTGTCTTCCGTCATCAGGGCCTCGGCGAGGTCCTTGCGCAGCGTGGAGGCGCCCGTCATGCGCCAAAGCCGTGTCGCACGGGACCAGAAGGATGACCGGCCCCCGCTTTCCTGCCTCGGCGCGCTGCTACTACTGCCCGCCTCGTCCTGACTTGAGGCGTCCGCCTCGTTCGTTTCCGCCGCTGCCGGCTGGTTTCTGAAATCGCTCATTGGTCCAAACTATTCTTCGGGGCCATCCCCGTAAGGGTCAGATAGGCCAAGCTCGGCAAGAATGCGAGTCTCCAGCCCCTCCATTTTTTCAGCCTCTTCGTCTGCCATGTGATCATAACCGAAGAGATGCAGAAATCCATGCACCATGAGATGCGTGAGATGATCGTCGAATGACTTGCCGAGATCGGCCGCCTCGCGGGTCAATGTTTCCTCGGCGAAGATGATGTCGCCGAGCATCGGGCCGGGCATCTTGCCGGGCGTCACCGGGAAGGCGGGAAAGGAAAGGACGTTGGTCGGCTTGTCCTGGCTGCGCCATTCCGCGTTGATCGCGCGGATGCTCTCGTCATTCGTGAAGACGAGCGAGACTTCCGGCGCGCCAGTCGTCGGGAAGGGCTGCTTTTCCTCTTTGCGCAGGCATTCCGCCGCCGCGCCGAGTACCCGCTCGCTCATTTCGGCAAGGTGCGCCTCGGAGGGCCATGCGCCCTCCTCGATGGAAATCTGGATGTCCAGTGTACTCATGGTTTCGAGGTCCGCCTCAGCGGTCCATCTGCTCGCTTTCGTCCTGCACGGCCGTCTGCGCCTCGTAGGCGCGCACGATGCGGGCGACCATCGGGTGGCGCACGACATCGGCATCCTTGAAGCGCACCACGGACACGCCTTCGACGCCATGGAGGATCTGCAGGGCTTCCACGAGGCCGGACTTGACGCCGCGCGGCAGGTCGACCTGGCTCGGATCGCCCGTGACGATCATGCGGCCGTTCTCGCCGAGACGGGTCAGGAACATCTTCATCTGCATCGAGGTCGTGTTCTGCGCCTCGTCGAGGATGACGGCGGCGTTCGCCAGCGTGCGGCCGCGCATGAAGGCGAGCGGCGCGATCTCGATGACGCCGGCGGTGATGGCGCGCTCGACCTTGTCGCCCGGCATCATGTCGTAGAGCGCGTCATAGAGCGGGCGCAGATACGGATCGACCTTCTCCTTCATGTCGCCGGGCAGGAAGCCGAGGCGCTCGCCGGCCTCGACGGCCGGGCGCGAGAGGATGATGCGGTCCACCGCGCCGCGCTCCAGAAGCTGGGCGGCATAGGCGACGGCGAGATAGGTTTTCCCGGTGCCGGCCGGGCCGACGCCGAAGACGAGCTCTGAGCGTTCCAGCGCGCGGATATAGGTATCCTGCATCGGCGTGCGGGCGGCGATGGTCTTCTTGCGGGTGGAGATCTGCGACATGGTGAGCTTGGCCTTGCGCTCCATCGTCGGCAGCGAGAGCTGGTCGTCCGCGGCGATCGCCATGCGGAGCGCGCCCTCGACGTCGGAAAGCTCGATGGAGCCGCCCTTCTGGAGCCGGTCGTAGAGATAATCGAGCGCGCGGCGGGCCTGGTTGGTGGCCAGCACCTCGCCGGAGATGGAGACGGAATTGCCCCGGGCGCGCGCATCGATGTTGAGGCGCTGCTCGATGAGCTTCAGGTTCTGGTCGAACTGGCCGAAGAGCTCGCTTGCGTATCGATTGTTCTCGAAAGTGAGCACGAATTGATTGGCGTCGGTCCCTTGTTTCGACTGGCGCGGCGATGACGTCATCAGTTCGTGTCCGTTCAAGCGGTCAGGCTCCTTGCGTTCCGCCCGTCAACCGATCGCTTGCGCGAAGAGGCTGTTGGGCCCGGCATCGGTGATTCGTACCCGGATAATGTCACCGATTTCAGAACCTTTTGCATCAATATTCACAGGCTGCAGCCAGGGCGAGCGGCCGACGAGCTGGCCGGGCAGGCGCCCGGGCTTCTCCAGCAACAGGTCGATCTCCTTGCCGATGCAGCCGCTTGCGAAGTCGCGCTGCTGGCGGAAGAGCAAAGCCTGCAATCTTTCAAGACGTTCGGCCTTCAAATGTTCCGCGACATGGCCATCCATTTCCGCGCCGGGCGTGCCGGGGCGGATGGAATACTTGAACGAAAATGCCTGTGCATAACCCACCGTCTCGATGAGGCGCATCGTATCCTCGAAGTCCTGGTCGGTCTCGCCGGGGAAGCCGACGATGAAATCGCCGGATATGGCAAGCTCCGGCTGGACGGCGCGGATGCGCTCGATGAGGGCGACATATTCGGCCGCCGTGTGGCGCCGGTTCATGGCCTTCAGGATACGGTCGGAGCCGGCCTGCACCGGCAGGTGCAGGTAGGGCATCAGCTTCGGCAGGCCCCGGTGCGCCTCGATGAGGCGGTCGTCCATGTCGCGCGGGTGGCTGGTCGTATAACGCAGGCGCGCGAGGCCCTCGATTTCGGCAAGGCGATAAAGGAGGTCGCCGAGGCCCCATTCGCAGCCATCGGGGCCGAGGCCGTGCCAGGCGTTGACGTTCTGGCCGAGCAGGGTGATCTCGCGCACGCCCGCCTCGGCGAGGCGCTCGGCCTCGGCAACGATCTGGGCGACGGGGCGGGAGACTTCCGAGCCGCGCGTATAGGGCACCACGCAGAAGGTGCAGAACTTGTCGCAGCCCTCCTGCACGGTGAGGAAGGCGGTGACGCCGCGGGCGCGGGTCCTGGCCTTTTCCGGCGCGGGCAGGTGCTCGAACTTGTCTTCCAGCGCATAGTCCGTCTCGACGACGCGCTCGCCGTCCTTGGCGCGGCGCAGCGCCTCGGGCAGGCGGTGGTAGGTCTGTGGGCCGATCACCAGATCGACGGAAGGGGCGCGGCGCAGGATCTCCCTGCCCTCGGCCTGGGCGACGCAGCCGGTGACGCCGATCACCATCCCGCGGCCGTCCTTCGCGCGCGCCTTCTTCATTTCGCGCAAGCGCCCGAGCTCGGAATAGACCTTCTCGGCCGCCTTCTCGCGGATGTGGCAGGTATTGAGGAGGACGAGGTCCGCCTCTTCCAGGACGTCCGTCGCCTGATAGCCGTCCTTCGACAGCGCATCCGTCATGCGCTCGCTGTCGTAGACGTTCATCTGGCAGCCGTAGGTCTTGACGAAGACCTTGCGGGTGATCGGCTCGGCATCGGCCGGGGAAGGGATGACGGACTGTTCGCTCATGGCCGTTTCCATAGTGGAAAAAGGCCGGAAAATGAAGCCCCGTCGCCTGGGGCCTTCTAGCGGCCGCGCAAGCGGGCGCCGAGCATAGCGCGGATGCGCGCGCCGACCGTGCGGCTCACGTCCTTGCGGTTGCTCGCCCGCGTGTAGTCGACGCGCTCGCCGAAATCGACGTCGACATCGACCGCCCCTTCCCGCGCGATGCCGAGGAGATGCGGCAGGAGCTCGATATCGCCGGGCCAGGCGGCGATGGGGCGGTGGTAGCGGCCCATCGCCATGCCGTGCAGGCCGGTATAGGCGATGGAGACGGGCTGGATGTGCACGACGCCGTCCGGTGCATGCGGCACGGCGGAGGCTGCCGCGCCGAAGAGCGAGGTCTTGATCTCCAGGAGCTGGTTGCCGTCCGAGGTGGTGCCCTCCGGAAAGAGCACGACGATCTCGCCGTCCGCCAGCCGCCGCGCGATCTCGTCCACCTGGTCGCCGGTCTTCTGGCGCTGCTCGCGCTCGATGAAGATGGTCGCCTGGAGGCGGGCGAGGGTGCCGAAGACCGGCCAGGTCCGCACCTCGGACTTGGCGATATAGACGACGTCGGCGACGGAGCCGAGCACCATGATGTCCTTCCAGGAGGCGTGGTTGGCGGCGATCAGGAGAGGGCGGCTCCTTTCCAGCGTGCCGTGCAGGCGCACCTTGAGGCCGAGCACCCGGCAGGCGACGCGGTGCCAGAGGCGCGGCAGGTAGCGGCGGATCTTGAGATTGAAGCGCAGGCCGACGAGTTGGGCCGGCAGCAGGACGAGCGTGACCGTGGCGAGGATGACGAGGCCGAGGGCGATGCGCAGCCAGGTGATCACGCGGTCACCCGGAGGTGGGAGGAGACCACTCCCCGACCTCTTCCCCCAGGGGGGAGGGGCTTACCCTGCCGCTCCGTGGGAGGGAAAATGGAAAGGAAGAGCAAGCCTCCTGCTTTCTCCCCGCTTGTGAGGGAGATTCCGGCAGGCGGAGGGGGTCTTGAAGGCCTTCGCCTCACTCGCCCTCCTTGAGCGGAACGCCGTAGAGTTCCAGACGGTGATCGACGAGCCTGAAGCCGTGCTCGCGGGCGATGCGCTCCTGCAGTGCCTCGATCTCCGGTGAATGGAACTCGATGACCTGGCCGGTCTTCAGGTCGATCAGGTGGTCGTGGTGCTCGTCCGGCACGGTCTCGTAGCGCGAGCGGCCGTCGCGGAAATCGTGACGCTCGATGATGCCGGCATCCTCGAAGAGCTTGACCGTGCGGTAGACGGTGGAAATGGAAATGCGCGCGTCGACGGCGGAGGAGCGGCGGTAGAGCTCTTCCACGTCCGGATGGTCGGCGGAAGCTTCCAGCACGCGCGCGATGACGCGGCGCTGCTCGGTCATGCGCATGCCGCGCTCGACGCAAATCTCTTCCAGCGATTTTTCCGCATCAACCATGCGACCAGCCCTTCTCGTTATGCCCCCCGGAAGGGGACTAGCGAAGATCGCGCCGCATGACAAGCGCCGTGGACCGGCTGCCGTCAGCGGCGGCATAATAGGCCTTGCGCTCGCCGACCTTGGAAAAGCCGAGCTTGGCGTAGAGGCCGCGGGCGGCGGCATTGCCCTCGTCGACTTCGAGGAAAATATCCTCCGCGCCACGCATCTTCGCCTCGCGCAGCGCCGCCAGCATCAGCCGCCAGCCGAGGCCGGCGCGGGCGAATCGCTCGTCGACGCCGATGGTCAGGATCTCCGCCTCGCCGGCCGTGGCGCGCGCCAGCACGAAGCCGCCGGCCGTGCGGCCGAGCGCGCCCTCCTTCAGGGCGAGAAAGCCGAAGACGGGCTCCTGCGAGAGCAGCGAATGGAACTCGCCGTCGTTCCACGGCCGGGCGAAGCGCGCGCGGTGCAGGGCCGCGGCAATGCCGGCATCTTCCGTTTCGAGCGGGAATATCTCGAAGACGGGCTTGCGGGTGAAATAGTCGGTGAGGGACATTCAGGCTCTCCGGATCGCAAAACCCGCCTGCGGCTTGGCATCGGGACCGCGCAGATAGAGCGGCCTCGGCAGGTGGTCCTGCGGATCGAGGCGGGCGCCGAGACGGGCGACCGTGACGATGGACGCACCGTCGGCCTGTGGCGGTGCATCGTCGCGCAGGAGATGGGCGGCGGAGCCCGCAAACGCGCCGCCGTGCCCGGCGGCGATGGCGCGCGCCTCGGCCATGGTGGCGATCGCCGGGGGCGTTGCCTCCTCGCCGTCGTCGGCGAAAAGCTGCCAGTAGACTTCGTCACGCCTGGCGTCCATCGCCACAAGCAAGGGCGCGCCGGTGCCGTGATCGGCGGCGAGCGCGGCAAGGCTGGAAACGCCGACGGCGGGAATGCCGAGGGCGAGCGCAAGGCCACGCGCGACGGCGACGCCGACACGGATGCCGGTGAAGGAGCCGGGACCGACGGTAACGGCGATGCGGCCGACGGCCGCGAGGCTGACGCCCGCGGCGTCGAGCGCCGCGTCGACGAACTCCATCAGCCGCTCGGCATGGCCGCGGCCGATATCGGCGCCGGCGGCGCCGAGGACCGCATCCTGACTGGAATCATAGAGCGCCGAATAGCAGCCCGTGCCCGCCGTATCGATCGCCAGGACGATCATGCCGGGCACCGGGTGCCTGGTGCGCGGGCCTTACATGACGGCTTCAACTTCCTGCACTTCCGGTACGAAATGGCGAAGAAGGTTCTGGACGCCGTGCTTGAGCGTCGCCGTCGAGGAGGGGCAACCCGAGCAGGCGCCCTTCATGTTGAGGTAGACGACGCCGTCGCGGAAACCCTTGAAGGTGATGTCGCCGCCGTCCTGCGCCACGGCCGGGCGCACGCGGGTGTCGAGCAGTTCCTTGATGGTGGCCACGATGGTCTCGTCTCCCTCATCGAAGAACTCGCCGCCTTCATCCTCGCTGCCGCCGAGCGCGCCGCCGGCAAGAATCGGCTGGCCGGACATGAAGTGTTCCATGATGTTGCCGAGGATGGCCGGCTTCATGTGCTGCCAGTCGGCATCGTCCTTGGTGACGGTGATGAAATCATAGCCGAGGAACACGCCCTTGACGCCGGGAATGCCGAAGAGGCGGGCAGCCAGCGGCGAAGCCGCGCGCGCTTCCGTCTCGTCGCGGAACTCGGCCGTGCCGGTCTCCAGCACCACTTTGCCCGGCAGGAACTTCAGGGTCGCCGGATTCGGCGTCGCTTCGGTCTGGATGAACATCTTTCTCTCCGTGGCCAGGCGCTTCGGTCGGCCCATTCCTTTAGAATAATTCAAAAGAAGATAGGCGTTTGCGCGCCGCTCTTCAAGACAGGCGGATCAGCTCATTGCATCCAGTTCCTCGTCGGTGAGCTGGTCGGGAATGACCGTCACCGGGATCGGGAAGGCCTGGGCCCGGCTTGCCAGCGAGGAGACCAGCGGACCCGGCCCTTCCTTGGCGGAGCCGGCGGCCAGGACCAGGATCGCGATGTCGCGGTCCTCCTCGATGAGGCCATTGATCTGTTCGCTCGCGACGCCCTCGCGGATCACCGTTTCCGACTCGATGCCGATCGCCTCGCGCAGCGCCTGCGCCGCCTTGGCGAGCACGGCCTCCGCCTCCTCGCGGGCTTCCGCCCGCATGATCTCCTCGACGCCGAGCCATTGCTGGAAATCGGCATTGGCGATCACGTAGAGCAGGACGACGCCGCCGTTGGAATTCTTCGCCCGCATTCCCGCATAATGGACGGCGCGCTGGCATTCCGGCGTGTCGTCTATGACCGCCAGGAACTTGCGGCGGTGCCCTTCAAGGCGGGAAAGTCGTCGAGAAACCATACGCGCTCCTGATACACGGCCTTTTCAAGGCTACTTTACTGCACAAAGCCGATGATGTCGCGAACTTCCTTCATGGTTTTCTCGGCCCGCGCCCGCGCCCTTTCGGCGCCGTCCCGGAGGATCGCGTCGATATGGCTGGTGTCGTCCATCAGGCGGCGCATCTCGCCGGTGATCGGCGAAAGCACGTTGACCGCGAGATCGATCAGCGCCGGCTTGAAGACCGAGAACTGCTGGCCGCCGAACTCGGCGAGGATGTCGGCCTTGGACTTGTCGGAGAGCGCGGCATAGATGCCGACGAGGTTTTCCGCCTCGGGACGGCCCTTGAGGCCCTCGGCCTCGCTCGGCAGGGCATCCGGGTCGGTCTTGGCCTTGCGGATCTTCTTGGAGATGGTGTCGGCATCGTCGAGAAGATTGATGCGCGAGAGATCGGAGGCATCCGACTTCGACATCTTCTTCGTGCCGTCGCGCAGGCTCATGACGCGCGGCGCCGGGCCACCGATCAGCGGCTCGACCATCGGGAAATAGGCATGCACCGGCTCCTCGCCGACGACAATGTCGACGCCCGTGCCGGCCTTGCGGATGTGGGCGCCGAAGTCGATGTTGAACTTCTGGGCGATGTCGCGCGTCAGCTCCAGATGCTGCTTCTGGTCGTCGCCGACCGGAACGTGCGTCGCGCGGTAGACGAGGATGTCGGCGGCCATCAGGCTCGGATAGGCGAGAAGGCCGAGCGAGACCTGCTCGGCATTCTTGCCGCCGGCCTTGTCCTTGAACTGCGTCATGCGCTCCATCCAGCCGATGCGCGCCACGCAGTTGAAGATCCAGGCGAGCTCGGAATGCTGCGGCACGGCGGACTGGTTGAAGACGATGTGCTTCTTCGGGTCGATGCCGGAGGCGATGAAGGCGGCGGCGATCGAGCGGATCTGGCCCCGCATGTCGTCGTGGACGAGCTGGGCGGTCAGCGCATGCAGGTCGACGACGCAGTAGATGCAGTCGTTGTCCTCCTGCAGGGCGACGAACTTGCGGATCGCGCCGAGATAGTTGCCGAGGTGGAGGTTGCCGGTCGGCTGGACGCCGGAGAAGACGAGAGGCTTGAATGCGCTCATGACGGTGTTTCCTTCAGGCGGGTGGAGGGCCTGGTCCCTGTTGCACGAGCAATTCCGGGGTGGAACTGCGTATCGAAAATACGCCGCGCTTATGCACGGCGCCGGTGTCTCGATCAAGAGGGCGTCCGTGCGGCGCCCGCCTTCATAAGCAAATCCTTATAAAAGACACTTTCCGGTTGTTCCCTCCCCCGCGGGGATCCTGGGGGTTTTGTGACGAAAGGGCACGAAGGGAGCTGACCCGTGCGAAAGAACGGTTCCATCCTGCTTGCCTGCGTCGTCGCGCTGACATCGCTCTTCGCGACCGAAACCACCGCAGGCCGCAGCCACAAGCATGCGTCCCGGACCGACAAGTCAGCCGTGGCGAGGACCTATTCCATCCAGACCGCGCGCGTGCGGCACCGATGTTTTCCGGGCAGGTTGCGGGCGATCCTGGCCCACATCGCCCGGCATGTCGGCCGCCGGCCGCTCGTCACATCCGGCCATCGCTCGAACGGCAGGCGTGGTTCCTATCATCGCAAGTGCCTTGCGGCCGACATCCGCGTGCCCGGCGTTTCGGTGAAGCGGATCGTCGCCGCGGCGCGCTCGGCGCCCGCCGTCGGCGGCATCGGCACCTATTGCAACGGCATCGTGCATGTCGACGTCGGGCCGCGGCGCGCATGGCACTATTGCAGCGGGCTTGCACGCCTGAGCCGGCGCGCAAGGCTCGCCGCGCGCTGACGGGAGACGCCTATTCCGCGGAGCCGTCCGTCGGCGCGGCCTTGGCCTGCGCCTTGCGCCCGAGGTTGCGGCGGATCATGCCGAGATTCGCCCCGCCGATGAGGAAGGCGACCGAGAAATAGACGACCATGGCGAGCACGACCAGCATGCCGAGCGCCATCACCTGCTCGTAGAGGCGGGCGGCCGGGCCAAGGCGATCGGCGAGATAGCCGGAGGCATATTCGAGCGTGACCGCCATGACGACGGTCGCAACGAGCAGCCGAGCGACGCGCCAGGCGAGCGCCTTTTCCAGCGGCCAGTGGCCGCGGCGCACCAGCGTGACGAAGAGCATCAGCGCCGTCAGCCAGCCGGAAACCGCCTCGGCCGTGGCGATGCCGCGCTCGTAGAAGAACGGGAAGAGCGAGACCGCCAGCACGCAGTTGACGACGACCGAAAACAGCGTGATGCGCATCGGCGTCTTCGTATCCTCGCGGGCGAAGAAGCCGGGGTTGAGCGCCTTGATCATCACGAAGCCGGGAAGGCCGAGGCCGTAGATGGCGAGCGTGCCCGCCACGATGGACGTCGTGCCGGGGCTGAAGGCGCCGCGCTCGTAGAGGACGCGCACGATCTCGTCGGAAATGACCCAGAGCGCACCGGCGGCCGGCAGCGTCAGGAACAGGACGAACTCCATCGAGCGGTTCTGCAGGTAGCCGGCCTCGCGCTCGTGCCCCCCCTTCAGCGCCCGCGCCAATTCCGGCAGCATGACCACGCCGACGGCGATGCCGACGACGCCGAGGGGAAGCTGGTAGACGCGGTCGGCATATTGCAGGGCGGCGATGGCGCCGTCCTTGGTGGAAGCGATCATCTGGCCGATGAGCTGGTTGATCTGGGTGATGCCGCCGGTCACCGCGGCCGGGAGCGCCAGCCACAGCAGGCGCCTGACATTCTCCGTCATGCGCGGGCGGCGGAAGCCGATGCGCATTCCGGCGTGACGCACCCCGGCATACAGCACGGCCATCTGAAGAAGGCCGGCGGCGAGCACGCCCCAGGAGAGATACCAGGCCGTTTCCAGCGGCGAGGCGCCCTGCCAGAGCCCGTAGCCGAGCGCGCCGATCAGCACGACATTGAGGAAGACCGGGGCGACGGCGGCGGCGAAATAGTGGTGCAGCGAATTCAGCATGCCCGAGAGCATGGCCGTCAGCGACATGCACATGAGATAGGGGAACATGACGACGGCGAGCTTCACCGTCACGTCGAACTTCTCCGTATCGCCGACGAAGCCCGGCGCGATGACCCAGGCGACGATAAGCGGCATCATCAGTTCCATCGCGATGGTCAGCATCAGGAGCACGGTGAAGAGGACGCCGAAGACTTCCTCGGAAAAGCGCTTGGCGCCGTCGAGGCCGCCGGCCTCGATCTCCTTGGCGAAGAGCGGCACGAAGGCGGCGTTGAACGCGCCCTCGGCGAAGAGGCGGCGGAAAAGGTTGGGGAAGCGGAAGGCGGCGTAGAAGGCGTCGGCCATCGGCCCGGTGCCGAGGGCGGCGGCCATCAGCGTTTCGCGCGCGAAGCCGAGCACGCGGCTGCCGAGCGTCGCGCCGCCGACGGTCGCGAATTTCCTGACGAGACTCATTGTTCTGCCCTGATCCTTCTCGCGACGGCGGGAACCGGCGCGATCATGCCCGGCGGCATGCGGTCGCGCAGCTCGTCCGCCTCGTCGGCCATGACGGCCTTCAGCCGCGCGACGATGTTGGCCTGCCGGTTTTCGTTGGTAACCTTCTGGCCGACGAGGTCGGTGACGTAGAAGGTGTCGATGACCTTCTCGCCGAAGGTGGTGATATGCGCCGAGGCGATGTCGAGCGAGAGGTCGGAGAGCACGGCCGTGACCTCGGAGAGAAGGCCGGGGCGGTCGAGGCACTCGATCTCGATGACGGTGAACTTGTTCGACAGCGTGTTGGAGATGGTGACGGCCGGCGAGACCGTGAAGGTGCGGCTGCGCTTGCGGCTCTTCGTGCGCGTCGCGATCACCTCGGGCAGGCGCTTGCGACCCGACAGGACGTCCTCGATCATGCGGCCGATCGTGCCGGCGCGGCGCGTCTCGTCCGCGTCATTGGGGAATTCGCGGTTGACGAGGATCGTGTCCAGCGCGCGTCCGTCGGAGGTGGTGAAGATCTGTGCGTCGACGATGTTCGCGCCCGCCGCCGCGCAGGCCCCGGCGATGACCGTCAGCAGGCGCGGATGGTCGGGGGACAGGACCGTGATCTCGGTGATGGCGTGGAAGGAGTGCGTGCGCACCGCCGTCGCCAGCGTCTGCTTGGCCCTGTCCGCCTCGCGGATGAACGCGGCGTGGCGCACCTGGTCCTCCAGCGAGACCGTCAGGAGATAGGGCTCGTAGTTGAGGCGCGTGTAGGTCTTGCGGTCCTTCTGGCTCCAGTCGGCCGGCAGCGCCTCGGAGAGCATCTCGCGGGCGGCCTGCGCCCGCTCCTTGCGCGACAATTCGGAAAAGCCGCCGGAGATGAGCAGTTCGGTCTCGTAATAGAGCGTGCGCAGGAGCTGGCCCTTCCAGCCGTTCCAGACGCCCGGGCCGACCGCACGGATGTCGCAGACCGTCAGCACCAGCAGCATCTTCAGCCGTTCCATCGACTGCACCCTGTCGGCGAAATCGGCGATGGTCTTGCGGTCGTTGAGGTCGCGGGTCTGGGCGACCATCGACATGGTCAGGTGCTCCTCGATCAGCCAGACGACCAGCTCCGTCTGCTTGGGCGAAAGGCCGAAGCGCGGGCAGAGTTTTCGCGCGACCTTGGCGCCCGCCTCCGAATGGTCCTCCGGCCGGCCCTTGGCGATGTCGTGCAGCAGCACCGCGACATAGAGCGGGATGCGGTCCTCGATGCTCGGCATCACCTGGAAGCTGAGGGGGTGGGCTTCCTTCTCGCGCCCCTGGTCGATGTCCGCCAGCACGCCGACGGAGCGGATCAGGTGCTCGTCGACCGTGTAGTGGTGATACATGTTGAACTGCATCATCGCGACGATCTTGCCGAAATCCGGAATGAAGCGGCCGAGCACGCCCGCCTCGTTCATGCGGCGGAGAATCAGCGCCGGATCGCGCGGCGAGGTGAGGATGGAGAGGAACAGGCGGTTCGCCTCCTCGTCCTCGCGCAGCGCAGCGTTGACGAGCTTCAGCGAGCGGGTGACCTCCTTCAGCGCGTCGGGGTGGAATTCCAGCCCGTTGATGTCGGCGATGTGGAAGAGGCGGATGAGGTTGACCGGGTCGCGCTTGAAGACATCGGGGCCGGCGATGGTGATGCGGCCGCGGTCCTCCAGGAAATCCAGCGTGCCGGCGATCTTGCGCGCACGCCGCGTGAAACGGCTGATCGCGGCGGTGATGCCGGGCGCTTCCTTGGCCTGCTGGTCCTCCAGCGTGGCGCAGAAGATGCGCGTCAGGTCGCCGACGTCCTTGGCCACGAGGAAATAGTGCTTCATGAAGCGCTCGACGGCGGAAAGGCCCGGATGCGGCTGGTAGCCGAGGCATTCGGCGATCTCGCGCTGGATGTCGAAGGACAGCCGCTCCTCCGCCTTGCCGGTCAGGAAATGCATATGGCAGCGCACCGCCCAGAGGAAATCGTCCGCCTTCTGGAAGAGCTTGTATTCCTGCCGGGAAAGGACGCCGAGCTTCACCAGCTCGGCGGGATCGCGGATGTGGTAGAAATACTTGGCGATCCAGAACAGCGTGTGCAGGTCGCGCAGCCCGCCCTTGCCTTCCTTGACGTTGGGCTCGACGAGGTAGCGCGTATCGCCGGCCTTGCGGTGGCGCTCGTCGCGTTCGGCAAGCTTCGCCGCGATGAATTCCGGACCGGTGCCGCGCACGATCTCGCGGTCGAAGCGCACCGCCATCTCCTCGAACAGCGCCACCGAGCCGCAGATGTAGCGCGCCTCCAGGATCGCCGTGCGGATGGTCATGTCGCCCTTGGAGAGCTGGATGCATTCCTCCAGATTGCGTGTGGCGTGGCCGACCTTGAAGCCGAGATCCCACAGGATATAGAGCATGAACTCGATGGCCGGCGCGCTCCAGGCGGCCGGCTTTGCCGGCAGCAGGAAGAGCAGGTCGATATCCGAGCCCGGCGCCAGCGTGCCGCGGCCGTAGCCGCCGACGGCGGTCACCGTGATGCGGGCGGCGGGCGGGGCCTGGCCGGCGCTGAAGACATGGTTGAGCGTGAAATCGTGGAGGACCGCGATGAGCTGGTCCTGCAGCCAGGAGATGCGTGCGGCGCATTGCAGCCCGCTGCCGTCGGCAAAGAGCAGTTCGCGGGCGCGCTCGCGGCCCGCGGCATTGACCTTCTTGAACTCGGCCAGAAGCTCGCGGCGCATGCGGTCGCGGTAGTCGGCATTGGTGCTGGCGATGAACTCGCAGCGGGCGCGCAGCGCCGGAACGTCGAGAAGACCGGACTCGGCCGGTGCCAGAAGCTTCTTTTCCATCGGATGCCGGCCTGCGTCCCGTCTGTCTTCCATCGCCCGTTCGGTTCGCATGCCTATAGACCCTTTCAGCACGCGAGGACAATGATCCGAGGTGCTAGGCTTTGCCAAGTTCTTTCTTCAGCACGTAGAGCGCATCGAGCGCCTCGCGCGGCGTCATGTCATCCGGGTTGAGGCCCTTGACCAGTTCCTCGACCTTCGACGGGCCGCTGCGCTGCGCCTCCTCGCGGCGCACCGCGACCTGGAACAGCGGCAGGTCGTCGATGAGCTGGCTCGCCGGGTTCTTGCGGTCGGCATCCTCAAGCTTGGCAAGCACGTCCCTCGCCCGCGCCACGACCGAGGGCGGCAGGCCCGCAAGGCGCGCCACCTGGATGCCGTAGGAGCGGTCCGCCGCGCCGGGGCCGACCTCGTGCAGGAAGATGACGTCGCCGTCCCATTCCTTGACGCGCATCGTGGCATTGGAAAGGCGGGCGAGCTTTTCCGACAGCACGGTCAGCTCGTGGAAATGGGTGGCGAAGAGGCCGCGGCAGCGGTTCGCCTCGTGCAGGTGCTCGACGGCGGCCCAGGCGATGGAGAGGCCGTCGAAGGTGGCGGTGCCGCGGCCAATCTCGTCGAGGATGACCAGCGAGCGCTCCGTCGCCTGGTTGAGGATCGCCGCCGTCTCGACCATCTCGACCATGAAGGTGGAGCGGCCGCGGGCAAGGTCGTCCGAGGCGCCGACACGCGAGAAGAGGCGGTCGACGATGCCGATATGGGCGCTTTCGGCCGGAACGTAGGCGCCCATCTGCGCGAGGATGGCGATGAGGGCGTTCTGGCGCAGGAAGGTCGACTTACCGCCCATGTTGGGGCCGGTCAGCAGCCAGATCGCGCCGTGGCCCTTGCCGTCCGTCGGCGAGAGGTCGCAGGAATTGGCGACGAAGGCGGCGGCCTGCTGGCGGCGCAGCGCCTGCTCCACGACAGGATGACGGCCGCCGACGATGGCGAACATGGTGGAATTGTCGACCACCGGCCGGCAATAGGCCTGTTCCTCGGCAAGCGCCGCAAGGCCGACGGACACGTCGACGACGGCAAGCGCCAGCGCCGCCGCCTTGATGGCCTCGGCTTCCGCCACCACCGCTTCCACGAGCCCGTCGAAGGCCGCAAGCTCGATGGCGAGCGCCCGGTCGGCGGCATTGGCGATCTTGGTTTCGAGCTCGGAGAGCACCGTGGTCGTGAAGCGCATCGCGCCCGCCATGGTCTGGCGGTGGATGAAGCGGGCCTTGGCCTCGTCGCCCTCTGTCAGCGCCGCGGCATTGCCGGCGGAGACCTCGATGAAATAGCCGAGCACGTTGTTGTGCTTGATCTTCAGCGACTTGACGCCGGTCTCCTCGGCATATTGCAGTTGCAGGCCGGCGATGACACGGCGCGACTGGTCGCGCAGCGCGCGCATCTCGTCCAGCTCGCCATCCGCCCCTTCGCGGATGAAGCCGCCGTCGCGCTTCAAGAGCGGCAGTTCGTCGGCCAGCATCACGGCAAGGCGGTGCGACAGGTCGATCGGCAGCGCGGCGATGGCGGCCCGGGCGCTCGCAAGCTCGCCTTCGAGGTCTTCCACCACCATCAACTGGGCGATATCGGCGGACGTCGAAAGACCTTGCAGGATCGCGCCGAGGTCGCGCGGGCCGCCGCGGCCGAGCGCGATGCGCGAGAGGGCGCGCGGCATGTCGGGCAATTGCTTCAGCGTCCGGCGCAAA
Source organism: Shinella sp. NM-101 (assembly GCF_021401195.1). NCBI lineage: Bacteria > Pseudomonadati > Pseudomonadota > Alphaproteobacteria > Hyphomicrobiales > Rhizobiaceae > Shinella > Shinella sp. NM-101. The sequence continues at coordinate 36,751 of NZ_JACBFT010000012.1, read as the reverse complement.
TCCTCGCAGAAGGAGGGGCGGCCGGCGAGCGTCGCGATCGAGTCGAGCCGGGCGTTGATGGCCTCCGGCTCGGTCAGCGGCGACATCAGCCGTTCGGCCAGCAGGCGCGCGCCGCCGCTGGTGACGGTGCGGTCGATGGCCTTCAGCAGCGTGCCGGCGCGGTCGCCGGACTGGGTGCGCACCAGTTCGAGATTGCCGCGCGTCGCCGGGTCGATGAAGAGCGTCGAGGCCGAGCTTTCGCGCTCGGGCCTTCCGAGCGGCGGGCGCTCGGCGATCTGCGTCTTCTCGACATAGGAGATCGCGGCGGAGGCGGCGGCCAGTTCGGCGCGCGAGAACGTGCCGAAGCCGTCGAGCGTCGAGACGCCGAAATAGCGGGCGATGCGGCCCTCGGCCGTCGCGCTGTCGAAGAGCACGGCCGGCTGCGGGACGGCGACGCGGCCGACGACGTCCAGCACCGGGCGGAATTCGGGATCGTGGAACAGCGTGTCCGGCACGATCAGCTCGCGCGGGTCGATGCGCAGGATATCGGCGAGGAGCTGGCCCTGCGCCGTCTCGGACAGGCGGAAGATGCCGGTGGAAATGTCGATCCAGGCGAGCGCCATGGCGGGCTCGCCCCCGCCGCGGATGCGCGCGACGGCCATCAGGTAGTTGGCGTCGGACGGCGAGAGCAGCTTTTCCTCGGTCAGCGTGCCGGGCGTGACGAGGCGCACGACATCGCGGCGCACCACCGACTTCGAGCCGCGTTTCCTAGCCTCCGCCGGGTCTTCCACCTGCTCGCAGACCGCGACGCGGAAGCCGACGGCGATCAGCTTCTGGAGATAATCGTCCGCCGCATGGACCGGCACGCCGCACATCGGAATGTCGAGGCCCATATGCTGGCCGCGCTTGGTCAGCGTGATGCCGAGCGCGCGGGAGGCATCCACGGCGTCCTGGAAGAACAGCTCGTAGAAATCGCCCATGCGGTAGAACAGCATGCTGTCGGGGTTGGCCGCCTTGATCTCGATATATTGCTCCATCATCGGCGTCGCCGACGCGCGGCTTTCGCCGCTGGCGAGTTCGGCCGTCGACAAGATATCGTTGTGGCGCGCGATCTGATCGTTCACGGAGAGTCTGTTCTTCCTAAAAAAGAGGTGTCACCCTAGCCATGCGGCGATATAGAAAACAACCGCCATAGGCCGATACGGGCCTATCGCCCACAGGAGTGTGAGGGGGGAGCATGCCGGGAACCGACAAGACTGATCGCCAGAGGGCAACCGTCACGGAAAAGGAAGCGCTGGATTTTCATTCGTCCGGGCGGCCCGGCAAGCTGGAGATCACGCCGACCAAGCCGATGGCGACGCAGCGCGACCTCTCGCTCGCCTATTCGCCTGGCGTCGCCGTGCCGGTGAAGGCCATCGCCGCGGACCCGGCGACCGCCTACGACTACACCACGCGCGGCAACATGGTCGCCGTCATCTCCAACGGCACCGCCATCCTCGGCCTCGGCAATCTCGGGGCGCTCGCCTCCAAGCCTGTCATGGAAGGCAAGTCCGTCCTCTTCAAGCGCTTCGCCGACGTCGATTCCATCGACCTCGAAGTCGACACCGAGAATGTCGACGAGTTCATCAACTGCGTGCGCTATCTCGGCCCCTCCTTCGGCGGCATCAATCTCGAAGACATCAAGGCGCCCGACTGCTTCATCATCGAGCAGCGCCTGCGCGAGCTGATGGACATCCCGGTCTTCCACGACGACCAGCACGGCACCGCCATCATCGCCGCCGCCGGCCTCATCAACGCGCTGGCGCTGACCGGCCGCGACTTCAAGACGACGAAGCTCGTCTGCAACGGCGCGGGCGCGGCCGCCATCGCCTGCATCGAGCTGATCAAGTCGATGGGGTTCGCACCCGACAATGTCATTCTCTGCGACACCAAGGGCGTCATCTACCAGGGCCGCGAGGACGGCATGAACCAGTGGAAGTCGGCGCACGCGGTCAAGACCGACCGCCGCACGCTCGCCGAGGCCATGGACGGCGCCGACGTCGTCTTCGGCCTTTCGGCCAAGGGCGCACTTTCGGAGGACATGATCCGCTCCATGGCGCCGCGGCCGATCATCTTCGCCATGGCCAATCCCGACCCGGAGATCACGCCGGAGGAGGTCGCCCGCATCCGTGACGACGCGATCGTCGCGACCGGCCGTTCGGACTATCCGAACCAGGTCAACAACGTCCTCGGCTTTCCCTATATCTTCCGCGGCGCGCTCGACGTGCGCGCCTCCACCATCAACGACGCGATGAAGATCGCCGCCGCCGAGGCGCTGGCGCATCTTGCCAAGGAAGACGTGCCCGATGACGTCGCCGCCGCCTATCAGGGCGTGCGCCCGCGCTTCGGGCCGCAATACATCATCCCCGTGCCCTTCGACCCGCGCCTCATCTCGGCGATCCCCGTCGCCGTCGCCAAGGCGGCGATGGAGACGGGCGTCGCGCGCAAGGACATTCCCGACCTCGACGCCTATGCCCGCGACCTGCGCGCCCGCCGCGACCCGATCGCCTCGACGCTGCAGCAGATTTATGCCCGCGTCCGGCGCCAGCCGAAGCGCGTCGTCTTCGCCGAGGGCGAGGAGGAGCAGATGATGCGCGCAGCCGTCTCCTATGCCAACCAGCAGCTCGGCACCGCCATCCTGCTCGGCCGCGAGGAGCATATCCGCGAAACGGCGGAACGGGCCGGCATCGACCTCGAGCGCCCCGGCATCGAGCTGGTGAACGCCCGCATCTCGACCCGCAACAACGTCTATATCGACTATCTCTATGCCCGCCTGCAGCGGAAGGGCTATCTCTTCCGCGATGCCCAGCGCCTGATCCACAACGACCGCAACCACTTCGCGGCCTGCATGGTGGCGCTCGGCGATGCCGATGCGATGGTGACGGGCCTCACCCGCAACTATTCGACCGCGCTGGAGGACGTACGCCGCTGCATCGACGCCAAGCCGGGCCACCGGGTCATCGGCGCCTCGCTGGCGCTCTGCCGCGGCCGCGCCGTGCTCGTCGCCGACACCGCCGTGCACGACATGCCCTCCTCGGAGGAGCTGGCGGACATCGCGGAGGAAGCAGCCGGCCTTGCCCGCCGCCTCGGCTACGAGCCGCGCGTCGCGATGCTCGCCTATTCGACCTTCGGCCATCCGTCGGGCGAACGTTCCGAGCGGGTGCGCGAGGCGGTGAAGATCCTCGACCGCCGCCGCGTCGATTTCGAATATGACGGCGAGATGGCCGCGGACGTGGCGCTCAACCCGCGCATGATGGAGCAATATCCGTTCTGCCGCCTCTCAGCCCCCGGCAACGTGCTGGTCATGCCGGCGTTCCACTCGGCGTCGATCTCGACCAAGATGCTGCAGGAGCTCGGCGGCTCGACGGTGATCGGCCCGCTGCTCGTCGGCCTCGACAAGTCGGTGCAGATCGTCACGATGGGCGCCAAGGACAGCGACATCGTCAACATGGCGACGCTGGCGGCGTACAATTCGGGGGTTTAGGCAGCAGGCAGCAGGCAGTAGAATCATCCCTACTGCCTATTGGCTAATTCCTATTCAGCTCGCGAAACGCCCCGCATCCGCACCGTAATAATTGAGGTAGCGGCCGGAAATCTTGCCGATGGGCAGGACGATCAGCACGTCCGTCGTGTTGAAGCCATGGTCGACGACGGCGCCTTCGCCGATCGCCGCGCCGAGGCGCAGATACCCCTTGACGAGCGGCGGCATGGCGGTGAGCGCCTTGCGCGCGTCGATGCCCTCGGACGGCATCAGGTCCATGGTGCGGAAGAGCTCCGGGCGGGCCGTAACGTGCCATTCGTCCTTCGCCAGCACATTGTGATGCAGGAAGGATAGCGCCAGTGCGTGTTCCTCCGGTACGGTGCCGTGGAAGGAGGCGCAGCCGAACATCACGTCGATGCCGTGCCTCAGCGAATAGGCCCAGGCGCCCTGCCAGAGCAGCTCGACCGTGCGCTTGGTGCGATAGGCCGGCAGCACGCAGGAGCGGCCGAGCTCCATGAAGCGCTTGTCCGGGTGACGGGCGACCAGCGTGTCGACGTCGAATTCCGACTGGGAATAAAAGCCCCCGGAAACGGCCGCCACTTCCTGCCGCAGCAGGCGATAGGTGCCGACGATCTGCTCCTCGGCATCGCCCTCGATGGAGGTGTCGAGCACGAGAAGATGGTCGCAGACCATGTCCCAGGCGTCGAAGTCCCGCTTGCGGCGCACGGCGTCGGGCGAGAGCCGCGCATTCATCTCCTCGGCAAAGACGCGGTAGCGCACGGCCTGCGCGGCATCGATCTCCGAGACGGAGCGGGCGGTGCGCGTCTCGAGATTGCCGATGCGGCCGAGCACGTCCGTTCCTGCGGCGAGCGCCGCGGCGGGCTTCTGGGCGGCTTCCACCGGAGCGATGGTCTGGGCGAGATCGAGCGTCATGGCGGTATACCTGTTCAGCGAAGCTTCGTGGTTTTAACCACGTTTCTGCAACAAGATAATGACGCGACGCTGCGTTGAACACCCCAAAGTGGCGAGAGCCTATGCGCTGGCGCGCCGCACCAGCCGGGCGATTTCCCCGATGAGCCGCGCCGGATCGGCCGGTTTCGCCAGCACCGCGTCGGCGCCGACGGCCAGCAATTCCTCGCGAAGGCCGGCGCGGCTGTCGGCCGTCAGCACCACGACCGGCATGGGGGCATTGCCGTAGTCCCGCTGGACGATACGCGCGATCATCTCCCTGCCGTCGCCGCCGGGCATGCCGAAATCGGTGACGATGAGGTCCGCCGCGAAGGGTCCGGCCTCGGTGGCGCCGGCCAGCGCGGCGACAAGCCCCGGATAGTCGGGCACATGGCGCACGACATGACCCGCCCGCTCCAGCACGGAGCGCACCAGCATGGCATTCACCGGGTCATCCTCGGCAAGCAGGATGCGGGCCCCCGTGACGGGTTCCGCCGCGGGCGCGGCGGCCTGCTGCGGCAGGTCCTTGAGGATCGGGCGGTTGTCGTTGATGGCGTCGCGGACTTCGATGCCCTTCATGCGGCCGCGCAGGACCTCGACGAGCGAGCGCTCGCGCAGCGGCCGGATGAGCCAGGAATCGAAGCCCTCGCCGTTGCCGATGGCCCGTCCGCCGCGCTCTTCCGGGTTGACGAGATAGATGCGGCGGGCGCCGGCGTCGCGGAAGAAGCCGAGATCGGCCAAGTCGCGGCGGAAGGCGCCGGCGAGGCGGTTGTCGACGATGATGTCGGTGAGCATCGCCCTGCGGCCGGCAAGGCGCTGGGCAAGGTCGAACGCCTCGTCCGTCGAGGTGGCGAGATGGCACGCGCCGCCGAGCGCATCGATGGTGCGGACGAGCGCCGTCGAGGCCGGTCCCGCGGGGGCGAGCACGAAGACGAGGCTGCCGGCGAGGATGCCCTTGCGCGAGCCGCGCGCGGCTTTCGCCGTGCGCATGTCGACCGGCATGCGGATGGTGAAGGTGCTGCCCTTGCCGGGCGTGCTTTCCAGCGTCAGCGCGCCGCCGGCCTCGCGGAGGATGCGGGCGGAGATGGCAAGGCCGAGCCCCGTGCCGCCGCTGCGCTGAGCGGCGCTGCCGGTCTGCTCGAACTCCTCGAAAATGCGGGCCTGTTCCTCGACGCTCATGCCGGGGCCGGTATCGGTGACGCGGACGACGACCGCGCCACGATCCAGCGTGGTTTCGAGCGAGACGCCGCCGGCGTGGGTGAACTTCACGGCATTGCCGACCACGTTGTAGAGCACCTGGCGAAGGCGCGGCGCATCGTAGATGAGGAGGCCCGGCACGTCGGGGGAGACGAAGGAGCCGATCTCGATGCCTTTTTCATGGGCGCGCGGCGAGAGCATTTCCACGACGCTCTCCAGCATCGGGCGCACCGGCTCCTCCGAGGGGCGGAGCTGGAAGCGGCCGGCCTCGATGGTGGAGAAATCGAGGAGGTCGTCGACGAGCTGCACCAGCGCGTGGCCGGACTGGCGGATGCCGGCGAGGTAGTTCTTCTGTTCGGCCGACAGCCGCGTCTGGCCGATGAGGTGCGACATGCCGAGGATGCCGGACAGGGGCGTGCGGATCTCGTGGCTGACGGTCGCCAGCAGGCGCGACTTGGCGGCGCTCGCCTCCTCCGCGCGCTGGCGGGCGCGCTCGCGCTCGCCCTCGGCCCGGCGCTCCTCCGTCACGTCGCGGGCGATGGAATGGACGACGAGCTCGCCGGAGGCCGGATCGCGAACGGTGACGTCGTGCCAGGAATAGATGCGCTTGCCGGCCGGCGTGTTCACGTCGACGTCATAGCGGTGGGCCATGGCCTGCGAGCGGAAGGCAAGGCCGAGCGCCTCGCAGGTCCTGCCCTCCACATCGGCCACACCCGTGAGCTCGCCGAGAATGGGATTGGCATTGAGGATACGGCCGTCGAGCGTGCGCATGACGACGATGTCGCCGAGGACGTCGTGGATGGCCGAGAGGATCTGCGAGGTCTCGCTGTGCTCCCAGGAGCGGTCGTGATCCTTCTCCTGCGCGGTGGCGGGCGGGCGCCGCAGGAGGAAGGCGGCTCCGGCGATACCGGCAAGGCCGAGGCCGGCGGCGGCGACATAGAAGCCGGCCGCCATGCCGGTGGCGAGCACCAGCGCGGCGAACAACAGGCCGAGGCCGGCAATGGCGCTGCGGATCGCCGCAGGGCTTTCCACTGCGGGCGCGCCGGTGGTGCCGGCGGTTTCGGCGGCGCGGGTGTTTCGTGCCGCGTCCTTTCCGGGCCGTGTGCGGGCCTGATGGCGCGGTGCTTCGGCAAATTCGGCCTTGAGCCGGTTCTGTAGCTTGACGGGTTCGCTCATGAGAGCCCGCATAGCATAGCGACCGTTCAAAACCGCTTCAGCAAGTCGTTCGAATTTTAGCGTTTCGCGCGAAGCAGCACGACGAGCTCGTCAAGGATGACGAGGCCCGCGCCGATGGTGATGAAGCTGTCGGCAAGGTTGAAGACGGCGAAGGACCAGGTCTCGGTGTAGAAGAGCACATAGTCGATCACGTAGCCGAAGAGCCCGCGGTCGATGAGATTGCCGAAGGCGCCGGCTATGATGAAGGCATAGCCGGCATGGGCAAGGCCCCGCTCCTTCGGCGTCTGCCGCCAGAGCCAGGCGACGAAGGCGACGACGAAGAGCCGGAGCGTCACGATGACCCAGCCCTCCATGCCCGACAGCATGGAGAAGGCGACGCCGTAATTGTAGGTGCGGTAGAGTGCCAGCATGGGCACGACATGCACGGCTTCCTGGAAGGGAAGCCAGCTTTCCACGGCGAACTTCACCGCCTGGTCGAGCAGCAGTGCAAAAAGGATGAAGACGACGACCGGCACCGGCCGGGAGAAAAGCGGGATGCGGTCGTTCATGCGCGGTCTTCCAGCGTCAGGAGGTGGCGGCGCGCCTCGAAGAGCATGATGCCGGTGGCGATGGCAAGGTTCAGCGAATCGGCAAGGCCGGCCTGCGGGATGCGGGCGAGCGCATCGGCCTCACGGGCAAGCGCGTCCGGCAGGCCCGCCTGCTCGTTGCCCATGAGGAGGACGACGGGCTTCTTCCGGTAATCGATGGCGCGATAATCGACGGCGCCGGCAAGGTGCGTGGCGACGACGGAAACGCCGGCGCCCTTCTTCCAGCCGAGGAAGTCGGCCGGGCTCGCCTTCACCAAAGGCAGGGCGAAGACCGAGCCCATCGTGGCGCGCACGGTCTCCATCGAATAGGGATCGGTCGTCTCGCCGATCAGGATGACGCCGCTCGCGCCGGCCGCGTCCGCCGTGCGGATGATCGTGCCGAGATTGCCGGGATCGCGGACGCGGTCGAGCGCCACATAGGTCTCGTCGGCCTTCGGCTTCAGGTCCCGGAGGCTCGTCCAGCGCTGGGTGAAGATGCCGACGACCATCTGCGGGTTATCGCGCCGCGTGATCGAGGAGAGCACCTTCTCGCTGACCTCCAGCACCAGCCCGCCGCGCGCCACGGTCTTCGTCGCGGCCTGCACGACCTGCGGCTTGTCCTTGACGTTCTTGGCATAGACCAGCGTCCTGATCTCGAAGCCGAGTTCCAGCGCGTCGATGACGAGCTTCAGGCCCTCGGCCATGAAGCTCTTCGTCTCGTCGCGGTGCTTCTTGTCGGACAGCGCCTTGATGTCCTTGACGATCGGATTCGAAAGGCTCGTGACCTCCTTCACCTGACCGACGCGGCGGGCTCCATGGTGGTCGTGGCTCATGCGCTGATCCATCGGCTGAAGAGGGAGGTGGAGAGGACGCGGCCGGCCTCGCCGCCGTCCGGGCCGCTCTCGCGGATGACGAGCTCGCCCGATTCCACCGTGCCGCCGGCGCCGCGCATGGTCTCGCGCATCAGCTCGTGGATGGAATAGAAGCTCGCGCGGATCGAATAGGCCGTCAGCACGAGGCCGATGGCCTTGGGCGACAGGATCTCGCGGCAGATGTCGAGCATCAGCGGAAGGTGGTCGAAGAGGTGCCAGACCTCGCCGTTCGGCCCGCGGCCGAATTTCGGCGGGTCGGTGAGGATGATGTCGTATTTGCTGCCGCGGCGCTCCTCGCGCTGGATGAACTTCATCGCATCCTCGCAGATCCAGCGGATGGGCAGCTTCTCCATGCGGCCGAGCGCCTGGTTCTCGCGCGCCCAGCCGATGGCCTTCTTCGAGGCGTCGACATGGGTGACCTCCGCGCCCGCGGCCGCTGCGACCAGCGAGGCGACGCCGGTATAGCCGAAGAGGTTCAGCACCTTGACGGGACGGCCGGCGGTCTCGACCTTCTCCTTCATCCAGCGCCAGTGGGCGAGCTGTTCGGGGAAGACGCCAACATGGCGGAAGGCGGTGAAGCGGCCGTGGAAATCGACGCCGAGGAGCTGCATCGGCCAGGTCTCGCCGAGCGCGGCCTTCGGGAATTTCCATCGGCCCATGCCGTCCTCGTCCGTGTCGCCGGTGAAGAGGGCGTCGGCCTTGTCCCAGAGCGAGGCCGGCAGACTGCGCTGCCAGAGCGCCTGCGCCTCGGGGCGGACGATGCGATAAGGGCCGTATTGCTCCAGCTTCTCGCCGGCGCCGCTGTCGATGAGGCGGTACTGGTCGGAGCCGGCGGTTTCAAGGATGACGGGCACGCGCTCGGCGGGCTTTTCGCCCTCGCGGCGGATCAGCGGGCGGGCGGGCGCCTCGGGCGCGGGGCGCGGCTCCCTCTTCGGCGCCGGAGCGGCCTGCGGCCTGACATGTGCCTTGGCCTTGATCGGCGCGGCGGGGCCGCTCTTCGGCCGGCGGTGTCTGTCCTTCACGATCGATCGTCCGTCGTCGGTTGAAATTGGGCCGGCGGCGCCGGAAAACAAGCGGCTCCCATACCATCCCTCCCCCACTTGGCAAAGCGCTTTCCGATTGCGATAAATTTGGAACCGTTCCAGGAGGAGGATCGACATGGACATGTCCGGCGAAGAACGCATTGCCGCCCCGCGCGAGGCCGTCTGGGCTGCGCTCAACGATCCTGAAATCCTCAGGGCCTGCATTCCGGGCTGTCAGTCGCTCACCCTGAAATCGCCGACCGAGCTGGAAGCCGTCGTGAAGATCAAGATCGGCCCGGTCTCGGCGACCTTCAACGGCGAGGTGACGCTCTCCAACCTCAACCCGCCGGAAAGCTACACGATCTCCGGCGAGGGCAAGGGCGGCATCGCCGGCTTTGCCAAGGGCGGCGCGGATGTGCGCCTTGCCGAGGACGGCGGCGAGACGATCCTTGCCTATGACGTGAAGGCGCAGATCGGCGGCAAGCTCGCCCAGCTCGGCTCGCGCCTCGTCGATTCGACGTCGAAGAAGCTCGCGGCGCAGTTCTTTTCCGATCTCGGCGCGCGGCTGAACGGCGGGGCTGCCTGAATCACTTCCCCGAAACCGGCACCACGGCCTGCGAGGCGATCGCCTCTGCACGGGTGCGGTGCTTTTCGGCTTCCGTATGCCATTTCACCGCCTCACCCGCCTCGATGCGGGCGCGCTTGCGGTATTTTCCCTGGGTGAACCAGGTGATCAGCGCGCCCAGGACGAGGCCGAAGATCGTTGCGAGGAAGAGGTAGACGAAGAAGGGCGCGGTCGTGGAGAGCACGCTGTCTTCCGGGCGGAAGGGGTTGAGCGCCAGCGTCACCGGCTGGCGATTGGCCACCGACAGCACGATCAGCACGATGGCGACCGGGATGAGGACGAGGACGTTGACTATTCTCTTGACCATTGCGTCACCTTTCTTGCGCGCGGCGCCGGCGAAAGGCTCCGCGCGTGCCTTCGCAGTTCCGGGCGCAAGGCTGCTTCATGCTTTCCGCCGGAATTGCTTCAATCGTCCTGGTCGGCCTGGCCCGGATTGAGGCGCTCGCGCAGCTCCTTGCCCGTCTTGAAGAACGGCACCCACTTCTCCTCGACGAAGACCGCATCGCCCGTGCGCGGGTTGCGGCCCGAGCGCGAGGGGCGGTTCTTGACGGAGAAGGCGCCGAAGCCACGCAGCTCCACGCGGTTTCCCGCGGCAAGAGCATCCGTGATCTCATCCAGCACCGCATTGACGATGTTCTCGACATCGCGGTGATAGAGATGGGGATTACGGGCTGCGACGATCTGAACCAGTTCCGACTTGATCACGGTTTCCCCCATAAAAATTCTTGTTTTTCAATCGCGATCAACCTGCCAAACCGAGACCAGACCGTCAAGAAACAACTTCTCGCCGGCCAGCTTTTCGATCGTCGGTTGAAGGTCGAGCGAGAGGCCGAGCACCGAACGGGCCAATTCGCGGATGCTGCCGCCGATGAAGGGGATGCCCGAACGCCGCGTCGGCTCGTAGTCGACGAAGGGCAGGTCCTTGGCCACCTTGCGCCCGTCGAGATAGGCGCGGATCGCCTCCGGCCCGCCGAGCGTGTCGACCAGCTTGGCGGCGAGCGCCTGCCGGCCGGTGAAGATGCTGCCGTCGGCAAGGCGCAGCACCTCGGGGCGCGGCAGCTTGCGGCGCTCGGCGACGAGGTCGACGAACCAGTCGTAGCTGTCCATCACCATGGCGCGGATCATCGTCTTGGCGTCCTCGCTGGCCGGGTGGAAAGGCGAAGGCTCGGCCTTCAGCGGCGCGGACTTGATCTCCTCCAGCGAGACGCCGATCTTGTCCATCAGCTCCTTCATCTGCGGATACTGGAACAGGACGCCGATGGAGCCGGTGATCGAGCTTTCGCCCGCCACGATCGTATCGCCGGCGGTGGCGACCATGTAGCCGGCGGAGGCGGCGAGCGTGCGTACGTCCGAGACGACCGGCTTCTTCTCCGCCACTTTGCGCAGCGCCTTGAAGATGACCTCGCCGCCATAGGTCGTGCCGCCGGGCGAGGAGATCGTCACGACGAGCGCCTTGGCCCGGTCGTTCGCGGCGATGCGGTCGAGACGCTCCAGGAGGTCCTTGTCGTCCTGGATGATGCCGGAAATGCTGATGCGGGCGATATGGTCGCCCGCGCCGATATCGGGCCCGCGCCAGGCGACGGCGGCCCAGATCGCCGCGAGCGCGATCAGCACGGCCGCGACGCGCCAGAAGGTGAGCTTGCGGCGCAGTTGCCGGCGGTCTGCAATGGCGGATTGATCCATGTCCTGTCCTCGATGCTGGCGCCTGCCCTCGTCGGGGTGGCTTGCCGAAGGCCCTATCGATATGGCATTTCCCGCGCAAATGGCAATTCGTCGCTGAACTTTCTTGGACATCCATTGTTTGTTCAGGAATAATCGCCATATGGGCCCCGTTGTATATGCGGGCCGTCACTTCGAGCGGCGAAAGGCCGGGGCCGGAACTTCAAGCAGGCAAGATGCTGGACAGCGTGACAGACGCACCGACCGGTGCACAGGGCATGGGCGTATCCGCCGAGGCTTACCGCCTCGCGGCACGGCATTCCACGCGCGTGCGCATCCTGAAGGTCGCGCTGCCGGTCGCCGCGCTGGTCATCGCCGCGATCTTCGCCGTCGTCTCCATCGTGCGCACCTATATTCCCTCGGACCTGCAGGTGGAGAGCGCGACCATCGAGGACGGCAAGATCGTGATGCGCTATCCGGCGATCGCCGGCCGCAACAAGGACGGGATCAGCTATTCGATGAAGGCCGAACGGGCGCTGCAGGACATGAAGACGCCCGACGTCATCACGCTCGAGAACATCACGGCGAAGATGCCGGTCAACGACACGACCACCGCGGAAGTGAAGGCCGAGACCGGCATCTACGACCGCGGCAAGAACCAGCTCGACATGACCCGGCCCTTCACCATCAACCTCAATACCGGCCTTGCCGCCGACTTCCGTTCGGCCCATCTCGACATCACCGGCGGGACCATGGAGACGAAGGACCCCGTTTCCATCCGCTCGCCCGGCGCATCCATTGTTGCGCAGTCGCTGCGAATGACGGATAAAGGCCGTGTCGTCGTCTTCGAGGGCAAGGTCGTCGTCGACGTCGATCCTGCCGCCATCCGCAACCGGGAAAAGTAACAGCGCCATGTTCGCCACCCTCTCCGCCCCCGCCCGGGCCGCCAGCCTTTTCGTTCTTGCCGCGGGCTTCGCACTGGCCGCGGGCCATGCCGGCGCCCAGCAGACGGCGAGCAAGATGAAGGGCGTGCAGCTCTCGAACGACCAGCCGATCCAGATCGAGAGCGACGCGCTGGAGATCCGCGACCAGGAGAACAAGGCCGAATTCACCGGCAATGTGAAGGTCGTGCAGGGCACGACGACATTGCAGGCAGGCCGCATGGTCGTCCACTACAAGTCGGGCGGCAAGGGCTCCGTCGCCAGCGGCAATGCCGACATCGAGAAGATCGACGTCTTCGACAAGGTCTACCTGAAGTCTCAGACGCAGGAGGCGACCGCCGATACCGGCACGTTCAACCTCGACAACGAGACGCTGGTCCTCAAGGGCAAGAAGGTGGTGCTTTCGGAAGGCGAGAACGTCTTCGTCGGTTGTCAGCTCTCCGTCACCATGCGCACCGGCGAAGCGAAGCTGGATGCCTGCGGCGGCCGCGTCATGATCCAGCTCGACCCCAAATCCCGCCAGAAAACGAACTGATATAGCGCTTCTCCCGTGTCATCTTCCCTGCTCACCCGCCTGACGCGCCGCCCGAAGAAGGCCGCGCCGGAGCCCCAGCGCAGCGCCGACCTGTCGCGCTACGAGGGGACCCTCATCGCCCGCGGGCTGACGAAGACCTATCGCGACCGGCGCGTGGTCGACGGCGTGTCGCTGGTCGTGCGCCGCGGCGAGGCCGTCGGGCTGCTCGGCCCGAACGGCGCCGGCAAGACGACCTGTTTCTACATGATCACCGGCCTCGTGCCCGTCGACGAAGGCTCGATCGAGATCAACGGCCACGACGTCACCACCATGCCGATGTACCGGCGCGCGCGCCTCGGCGTCGGCTACCTGCCGCAGGAGGCCTCGATCTTCCGCGGCCTGACGGTGGAGGAGAACATCCGCGCCGTGCTCGAAGTGCACGACAAGAACAGGACGCGGCGCGAGGACAAGCTCGACAGCCTGCTGGCCGAGTTCTCCATCTCGCACCTGCGCAAATCGCCGGCCGTGGCGCTTTCGGGCGGCGAACGCCGGCGCCTCGAAATCGCCCGGGCGCTCGCCACCGACCCGACCTTCATGCTGCTCGACGAGCCGTTTGCCGGCGTCGACCCGATCTCCGTCGCCGACATCCAGGCACTGGTGCGCCATCTCACCTCGCGCGGCATCGGCGTGCTCATCACCGACCACAATGTGCGCGAAACGCTCGGGCTCATCGACCGCGCCTATATCATCCATGCCGGCGAGGTGCTGACCCATGGCCGGGCCAACGACATCGTGACCAATCCGGACGTGCGCCGCCTCTATCTCGGCGACAATTTCAGCCTCTGAACTGCGCGCGCCAACGCCGCGCCTTCACCAAGTTCGCGGCTGCCGCTTGACCGAACGGATATAAAAAGCAATTTTTGGGCCAGTTGGATTTCGCCACCCCGGCCCTGACGGCCGTGGGCCGCCTTCCGGGAGAGTAGAGCGTCCGCATGGCACTCGCCGCCAGCCTTTTCCTGCGCCAGAACCAGTCGCTGGTCATGACACCGCAGCTCATGCAGTCGATCCAGCTCCTGCAGATGACGCATGTCGAGCTGACCCAGTTCATCGAGCAGGAGGTCGAGAAGAACCCGCTGCTCGAGATCGCGGCCGGGGACGATGCCACGCGGGTGGAGAACGGCGCGTCCGATGATCATTTCCTCGTCGGCGAGGAGCGCGGGCATGGCGAAAATACCGGCACGGACGAGGGCTTCCAGCCGGACCTCTACGATTCCGCCACCGCGGGTACGGCGGGCAGCGCATCCGAGACCTTCGACGGCGGCCTCGACAATGTCTTCCCCGACGATGCCAGCCCCCGCACGGCGGACGCGCCGGAACTGATCGGCCAGTGGAAATCCATGCCGGGCGGGGACGGCGAGGGCTACGACCTCGACGACTTCGTGGCGAGCCGCAAGACATTGCGCGACGTGCTGAACGAGCAGGTCCCCTTCGTCCTTTCCGACCCGCTCGACCGGCTGATCGCCCAGCATCTCGTCGACCAGCTCGACGAGGCCGGCTACCTCCAGGGCGGCACGGCAGAGACGGCGCTCAAGCTCGGCAAGCCCGTCGCCGAGATCGAGCGGGTGCTGTCGCGCCTGCAGGAGCTCGATCCGCCCGGCGTCTTCGCCCGCTCGCTGCGCGAATGCCTTGCGATCCAGCTCAGGGCGAAGGACCGGCTCGACCCGGCCATGGCCGCGCTCGTCGACAATCTCGACCTGCTGGCCCGACGCGACTTCGCGACGCTGAAGAAGCTGTGCGGCGTGAACGAGGAAGACCTTCTCGACATGCTGGCGGAGATCCGCAAGCTCGATCCGAAGCCCGGCACGCGCTACGAGACGGGCGCCTCGGAGGCCGTGGTGCCCGACATCGTGGTGCGCGGCGCCCCCGACGGGAGCTGGCAGGTCGAGCTCAATCCCGACACGCTGCCGCGCGTGCTGGTCAACCGCGACTACTACACAGCCGTGTCGAGCCGCACGCCGCGCGACAGCGCCGACCACGGCTTCCTCAACGAATGCCTGCAGACGGCCAACTGGCTGACGCGCAGCCTCGACCAGCGCGCCCGCACGATCCTGAAGGTGGCGAGCGAAATCGTGCGCCAGCAGGACGCATTCCTGCTCAACGGCGTCGACCACCTGCGCCCGCTGAACCTCAAGACGGTCGCCGAGGCGATCGGCATGCACGAATCGACCGTGAGCCGCGTCACCTCCAACAAGTACATGCTGACGCCGCGCGGGCTCTTCGAGCTCAAATATTTCTTCACGGTCTCCATCGGCTCGGCCGAGGGCGGCGATTCCCATTCGGCCGAGAGCGTGCGCCATCGCATCCGCGCCATGATCGCGCAGGAGGCCCCCGAAGCGGTGCTTTCCGACGACGACATCGTCGATGCCCTGCGCAGGGGCGGCGTGGACCTCGCCCGCCGGACCGTGGCGAAATACCGCGAGGCGATGAACATCCCCTCCTCCGTGCAGCGCCGGCGGGAAAAGCGCGCGCTCGCCAAAGCCTCCACCGCGTGAAACAAAGCCGGGGACAGAGGCGTTTCGGCCCGCAGGAAGTGGACGATGCCGGAATCCGCCAATTGACTTTGCCAGCGGGACGGGCTAATGCGCGCCCCACTCTGAAGAGAAGGCAGCCCGGCATTCCAGACATTTCCCCGCTTTTTTGCAACGTGCGATGCACAAAACGACGCATGCGTGAAAAGCTTGGAACGTGGATGAGGTTGGAATAGACTGTTGCACGCAAATCACGAAAGAGAGGAAACCTCCATGAGTGTGCGTGTGTCCGGTAAACATATGGAAATCGGCGACAGCTTCCGCCAGCGTATTGAAGAGCAGGTGGGAGAAGCCGTAACCAAATATTTCGACGGAGGATATTCGAGCCAGGTCACCGTGGAAAAAGCGGGATCGCGGTACAGCGCGGACTGCAAGCTCCACCTGGATACGGGGACGGCATTGCAGGCCAATGGCGAAGCAAACGATCCGCTGGCCGCCTTCCAGGCAGCCTCCGAGCGGATCGAGAAGCGCCTGCGCCGGTACAAACGCAAGCTCAAGGCACACCACAACGGCAACGGTCACGACGCCTTTGCAGAAGTGGCCTACACGGTGATGGATTCGGTCCCCGACGAAGACGAAGAGCTTCCCGAGGACTACGCGCCGACCATCGTCGCGGAAAGCACGAAGAAACTCAGGACGATGTCCGTCGCCAGCGCCGTCATGGCGCTCGACATGACGGACGAGCCGGTTCTTCTCTTCCGCAGCGCCGGATCGGAGCAGCTCAATATCGTCTACCGACGCAACGACGGAAATATTGGCTGGATCGATGCAGCCAATATCAAAGGCTGAGTGACGGGAGCGTGGTGCCGGGACGGGCACCACGCTTCTTCAAACCCTTCACCCAGCGCACGAGGACAAGAGCATGGCATTGGCAGGTTTGCTGCAGCAGAGTGCGATTATTCCGGCGATGAAGGCCAACTCCAAGAAGCAACTGCTTCAGGAACTGGCGTTAAAAGCGGCAAAGATCACCGGAATTCCGGAGCGTGAGATCTTCGACGTCATCCTTCAGCGTGAGCGGCTCGGTTCGACCGGCGTGGGCAACGGCATCGCCATCCCGCACGGCAAGCTGAAGGAGCTTTCGCAGATCACCGGCCTCTTCGCGAGGCTCGAGACCCCCGTGGACTTCGAGGCACTGGACGACCAGCCGGTCGACCTCGTCTTCCTGCTGCTTGCGCCGGAAGGCGCCGGCGCCGACCACCTCAAGGCCCTCTCGCGGATCGCCCGCGTGCTGCGCGACCCCGGCATGGTCGCCAAGCTGCGGGCCTCCGACACCGAGAGCGCGATCTATGCCTGCCTCAGCGAGGAACAGGCGTCCAACGCGGCCTGAGGCTGAAAAACAACCCGATCGATCGCTTGCAAGAACCGCCGCAGACCCCATGGCCTGCGGCGGTTCTCGCGTTTACGGCACAAGAAAACGCCCGCATCGTTGTCGATGCGGGCGCCGGTCCATCGAAAAAGTCCTGCCGCCATGGAGGCCCTGTCGAAAGGCAGCCTCAGGCCTGTGCGGCGTTCGCCTCGCCGGCGGGAGCCTTCGGGCCGCCCTTGGAGACGCCGACCATGGCCGGGCGCAGGACGCGCTCGCCGATGACGTAACCGGCCTGCACGACCTGGACGACCGTGTTGCTGGCGACATCGGGGTTCGGCACCTCGAACATCGCCTGGTGGAAGTTGGGGTCGAATTTCTCGCCGATCGGGTCGAGCTTGCGCACGCCGTGGCGCTCGAGCGCGGCCAGCATGGAGCGCTCGGTCATCTCGACGCCTTCCGCCAGCGCCTTCAGGCCCGTATCGTTCCCGGCAAGGGCATCGGGCGGAATGGCGTCGAGCGCGCGGCGCAGATTGTCGGAGACGGCCAGCATGTCGCGCGCAAAGCCCGCGACGGAATAGGACTTGGCGTCCTTCACGTCGCGCTCGGTGCGACGACGCAGGTTGTCCATCTCGGCGGCCAGGCGCAGGTACCTGTCCCTGAGCTCGGCGTTCTCGGCCTTCAGAAGCTCGACCGGGTCGGGCTCTGCCGGAGCGTCCGCGCCGGCGGCAGCCTCCTGCGGGGCGAATGCTTCCGCGGCGACGTTGTTTTCGACCGCTTCGTCAGGTCCGTGTTTCTTGGTCTCGTCGGTCATGACGTACTCCGAATTGCATTTTAGGGGTTGTGCCCGATATCGAGCTTTGGGCCTGAAAAATCAAGGGCCGATGGTCGGAATGGCTGTTCGATGCGCCGCATGCCGCCATCAGGCACACTTCAGCGCGAAAGCCGCGACATGAGCTGGGCCGTATAGTCCACCATGGGCACGATACGGGAATAGTTGAGCCGCGTCGGCCCGATGACGCCGACGGCGCCGACGATCTTCTCGTCGCTGTCCCTGTAGGGCGCGACGATCAGAGAGGAACCGGAGAGCGAGAAGAGCTTGTTCTCCGAGCCGATGAAGATGCGCACGCCGGGGCCGGTCTCGGCGAGATTGAGAAGCTCGATCAGGCTGTCCTTGCGCTCCAGGTCGTCGAACAGCATGCGCAGCCGGTCGATGTCGTCGGCGCCGGCGAGGCCTTCCAGCAGGTTCGCCCGGCCGCGCACGATGAGCCGCGTCGGCTTGGCTTCGTCGAAGCCGCCGGACCAGACGGCGAGGCCGCGCTCGACGAGGCCCTGCGACAGTTTGTCGAGCTCGCGGCTGATCTCGCCGCGCAGGCGCTCGAGCTGCGAGCGCGCCTCGATGAGCGTGTTGCCGGCAAGATGGGCATTGAGGAAGTTGGCCGCCTCGGTGAGCTGCGAACCGGTGACGCCGGCCGGCAACTCAATGATGCGGTTTTCCACCTGGTCGTGGTCGCCCACCAGCACGACCAGCGCCTTGGTCGGCTCCAGCCGGATGAACTCGACATGCTTCAGCACGGCGTCGTTCTTGGTGGTGATGACGAGGCCCGCGCCGCGCGACATGCCCGACAGCGCCTGGCTCGCCTCGTTCATCATGGTCTCGACGGCCGTGTGCTTCTGGCCGTGCGGGCGCACATGGCGCTCGATGGAGGCACGGTCCTCGGCCGAGATATTGCCGACCTGCATGAAGGCATCGACGAAGAAGCGCAGGCCCAGCTGCGTCGGCAGGCGGCCGGCGCTGACATGCGGCGAATAGATGAGGCCGAGTTCCTCCAGGTCGCTCATCACATTGCGCACGGAGGCGGGCGAGAGCGACATGGGCAGGATGCGCGACAGGTTGCGCGAGCCGAGCGGCTCGCCGCTTTCCAGATAGGTCTCGACGATGCGGCGGAAGATCTCGCCCGAACGCTCGTCGAGCGCCGCCTGAATGTCAGGTCCCGGAGGATTCTTCAAAACCATCTTCGAACTGCAACCCTGTTGTCCGCCCGGAATATAGTGATTTCGCCGGCCGGCGCAAAACGGATTTTCCCCCACCTTGTCCCTCCGCCATTCCCTCGCCCGGCGAAACGGTCTAAAGCAGCCTCACACATATCTCAGACAGGAGTTCGCAATGCGGCCGTCCGGCAGAAAAACCGATCAGATGCGCAAGGTTTCCTTCGAGCGCAACATCTCCAAGCATGCCGAGGGATCCTGTCTCGTCAAGTTCGGCGACACGCATGTGCTGGTGACGGCAAGCCTGGAAGACAAGACCCCGCCATGGCTGCGCAACAGCGGCAAGGGCTGGGTGACGGCCGAATACGGCATGCTGCCGCGCGCCACCGGCGAACGCATGCGGCGCGAAGCCGCGGCCGGCAAGCAGGGCGGCCGCACGCAGGAGATCCAGCGCCTCATCGGCCGGTCGCTGCGCGCCGTCGTCGATCTGGAAGCGCTCGGCGAGCGCCAGATCACCGTCGACTGCGACGTCATCCAGGCCGACGGCGGCACGCGCACGGCCTCCATCACCGGCGCGTGGATCGCCCTTCACGACTGCCTGAAGTGGATGGAAGCACGCAGCATGATCAAGGTGGAGAAGGTCCTGAAGGATCACGTCGCCGCGATCTCCTGCGGCATCTTCGCCGCCCAGTCGGTGATCGACCTCGACTATCTCGAAGACTCCGCCGCCGAGACCGACGCCAACTTCGTCATGACCGGCTCGGGCGGCATCGTCGAGATCCAGGGCACCGCGGAAGGCAAGCCGTTCACGGAGGAGGAATTCTCCAGCCTGATGGCGCTCGCCCGGGGCGGCATCGCCGACCTCGTCGCCCTGCAGAAGCAGGCGATCGCCTGAGAGGGGCCCGATCATGACCGCCGCGATCGAAGGCATTCTCGAAACCGCGCTCTACGCGGACGACCTCGACGCGGCGGAAGCCTTCTACGGCGGCATCCTCGACCTCGAAAAGATCACGCGGCAGGGCAACCGCCACGTCTTCTTTCGCTGCGGCCCCGGCGTTCTCCTGATCTTCAATGCGAAGGAGACCGCCGTTCCCCCGCCGCCGCAGGCCTTTCCCGTGCCGGCGCACGGAGCGAGCGGGCCGGGCCATGCCTGTTTCCGCGTGCCGGGGCCGGAGCTTGATTTCTGGGTGAAAAAGCTGGAAGAAGCCGGAATCGCCATCGAAGCGGATTTCCGCTGGCCGAACGGCGCCCGCTCCATCTATTTCCGCGACCCCGCCGGCAACAGCCTCGAATGTGCCGAGCCGGGCCTCTGGAACATCGCTTAGGAACCTTCATGCGCAAGCTCGATACCAAGACGATCGTCGTCGCCAGCCACAATGCCGGGAAGATCCGCGAGATCGAGGACCTGATCGCCCCCTTCGGCTTTTCCGCCAGGTCCGCCGCCGAGCTGAAATTCGAGGAGCCGGACGAGACGGGCACGACCTTCGAGGAGAATGCCACGATCAAGGCGCTCGCCTCCGCGAAAGCCTCGGGCCTTCCGGCGCTTTCGGACGATTCCGGCCTCGTCATCGACGCGCTGGACGGCGCGCCGGGCGTCTACACCGCCAACTGGGCGGAAAAGGAAGACGGCACGCGCGATTTCGCCATGGCCATGGAGAACGTCGAAAAGGCGCTGGCCGAAAAGGGCGCGACGGCCGTAAAGGACCGCACCGCGCGCTTCGTCTCCGTGCTCTGCCTTGCCTGGCCGGACGGCCATACGGAACTCTTCCGCGGCGAGGTAGAGGGCCATGTGATCTGGCCGCCGCGCGGCGACAAGGGTTTCGGCTACGATCCCGTCTTCCAGCCGGAGGGCTTTGAGACGACCTTCGGCGAGATGAGCGCGGAGGAAAAACATGGCTGGAAGCCGGGCGACGCGAGCGCGCTGTCGCACCGCGCCCGCGCCTTCAAGGTCTTCGTCGAAACCTGCCTGAAGGCCTGAAGCTCGATGACGGCGGTGCCCTTCGATATCCGGCCGAGCATGGGAGCGGACCTTTCCGATCCCGGCTTCGGCATCTATGTGCACTGGCCGTTCTGTGCCGCCAAATGCCCCTATTGCGACTTCAACAGCCATGTGCGCCACCAGCCGGTCGACCAGCCGCGCTTCGTGCAGGCCTTTTTGAAGGAAATGGCGACGATGCGCCGGCTGACCGGCTCGCGCTCCGTCACCAGCATCTTCATGGGCGGCGGCACGCCCTCGCTGATGGCGCCGGAGACGGTGGACGCCATCCTCAACGGCATCGCCCGCCACTGGCATGTGCCTGACGGCATCGAGATCACCATGGAGGCGAACCCCTCCAGCGTGGAAGCCGAGCGCTTCCGCGGCTACCGCGCCGCCGGCGTCAACCGCGTCTCGCTCGGCGTGCAGGCGCTGAACGACCGGGACCTGAAATTCCTCGGCCGGCTGCATGACGTCGCCGACGCGCTGAAGGCCATCCGCCTTGCGCGCGACATCTTCCCGCGCATGTCCTTCGACCTCATCTATGCCCGCCCGAACCAGACGGTGGAGGAGTGGGACCGGGAGTTGAAGGAAGCCGTGTCCTATGCGGTCGACCACCTCTCGCTCTACCAGCTCACCATCGAGGAGGGCACGCCCTTCTACGGCCTTCACAAGGCCGGCAAGCTGGTGGTGCCGGACGGCGAGCAGTCCGCCGTGCTCTACGAGGCAACGCAGGAGATCACCGAGCGTGAGGGCATGCCGGCCTACGAGGTCTCCAACCACGCAAGGCCCGGCTCGGAAAGCCGCCACAACCTGACCTACTGGCGCTATGGCGACTATGTCGGCATCGGCCCCGGCGCCCATGGCCGCCTGACGACGGGGGGCGCGAAGATCGCCACCGCGACGGAGCGCAAGCCCGAGGGCTGGTTGGCGCTTGTCGAGGCCGAGGGCCATGGCATGGTCGAACAGGAACTGCTGGAGCGCGAGGCGCAGGCGGACGAATTGCTGCTGATGGGGTTGCGCCTGAAGGAAGGCATCGACCTTGCCCGCTGGCAGACCCTTTCCGGGCGCGACCCGGATCCGGACCGCGAGCAGTTCCTCATCGAGCACGGCTTCATCGAGCGGCTCGGCAATTCGCGCCTGCGCTGCACGCCCGCCGGCATGCTGATCCTCGACGCCGTCGTCGCCGACCTCGCCTGCTGAAGACGAAAGGGGACTTTAGGCCCCTTCAGACTGCTGGCAAAGCGTAAGAACCTTTCTTTCGTCATGCTCGGGCCTGCCCCGAGCATCTGCGGCGCTTCGATTTTTCAATGCACCAGCAGATCCTCGGGACAGGCCCGAGGATGACGACAGTGGCGAGAGCGAGATTCTTCAACAAGCTGAAGGGGCCTTATGGCCCCTTCTTTATTCGTTGATCAGCCGCTTCAAGAGCTCGATCTCGTGGCTGAGCTTGGTGTCGCCTGAGATCAACTCCTCGATCTTGCGCACGGCATGCAGCACGGTCGTGTGGTCGCGTCCGCCGAAGCGGCGGCCGATTTCCGGGAAGGAGCGCGGCGTCAGGGTCTTCGACAGGTACATGGCGATCTGGCGCGGCTTGACGATGACGCGCGTGCGGCGGTTCGAGACCAGCTCCTGGCGCGAAACGTTGTAGTGCTTGGCGACGACGCGCTGGATGTCCTCGATGCGCACGCGGCGCGGCTCGCCGGCGGCGACCAGATGGCCGAGCAGTTCGTCGACGCGCTCGATCGTCAGGTTCGGCTCGAAGGAGCGGCGGAAGAGCAACTGGTTGAAGGCCCCTTCCAGTTCGCGGCCGCTTGCCGTGATGTTGCGGGCGACATGGCTGAGGATCTCGACCGGGATGTCGAGCGAGGCGTCTTCCTGCTGCGCGACGGCAAGGCGGCGCTTGAGGATCTCGAGGCGCATCTCGTAGTCCGGCGCCTCCATCTCGATGGCGACACCGCCCTGCAGGCGCGAGCGGACGCGCGGATCGAGCGATTCCAGCTCCCAGGGTGCGCGGTCGGCGGCGACCACGACCTGCCGTGCGGAATCGAGCAGCATGTTCAGCAGGTGGCAGAACTCGTTCTGGATCGAGTTGCCCTGCAGGAACTGCATGTCGTCGATGATCAGGAGATCGATGTTGCGCAGCGTTTCCTTGAGGGAGAGCGCATCGTTGTCGCGGATCGCGGTGGCGAAACGCCACATGAAATATTCCGCCGTCAGGTAGACGACGCGCGGGTTGCGGGCGCTCGAAAGGGCCCCGAGCGCGATCGCCTGGAGAAGATGCGTCTTGCCGAGGCCGACGCTGGAATGGACGAAGAGCGGGTTGAAGCGCACGGCACCGGCACCCGCTTCGGCGATGGTGCGGGCAGCGGCAAGGGCGACGCGGTTCGACGTGCCCTCGACGAAGGCATCGAACGTGTAGCGCTGGTCGAGCGGCGAGCCGAAGAGCGGGCCGGAATGCTGGGCGCGCGGCTGGGCCGAGGCGGCCACCGATGCGGCGGCATTGGCCACGGGCTGCGGACCGGCGGAGGCGCGGCGCGGCTGGGCCTGCGGGGCAGGCTGCTCGGCGACGGCGGATTCGTCGGCGGCGCCGGCGCGAACGCCCCGGGTAGCGGTGCGCACCAGGATCTCCACCTTGAGGATCTCGGGATCCTCCTGCTGGAAGAGATTGGTGATGAGATCGAGATAACGGTTGTTGATCCAGGATTTCAGGAAGGTCGTGGGCACCGAAAGGCGCACGACGCTCTTGGAGACCGAGTGGACCTTCAGGCGACCGAACCAGCTCGCGAAGACGTCCGGACCGACCTGCGCCTTCAGGCGCGCACTGACCCGTTCGAAAAGCGCGTCATGCTTCATATCGGATGGAACCCCCGCCGCCTCTCGTGCCCCTTCTTGTGGGAGCGCCTGTCTTGTATTTTCCCCATTTGCGAATGCACCAGCCGTCCTGGCCGTATTCATCTGCATCTTGCCGCCTTTCATGCTCAATTCGCCACGCCGGCATCGCTGCCGGCGCCTTCCATGTTTGCCATCACCCGGCCGCGCCGAGCCATAGCCCGGTCCGGGATCTGGTGCCCCAAACGGCGCCGGCCCCCACTTCCGGCACTGTTCCTGTTCTCCAAACACAAGTCGGGTCCAAACGATCGGGCGTCATGCCCTGCCGGATAGTCCCGTTTGTGGCCGCGCCGCCCGCTCCCTCGTCGAGCGTCCGGCGGGCATGCTCCTCATCATCCGGCCGCCCTCACGGCCCCGCAACCGGCGCAACCGATGGTCGCAAAAACTCTTGCCAGTGTGCCGCTGGGCACCTGGGGCAAGCGTTGCCGATTGGATGATTTTACGAAGCGGAGCCGCTCCGTCAGAGAGGACAAACAACCGCCGCTGCCTCGTGAGACAGTGTTTGCCGACGATCGCTTCAAGGCTGTGTCCGTGCCCCCTGTGGAAAGCATTTAGGCAGGATCAGGCAGCAAGATCAATCACGAATTTTACGCAATATTAAGGGGCAACCGTTGACTCGGAAGGTCGTTTTTGACTCGGAATCGCCACCTCCCGGAGAATCCATTAGGAATCAATGGCTTTGTTTTCGGGTGCCTTTCGAGATGGCCGGAAAACGAGAAAAATAAAAATTCGCTTGACTCAAATTGCTGTCAAACTCTGTCCACGAAAGGGTGGCCCAGGGATGACAACCTCCCGCAAGTAACTGAATTTAAACGATTTTTGTCGTCACGCTTTTGCCATGATCGAGCCTTGCGGTTTAGCAATAGCAGGGGCGGAAAAGCAAAGAAAAAGCCCGGTGCAAGCACCGGGCCTTACTCAAATTGCATAGCTCTTTCGGGCTAATCAGGCCGTCATCGCCTTGACGCGGCCGGCAAGGCGCGAAACCTTGCGGGAGGCCGTGTTGGAATGAAGGACGCCCTTGGTGGCGGCACGCATCAGTTCCGGCTGGGCGGCCTTCAGGGCCGCGGCTGCGACAGCCTGATCGCCAGAGGCGATCGCCTCTTCGACCTTGCGGATGAAGTTGCGGACGCGCGAACGGCGCGACTTGTTGACTGCGGTGCGCGCGGCGATCTTGCGGGTCGCCTTCTTAGCCGAGGTTGTATTGGCCATGTATGCCTCTCTTCAGAAATCTGACACAAACTCCACCCTCGCCGTGCCGGGTCACTGCGACCTGTCATCAAAGCAATTCGGGAGCAATATCGGAAAACCTTGGAGTGCGGCTTTCCAAACTGTGGGCGGCGTATAGCCGGAAACCGCGATGGCGTCAACGCGGATTCTGCAAGAAACGCTGCGCGAAAACGTGTCGCGACCCTTTGGATCGGCCGGCCACGCCTTCGCACTCCGATTCCCGCATGCCGCCCGGCGAAAGCGCCCCGCCTAGCGATGGCGGAAGGCGGGCTTCCTCTTCTCGATGAAGGCCGCCATGCCCTCCTTCTGGTCTTCCGTGGCGAAGAGCGCGTGGAACAGCCGGCGCTCGGCGCGCATGCCTTCCGACAGCACCGTCTCGTAGGCGCGGTTCACCGCCTCCTTGGCCATGATGGTCGAAGGCAGGGAGAAGCCGGCGATCTTCTCGGCCGCCGCCAGCGCCTCCTCCAGCAGTTTTTCCGGCGCCACCACACGGGCGACGAGGCCGGAGCGCTCGGCCTCCGCCGCGTCCATCATGCGGCCGGTGAGGATGAGGTCCATCGCCTTCGACTTGCCGATCGCCCGCGTCAGGCGCTGGGTGCCGCCCATGCCGGGGATGACGCCGAGCGTGATCTCCGGCTGGCCGAACTTCGCCGTCTCGGACGCGATGATGAAATCGCACATCATGGCGACCTCGCAGCCGCCGCCGAGCGCAAAGCCGCTGACGGCCGCGATCATCGGCTTGCGGAAGGCGGCCACCTCGTCCCAGCCGGCGGCAAGGTCCTCGATCATGGCGTCGGCGAAGCCGTAGGGCTGCATCTCCTTGATGTCGGCCCCGGCGGCGAAGGCCTTCTCCGAGCCGGTGAGGACGACCGCGCCGATGCCGGCATCGGCCTCGAAGCCGGCGAGTACGCCCCTCAACTCGTCGAGAAGCTGGCGGTTCAGCGCGTTCAGCGCCTGCGGCCGGTTGAGCGTGACGAGGCCGACGCGTCCGCGCGTCTCGACCAGCAGGGTTTCATGGGCCATGTTTCTCTCCTCTTCCTATTATTTCTGGCAGACGGCGCAGTGGAAGGTCGACCGGCCGCCCTGCACGATGCGGCCGATTGTGCCCGTGCAGCCCGGCGTGCGGCAAGGCTCCTTCTCGCGGTCGTAGACGGAAAAGGAGTGCTGGAAATAGCCGAGCGAGCCGTCGGCGCGGATATGGTCGCGCAGGGTCGAGCCGCCGGCCTCGATGGCATCGGCGATGACCTGGCGGATCGCCTCGGTCAGGAGGACGAGTTCCTTCTTCGGCTTGCCGGCCGCCGTCACCAGTGTTCCGGCCAGCCGCTCGGGCGAAAGATGGGCGCGCCACAGCGCCTCGCAGACATAGATATTGCCGAGGCCGGCAATATTCTTCTGGTCGAGCAACGCCGCCTTCAGCGGCGTCTGGCGGCCGCGGAACTTTGCCGCGATGTAATCGGCATCGAGCGTGTTGCCGGTCGGCTCCTCGCCGAGGTCGCGGAAGAAGGGGTGGGTGGCCAGATCCTCGCGGCGGGCGAGGTCCATGAAACCGAAGCGGCGCGGGTCGTTGTAGACGACGCGGCGCTCGCCGTCCGCCGTCTCCAGATGGAAGACGACATGGTCGTGGCGCGCATCCTTGCCGCGCGGCATATGGAAGTCGCCGGGCGTCTCCTCCTCAAGCGCGCCCTCCACCCGGAACGAACCGGACATGCCGAGATGGGCGATGACGACGTCGCCGCCTTCAAGATCGATCAGCAGATATTTGGCGCGACGGCCGAGCGAGACGACGCGGCGACCTTGAAGCGCTTCGGAGAAGGCCGGCGGGAAGGGAAAGCGCAGGTCCGGGCGGCGCAGCTCGGCGCGGCGGATGCGCGCTCCCTCCATGACGGGCGCAAGGCCGCGCCTGACCGTTTCCACTTCCGGCAATTCCGGCATCCCGTTCTCCTTGAAGACGATTTAACCTTGAGCGCATTTGCCGCGGTCCGGCATTTCCCTCCCGGCCATCAATGTCCTATATACCCGGCGAAGCGTTCAGATAGCGCGGCCAAAGCCAATTCGCTATGGTCTTGGCAGCATTCAGGCTGCGACAGACCGGCCCATGGAGACGACGATGACCGAACAGCGCACATCCGCAGACGGCGGCATGGAAACCTCCTACGGCTTCCGCGAGGTTTCGCAGGGCGAAAAGCAGGCGCTCGTCAACGACGTGTTCCACAAGGTCGCCAAGCGCTACGACATCATGAACGACGTCATGTCCGCCGGCCTCCACCGGGCCTGGAAGGACGCGATGATCGCGAGCCTCAACCCGCGCAAGGACGCATCCTACAAGGTGCTGGACGTCGCCGGCGGCACGGGCGACATCGCCTTCCGCATCGTGGAAGCCTCCGACCGCCTCGCCCATGCGACCGTGCTCGACATCAACGGCTCGATGCTCGGCGTCGGCGCGGACCGGGCGGCGAAGAAGGGGCTTTCGGCCAATCTCGACTTCGTCGAGGCCAATGCCGAGGAACTGCCCTTCGAGGCCGGCACCTTCGACGCCTATACGATCGCCTTCGGCATCCGCAACGTGCCGCGCATCGACGTGGCGCTGTCCGAAGCCTACCGGGTGCTGAAGCGCGGCGGGCGGCTGCTCGTGCTGGAATTCTCCGAGGTGGAGATGCCGCTTCTCGACAGGTTTTATGACACCTGGTCGTTCAAGGCGATCCCGCAGTTTGGCAAGATGATCACGGGCGATGCCGAGCCCTACCAGTATCTCGTGGAATCGATCCGCAAGTTCCCCAACCAGGAGGATTTCGCGGCGATGATCCGCAAGGCCGGCTTCTCGCGCGTGTCCTACACCAATTATACCGGCGGCATCGCGGCGCTGCATTCGGGCTGGAAGCTCTGAGCATGATCCTCTTCCCGGCCAAGAACGGCCTTTCCGCATGAGCGTCATCGGCGCCTATCTTCGCCTTGCCCGCGTGGGCTGGGTCCTCGTGCGCGAGGGCGTGGTCTCGGCGCTGCCGACCGAGGGCATGCCGACGCTTGCCCGCACCGCCCATGCCTTTGCCGGCCTCTTCGAGCGGCGCAAGGCCGCAAAGGGCGGGCGCGGCGACAACCTTGCCCGCGCCATCGAGCGGCTCGGCCCCTCCTATGTGAAGATGGGCCAGTTCCTGGCGACCCGTCCCGACGTCGTCGGCGCGGAGATCGCCGTCGAGCTTTCGGCCCTGCAGGACCGCATGGCAACCTTCCCGAAGGAAGCGGCCGTCGCCACGGTGGAAGGTTCGCTCGGCCGGCCGCTTGACGATCTCTATGTGAATTTCGGCGATCCGATCGCCGCAGCCTCCATCGCCCAGGTCCATCCCGCGACGGTGCGCGACGCGAATGGCGAGCGGAAGGTCGCGGTGAAGGTCATCCGTCCCGGCGTGCGCCAGCGTTTCGCCCATGACCTCGAAGCCATGTATGCGGCCTCGCGCCTTCAGGAAAAGATCCTGCCCAACACGCGACGGCTCAAGCCCGTCGAGGTGACGCGGACGCTGGAGCAGACGACCAAGGTCGAGATGGACCTCCGGCTGGAGGCCGCCGCACTGTCCGAACTCGGCGAGAACACCAAGGACGATCCGGGCTTCCGCGTGCCGACGGTCGACTGGGAGCGCACCGGCCGCGACGTCGTCACCATGGAATGGATCGACGGCATCAAGATGTCCGACGTCGAGGGGCTGCGCGCCGCCGGCCACGACCTCGACAGGCTGGCGGACACGCTGATCCAGTCCTTCCTGCGCCAAACGCTGCGCGACGGCTTCTTCCATGCCGACATGCACCAGGGCAACCTCTTCGTCGATCCCGAGGGCGTCATCGTCGCTGTCGACATGGGCATCGTCGGGCGGCTCGGCAGGAAGGAGCGCCGCTTCCTCGCGGAAATCCTCTACGGCTTCATCACGCGCGACTACCAGCGCGTCGCCGACGTGCATTTCGAGGCGGGCTACGTGCCCGCGCATCACGACACGGCGAGCTTCGCGCAGGCAATCCGCGCCATCGGCGAGCCGATCCACGGCCAGCCGGCCGAAACCATTTCCATGGCCAAGCTCCTGACGCTGCTCTTCGAGGTGACGGAACTCTTCGACATGGAGACCCGCACCGAGCTGGTCATGCTGCAGAAGACCATGGTGGTGGTGGAAGGCGTGTCGCGCACGCTCAACCCTCGCTTCAACATGTGGAAGGCCTCCGAGGGGGTCGTCGGCGACTGGATCCGCGACAATCTCGGCCCCAAGCGCCTGCTGGCGGACCTGCGCGAAGGCGCACACGCGGCCCTCAGGCTGGCGGAAGCCGCGCCCGAGATCGCCGCCAAGGCGGAGAAGTTCTCGCAGGACCTCACCGCCATGGCCGAGAAGGGCCTGCGCTTCGACGCGGAGACGGCGGAGGCCATCGGCCGTTCCGAGGCGCGGCACAGCCGCTCCGGCCGTCTCGCGCTCTGGGTGATCGCCGCCACGCTGATCTACATCGCCTGGAAGCTCAGCTAATCCAAGCCGGCGCAATTGCGGACGCGAAACCGCTTCGCACCTGCGCTGGAGTTGCGCGCCGCTTGACCGGCGCCGGGCCGGCGCTAGTCTCTCCTCCATGACAGACGAGCCGCTGAGCGCCACCGAACCGCGACCCTTCATCGAAAGGCTGCGCCGGCAGTTGCGCGGGCTCTACTTCGGGCGCGACCGCGAGGCGATCCGCTTTCAGGTGGCGATGCTGTTCATCGATATTGCCATCCTCGCCTTCTTCGTGGCCGGCCCCTACCTTCGCACCGGCCCGGCCTATGTCATCGTCGACTATTTCATCGCGGCGATCATCGCCTTCGAACTCTCGGCACGGGCGCTGATCGCGCCGAACCTGCGCTACTGGCTGCTGCGGCCGATGACCTGGGTGGATATCGTCATCCTCGGCACGCTGCTCGTTCCGAGCCACCTCCACAATTTCGCGTTCCTGCGCGTCCTGCGCATCTGGGCGATCAGCCAGAGCAAGCTGGTGACGCTGATGCTGTACCGCACAGGCAACGGCGACAAGGAGGACATCATCCAGGCCTGCGCCAATTTCCTCGTCTTCCTCTTCCTCGTCGCCGGCTTCGTCTACAGCAACTTCTTCTACGGCGCGGAGGGCTTCGCCGGCTTCGTCGACGCGCTCTATTTCACGGTGGCGACCGTCACCACCACCGGCTTCGGCGATATCGTGCTGCCCGGCACGCTCGGCAAGCTCACCGCCATCGTCACCATGATCATCGGCATCTCGCTCTTCGTGCGGCTCGCGCAGGCGATCGTCAGGCCCTACAAGGTGACCTTCCCCTGCCCGCAATGCGGCCTTTCCCGCCACGATGCGGACGCCGTGCACTGCAAGGCCTGCGGCCATGTCCTCAACATTCCCGACGAGGGGGCCTGAGCCGAAACGGCTTGGAAAAGCGCTTTCAAAGGGATAGGAGGATTTGACGGCCTTCGGGCCTGCCATGCGCCTCACGAGGATCCGCCATGTCGCTTGCAGGAAAACGCATCCTCCTCGTCATCTCCGGCGGCATCGCCGCCTACAAGAGCCTCGACCTCATCCGGCGCCTGCGCGAGCGCGGCGCGCAGGTGCGGCCGGTCATGACGGCGGGCGCGCGCGAATTCGTGACGCCGCTCGCCGTCGGCGCGCTCTCCTCCGGCCATGTCTATACGGATCTCTTCTCCCGCGAGGACGAGCAGGATGTCGGCCATATCCGCCTTGCGCGCGACTGCGACCTCATTATCGTCGCGCCCGCGACCGCCGACCTGATGGCGAAGATGGCGAACGGCCTTGCCGAAGACCTCGCCTCGACCGTGCTGCTCGCCACCGACCGGCCCGTCCTCGTCGCGCCCGCGATGAACCCGAAGATGTGGTCGCATGCCGCCACGCGCCGCAATGTCGAGACGCTGCGCCGCGACGGCCTCTCCTTCGTCGGTCCCAATGCCGGCGAGATGGCGGAGGGCGGCGAAGCGGGCCTCGGCCGCATGGCCGAGCCGCTGGAAATCGTCGCCGCGGCGGAAGACCTGCTCGACGGCGGCAGGAAGCCGCTCGCCGGCCGCAGGGCCGTGGTCACGTCAGGCCCGACGCATGAGCCCATCGACCCGGTGCGCTACATCGCTAACCGCTCCTCCGGCCGGCAGGGCCACGCCATCGCCGCCGCTCTTGCGAAGCTCGGCGCCGACGTGACGCTCGTCTCCGGTCCGGTGACGCTGCCCGATCCGCGCGGGGTGAAGGTGATCAAGGTCGAGCGGGCGGAGGAGATGCTTGCAGCCGTTCTCGGCGCGCTGCCGGCCGATATCGCTGTCATGGTCGCGGCCGTGGCGGACTGGCGGGTGGCGACGGAGAATACCGAGAAGATCAAGAAGACGCCGGGCGAAGGCCCGCCGCCGCTGATGCTGGCGGAGAACCCGGATATCCTGAAGACCATCGGCCATCATGCGCAGCGCCCGAAGGTCGTCGTCGGTTTTGCCGCCGAGACGCAGGATGTCGAGGACAACGGAAGGGTGAAGCTCCGGAAGAAGGGCGCGGACCTCATCGTCGCCAACGACGTCTCGCCCGAGACCGGCATCATGGGCGGCACGCGCAACAGCGTGAAGCTGATCACCGCGGCCGGCATCGAGGAATGGCCCGACCTTTCCAAGGACGAGGTCGCCGGGCGCCTCGCCGGCTGGATCGCCGAGCGGCTCAGCTGACGAGGGCGAGCCCCGCGTCCATAGTGCTCGCCGGACGGCCGGCGGGCGAGAAGATGCGCACGTCCACCCCGTTTTCCCCGAGCACGACGGCGCTGCCATCGGGGATTTCCACCCAGGCTTCCGTGTCGTCGTTCAGCGGCTCGGAAACGAGACAGTAGCCGCCCGTCTCGCCCATCGGCGCGGCATAGAGCGTGGGGGCCGCATAGTCCGTCGCGTAGCGCACGGCATAGAGCTGCCTGCCGTCGGAGAAGGCCGCGGTGAAGCGGACCAGCACCTTGCGCTCCAGATGCGCGGCAAGGCGCTCGACGAAGGCGATGGCCTCGGCCATGGCGCCGAGCGGATCGCGCTCCAGGCCGAATTGCAGCGCCAGCAGGAACAGGAGCTCCGAATCCGTCGAGCCGGTGCGGGCATTGTAGAGGTCGTTGTCCAGCATGGTCTCGAGCGGGCGGCGCAGGTGCTCGAAATCGGCGATCTGGCCATTGTGCATGAAGGTCCAGATGCCGTGGACGAAGGGATGGCAATTGTCGCGCCGCGTGCCGCCGCCGGTCGATGCGCGCACATGGGCGAGGAAGAGCGGCGAGCGGACCTGCCGGGCGATGCTCCTGAGGTTGCAGTCCGACCAGGCGGGCAGGATATCGCGGTAGCGGCCGGGCTCCGGGCGGTCGCCGTACCAGGCGATGCCGAAGCCGTCGCCGTTGGTGGCCGTCTTGGCGCGGGTGGCGCAGTGGGATTGCTCGATCAGCGAATGGGCGGGCGAGGACACCAGTTCCTCGAGAAAAAGCGGCTCTCCGCGATAGGCTGCCCAACGGCACATGATGCTATTCCCGCTCTAAGAGGACCGGCGCGACCCGCTGACGGCCGCGACGCATTAACCATGGCATAGGCCGGATTCTCAATGGAAATGGGTAATAATGCGTTAACGAAAGTAAATGGCGCGGACCATGTGTGCCATTGCGAGACCGCGGCCTACAGAAAAGCCGATTCTGTGAACACTGCGTTTCGATCCGAGCTGATTTCGTGAACAATGGTGGAGGCGTATAAGGGCACCAAGCAACACAGTCGAAAGGACCGCGCAATGTCCATACGCCCCGTGAAACACGAAAGCATCGCCCGCCCCGCCATGGAAGGCGCCGGCGTCAGGCTGCACCGGGTCTTCGGTTTCGGCGATCCATGGATGACCGACCCCTTCCTGATGATGGACGATTTCCGCAACGACGATCCCGAGGATTACGTGCGCGGCTTCCCCTGGCATCCGCATCGCGGCATCGAGACCATCACCTATGTGCTGGCCGGCTCCGTCGAGCATGGCGACAGCCTCGGCAATCATGGCGTGATGGGCGCCGGCGACGTGCAGTGGATGACCGCCGGCAGCGGCATCCTGCACCAGGAAATGCCGCGCGGCGATTTCGCCGGCAGGATGCACGGCTTCCAGCTCTGGGCGAACCTGCCCTCGTCGCTGAAGATGACCGCACCACGCTACCAGGATATCAAGTCCGCCGACATTCCGGTGGTCGTCGACGACGACGGCACGGCCGCGCGCGTCATCGCCGGCAGCTTCTGGGGCAGGACAGGCCCGGTCGACGGCATCGCCGCCGAGCCGGTCTATCTCGACATCTCCGTGCCGCCCGGCAAGACGAAGCGGCTGCCGGTCGATACCTATCGCTCGGCCTTCGCCTATATCTTCGCCGGCTCCGGCACATTCCGCGACGCCTCCAAGCCCTTCGGCGTGAAGGTGGAGAAGGAATACCAGGGCGAGGAGTTGAACATCCGCGACCTCTCGGGCAACCGCACGCTGGTCGTCTTCGACACGGGCGACGAGGTGACGGTGCAGGCCGGCGAGAACGGTATCCGCTTCCTCCTCGTCTCGGGCAAGCCGATCCAGGAGCCGGTCGCATGGCACGGCCCCATCGTGATGAACACGCAGGAAGAGCTGCAGCAGGCGATGCGCGAGCTTCGCAACGGCACCTTCATCAAGCCGGCGCATTGACGCGAGGCCAAAGGCCCCTATCCTTCCGCCGTATCCTGCGGCGGAGGGAGTTTTCATGCGGATCGACGGGCAATGCCATTGCGGCTTCGTGACCTATGAGGCGGAGATCGACCCGGGCGAGATCCTGATCTGCCATTGCACGGATTGCCAGCGGCTGACCGGCTCGCCCTATCGCGTTACCGCCATCGTGCCCGAAACGGCCGTGCGGCTCACCGGCAACCCGCCGAAGCTCTACACCAAGACCGCCCAGAACGGCCGCCGCCGGCTGCAATATTTCTGCCCGGAATGCGGCTCGCCGCTCTTCACAACCGGCACCGGGGAGGATGCGAAGACCTGGGGCATCCGCTGGGGCAGCATCAACCAGCGCGCCGGGCTGAAGCCGACACGGCAGTTCTGGTGCAGGTCCGCCGCCGACTGGGTCGGCGGGACCGCGGCGCTTCCCGGCGTGCCGGGGGACTGAGCCGTGGCGGCCGGGCGCTTCCAGCTTTTCAGCACAAGCATTGCCGGCATCGAGGCCGTCTTCGCCGACAGCCGGCATTCCTTCGCCCGCCACAGCCATGACGCCTATGGCGTCGGCGTCATCGAGCGGGGCGCGCAGAGATCGGCGAGCGGGCGCGGCATGGTCGAGGCCGGGGCCGGCCATACGATCACCGTCAATCCCGGCGAGGTGCATGACGGCGCGCCGATCGGCGATGCGCCGCGCGCCTGGCGCATGCTCTACATGCAGCCCGCCGTCGTCGCGGCCGCGGCGCGGGACATTTTCGAAGGCCGCCCGCGCGAGGAATTCCATGCGCCGGTGCTGGAAGACGGGCGGATCGCCGGGCTCGTCTCGGCAACGCTCGCCGCGCTGATCGATCGCGCCGCCGCGCCGCTTGCGGCGGAAGAGCGGCTTTTCCTGCTGCTCGCCGCGCTCCTGCGGGAGGAGACGCCACGGCGCGACGGCATGGCCCTGCCGGCCGTGGCCCGCGCCCGCGAAAGGCTCGACAGCGACCCGGCCGCCGCCGTCAGCCTCGAAATGCTTGCCGGCGGATGCGGCATCGGGCGCTTCCGGCTGGTGCGCGATTTCGCCCGCGCCACGGGCCTGACGCCCCATGCCTACCAGCTCCAGCGGCGCACCGAGCTTGCCCGCCGGCTGGTCGCCGCCGGCACGCCGCTTGCCGAGGCCGCCATGGAAGCGGGCTTTGCCGACCAGAGCCACATGACGCGCAACTTCACGCGGCGCTACGGCTATACGCCGGGCGCCCTGCGCGCCGCCCGCGCCTGACCGCCCGCAATTTCGTTCAAGACCGGGCCCCAGCCTCCGGTGTCTCCTGCCGCTTCCAAGCCGCATGGAGCCCATCATGACCGTTGAATTCCTGATCACCTCGCTCGTCGTCATCCTGCTTCCGGGCACGGGGGTGATCTATACGCTGGCGCTCGGCATCAGCGGCGGCCTGCGCGCCGGCCTGCTCGCCGCCTTCGGCTGCACGCTCGGCATCGTGCCGCATATCCTCGCCAGCGTCGCCGGCCTTGCCGCCGTGCTGCATGCGAGCGCCCTCGCCTTCGAGGTGCTGCGCACTATCGGCGTCGCCTACCTGCTCTTCATCGCCTGGAGCCTGCTGAAGGAGAGCGGGACGCTCGATCCCGGAACGGAGCCGGTGGAAAAGGCGCTGCGCATCGTGCGCAAGGCCATTCTCACGAACATCCTCAACCCGAAGCTCTCGCTGTTCTTCCTCGCCTTCCTGCCGCAGTTCGTTCCCGCGAATGCGGCCGGCGCCACCGCGCGGATGCTCCTTCTCGGCGGCGTCTTCATGGGGCTGACCTTCCTCGTCTTCGCCGTCTATGCCGCGCTTGCGGCAGGCCTGCGCGAGCAGGTGCTGAGCCGGCCGGGGATCATGGCCTGGACGCAGCGGGGCTTTGCCGCCGCCCTCGGCGTGATGGGTCTCAGACTCGCGCTGGCGGACCGCTGAGGATCAGGTCCAGAGCGCATGGAAATGATGGAGCGGCCCGTGGCCGGCGCCGACCGAAAGCGCATCCGAGGATCGCACCGCCCCGGCGATGAAGCTCTTCGCCGCCGCGACTGCATCGGCAAGCGGCCTGCCCTTGCCGATTTCGGCGGCGATGGCGCTCGACAGCGAGCAGCCTGTGCCGTGAGTATTGCGCGTCAGCACCCGCACGCCCTCGTACCAGCGCAGCCCGCCCGGCGTCGCCAGCACGTCCGGGCTTTCGCCGCCCGGCAGGTGCCCGCCCTTCAGCAGCACCGCCTTCGGGCCGAGCGCAAGCAGGCGCGTCGCCTGCCCTTCCATGGCGGCCCGGTCGGCGGCCTCGGGCTCCCCGAGGAGCGCTGCCGCCTCCGGCAGGTTCGGCGTCAGCACCGTCGCGAGCGGCAGGAGGCGGCGGGTCAGCGCCGCGACGGCCGCCTCGGCCAGCAAGGAAGCCCCGCCCTTGGCGACCATGACCGGATCGAGCACGACGGGCGTGCCGCGATGGGGGAGAAGCGCATCCGCCACCGCCCCGGCGATCTCCGCCGAGCCGATCATGCCGATCTTCACGGCATCGACACGGACATCGCCGAACACATCTGCAATCTGCGCCGCGACGAAGGCGGGCGGCACGAGATGCACGCCGGAGACGCCCTGCGTGTTCTGCGCCGTCAGCGCGGTCAGCACGGCCATGCCGTAGGTGCCGCGGGCGGCGAAGGTCTTGAGATCGGCCTGGATGCCGGCCCCGCCCGACGGGTCGGAGCCCGCGATCGAGAGAATGTTTGCGATGGCCATTTCGCCTCCTTGGGGCGAAGGCGGTCTTCGGGCAGCGGAATTGAGGCCCGTCCGACTCCCTCCGCCGGCATGATCCGGTTCAGGTTCAAAGGGTGCTTCTCAGCCCGCCTTCCGGCGGACGCCCCTGTCTCGGGATGGTTTTCGCAAATGAGGAGGCGCGTGTCACGTCGAAAGTGAGGGAGAGCGGCCGTCCTCATCCTCAACCTTGTAACTTCCCTTGGCCCGCGTTTGGCGCTGTAGTGCGTGTCGCGGTGGCGGATGAGAGACCGCATGACCTTTGGGCTTGCAAGCCCGTGGGAGAGCTCGGGTCATCATCCGCCGTTCCA
>NZ_JACBFT010000011.1:0-182682 GCF_021401195.1 Shinella sp. NM-101 | reverse complement strand
CACCATCAGACAGCGCCGCTTGAACCATCACGCCAAAGCGGCTTAAATCAACCCGCAAACCGAGCCGGAAACTCCGCTCTTCCAAAGCCCGAAAAGTCTCAGTTCATTTGACGACGGACAGATCACCTCGCAGCAAGTGACCATTTAGATGGCGCCGGCTATCTCATCGGATTTGCTGTGGAATGTGCTATCAAATCCGCAATCACATCCACACGTCCAGCAGCGGGTGCTCCCCACGTTCATCTGCCTAGACTGGTGGAAGGTGCCAGGAAGGCGCTGCAAGGCCGGCGTAAACACCCCATTTTCACTTTACTCCATCAAGCTACCTTTATGCAGGGATGGAGCATAGACGTTCGTTACGCTGGCAATGGTGCAGTGAACATCGAGCAATACAATCGCTGGCGAACGGACGCGAACCGTGCTTTGGCAGCAGCTAACCTAAAACGGCAGCGACAGACATGATACGCTACGATGATGCTTTGCCGCAGTTTGCAGCTTTGGTCCGAGCT
Organism: Shinella sp. NM-101; assembly: GCF_021401195.1. Lineage (NCBI taxonomy): Bacteria > Pseudomonadati > Pseudomonadota > Alphaproteobacteria > Hyphomicrobiales > Rhizobiaceae > Shinella > Shinella sp. NM-101. The sequence continues at coordinate 182,173 of NZ_JACBFT010000011.1, read as the reverse complement.
GCAATAGGCGAGGCCGAAATGCTTAATCACACTTTCTTGCGTGATGCAGTCGGCCGTTTAACTTTCGTCATACTTGAACCTATCAACGAAGAGGCGTTGAAGATCATCCGTGAAGGAGCTCGCGCCCTCGCTCCTTGGGTTGACGCCGAAACGCCCATCGCCACTCCCGACGACTTGTTCGATCCTACACTCGCCGATCTAGGTGCAAGCCTACCGGAATTCATTGATGCGCAAGTATTCTATGGATTTGTCCGTCTCGTTGAACGACGTGTAGTCGGTCAGGATTGGCTGCGACCGCCAGCGGATCCTATTCCAGGCTTGCCGCCAATTGTGGTCTTCGCTAGCCATAAGGGTGGCGTCGGCCGATCCACTGCCTTAGCAGTTTCTGCCGCTGCCCTCTCACGTGCTGGATTCAATCTTCTCGTTATTGATCTAGATTTGGAGGCTCCAGGTCTAGGCTCTATGCTTTTGAGTGAGCTTCCCCGCTTCGGCACACTCGATTATTTTGTTGAATCTGGACTTCAGGATGTTGATCCAGCTTTCCTCGATGATCTAGTGGTCGCTAGCAACCTGACGGAGAACGGCCTTGTACACGTTGCCCCAGCCATTGGGAAAGAAAGCGAGGCAAGCCCGCAAAACGTACTGGGAAAAATTGCACGCGCATACGTCGAAAGATTAGAGGCTGATGGCCGGATAGTCTCCTTTCTTGATCGGACACGATCGCTAGTTACCGAACTTTGCAGTCGCTTTCGTTATGATGCGGTCTTTATCGACGCGCGTGCAGGTTTAAATGAAGCCACCGCTGCCGCCGTTCTGGGGCTAGGGGCGGAAATTTTGCTTTTCGGAGTAGACACTCCTCAGACTTTCGCTGGTTATAGCTACTTCTTAGCCCATCTTGAACGATTTCGTCCTGATGCATCAGGCGAAGAGGACTGGCGCTACCGTTTGCGAATGGTGCAGGCTAAAGCCCAAGGTAACCCGCAGGCCCAAGCAGACTTCCGTACTCATGCCTTCGAGATTTTCTCTGACACGCTTTATGACTTGGAAGAGGGTATTGAGGAAGAGGCCTTCAACTTCGATTACGATGATATAAATGCGCCACACTACGCATGGCCTATCCTCGACGATGCGAACTATGCACAATTCAACCCGCTTGCGCGGGATGATCAAGTCGCTCAGCATCTCTATGACCGTACCTTCGGTCCGTTCATCACGGCTTTGAGTGAGAAGATTGGACTGAAATCGTGAAAAAATCCAAGGCATCGTCAAATGATTACAAGACCTTGCGGGATGCACTTAGCAATCTACCGCCCGGTGCTGCTCACCAAGCTAACGCTCCTCCAAAGCTAGGGGAAATTTTCGCGCCGGCAACTCATGCCAATGCCCTAGATCCCCAGCGCTCGCTTGTCATCGGCAATCGCGGTGTTGGTAAAAGCTTCTGGTCAGCCGTGCTGACACACGACGAAACGCGAAACAAGGTCGCCATTGCATATCCACGCTTACCGATAAAGCAGATTCGCGCGACCTTGGGCTTTCATGAGGCCGCGGGAAAGGATGAGGGGCCGGCGCCGTCACCCGCTGCTCTTGCTCAACTTCAAAAGCAAGGATACGAACCTGAGACGATCTGGCGAGCTGTACTGATCAACGCTTTAAGGAAGAAAATCAACGAAGCTCTACCAACATCTACCAAAGATATCATAGCTTGGATGCAAGCAGACGTAGAGCGTACTGAGGCTGCACTTCGCCAAGCTGATCGTAGCTTTCTGGAAGACAAGAAAATATTTTTGCTTGTTTTCGATGCACTTGACCGCTTGGGCAAGGACTGGGAAACTATTACACCGCTCACGCGAGGAATTCTACGCTTGGCGCTGGATATGCGCGGCTTTCGTGCAATGAAAGCCAAGGTTTTCATACGTACTGACCAGTCCAAGGATGATACTCTTTTTCGTTTTGCAGATGCTTCAAAACTTCGATCAGACGCTGTAAGCTTAGTTTGGCGACGGGGAGAACTGTTTGGCCTACTCTACAACCACTTGCTGAAGGAATCTGGCAGCAGAGACGCGTTGGCCCGGTTCGCTGGCTATGAGGCAGTGCAGGATATTAGTGATGAATTACTGAATGACGAAGGTTTGCAAGAAGAGCTGTTTTATCGCCTCGCCGGCGAGTTCATGGGAGCTGGCCCCAAGCGCGGCCGAACCTACAATTGGTTATACGACCACTTAGCCGACACTTTCGGCGAAACCAGTCCTCGAAGTTTTGTTACAGCTCTCCAGCGTGCAGCTGACTATCGTCCAGCGCCGAAAGATTCGGTCATCGATCATAACGGTATTCGAGCTGGCGTTCAGGACGCCTCGCGCGTTCGTGTAACTCAGTTAAAAGAAGACTATGATTGGATCGATAAAGTGATGGGTGCGTTGGACGGTTTGGAAGTGCCTTGCGATCCGTCCATATTTTTACGCCGATGGACGGAGCGGAAAACCGTCTCTGATCTTCAAGCCGGCGCAAAGGGGGCGACCAGCCGGCTTCCTCTAGAACTCGCAAACAGCACTGATGCCTCGGAGGAGGCATTGCTACGCGCGTTGGCCAATATCGGCGTGATTGAGTTCCGCACCGAAAGTCGTATCAATATGCCTGATATCTTCCGAGTCGAGGCTGGAATCAAGAGGCGAGGTGGTGTGCGCCCACCATCGGCTCGGCGCTCGTGAAAGCCATTGGACCGACGCCACAATAAACAAGGTTAAACGTAGCGGGAAAACGATGAAGCTCGTCACTTATGGCCTTATCGAGACCAGTTTCTGGAAAGGGAGTGATAGAAGGGGGACCTTCTATCTGGGTTTTTCAAGGCGATAGAAGAGCACGCGAATCGCGCGGCTACCCGTCTTTGGAGTATCCGAGAAACAAATCACGCGCCAAGCTTCGCGAAAATGCGGCATATGAAGGAGGTGCTGAGAAAAGCAGCTGGCTTTGCCAATTAGCACAGCTTTAGCGCACTCGAATACCGCCTTATATAAATCAAATAGTTATAAACACCCCTTCCAATTGAAAATCCGCGTGTCGATGGTTCAAATCCGCCTCCGGGCACCACTTACTCCCCAAAAGAAACAGCGAAGTGCCGGCAAAGCGACGCCGCGTGCACACCCAGTTGCGCTGATCTGTGTGATTTCCATCCGTCTTTCTCGGCAAATCCTCGCGCTACGCGGGTAAAGGTTTTGCCCTCGTACCGGCGGCAGTCCGTTTCATTTTCATCAGTCTTCGCCCTGTTCGCCCCGGCCTTTTTCGGTTTAGAACTCCGGGCGAGGATTTCATGAGGAGCGGTGCGTGGCGATGATCGGGGCAGGAGAGTTTTCGCGGGGGACCTTTGTCGGGCGCGTCTGGCGGCCGGATGTGCAGGGGCCGGCGGTGGTGGTGCTGCGGGAAGGGAAGCTTTGTGACATCACGTCCCGCGACATTCCCACCATGCGCGACCTTCTGGAAAAGGACGATCCGGCGGCAGCCGCGCGCGCGGCGCCCTGCGAGGCCCTCGGCCCGCTCGATGCCGTGCTGGAAGCCTCCGTCGAAAGCACCGGCGATTTCTCCCGGCTCCACCTGCTCGCGCCCTGCGACCTCCAGGCGGTGAAGGCCTGCGGCGTCACCTTCGCCCGCTCGATGATCGAGCGCGTGATCGAGGAGAGGGCGGCGGGCGATCCGGCGCTGGCGGAGAAGATGCGCACGCGCGTCACGGCCATCATCGGCGACAGCCTGCGCGACCTGAAGGCGGGCTCGCACGACGCCGCGAAGGTCAAGGCCGTGCTGATCGAGGAGGGCGTCTGGTCGCAATATCTGGAAGTCGGCATCGGGCCGGATGCGGAGGTCTTCACCAAGGCCCCGGTGCTCGCCGCAGTCGGCTGGGGCGCATCCGTCGGCCTGCACCCGATCTCCAGGTGGAACAATCCGGAGCCGGAAGTCGTGCTCGCCGTCGACAGCGCCGGCCGCGTCAAGGGCGCGACGCTCGGCAACGACGTCAACCTGCGCGACGTCGAGGGCCGTTCGGCGCTGCTGCTCGGCAAGGCGAAGGACAACAATGCCTCCGCCGCCATCGGCCCCTTCATTCGCCTCTTCGACGAGACCTATTCCATCGAGGACGTGCGCAAGGCCGATCTCGATCTCCTGATCGAAGGCGAGGACGGCTTCGTGCTGAAGGGCCGCAGCACCATGCGCGAGATCAGCCGCGATCCGCTCGATCTCGTTTCCCAGACCATCGGCAGGCATCACCAGTATCCGGACGGCTTCATGCTGTTCATGGGCACGCTGTTCGCGCCCGTCGAGGACCGCGACGCGCCGGGGCAGGGCTTCACCCACAAGATGGGCGACCGGGTGACGATCTCCAATGCGGAACTCGGCGCGCTGGTCAACACCGTGCGCCTTTCCACCGAATGCCCGCCATGGACCTTCGGTGTCTCCGCGCTGATGCGCAACCTCGTTTCGCGCGGCCTTCTCTGACGTATCCTCGAATGCATGATCCGCGGCCCCGAAAATAAGGGGCCGCTCCTCCCAATCCCCGCCAAAGCGACTACATTAGGGAAGTGGCTTTCGTGGAGGAAGGCCTGCGGGCCGCCGCGCGGCCGCGAGGGAGGATCGACATGTATGACGCCGGCATGAGCTTCGGGCTTGGCGAGGATATCGAAGCGCTGCGCGAGAGCGTGCGGCGCTTTGCGGCCGACAGGATCGCCCCGCAGGCCGCCGCGATCGACCGCAGCAACACCTTTCCGATGCCGCTCTGGCGGGAGCTGGGCGATCTCGGTCTCCTCGGCATCACCGCGCCGGAAAGTTTCGGCGGCGCCGGCATGGGCTATCTCGCCCATTGCGTGGCCATGGAGGAGATCAGCCGCGCCTCGGCCTCGGTCGGCCTCAGCTACGGCGCCCATTCCAACCTCTGCGTCAACCAGATCGTCCGCAATGCCAGCAAGGAGCAGCGGGAACGGTACCTGCCCAAGCTGATCTCCGGCGAACATGTCGGCGCGCTCGCCATGTCCGAGCCGGGCGCTGGCTCCGATGTCGTGTCCATGAAGCTGCGCGCGGAAAAACGTGGCGACCGCTATGTGCTGAACGGCAACAAGATGTGGATCACCAATGGGCCTGACGCGGATGTGCTGGTGGTCTATGCCAAGACCGATCCCGACGCCGGCTCGCGCGGCATCACCGCCTTCCTCGTCGAGAAGGGTTTCAAGGGGTTTTCGACCGCGCAGAAGCTCGACAAGCTCGGCATGCGCGGCTCCAATACCTGCGAGCTGGTCTTCACCGACTGCGAGGTGCCGGAGGAGAACGTGATGGGCACCGTGGGACGCGGCGTCAACGTGCTGATGTCCGGCCTCGACTATGAGCGCGTCGTGCTGTCGGGCGGCCCGCTCGGCATCATGGCCGCCTGCCTCGATATCGTCGTGCCCTATCTTCACGAGCGCAAGCAGTTCGACCGGCCCATCGGCGAGTTCCAGCTCATGAAGGGCAAGGTGGCCGACATGTATGTCGCGCTCAATGCCTGCCGCGCCTATGTCTATGCCGTGGCAAGCGCCTGCGACCGCGGCGAGACGACGCGCAAGGACGCCGCCGGCTGCATCCTCCATTCCGCCGAGATGGCGACCAGGCTGGCACTGGAGGCCATCCAGTCGCTCGGCGGCAACGGCTATATCAACGACTATCCGACCGGCCGCCTGCTGCGCGATGCGAAACTCTACGAGATCGGCGCCGGCACCTCGGAAATCCGCCGCATGCTGATCGGCCGCGAAATCTTTGAGGAGACGCTGTGATGCCGGTTCTCCCCTCGGCCGTGAACACGCGCAACGAGACCTTCGCGGCAAACCGCAAGGCGATGCTCGACGCGCTGGCCCTGGTGGAAGAGGCCGCGAGCCTTGCCATGGACGGCGGCGGGGCGAAGGCGCGCGAGCGCCACCTTTCCCGCGGCAAGCTGCTGCCGCGCGAGCGCGTGGCGCAGCTCCTCGACCCCGGCTCGCCCTTCCTCGAAATCGGCCTCACCGCCGGCCACGGCCTCTATGACGGCGCCTCGCCCTCCGGCGGCCTGATATCAGGCATCGGCCGCGTCTCCGGCCGCGAATGCATGATCGTCTGCAACGACGCGACGGTGAAGGGCGGAACCTATTACCCCATCACCGTGAAGAAGCATCTGCGCGCGCAGGAGATCGCGGCGGAGAATCGGCTGCCCTGCATCTATCTCGTCGATTCCGGCGGGGCGAACCTGCCCAACCAGGACGAGGTCTTCCCCGACCGCGACCATTTCGGCCGCATCTTCTACAACCAGGCGCAGATGTCCGCCGCCGGCATCCCGCAGGTCGCCGTGGTCATGGGAAGCTGCACGGCGGGCGGGGCCTATGTGCCGGCGATGAGCGACGAGACCGTCATCGTCGAGAACCAGGGCACCATCTTCCTCGCCGGCCCGCCTTTGGTCAAAGCCGCGACAGGCGAGGTGGTGACGGCCGAGGACCTCGGCGGCGGCGACGTGCACACGCGTCTTTCCGGCGTCGCCGATCATCTGGCGCGCGACGACCGCCATGCGCTTGCCATCGCCCGGGGGATCGCCGCCAATCTCAACACGCAGAAGCCACCGGTCGTGAGGTCCGGCGGCGGCGAGGCGCCTGCTTACGACCCGGAAGAGCTTCTCGGCATCGTGCCGGCCGACACGCGCACGCCCTATGACGTGCGCGAGGTGATCGCCCGTATCATCGACGGCTCGCGCTTCGACGAGTTCAAGGCCCGCTTCGGCACCACGCTCGTCTGCGGCTTCGCGGCCCTGCATGGCCTGCCCGTCGGCATTATCGCCAGCAACGGTGTGCTCTTCTCCGAGGCGGCGCTGAAAGGGGCGCATTTCATCGAGCTCTGCGCCCAGCGTTCCATCCCACTTCTCTTCCTGCAGAACATCACCGGCTTCATGGTCGGCCGCAAATACGAGGTGGAGGGCATCGCCAAGCATGGGGCAAAGCTCGTCACCGCGGTCGCCACCGCAGGCGTGCCGAAGATCACGGTGCTGATCGGCGGCTCCTACGGCGCGGGCAATTACGGCATGTGCGGCCGGGCCTATTCGCCGCGCTTCCTCTGGACCTGGCCGAACAGCCGCATCGCCGTCATGGGCGGCGAGCAGGCGGCCGGCGTGCTTGCGACCGTGAAGCGCGAGGGCATCGAGCGGGCGGGCGGGAGCTGGAGCATGGAGGAGGAGGCTGCCTTCAGGCAGCCGACCATCGACATGTTCGCCCGCCAGAGCCACCCGCTCTATGCCTCGGCAAGGCTCTGGGACGACGGCATCGTCGATCCGCGCCGGACGCGCGACGTCCTGGCGCTCTCGTTCTCGGCGGCGCTCAACGCGCCCGTCGAGCCCACCCGTTTCGGCGTCTTCAGGATGTAGAGGAGGCAAGTCATGAAACGCGAATCGATCAATGCCAAAAATGCACCCGCCCCGCGCGGCGGCTATTCGCAGGCCGTGAAGATCGAGGACTTCAAGACGCTGGTCTTCGTCAGCGGCCAGATCCCCGTCTCGGACGATGACAAGGTGCCGGAGACGTTCGAGGACCAGGCCCGGCTCGTCTGGCGCAATGTCGACGCGCAACTGAAGGCGGCGGGAATGACGAAGGCGGACCTCGTCAAGGTCACGACGTTCCTCTCCGACCGGCATCACGCCACCGCCAACCGCGAGATCCGCAGCGAATATCTCGGCGCCCTCGCGCCGGCGATGAGCGTCGTCGTCACCTCGATCTTCGACGGAAAATGGCTGCTGGAAGTCGAAGCCGTCGCAGCCCAGTGAGAAGCGGAGCCGGGATGTTCAGGAAGATCCTCATCGCCAATCGCGGCGAAATCGCCTGCCGCATCATCCGCACCGCAAGGCGCATGGGTGTGGCGACGGTCGCCGTCTATTCGGATGCCGACCGGGCGGCGCTGCATGTCGGGATGGCCGACGAGGCGATCCGCATCGGCCCGGCGGAGGCGGCGAAGAGCTACCTGAACGGCCCGGCGATCATCGAGGCGGCGAGGGCGAGCGGCGCCGAGGCGGTGCATCCCGGCTACGGCTTCCTTTCGGAGAACCCCGGTTTCGTCGAGGCGGTGGAGGCCGCGCGCCTCGTCTTCATCGGCCCCTCCGCCAACGCCATCCGGGCCATGGGCCTCAAGGACGCCGCCAAGGCGCTGATGGAAAAGGCGGGCGTGCCCGTCGTGCCCGGCTATCACGGCGACAGGCAGGACGCCGCCTTCCTCGCCGGCGAGGCCGAGGCCATCGGCTATCCCGTGCTGATCAAGGCGCGCGCCGGCGGCGGCGGCAAGGGCATGCGGCGGGTGGATGATCCTGCCGAGTTCTCCGCCGCGCTGGACAGCGCCCGCCGCGAGGCCGAAAGCGCCTTCGGCGACGGCCGCGTGCTGGTCGAGAAATACATGGCCAAGCCCCGCCACATCGAGGTGCAGGTCTTCGGTGACGGGCACGGCCATGTCGTGCACCTCTTCGAGCGCGACTGCTCGCTCCAGCGCCGCCACCAGAAGGTGATCGAGGAAGCGCCCGCGCCCGGCATGACGGCGGAGATGCGCGCCGCGATGGGCGCGGCGGCCGTGCGCGCGGCGGCGGCGATCGGCTATAGCGGAGCGGGAACCGTGGAGTTCATCGCCGACGTTTCCGAAGGGCTCCGGCAGGACCGGTTCTATTTCATGGAGATGAACACGCGCCTGCAGGTGGAGCATCCGGTGACGGAGGCGATCACCGGCCTTGATCTCGTCGAATGGCAGCTCCGCATTGCCGCAAGCGAGCCCCTGCCGAAGCGGCAGGAAGAGCTTGCCATCGACGGCTGGGCCTTCGAGGCGCGGCTCTATGCGGAAAATCCGGCCCGCGACTTCCTGCCGGCGACCGGCCGTCTCTCCGTCTTCGATGTGTCGGATGGCGTGCGCGTGGATTCCGGCGTGCAGGCCGGCGATGTCATCACCCCCTATTACGATCCGATGATCGCCAAGGTGATCGCCCATGGCCGCGAACGCGCCGAGGCGCTGGCAAGGCTCGAAGGAGCGCTCCGGCAATGCCGCGTCGGCGGGCTGGTGACCAATGCCGGCTTCCTCGCCCGCCTCTGCCGCCTGCCGGCCTTCGCGGCGGGCGATGTCGATACGGGCCTGATCGGCCGCGCGGGCGAAAGCCTGCTGGCGGAGCCGGATGCCTCCGAGGAGGCCTTCGCGTTCGCCGCCCTCTCCGCGCTCGGCTTCCTCGAAACCGCCGCCGATCCCGACCCTTGGGGTCGGCTGCGCGGCTTCCGGCTGTGGGGCGAGGCGGCGCGAACGGTCTTTCTCGATCACGGCGGCGTGGAACATGTGCTGCGCGTGACAATCCGCGGCAAGGAGAATTTCCGGGTCGAGCACAATGGCCTTGCGACGGACCTGCGCCTGCAATCCGTCGACGGATCGTCCCTTCAGGTGGATGTCGACGGCCATATACTCCCGGCGACGGTTCACCGCGATGGGTCGGCCATCGCCGTCTTCTTCGGCGGCCACGGCCATGCCTTCGCGACCGCCGAAGAGGCCGGTCATCATGGCGAGGCGGCGGCGGGCGGCGACCGGCTTTCGGCGCCGATGCCGGGGCTGGTGCGGATCGTTTCGGCGGAGCCGGGCGCGCGTGTCGCAAGGGGCGAACCGCTCGTCACCATGGAGGCGATGAAGATGGAACTGGTGCTGGCGGCCCCGCGCGACGGCGTGGTGGCGGCGGTGCCGGTGGCGGTGGGCGACCAGGTGGCGGAAGGCGCGCTTCTCCTTGCGCTGGAGCCCGAGGAGGCGACATGAAGCGGCGCATCGAAATCGTGGAAATGGCGGCCCGCGACGGCTTGCAGAACGAAAAGGCGATCATTCCCGCCGCCGACAAGATCGCGCTGATCGACCTCCTCTCCGACTGCGGCTTCCGGCGCATCGAGGCGACGAGCTTCGTCAGCCCGAAATGGGTGCCGCAGCTCGCCGACGGCGCCGAGGTGATGGCCGGCATCCGGCGACGGCCGGGCGTTTCCTATTCGGCGCTGGTGCCCAACATGAAGGGCTACGAGGCGGCGCGGGCGGCCCGGGCAGACGAGGTCGCCGTCTTCCTCTCGGCCTCCGAGGGCTTTTCGCGCGCCAATCTCAACTGCTCGATCGCCGAGAGCATCGAACGTGCCCGCCCGGTGGCGGAAGCGGCGCGGCGCGACGGCGTTCCGCTGCGCGGCTATGTCAGCTGCGTCGTGCGCTGCCCCTATGACGGGCCGGTCGCGCCGCAGGCCGTGGCGGCGGTCGCCCGCCAGCTCCTCGACCTCGGCTGCCATGAGGTGAGCCTCGGCGACACGATCGGGCGCGGCTGGCCAAGCGAGGTGGCGGCCATGCTGGAGGCGGTGCTCGCCATCGCCGCGCCGGAAAACCTCGCCGGCCATTTTCACGATACGAGCGGAATGGCGCTCGACAATATCCGCGTCGCGCTCGATCATGGGCTGTCCGTCTTCGACGCCTCGGTCGGCGGGCTCGGCGGCTGCCCCTTCGCGCCCGGCGCGCGCGGCAATGCGGATACGCTCGCCGTCGCCGACATGCTGGCCGAGACGGATTACGAGACGGGGCTCGACCCGGAAAAGCTCGCCGCTGCCGCGGCCTTCGCCCGCCGCATCACCGGCATGCATCATGAGGAGGTGCAGCCATGAACTTCGAGACGATTTCCGTATCCGTCGACCGGCGCGGCGTCGCGGCCCTCACGCTCCGCCGCCACGCCCAGCACAATGCGCTGTCCGGCCTGATGATCCGCGAGCTGACGGCCGTCGCGGGCCTGCTTTCCGAGGACAGGGCGGTGCGGGTCATCGTCCTGACCGGGGAGGGCGAGAGCTTCTGCGCCGGCGGGGACCTCAACTGGATGAAGGAACAGATCGCCGCGACGCGCGAGGAGCGCATCGCCGAGGCGCGCCGCCTCGCGCTGATGCTGAAGGCCCTGCGCGACCTGCCGAAACCGCTCATCGCCCGCGTCAACGGGCAGGCCTATGGCGGCGGTGTCGGGCTCATCAGCGTCTGCGATGCGGCGATCGCCGTGGAGGGCGCCCGCTTCGGCCTCACCGAAACCCGCCTCGGCCTCATCCCGGCGACGATCAGTCCCTATGTCGCCGCACGCATCGGCCCCGCGGCCTTCCTGCGCTTCGCCACCTCCGCCCGCCTGTTCGATACGGCGGTCGCGCGCGACATCGGCCTCGTGAGCCGCATCGTGGCGCCGGAGGCGCTGGACGAGGCCGTGGAGACGGAGATCAAGCCCTATTTCGCGGCCTCGCCAAATGTGGTGGCGGCGGCAAAAGCACTCGCCCATGCGCTCACCCCGCCCATCGACGACAAGGTCATCGAGATGACGCTGACCCGGCTTGCCGATACCTGGGAGACGCCCGAAGCGGAGGAGGGGATTTCGGCCTTTCTGGAGAAGCGCAAGCCGGGTTGGGTGTTGGCCGACACGAAAGCGTGACGCCGCGGGTTTGGCTTGCCCCTCACCCTAACCCTTGTAACTTGGACTTTGCTTCCCGGACTGGCCGGTTCGAGGGGATTGGCGATCAAGCCCGATAACCCTGAGAACTTGAAGTTCGTGGGAGAGCAAGGGACACTCGCCAGGATTTCCCAAGCCCGTACAGTCGCTTGGGCCAAGCTCCGGCCGGGGACCAAGCCCGCTATGCGCAAGGATGGGACACCGAAATTCTCAACAAGCTCCTCATTCCCAAGCCCCTTCGTGGCTTGCAGCTCAAGACAGTCGCTCTCCCCGCAAGCGGGGAGAGGGGACTTGCCCCACGTAACGTTGGAAGTTTGGGAAGCCGTTGCGGCATATCCCCTTCTCCCCAGCGGGGAGAAGGTGCCGGCAGGCGGATGAAGGGGGATGCCGAAGGCAGAAAGAAAAGTTTCTCTTTGCCGCCCCCCTCATCCAACCCTTCGGGCCACCTTCTCCCCGGGGGGAGAAGGGAAGGACGGCGACGTCGAATTCTATAGGCGATGACCCTGCCGCCTACGGGGAGCAGGGGCGTACCTTACTTGCGGCTATTGGTTGAGGAACCCGGTGCGGCATATCTCCTTCTCCCCACTTGCGGGGAGAAGGTGGCCGGCAGGCCGGATGAGGGGCGGACCCCGGCCAAAAAAGACATCGCCCCTATTCGATGAACACCCGCACGCTCGCCGCCCGCCCGGCGGCGTCGATCACCGTCAGCGTCGAGAAGCCCGCGCCTTCCGGCGTCCACTGCGTCGTGCGCCGGCGTGCGGCGTCGGGCAGGACCTTGCCGTTGGCGAGCCAGCGGAAGGGCGCGCGGCCGCCCTGGAGCTTCAGGATGAGGGGTGAGATTTCCGCGCCGGCCGTCGCGCCGAGCTCCACATGGGCACCCTCCGGCGGATAGACGATCTCCGGCGCCGGCTCGCGCCCGGCGGTCGCGACGAGGCCGCTCGACGTGGTGGAGAAGCGGCGCATGCTGGCCGGCAGTTCCGATTGCGCGATGCGCACGGCGCCGGCCGGCGCGCGCGGCAGCGCGGTGATGGCGACGCCGGAGCGCGAGAAGGCTTCGAAGAGGATGGGCGCGGCAGCGCCATAGCCCGTCAGGCCCGGCACGGCGCCGTTGTCGGCGCGGCCCACCCAGACGCCGAGCACATGCCGGCCGTCGTATCCGACCGACCAGGCGTCGCGGTAGCCGTAGCTCGTGCCGGTCTTGTAGGCGATGCCGAGCCGGCGGCTGCCGGTCGGCGGGATGACGCCGGACAGCACGTCCGAGACATGCCAGACGGCGACGGGGTCGAGCAGCGGATCGCCGTCGATGACGGCGGCATCGCCCGTGATGCCGTCGCCGAGCCGGATCGGCATGCCGCGATTGGCGAGCGCGGCATAGAGCTGGGTGAGGTCGCGCAGCGTGATGCCGAGGCCGCCGAGGCCGATGGCAAGGCCGGGCGTCTCGCCCGGCGGCAGCTCCGGCCGCACCTCGGCGCGGCGGAAACGCACCATCAGCCGCGTCGGGCCGACGGCGTCGAGCAGGCGCACGGCGGGCACGTTGAGGGACAGTTGCAGGGCCTTGCGCACGCTGATGTCGCCCTGGTAGGTCATGTCGAAATTGCGCGGCCGGTAGCCGGAGAAGTCGGCGGGACGATCCTCGACGATGGTCTCCTGCGCGACGAGGCCCTCCTCGAAGGCGAGGCCGTAGATGAACGGCTTCAGCGCCGAGCCGGGCGAGCGGCGGATGCGCGTCATGTCGATCCAGCCCGCGCGGCTGCCGTCGAAATAATCCGCCGAGCCGACCTCGCCGAGGATCTCGCCGGTGCGGGCATCGGCCATCACCATGGCGATGGAGACCTTCGGCCCGAGCCGCTCGGCCGCCTCGTGGGCGACGGTCTCCAGCCCGTCCTGCACGGTGCGGTCGAGCGTGGTGCTGCGCGTGACCGCCTTCGGGTCCTTGCGCAGCGCGAGCTCCGAAAGATGGGCGGCATAGGACGGAAGCTGCCGGCGGCGGGTGGGGATGGCCTCGGCGCTCGCGCGCTCGGCCTCGCCCTCGCCGATGATATCGGAGACGGCCATGCGGTTCAGTACGCGCTCGCGCGCCTTTTCCGCCACCTCCCGGTGCCGGTCGGGCCGGCGCTTTTCGGGAAGCTGCGGCAGGGCGACGAGGAGGGCGGCTTCGGCGACGGACAGCCGCTTCGGTTCCTTGCCGAACCAGGCGAGGCTTGCCGCCCGCACGCCTTCGAGGTTGCCGCCATAGGGTGCGAGCGTCAGGTAAAGGTCGAGGATCTCGCCCTTGGAGAGCCGCCGTTCGAGCTGGACGGCGCGCGCCATCTGGCGCAGCTTGGCGAGCATCGACCGGCTCTCGCGCGGCTCGATCAGGCGGGCGACCTGCATGGAGAGCGTCGAGCCGCCCGAAACGATATGGCCGCTGGTGACGAACTGGCCGGCGGCGCGCAGCAGCGCCAGCGGATCGATGCCGGAATGCGCGTTGAAGCGCCGGTCCTCATAGGCAAGCAGCATGCGGACGAACTGTGGATCGACATCAGCGGCCGTGGTCTTCAGCCGCCAGTGCCCCTCCGGCGTCGCGAAGGCGCGCAGCAGCCGGCCGTCGCGGTCGAGCACTTCCTTCGAGACGGTGTCCGCCACCGCCACGGGCGGCGGATAGGCGCGGTCCGCACGGTCGAGCCCGAAGGCGAGGGCGGCAATAGCCGCCGCCCCGCTCAGGGAACCGACGAGGAGCTTGCGCCAGAGCGCCATGGCGTCTCCTCCTACTCGGCCTTGACGACCTGCATGCGACCGGTCGCCGTGCGGGCGGAGTATTGCGGACGGTACATGTCCTCCACCTGCGCGGCCGGCAGGTCGTAGGTGCCGGGGGTCACGGCGCGCACGACATAGGCGAGCGTCACCTCGCGGTTGTCGCCTTCGCTGCGGTTGAAGGCCGCCACGAAGCGGTCGTAGCGGAACTCCGTATGCGCCGCCTCGGTCTCGCCGAGCCAGTCGAAGTTGGAAAGCTTCGCGCTGTCGACGAGGCTCGGATTGTCGATCTCGAAGCCGGCGGGCAGGAGGTCGGTGATGATGATGCGCGACGGCCAGCTATTGTGCTCCGTCACTTTCAGCACCACGACGTAACGCTCGTTCTGCGTGGCCTCCGTGATGTTCGCCTCCTCGCCGTCTAGCGTATAGTAGGCGCGCTCGATGGCGAAGCCGTCGCCGCCGGCCGGCAGCGGATCGGCCGGGGCCGCGACGGTGGTCAGCATGGCCGAGACCGGCTCGCCGGTGCGGTTGGCGATGGTCAGCGGATACTCCAGCAGGGACTTGCCGGTCATCTGCGCGGCATAGCCGCCATCGCGCGGCGCGCCGTTGATCTCCAGCTTAAGGCCCTTGTCGGCATCCCGTACGGAGCGCGCGGCGAGCAGCATCCATGTCTGTTCCTGCGTGCTGGTCCAGCGCTTGTTATCCCACTCCTTGGCGACGAGCTTGGTCAGCTCCGGAATGACATCGGGAACCGGCCGGCTTTCCGCGGCGAGCGCCAGAATCGCCGCGCCGTCGCGCAGCGACGAGCCGTAGTCGGTGCGCGAGAGGCTGGCATTCATGACGGTCTCGCGCGACAGGCCGAGCGCGTTGGAGAAGATCGTCATCGAGCGCTGGGCATCGCCGTAAAGGCCGAGCGCGCCGGCGATCTGCGCGCGGGCGAGCGGCGAGGAGAACTCCGGGAGCTTCGTATCCGCATAATAGCGCAGGTCGCTGATCGCGGCCTTGCGGTTGCGGGCGAGCACATAGAGCGCATAGGCGATCTCGTTGCCCTGGGTCGAGACATTGACGTCGTAGGAGAGGGCGTTCTGCAGGTTGGAGAGCGCCTGCACCATCGCCTGTTCCGGCACCTCGAACTTCTGCTCGCGGGCGCGGGTCAGGAAGTCGGTGACGAAGGCGTCGAGCCAGAGGTCGCCATAGCCGGGAGACCAGAGGCCGAAGCTGCCGGAGGAGGACTGGTTGGCGAGCACGCGATAGATGGCGTCCTGCACCCGCTTCTGCGTTTCCGTGTCCTCCGGCAGGCCGGACTGCCTGGAAAGCTCGCTCAGATAGAGGAGCGGCAGGGCGCGGCTCGTCATCTGCTCCGTGCAGCCATAGGGATAGCGGTCGAGCGCCATCAGGAGGGCCGGAATGTCGAAGGCGGCGGCGCGCGAGACGTTGAGGCTCACCGAGGCGCCGGCAAGCTGGCTGTCGGCGAGCAACTGGTCGTCGATGGTGAGGCTGCCGTTGGCGGCGATCTCGATGGGCCGGCGCGTGGTGATGGGCATGGCGGCCGGGCGCACCGGCACGTTGAGCACCTGCTCCAGCGACATGTCGGCGCCGTTCGTCAGCCTGACGGTGATGAGGCCGTCACCGGCCTCCCCGCCGATCAGCGGCAGGGTGAGCGCGGTCTTGCCGCCGGGTTCGAGCTTCAGCACCTGGCCGGCGCCGGTCTGATCGACCATGACCGAGGCATTGTGCGTGACCTCGACCATATAGTCGCCGGCCGGCGCGTCGGTATTGGCGATGTCGAGCCTCAGGTCCGCGCGGTCTCCGGGGGCGAGGAACTTCGGCAGGCTCGCCGTCACCACGACCGGATCGCGGATGACGACGTCCTTCGACGCGCTGCCGACGCCCGTCTTCGTCCAGGCGACGGCCATGACGCGGGCGGTGCCGTTGAACTGCGGAATGTCGAAGCTGACCTTGGCGTTGCCCTCCGCATCCAGCTTCACCAGGCCGGCGAAGAAGGCGACGAGCTTTTCCTTCGGCGGGTTGCCCTGCAGCGCCCCTTCGCCGCCGTCGCCGCCGGTGCGCAGGCGCCCCGTCGTGCCGAGCGAGCCGTCGATCAGGCGGCCGTAGATGTCGCGGATCTCCATGCCGAGGCGGCGCTGGCCGAAATACCAGCCGGCCGGATCGGGCGCCTCGTAGCGGGTGAGGTTGAGGATACCGACATCCACGGCGGCGACCGTGACATAGGCCTCCTCGTTGGCGCCGGCGCCCGCGACCTTCAGCGAAATGTCGAGCGGCTGGCGCGGCAGGGTCTTTTCCGGCACGTCGAGCGCGATGTCGAGTTTCCGCTCAGCGGGATCGACCTTCAGCCAGGTGATGCCGATGGCGCGCATCGGCATGCGGCTTTCCTGGTCGGAGCCGGGACGGAAGAGCGTCGCAGTGACGTAGGAGCCGGAACCCCATTCCTCGGTGACCGGGATTTCCACCTCGCCGTCTTCGGCGCCGATGGTGGCGGTCTGGGTGGCGATCAGGCTTTCCGCGCCGATGGTGACGAGGAGCTGGCCGGCATGGCGCGGCGAGACCTTGAGCTTCGCCGTCTCGCCGACGGCATAGCTTTCCTTGTCGAGCGAGATTTCCAGCGCGTCGGGCGTTTCCGTCGAGCTCGCCGCGACATACCAGCCGGCGTCGAATTCGATGCTCGTCGCCGGGCCGTCCGGCTCGGGGCTCTCCACCTCGAGGCGATAGCGGCCCCAGGTGACGGGAACCGAGATGCGGCCGCCGTCGGCGGTCACGTCCAGCGTACCGTTGGCGATCTGCGTCGTCGAGAGCACCGGCTCGTAGCGCCATGAGCTGCCGTCGCGATACCATTGATAGTTCCGCTCGACGGAAAGCAGCTTCCAGGGCAGGCCCTGCATCGCCGCCCTCGCGCCATCAGGATCGACGGCGACGACATGGAAGTTGGCGACGCTGTTCTCCGAAAGCTCGCCGGCAAATTCCGGCTTCACGCCGATCATCGGGCCGGATGCCTTGACGGGCAGCGTCAGGTTGCGTTCGACCGCGCGGCCGCCCGCCTCCTTCATGCGCAGCGTCACCAGCGCTTCGAGGCGCTGCGTGGTGGAGGGAAGGTCGGAGACGGTGAGGTCGAAGGTCGTCCTGCCCTCGTCGTCGAGTACGTCGAGGCCGTCAAGCGGGATGCGGTTCTCCTCCAGCGCTTCCTCGTCGGCAAGGCCGAAGACATAGTTCGGATAGGCGGCATCCTGCCGCGTCGGCTTCAGGGCGACGTCGCCCTCGATCTCGAGCCCCGCGCCCGGCGCGCCGTAGAGATAGCGGCCCTCGACCGTGATGGGGGCCGGCGTCTCGGCATCGACGAACTTCGCGTCCGTCTTCATGTCGAATTCGATGCGATCAGGCACGAAGTCGTCGACGAGGAACTGCTTTTCGGCGATCGCCGTGCCCTTCGCGTCGGTATAGACCTGCATGGTCCAGGTGCCGCGCATGCTGTTTTCCATGAGCGGCAGGTCGACGGCATAGCCGCCGAGCGCCGCGCCGTCGGCCACCATGCGGCGGTCCTCGACGCCATCAGGGCGGCTGAAGACGAAGGTGAGCGGCAGCTTCTCGACAGCGTTCGATTCGATGTCGCGGGCAAGCGCCGCGACATGCACCGTCTCGCCGGCGCGGTAGATGCCGCGTTCCGTCCAGGTGAGCACGTCGATGGCGCCCGGCGCCGGGCGGCCGGTGACGCCGCGGTCGGAAAGGTCGAAGCCGGCGCGCGTCATGTCGAGGAAGACGAAGTCGCCCTCGCCCTTCTTTGCGAGGATCACGGCGGGCGTGTTGGCGGCGGTGCCGCGGATGAGGCCGGCGGTGAAGGTGGCGCGGCCGTCGGCATCGGTCGTCGCGGTGCCGAGCACCTCGTTGTTCTTGGCGATGAGCTGCAGCTCGACGCCTTCCAGCGGGCCGGCACTGTCGAGCGAGCGGGCGAAGACGTTGAGGCCATCAGTGCCGGCATAGGTGGTGAGGCCGACATCCGAGACGACGAACCATTGCGTCGCCTTCGAGTCCCATTCGTTGCTGCGCCCGTTCGTTGCCGCGGCGGTCAGCACGTAGACGCCGGGCTTGCGCTCGGGCAGCGCCTCGTCGACCGGGAAGCTGGTGACGACGTCCTTGTTGAGCTCCGGCGAGATGTCGATCTTGCCTTCCCAGACGAGCTCGCCGTTCTGGTTCTCGATAGTGCTCGCCGAATAGCCGTCGAGCTGGGTGAGGAAGCGGCTGTCGGCGAGCAGTCCGGCGATGGCGCGGTCGCCGACGCGGTAGAGCTTCAGGTCGGCGCTGTCGGTGTTGACCGAGACGATCGGGATGCCCCTGCGGACGCTGCCGGGCAGCACGAAGCCGTCCCCGGTGAAGCGCACCATCGCGGCGCGGTCCTGCACGTAGACATCGAGGTCGACGGCGTTCGCCAGCGGCTCGTCGACGGAGGAGGGCAGGCCGGGGCGGAAGGCGATCTTGTAGCGCTGGCCGTGCTTCAGGCCCTCCACGCAGATCTGCCGATCCTTGGCTTCCACGGCCTTGGGCGCCGCGCCGTCGAGCGTGACGAAGGAGGCGTAGTCGGCGCCGGATTTTACCAGCGGCTCGGAGAATTCCACGCAGGCCCGCGGGCTGGCGCTGTCGGAATCGATCGTGTGGTTCACGACGCGGAAGCCCTGCCGGTCCCGCAGGCCGAGATAGGCCGAGCGCACCGCCACGTCGTCCTTCAGGTCCAGGCTCGCCTTGTAGGCGTTGATGCCGGCGCGGTAGCTGCCGGACTTGTCGAGCGTGTCGCCGAGCACGGCGAGCGCGCGGGCGCGCGTTTCCGTCGAGCGCGAGAGCTGGTAGGCGTTGATGGCGGCAAGCGCGCCCTGGCCGGCGAGATAGCTGTTGTCCTTGGCACGGCCCATGGCCTCGGCCGTCTCGATCCACAGATAGTAGTCGTCGGGGGCAATCGAGAGGGCGCCCCTGTAGGCGGCCAGCGCCTCGTCGAAGCGGCTGGAGGACGCCTCGATGCGGCCGAGCGAGGCAAGGCTTTCCGAACCCTGGCCCTCCTGGCCGTCGGGAAGCGCGAGATTGTCGCGGAAGGCGCGGGCGTCGTTCGCCATGGATTCGCCGATGAAGGAGAGCGCCGGCGGCGCGCCGAGGTCGGCGGCATCGTCCGCCTTGACGATCTTGCCGGCGACGGCGCCCTGGAAATGGTTGAGCTGGTTGAAGTCGCTCTTCAGGAAGCACCACTTCACCTTGGGATTATAGGTGAAGGCGCGGCAGGACAGGTCGTCGATGCAGTCCGTCTTGCACTGGTCCAGCGTCACGTCCTGCACGGTGCGCAGGTCGAAGCCGAAATAGTCGCTGTTCTCGGTGGTGACGACGGTGCGCGTCTCTGCCGCATGGGCGGGCAGGGGCGGAGCGGCGGCCGCGAGAACAAGAAATGCCGAGAAACCGAAGATTGCGCGCATAGACATCAAGTCCTCCTACCGCTGCCCGTCCCGTTGGCGCCACTGTCCAGACCCGATCCCCGCTTGTCAATCGAAAGACCGGGCATATGGGAGGGCGGAAGGAGGATGGCGCATGGAACCAGGGGAAAGACGTTTGAGGCAGGCGGTTCAATCGCCCGGAAATGCGAAATTCTTCGATCTCCGCCGCGTTAACCTTTTGTTAACCATATGCGCGCAGACTTCACATCATCGACGGGCGTTATTCTGTCATAAGGCTGTTACAGCGGGCCGGTAGAACCCTCGTCAGACACGAAAGTCGTGTTTCGCACACGCGGTGACCACGGATGTACTGGCACCCGCGCGAAACACTTCCCCGGCCAGGCCGGGATGAGGAAGCGGGGGGCGACCCTCGCTTTTTTCATTTGTGGCAGTCTCTCCCCCAGGCGATGCATCGTCTTGATTTCATGGGCTTCCCGATGCGGGGTGTACCGTACGCCCTGCCGGAATTGCTCTGGACCCTTCCCGTCGATTGGCCTACCCATGAAGCCGCAGGGCGGCCGCCTTGCCGCTTCTCCCTCCTTCGGACGGTTTCATGTCGGACGTCGCCCTCAATGTCCTTCCCATCTTCGCGCTGATCCTGATCGGCTGGCTGCTCGTGCGCACCGGTTACCTGCGGGAGGAACTGGGCGAGGGGCTCGGCGAGTTCGTCTTCCGGGTCGCCGTGCCGGTCCTCTTGTTCCGCACCATCGCGGAGGCGGATTTTTCCGGCGAATCGCCGTTGCGCATCTGGCTCGCCTATTTCGCGGGCGTCGCCTTCACCTGGACCGTGGCCCACCTCGCCGCAACGCTCGGCTTCGGGCGGGATCGGCGGATCGGCGTGCTGGCCGGCGTCTCCTCCGCCTTCGCCAACACCATCTTCATCGGCTTGCCGCTGGTCTCGCGCATTGTCGGAAACGAGGGCGTGGTGGCGCTCTCGGTGCTTATTTCCGTGCACCTGCCGGTGATGATGATCGCCGGAACCGTCCTCATGGAGCGGGCGGAGCGGAAGGAACATGCGCGCGAGCCGCAGCGCTTCTCCGCGCTGCTGCTCGGCATCGGCCGGAGCCTCGTGCGCAACCCGCTGGTGATCGGCCTTGTCGCCGGGGCGCTGTTCCATACCGGCGGCGTGCCGCTTTCCGGCCCGGTGAAGGTGGTGATCGACCAGCTCACGGCCCTTGCCGCGCCGGCCGCGCTCGTTTCCATCGGCATGGCGCTCAACAAGTACAAGGTCGGCGGCAATGCCGGCATCGCGCTCGCCATGACCGGCCTCAAGCTCCTCGTCCTGCCGGGCTCCGTCTATGTCGCCTGCCGGCTGCTCGGCCTTTCGCCGGAATGGACGGCGGCGATGGTGCTGACCTCTTCCGTGCCGACGGGCGTCAACGCCTGGCTGCTCGCCAACCATTTCGGCGTCGGCCACGCGCTCGCCTCCTCGACGATCACCATGACGACGGCGCTCGGCGTCTTCACCGTTTCCTTCTGGGCCTGGCTGCTCGGCTGAGATCCCCTTTCGCCGGCAACAAAAAACCCGGCGCGAAGGCCGGGTTTTCCAAATCCGTGGCTGGCGCTCTTTTTACTGAGCGGCCGGCTGTTCCGTCGTGGTGCCCTGCGTGGCGCCGCCCTCGGCCGGAGCCGCGCCCTCGGTCGTGGTTGCCGCGCCGCCTTCGGCCGGGGTCGCCGCGCCATCCTGCGTTGCCGCAGCGCCGCCTTCGGTGGCCGCGCCGCCCTCAGCGGGGGCTGCGCCTTCCGTCGCGGCCGCGCCTTCGCTCGAAGCGGTCGGCAGCGGCGCCGGATTGTCGGAGAGCGTGCGCAGATAGGCGATCAGGTTGGCGCGCTCGTCGTCCTTCTTGAGGCCGGCAAAGCCCATGGCGGTGCCGGGAACGTGCTTCTTCGGCGCTTCGAGGAAGAAGTTCAGATGGTCGAAGTCCCAGACGACCTTGTGGCCTTCGGAGAAGGTGGTCATGCCGGCGGAGTAGCTGAAGCCCTCATGCGAGGCGATCGGGCGGTTGACGACATCCCAGAGGTTGGGGCCGACCTTGTTCGGTCCGCCCTTCTCTGGGGTGTGACAGCTCGCACATTTCTTGAAGACGGTTTCGCCTGCGCCCGCGTCGGCGCTGGCGAGCAGGGTCGCGATCGGAACGGCTGCCGCCGCGGCCTCGCCGCCGCCTGCCGCCTCGCCGCCCGCTTCCTCGGCAACGATCGCGAAACCTTCCTTCTCGGGAGCGCCCGAATGGAAAATGCCTTCAGAAGCGATCGACACGGACATCAATACGAAGACGGTGCCGAGCAGGGCACCCACGCCCATGTTCACATAAGAGTTCATCCAAACGCTCCCCTAGCAACCGGCGGACCTGATACCGGCCAGTCTTGAAATCGCGCGGAACCTATGTCTTTTGCTGCTTCGTTGCAACAGTGATTGTAGCCCCCGCACTGAGACTTTTTGACACTTTTCCAGGGGGTTTTGAAGGGCCTGAGATGAATCGCGCCAATTTTGACAAGACCCTCGTGCTCATACCGGCGCGCATGGCCTCGACCCGGCTTCCCGGCAAGCCGCTTGCCGATATTGCCGGCCTGCCGATGATCGTGCAGGTTGCGCGCCGGGCCGCGGCGGCCGATGTCGGCCGCGTCGTCGTCGCCGTCGATCACCAGGACATCTTCGATGCCGTCGTCGCGGCGGGTTTTGCGGCGGTGATGACCCGGGTCGACCACCAGTCCGGCTCCGACCGCATCCACGAGGCGCTGGCGAAGAGCGACCCGGAAGGCCGCGCCGAGGTCGTCATCAACGTCCAGGGCGACCTGCCGACCATCGACCCGGAAACCATCCGCGCCGCCCTGCGCCCGCTGGAGAACGCCGCGACCGACATCGCGACGCTGACGACAGAGATCCGCGACGAGCACGAGAAGACCAATCCCAACGTGGTCAAGGTCGTCGGCTCGCCCATCGGCGAGAGCCGCCTGCGCGCGCTCTATTTCACGCGCGCGACCGCGCCCTACGGCAACGGCCCGCTCTACCACCACATCGGCCTTTATGCCTACCGCCGCAAGGCGCTGGAGACCTTCGTGACGCTGCCGCCATCGACGCTGGAAAGGCGGGAATCGCTGGAGCAGCTTCGGGCGCTGGAGGCCGGCATGCGCATCGACGCGGAGATCGTTGACACCGTTCCGCTCGGTGTCGATACTCCCGCCGACCTCGAAAAGGCCCGCGCGATGCTCGCCGCCCATCCCATCTGACACGGATACCTGCCATGATCATGAAGACCAACAAGATCGCCTTCCAGGGCGAGTTCGGCGCGAATTCCGACATGGCAAGCCGCGACATGTTCCCGAACATGGAGCCGCTGCCGTGCCAGACCTTCGAGGATGCGTTCCTCGCCGTCGAGAACGGCGATGCCGACCTCGGCATGATCCCGATCGAGAACACGATTGCCGGCCGCGTCGCCGACATCCACCATCTCCTGCCGGAATCGCGCCTGCACATCGTCGGCGAATATTTCATGCCGATCCGCTTCCAGCTCATGGTGCTGCCGGGCGTGACGAAGGACGAGGTGCGCACGGTCCACAGTCATATCCACGCGCTCGGCCAGTGCCGCAAGATCGTCCGCCTCAACGGCTGGAAGCCGGTGATCGCCGGCGATACGGCGGGCGCGGCGAAGCTCGTCTCGGAGACCGGCGACCGCACCATGGCGGCGCTCGCCCCGCGCCTTGCCGCCGACCTCTACGGCCTGTCGATCATCGCCGAGAATGTCGAGGATACGGAAAGCAACGTCACGCGCTTCGTCGTGCTCTCGCGCGATCCGGTGCCTGTCGTGCGCGACGGCGACGAGATCATCGTCACCACCTTCGTCTTCAACGTGCGCAACATCCCGGCCGCGCTCTACAAGGCGATGGGCGGCTTCGCCACCAACGGCATCAACATGACGAAGCTGGAAAGCTACCAGATCGGCGGCAAGTTCTACGCCACGCAGTTCTATGCCGATATCGAGGGCCATCCGGACGACCTGCCGGTGCGGCGCGCGCTGGAGGAGCTGCGCTTCTTCTCGGAAAAGGTCCGCATCCTCGGCACCTATCGCGCCCATCCGATGCGCAGCGCATTCTGAACGATCCGCCCGAACTTGACGATTGTCAGGCAGGGCGGAACCACGCCGCCCTGCGGGCATTTCCCAATGGAAAGGAGATGCCCATGCGCACGATCACTTACATTACCATTCTCGTGTCGATGATGGTGAATGCCGTCGTCTTCGGTGCCGGCACCATCGCCATCCTCACCGTTCCCGTCCTCAACGAGTACGCGAAATACCTGCTGCCGGCCTGGATCGTCGTCACCTTCCTCGTCAGCCCGGTCATCGCGCGCTTCATGGCGCCGAGCCTCAGGCTGCGCGAGCACCCCGGCGACCAGCCGCATTTCAGCCTGCGCTGATCAGCCGCCCCAGTCCAGCCAGTCGCGCATCAGCCGGTGCGCGATGGCACCCTTCGGCGGCGGGGTGGTCATGCCGGGCGTCACCCCGGACAGGGCGCTGCGGGCGATCATCGCCGCCGTTTCCTCGCGGGTGAACCAGCGGCAATCCTCCAGTTCCCGCTCGTCGCGGCGTATGTCGAAGGAGATCGCCTCGCCATAGCAGCCGATCATCAGCGAATGCGGCATCGGCCAGGGTTGCGAGGCGTGGTAGCGCACGCGGCCGACCCGGATGCTGGATTCCTCGAATGTCTCGCGGCGCACGGTATGCTCGATCGTCTCGCCCGGCTCCAGGAAGCCGGCTAGGCAGGAATACATGCCCTCCGGGAAATGCGGCGAGCGGCCGAGCAGGCACAGGTCCCGCTCGATATCGATGACCAGCATGATCGCGACCGGATCGGTGCGCGGGAAGATCGTGTGGCCGCAGGCCTCGCAGACGCGGCGGTAGCCGCCGATCTCCGATCGGGTCGCCGAGCCGCACTTGCCGCAGAAGCGGTTGTTGCCGTTCCAGGTCATCAGGCTGGAGGCTTGGGCGAACTGGCCGAGCAGGTCGTCGTCGAGCATCTGCTGGCGGTAGAGCGTGCGCCCGTCGGCCGCCTTCAGCGGCTCCTGCAGCGTATCGGGATCGGCCCTGACGGGGATCGCCAGCCGCGGCTCGCCGTTCTTCAGGTAGCCGAGCAGGATGGCGTCTTCCGGCATCGGCCCGAGCTCGGCGAGCTCGTAGGGCGCGAAGAGCGGATCGATGATCTTCTCGTCATGCTTGACGACCAGCTTGCCGCCGGCCAACGCAAAGGCATGCACGTTCTCCGCCCTGAAAGCCTGCTCCAGGCAGTCCGGCGCACGGTGCTCCGACTGGCGGTCGAGGCTGTTTTCCGCAAAGGCCACCATGGTGCTGGGTTCCGGATGCGGGCGGTAGAGATCGAAAAGCGATGGCTTCATGGGGTCAGTGCGTCCAGCAGCTTGGCGGCGAAGGCCTTGGTTTCCTCGGCCGAGCGCGGCTCGGCGGTGCCGTGGCCCCAGACGGGACCGGGCCAGTTCGGGTCGCCCTCGCTGCGCGCGACGACATGGACGTGAAGTTGGCGGACGATGTTGCCGAGCGCGCCGGTGTTGATCTTCGTCGCGCCGGTCACCGTCTTCAGCGTCTCGGCCACGAGGTTGGTCTCGAAGGTCAGCATGGTCTGGTCGAGCGGCGTCAGGTCGAAGACCTCGCTGACATCCGCGCGCTGCGGCACGAGCACCAGCCAGGGCCAGCGCTTGTCCTTCATGAGGCGCAATTCGCACAGGCCGATCCTCGTTACGAGATCGCTGTCGCGAACCAGCCGTTCGTCAGGTCGAAAATCGCTCAAGGGAGCCTCCCGAATGCTCATTGCAACGCACTACCAGCAAAAGCGTAAAGCGGATTTACGTCCGGTACAGACGATTCATGCCACGCACCCGATTTCGCTCCAACAGTTTTTTATCGCCTCCGCTTGCATTCGGATGGAATATTGCCGATATGGGGAGCGGGAGGTTGGTGGTGGACGAGCCACTCGCCAACCGGGTCAGGTCCGGAAGGAAGCAGCCCTAACGAGCCCCGGCACGGGTCATCGTGCCAGCCTCCCACCTTTCCGTCCTGTCGGGACAGACGTTCGATTAACGGCAGGGTCGATGAGCGACGCAACCTCAAATCCGTCCACCGAGAAGCCGGCCGCCTACCGGGTGCTTGCCCGCAAGTATCGTCCGAAGGACTTCTCCGACCTCATGGTCGGCCAGGAGCCGATGGTCCGCACGCTGACCAACGCCTTCGAGACCGGCCGCATCGCCCAGGCCTACATGCTGACCGGCGTGCGCGGCGTCGGCAAGACGACGACCGCCCGCATCCTCGCCCGCGCGCTGAACTACAAGACATCAGAGATCGACAAGCCGACCATCGACCTTCGCGTGCCCGGCGAGCACTGCCAGGCGATCATGGAAGGCCGGCATGTCGACGTCATCGAGATGGACGCCGCCTCCCATACCGGCATCGACGACATCAGAGAGATCATCGAGCAGGTGCGCTACCGCCCGGTCTCGGCGCGCTACAAGGTCTATATCATCGACGAAGTGCACATGCTCTCCACGCAGGCCTTCAACGGTCTCTTGAAGACGCTGGAAGAACCGCCGGAGCATGTGAAGTTCATCTTCGCGACGACGGAGATCCGCAAGGTTCCGATCACCGTCCTGTCGCGCTGCCAGCGTTTCGACCTGCGCCGCATCGCCGCGTCGGACCTCGTCGGCCTCTTCACCACCATTCTCGGCAAGGAAGGCGTCGAATTCGAGCCGGACGCGCTCGCCATGGTCGCCCGCGCGGCCGAGGGCTCGGCACGCGACGGCCTGTCGCTGCTCGACCAGGCGATCGCCCATGGCGCGGGCCGTGTCGAGGTGGAGGCCGTGCGCTCCATGCTCGGCCTTGCCGACCGCGCCCGCATCGTCGATCTCTTCGAGCATGTCGTGAAGGGCGATGCGGCGGCGGCGCTGGCCGAGTTCGCCGCGCAGTACGAGGCGGGCGCCAGCCCCTCGGTCGTCCTCACCGACCTTGCCGATTTCACCCATCTCGTCACCCGCATGAAATATGTGCCCGACGCTGCCGGCGACCAGTCGCTGAGCGAGATCGAGCGCACGCGCGGCGTCGAGTTCGCCAATTCCATCGCCGTCACCGCGCTTTCGCGCATGTGGCAGATGCTGCTGAAGGGCATTCCGGAAACCGAGGCCTCCAGCCGCCCTGCGGGTGCTGCCGAGATGGTCATCATCCGCCTTGCCCATGCCGCCAACCTTCCCTCACCGGAAGAGGCCGCGCGCCGGCTCGCCGAACTTTCGAACGGCGAGGGCGGCGGCAATGGCGGCCGCGCGCCGCAATCCGGCGGTTCTTCCGGCCAGCCCTCGGCGCAGGCGTCCGTTTCCGCCGTCGCGCGCCAGCCGGATGCGCCGCTGCGCGCCCAGTCGAACGGCGCGACCATGCTGCGCGCCGTGCCGCAGGCCGAGCCGGCGCCCCAGCCCGTCGGCCGCACCGAGGCCGCTCCCGCCGAACAGCCGGCCGCCACGCCGAAAGTGCCGGTCAATTCGCTCTCCGACATCGCCGATCTCTGCACGAAGAACCGCGACATCCGCCTGCGCGCCCTCGTGCGCGCCTTCGTGCGCCCGGTGAGCGTCGAGGCCGGCAAGCTGGAAATCGGCCTTGCCAATGATGCCCCCAAGTCACTCATCGCCGACCTCCAGAACCGGCTTCTGGAATGGACCGGCATCCGCTGGCTGGTGATCCTGTCACGTGAAGCCGGCGGGCCGACCCTGTCGGAAGCCGAAACCATGGCGCAGGAAGCGCGCGTCGCCGATGCACGCCAGGACCCCGACGTCGCCGCCATCCTGCAGCGCTTCCCCGGTGCGAAGATCACCGACGTGCGCATCAAGGTGCAGGAAACGGAAGACGAGGCCGAGACCGTCGAGGTCGTGGCCGCCGCCGAATCCGCCGAGGGCGACATCCTGCCCGGCGACGATATCGAACATTAAATAGTTAGAGACGAAGAGGAGAGGCCGATGCGCGACATCATGGGCATGATGGGCAAGGTCAAGGAAATGCAGGCCAAGATGGAGAAGATGCAGGAGGAGATCGCCGCGCTCGAAGTGAGCGGCACCTCCGGCGGCGGCCTCGTCTCCGTCACGCTCGACGGCAAGGGCACGCTCAAGGGCCTGAAGATCGATCCCTCGCTCTTCAAGGAAGACGATGTCGAGATCCTGGAGGACCTGATCGTTGCCGCCCACAAGGATGCCAAGGACAAGGCCGAGGCCGAGGCTGCCGAGAAGACCAAGGCGCTGACCGCCGGCCTGCCGATCCCGCCCGGCTTCAAACTGCCGTTCTGATCCTGTAGGCTCGAAGGCTCCCCAGGAGGAATTCCCATGAGCCTGACGACCCTGCTTGTCTTTGCCGGCGCGCTGATGATGGCGGCCGGCTCGCCCGGCCCGAGCATCGCCGCTCTGGTCGCCCGCGTGCTGTCCCGCGGGCCGAGGGACGTGCTTCCCTTCCTCGCCGCCATGTGGATCGGCGAGGGCGTCTGGCTCACCTGCGCCGTGCTCGGCCTTGCCGCCATCGCCGAGACCTTCCAGGCCGCTTTCGTCGCCATCAAGTGGCTCGGTGTCGCCTACCTGCTCTATCTCGCCTGGAAGATGTGGTCCGCGCCGGCCGATACGGGCGAGGAGGCCTTGCCCGAGGCGCGCTCGGGCGTAAAGCTCTTCTTCGCCGGGCTGACGGTGACGCTCGGCAATCCCAAGATCATGATGTTCTATGTCGCGCTGCTGCCGGCGATCATCGATCTTGGCGCCGTCACGCTCGCCGGCTGGGCGGAGCTGGTGGCGACCATGTTCGTCGTGCTCGTCGCCATCGATCTCGCCTGGGTCTTCCTCGCTTCGCGCGCCCGTCTCTTCCTGAAGAGCCCGCGCGCCGTGCGCATCGCAAACCGCGTCAGCGCCGGCACCATGGCCGGTGCGGCGGCCGCCATCGCCACCCGCTGATCAGCCGGTGAGCGCCGCGCGCAGCTTGTCGTTGATCGGCGCGGCGAGGTAGCGGAGGCGGTCTTCCTCGGCAAGGTTCTTGCCGTAGGTACGCAGCAGTTCCGGCATGGTGACGGGCTCGCCGTCGAAGGGCGTGTAGGTTACGGCATCGCCGGCCTGGATGACGCCGTCGCGCAGGACGCGGCAGTAGAAGCCCGGCCGGCCCGCCTGCATGAAGCGTTTTGCAAAGGCCGGATCGCCCATCCGGGCGGTCAGCGTGTTGCAGGGGATGCGGGTGGAGGTCACTTCGAGGAGCACGCTCTCCGTCTCGAACCGGTCGCCGACGGAAACACTGCGGCTGTCGAGGCCCGAGATGACGAGGTTTTCGCCGAAGGTGCCGGGCGCGACGGTCCGGCCGAGCTCCTTCGACCACCAGTCGAGATCGACGGAGCCGAGGCCGTAGACCGCCTGTTCCGGCCCGCCATGGTGCTTGCGGTTGCAGATGGCGTCGCCGAGAAGGCCCTCGCGGTCGACGACCACGGCCGCATCGATCGGCGTCTTGAAAATGCCGGTCTTGTAGCTTTTGCCGGGCACCGGCCGGGCAAGGCCCGTGCATACCGCGACTATCCTGATCAGTGCTGCCTCCCGCGAGGTGGATTCCGTTTCCCCTTGATATGGGCTAGATACCGGCAATGGCAAAACGAGTCACCGGCCCCGAAATCGAAAAACTCATCCAGCTTCTGGCGAAGGTGCCGGGCCTCGGGCCGCGCTCGGCGCGCCGCGCGGCGCTGCATCTCGTCAAGAAGAAGGACCAGCTTCTCGGCCCCCTCGCCGAGGCGATGGGCGAGGCGCATCGCAAGGTGCGCATCTGCTCCTGCTGCGGCAATGTCGATACCAGCGATCCCTGCACGGTCTGCACGGATGTGCGGCGCGACCAGTCGGTCATCATCGTCGTCGAGGACGTCTCCGACCTCTGGGCGCTGGAGCGCGCGGGCGCGATGAACGCGGCCTACCACGTTCTCGGCGGCACGCTCTCGCCGCTCGACGGCGTCGGGCCTGATGATCTCAACATCCGCGGCCTCGTCGACCGGGTGGCCAAGGGCGACGTGCGGGAGCTGATCATCGCCGTCAACGCCACCGTCGAGGGCCAGACGACGGCGCATTACATCACCGACCAGCTCTCCGGCCTCGACGTGAAGATCACGCGGCTCGCCCATGGCGTGCCGGTCGGCGGCGAGCTCGACTATCTCGACGAAGGCACCCTGACGGCGGCGCTGCGCGCCCGCACGGCGATCTGAGGAGACCCATGCAGCTTATTCGCACTGTTCTCAAGGCTTCCGCCGGCATCGCGCTGATCGCGCTTGGCCTTGCTCTTCCCGCCCATGCAGCCTCCAAGGCCGAGGTGGAGAAGATGTTTCGCGCCTGGATCGACAGGGATCTCTGGCCCTCGGCCCGCAAGGAGGGCGTGAGCGAGCGGACCTTCCGCGTCGCCATGCAGGGTGCGACGCTCAACTGGGACCTGCCCGACCTCGTTCCGCCCGGCTCCAGGCCGAAGAAGGAGCAGGCGCAGAGCCAGGCGGAGTTCTCCTCGCCGGGCGCCTATTTCTCCGAAAAGCGGCTACAGAGCCTTGCCGGCCGGGGAGGCAGCCTTGCCAAGACCCATGCCGCCACGCTGCGCAGGATCGAGAAGCGCTTCGGCGTGCCGGGCGAGGTCGTCCTTGCGGTCTGGGGCCGCGAATCCGGCTTCGGCAGCGCGAAGATCCCCTATTCCGCCGTGGACGTGCTGGCGACGAAGGCCTTCATGTCGACGCGCAAGGACATGTTCCGCAAGGAGCTGATCGCCGCGCTCCATATCGTCGACGGCGGCGACCGCACGGTGGACCAGCTCAAGGGTTCCTGGGCCGGCGCGCTCGGCCAGCCACAGTTCATGCCGACGAGCTTCCTGAAATATGCCGTCGATTTCGACGGCGACGGCGTGCGCGACATCTGGGGCTCGGTACCGGACAGCCTTGCCTCCATCGCCAACTACCTGGCGCAGAAGGGCTGGCAGGCCGGCCGCGGCTGGGGCTACGAGGTCTCCATTCCGGATGGCGTCTCCTGCGCGCAGGAAGGCCCCGACCTCGCCAAGCCGATCTCGGCCTGGGCATCGAGCGGCATTACGCGCATTTCCGGCAAGGCGTTTCCGGCCGGCGAGGCGAAGGCATCCGGCATGATGCTGGTGCCGGCGGGAACGCACGGGCCGGAATTCATCGTCACGCCGAATTTCTACGTGATCAAGGAATACAACAATTCCGACCTCTACGCCCTCTTCATCGGCAATCTCGCCGACCGCATCGCCTTCGGCAGCGGCCCGTTCCGAGGCGAATGGGGCGATGTCGGCAAGATGCTGCGCTCGGACGTTCTCGCCATGCAGAAGGCGCTCGTCGCCAGGGGCTACGATGTCGGCAAGGTCGACGGCCTGCCCGGCTACAAGACGCGCCGTTCGCTCGGCGACTGGCAGGCCAGGAGCGGGCTTGCGCCGACCTGCTATCCGGATGCCTCGCTGAAGGCGAAGCTTCGCTAGAGCAGGCCGAACGAAAGTGCGCGACGGTTCGCGTCCGCAATTGCCGGGAAATTACCGGGCGCCGCGTGCCTAGTGAATTTCGATCTGCCGCTTGAAGCGCTCGTATTCGTGCGGGACGATCGTCTGCCGCTCGATCATGCGGTGGACGCGCGGATCCTCCGCGCCGCGGTGCAACTGACGCAGCCTCTCGCCGTTGGCGGCATCCGCATGGGTGCGGCGCAGGTTGTGGCGCACATATTCCACCCAGGTCGGCACATGGTAGGTCTCCGTCCAGATCGTCGGGTTTTCCAGGTCGCGCATCAGCGCCCACTGGCCGGCGCCGTCGCGGATGCGGATGCGCCGCCGCTCGGTCATCGTCTCCAGGAATTCGGGGATGTCCGCCTCCGCGATCTCGTAGTCGATGAGGACGACGATGGGGCCGCTGCGCGGCTTCAGGTCGAGCGGCAGGTCCGGCTCGCTGAAGCGGCCCAGCGGATCGACATTGAGGCTCTGCAGTTCCGGCAGGCCGTAGCGAAGGCCGAGCGCCGCGCCGGCGATCATGACGACCGCGGAGGCGAGCAGCGCGGCCTCCGCGCCGTGCGTGTCCGCCGTCGTGCCCCAGATCCAGCTTCCGGCGGCGATCCCGCCGAAGGTCGTCGTCTGGTAGAGCGAGAGCGCGCGGGCGACGACCCAGCGCGGCGTCGAGAGCTGGACGGTCGTGTTGAAAAGCGAAAGCGCCATCACCCAGGAGGCACCTGCGATCAGCAGGACCGCGCCGGTCAGGACGGCGGACGAGCTGACGGCCGAGACGGTGGCGCTCGCCGCAAAGCCGGTGAAGGCGAGGCGGGCGATGGTCTCGCTGGTCAGGCGCTCGCGCACCCGGGCGTTCATCAGCGCGCCGCCGATGGCGCCGAGCCCGAAACAGCCGAGCAGCACGCCGTAGGTGAGCGGCCCGCCGGCAACGAGGTCGCGGGCGATCAGCGGCAGCAGCGAGAGGATGGAGCTGGTCGCAAGGCCGAAGGCGAAGCCGCGCAGCAGCACCTTGCCGATATTCGGCGACATGGAGACATAGCGCAGGCCCGCCGAGATGGCGCGGCCGAAATCCTCCCGCGGCAGCGTGCTTGGCGAAACCTTCGGCTTCCAGCGGACGAGCGCGTAGAGCAGGGCGAAATAGCTGAACGTGTTGGCGGCGAAGGCCGCCGCCGCCCCCGCCGCCGCGACGATCACGCCGCCGATGGCCGGGCCGACGCTGCGGGTGATGTTGAAGCCCATGCTGTTGAGAGAGACGGCCGCCGGCAGGTCCTCGCGCGGCACCATGTCGCCGACGGAGGCCTGCCAGGCCGGATTGTTGAGGGCGGTGCCGCAGCCGATGAGGAAGGTGAAGGTGAGGAGAAGCCAGGGCGTTATCGCGCCGTACCACGCGCAGAGCGTCAGGGCGATCGAGACCGTGAACATGAAACACTGGGCCGTCAGCATCAGCTTGCGCCGGTCGAAATTGTCGGCAAGTGCGCCGGCGGCGACGGAGAAGAGCATGATCGGCAGGGAGGTGGAGGCCTGCACCAGCGCCACCATGTTGGCCGAGGAGGTGATCGAGGCCATCATCCAGGCCGCGCCGACGGACTGGATCAGCCCGCCGAAATTCGAGATCAGGCTGGCTGCCCAGATCACCCGGAAGGTTTCGTTTCGGAAGGGGGCGAGGGGGGATGTCCGGTCCGGCACGATGGGCACTCATTCTCGACGCAGCGTTGTGTGCAATCTAGTTCATGGGACGAAAGCGGCAAGCCGGTGGCAGGAAAGAAAGACCCCTCCCCGCAAAGGAGGAGGGGCTAGACCTGCCGCTCCGCTGGCGCGCGATTTCGAACGATGAGCAGACCCCCTCCTTCTTCCCGCTTGTGGGGCAAATGCCGGCAGGCGAAGGCGAACTTACGCGGAACTTGCAATTCCGGCGAACCCGGTCTATATCACCCTCAAATTCTTGATCGTCAGATGAAGAGTGGGCCCGCGAGGACCCGCTCTTTTTTATTGCCCCGATCGAGCGCATCATAACGACTATCCCGGGAGGGCATGTCATGACCGACACGACCCAGACAGAAATCGCCGTGGAGCCGAGGCTCGTCGTCGAGACCGGCCTCGACCGGCGCGTTGCCGACATCATCGAGCCGACCATCGAGCAGATCGGCTACCGCCTCGTGCGGGTCCGGCTGTCCGCGCAGAACGGCGCGACGCTGCAGATCATGTGCGAGCGCCCGGACGGCACCATGACCGTCGAGGACTGCGAGAAGGTCTCGATGGCCGTCTCGCCGGTGCTCGACGTTGAGGATCCGATCGACAAGGCGTATCATCTGGAAGTGTCGTCGCCCGGCATCGACCGGCCGATGGTGCGCAAGTCGGACTTTTCGCGGTGGCTCGGCCACCTCCTGAAATGCGAGACGTCGATCCTCGTCGACGGGCGCAAGCGCTTCCGCGGCAAGATCGTCGCGACCGACGAGAACGGCTTCACGCTGGAGCGGGACCAGCCCGCCGCCGGCGACGAGCCGACGGTCGTCATCCCCTTCACGGCACTTGCCGAGGGCCGGCTGATCCTGACCGACGAGCTGATCCGCGATGCGCTCGCCGCCGACAAGAAGGCGAAGGCCGCGCAGGCCGCCAACCAGAACGACGAAGACGGCGACGACGAAGAATGAGTTTGTGAGTGCGTTCCGCCCACTAAGGCGGGGCGGAGAGGACGGAACCGGAGCGGCGCGCCGCTCCACGGATGCCGGCGGCAACGCCCCGGCTCGACCATGGAGACCTGAGACAATGGCAGTCAGTGCGAACCGGCTTGAGCTTCTGCA
The DNA here is from genome assembly GCF_021401195.1 of Shinella sp. NM-101. Taxonomy (NCBI): domain Bacteria; kingdom Pseudomonadati; phylum Pseudomonadota; class Alphaproteobacteria; order Hyphomicrobiales; family Rhizobiaceae; genus Shinella; species Shinella sp. NM-101. Next base: position 148,158 of record NZ_JACBFT010000011.1, on the reverse strand, counting down.
GATCGCGGATGCCGTGGCCCGTGAAAAGGTCATCGACCGCGAGATCGTGCTTGCCGCGATGGCCGACGCCATCCAGAAGGCGGCCCGCTCGCGTTACGGCACGGAATCCAACATCCGCGCCGACATCAATTCCAAGACCGGCGAAATCCGCCTCCAGCGCCTGCTGGAAGTCGTCGAGCATGCCGAGGACTATTCCACCCAGATCCCGCTGGAACTGGCGCGCGACCGCAACCCGGACGCCAAGCTCGGCGACTTCATCGCCGACCCGCTGCCGCCGATGGATTTCGGCCGCATCGCCGCCCAGTCGGCCAAGCAGGTCATCGTGCAGAAGGTGCGCGAGGCCGAGCGTGACCGCCAGTACGACGAATACAAGGACCGCATCGGCGAGATCGTCAACGGCACGGTCAAGCGCGTCGAATACGGCAACGTCATCGTCGACCTCGGCCGCGGCGAAGGCATCATCCGCCGCGACGAGATGATCCCGCGCGAGAACATGCGCTACGGCGACCGCGTCCGCGCCTATGTCTACGACGTGCGCCGCGAGCAGCGGGGCCCGCAGATCTTCCTGTCGCGCACCCATCCGCAGTTCATGGTGAAGCTCTTCACCATGGAAGTGCCTGAGATCTACGACGGCATCATCCAGATCAAGTCGGTCGCCCGCGATCCGGGCTCGCGCGCCAAGATCGCCGTCATCTCGAACGACTCGTCCATCGATCCGGTCGGCGCCTGCGTCGGTATGCGCGGCTCGCGCGTCCAGGCCGTCGTCGGCGAATTGCAGGGCGAGAAGATCGACATCATTCCGTGGAGCCAGGACCCGGCCTCCTTCATCGTCAACGCCCTTCAGCCGGCGGAAGTCGCCAAGGTCGTTCTGGACGAGGATGCCGAGCGCATCGAAGTGGTCGTTCCCGACGAGCAGCTCTCGCTCGCCATCGGCCGCCGCGGCCAGAACGTGCGCCTCGCCTCGCAGCTGACCGGCTGGGATATCGACATCCTGACGGAGGCCGAGGAGTCCGAGCGCCGCCAGAAGGAATTCAACGAGCGCACCAACCTCTTCATGGACTCGCTCGACGTCGACGAGATGGTCGGCCAGGTCCTGGCTTCCGAAGGCTTTTCCGCCGTCGAGGAACTGGCCTATGTCGATCTCGACGAAATCGCCTCCATCGACGGCTTCGACGAGGACACGGCCCAGGAAATCCAGACCCGCGCCCGTGAATATCTCGAGCGCATCGAGGCCGAGATGGATGCCAAGCGCAAGGAACTCGGCGTTTCCGACGAACTGCGCCAGATCGACGGCATGACGGGCCAGATGCTCGTCGCCCTCGGCGAGGACGGCATCAAGACGATGGAAGACTTCGCGGGCTGCGCGGCCGACGACCTCGTCGGCTGGTCGGAGCGCAAGGACGGCGAGACGAAGAAGTTCGAGGGTCTCTTCTCGAAGCTCGAGGTCTCCCGCGCCGAGGCCGAGGCCATGATCGTGCAGGCCCGCCTTGCGGCCGGCTGGATCACGGAAGAGGACCTCGCCACCGAGGAAGAGGCTGTGGAAGGTGCCGTGGAAGGCGCCGAGTAGGACGCCTGACCGGCGTCCTGTACGGTTCGACATGCCGCCCGCCCCGTTGCGCAGCGGTTTGCGTTGGCGAGAGCGGAAACCTATATGGGCAAGAAGGACGACGGCGTGAACGACCGCATGTGCATCGTGACGCGCGAAAGCGGCGAGGCGGATGATCTCATCCGCTTCGTCGCAGGTCCCGACGGCAGCGTCGTGCCGGACCTCAAGCGTGAACTTCCCGGACGCGGATGCTGGGTGAAGGCCGAACGGGCGATCGTCGACAAGGCGGTCGCCAGGAAGCTTTTCGCCCGCGCCCTTCGGGCGGATGCCAAGGCGGGCCCGGAGCTCGGGGCCGATGTGGACCGGCTTATCGCGGCCCAGCTCGGCGGCATGATGAACATGGCGCGCAAGGCCGGCCAGTTCATCACCGGCTCGACGAAGGTCGACCAGGCGGTGCGCTCTTTGGCCGCCCTTGCCGTGTTCCACGCGACGGATGCGGCCGAGGACGGCGTGAGGAAGATCGACCAGGCGAGGAAGGCTGCAAGCTTCCTCACCGAAGACGAGATGCAAATACCCTCCTTCAGGCTCTTCTCGGAGGGCGAATTGGAGGGCCTTTTGGGCCAGAATGCTTTTATCCATGCCGCAGCGCTTGCAGGGCAGGCGGGTGAGGGTGTAGTGAAGCGCGCAATCATGCTCGAAAAATACCGGGGCGGCGCCCGGGTGGGAGCACATGGCGGCGCTGGCCAGCCAAACCAATGACGCGGTCACCGGCATTCCGCCGGACGAAATCGCATTGGATGTACACAATTGAACGACAGGGTCCGATCCGCATCCGGCCCTGATCTTAGGAACGGAACGGAATGACCGACAACGAAGACGACAAGACGATCAGTGTGGCTGGCAAGAAGACCCTGAGCCTGAAGCCCTCGGGGGTTCACCAGGGAACCGTGCGCCAGGACATGGGTCGTGGCCGTACGAAGGCCGTCGTGGTCGAGACCCGCACGAAACGCCATTTCTCCCGCCCGGGCGAGGAGCGCGCGGCGCCGGCACCTGCCGCGCCCGTACGCCAGCCCGAGCCGCAGCAGAAGCGCCCCGCTCCGCAGCCCTCGCGTCAGGCCCCGCAGGCCGAGCAGAGCCGCCCGCGCGTCGGTGTCGTGCTGAACCAGCTTTCGCCCGATGAGGTCGAGGCCCGTCGTCGCGCGCTCGCAGAAGCGCAGATCCGCGACGCGGCCGAAGCGCGCCAGCGCGCCGAGGACGAGGCCCGCCGCAAGGTGGAAGAGGAAGCCCGCAAGAAGGCCGAGGAAGAAGCCCGCATCATCCGCGAGAAGGAAGAGGCCGAGCGCCGCGCCGCCGAGGCCGCCGCGCCGGCGCCTGCCGTCGAGGAAGTGGCCGCCCCGCAGCCTGTGACAAGGCCTGCCGCTGCCGCGGAGACCCGCCCGCAGCCCGGCCGCGCGCCGGTCCCGGCGCCTGCCGCGACCCCGCTCGCCGGCCGTGGCCGCCGTGAAACCGAAGAAGACGACGACAAGCGTCCGCGCGGTGGCGCGCCTGCCAACCGCGGCGCCGTCAAGCGCCCGGAACCGGCCAAGGTCCCGGCCCGTCCGAAGGCCGATGACGGCCGCCGCCAGGGCAAGCTGACGCTGACGACCGCCGCGACGGACGAGGACGGCGCGCAGCGCGGCCGTTCGCTGTCTGCGATGCGCCGCCGCCAGGAGAAGTTCAAGCGCAGCCAGATGCAGGAGACCCGCGAAAAGGTCATGCGCGAAGTCATCCTTCCGGAAACCATCACCATTCAGGAACTGTCGCAGCGCATGTCAGAACGCGCCGTCGACGTCATCAAGTACCTGATGAAGGAAGGCCAGATGATGAAGCCCGGCGATCTGATCGACGCCGACCTGGCCGAACTCATCGCCGGCGAATTCGGCCACACGGTCAAGCGCGTCTCCGAATCCGACGTCGAGGAAGGCATCTTCAACGTCGCCGACCAGGAAGGCGACATGGAATCCCGTCCGCCGATCGTGACCATCATGGGTCACGTCGACCACGGCAAGACCTCGCTGCTCGACGCTATCCGTCATGCAAACGTGGTCGCTGGCGAAGCCGGCGGCATCACACAGCATATCGGCGCCTACCAGGTCGAGCAGAACGGCCACAAGATCACCTTCATCGACACCCCCGGCCACGCCGCGTTCACGGCCATGCGTGCCCGTGGTGCGCAGGCGACCGACATCGCGATCCTCGTGGTGGCGGCCGACGACAGCGTGATGCCGCAGACGATCGAATCCATCAACCACGCCAAGGCGGCGGGCGTTCCGATCATCGTGGCGATCAACAAGGTGGACAAGCCGACGGCGGACGTCCAGCGTGTTCGCACGCAGCTTCTCCAGCACGAGGTCTTCGTCGAATCCATGGGCGGTGAAACGCTCGACGTGGAAGTCTCGGCCAAGAACGGCACGAACCTCGACAAGCTGCTGGAAGCGATCCTGCTGCAGGCCGAAATCCTCGACCTCAAGGCGAATCCGAACCGGACCGCCGAGGGCGTCGTCGTCGAAGCCCAGCTCGACCGCGGCCGCGGCGCCGTTGCCACCGTTCTCGTGCAGACGGGTACGCTGAGACCCGGCCAGATCATCGTGGCCGGCGACCAGTGGGGTCGCGTGCGCGCGCTCGTCGACGACAAGGGCGACCACGTCAAGGAAGCCGGCCCCTCGATGCCGGTCGAAGTGCTCGGCCTGTCCGGCACCCCGGCCGCCGGTGACAAGTTCGCCGTCGTCGAGAACGAAAGCCGTGCCCGCGAGATTTCCGAGTACCGCCAGCGCCTCGCCCGCGAGAAGCAGGTGGCGCGCCAGTCGGGTTCGCGCGGCTCGCTCGAGCAGATGATGACCCAGCTCCAGAGCTCCGGTCTCAAGGAGTTCCCGCTGCTCATCAAGGGCGACGTGCAGGGCTCGATCGAAGCCATTGCCGGCGCGCTCGAAAAGCTCGGCACGGACGAGGTGCGGGTGCGCATCGTCCATTCCGGCGCAGGCGCCATCACCGAGTCGGACATTTCGCTCGCCGAAGCGTCCAACGCCGCCATCATCGGCTTCAACGTCCGTGCGAACGCACAGGCGCGCTCGCTCGCCGAGCGCCAGGGCATCGAGATCCGCTACTACAACATCATCTACGACCTGGTGGATGACGTGAAGGCGGCGATGTCCGGCCTGCTCTCGCCGGAGCGCCGCGAAACCTTCCTCGGCTACGCCGAGATCCTCGAGGTGTTCAACATCACGAAGGTCGGCAAGGTCGCCGGTTGCCGCGTCACCGAAGGCAAGGTCGAGCGTGGCGTCGGCGTGCGTCTGGTGCGCGACAACGTCGTCATCCACGAAGGCAAGCTCAAGACGCTCAAGCGCTTCAAGGACGAGGTCTCGGAAGTCAATGTCGGCCAGGAATGCGGCATGGCCTTCGAGAACTACGAAGACATCCGCGCCGGGGACCAGATCGAGTGCTTCCGCGTGGAGCACATCACGCGCACGCTGTAAGCGTCCGTTGGATAGAGTATCGTGCGAGCGCCGGACCGTTTCGGCGCTCGCATTTTTTTGAAGGTGACGACCCATGACCAGAGCAACATCCTCGGCGCCGTCGCAACGCATGCTGCGCGTGGGCGAGCAGGTGCGCGCGGCGATCACCCAGGTTCTCCAGCGCGGCGAAGTGCGCGACCCGCTTCTCGAAAAGACGGTGATCGCGATTTCGGAAGTGCGCATGTCGCCGGACCTCAAGCACGCCACGGCCTATGTGACGCCGCTCGGCGTCAAGGACCACGATGCGGTGATCGAGGCGTTGAACCGCAACGCGAAGTTCATCCGCGGCCGCCTCGGCCCGCAGCTTCGCCAGATGAAGTACATGCCGGACGTGCGCTTCCGCGACGATACCAGCTTCGACAACTACAAGAAGATCGACGAAATCCTGCGCTCGCCGGAAGTCGCCCGCGATCTTGACGCCGAAGACGGCGACGACGATCAATAATCCAGGATACAGATGTCCAGACCCCGCAAACCCAAGGGCCGGCCGGTTTCCGGCTGGCTGATCCTCGACAAGCCGTTCGACTTCGGCTCGACCGAGGCCGTCTCCAAGATCAAGTGGCTGTTCAAGGCGCAGAAGGCCGGCCATGCCGGCACGCTCGATCCGCTCGCCTCCGGCATGCTGCCGATCGCGCTGGGCGATGCCACCAAGACCGTGCCCTATGTCATGGACGGCCGGAAGATTTACGAATTCACGGTGACCTGGGGCGAGGAGCGCACGACGGACGACCTCGAAGGCGAGGTGACGCAAAGCTCCGACAGGCGGCCGACCGCCGGCGAGATCACCGCGATCCTCGGCGGCTATACGGGCGTCATCCGCCAGGTTCCCCCGCAGTTCTCCGCGATCAAGATCGACGGCGAGCGCGCCTATGACCTCGCCCGCGAGGGCGAGACCGTCGAAATCCCCTCGCGCGAGGTGGAGATCCACCGCCTGACGCTGATCGGCTCGGACGAGAACACGGCCGCCTTCGAGGTGGAATGCGGCAAGGGCACCTATGTGCGCGCGCTCGCCCGCGATTTCGGCCGCCAGCTCGGCTGCTACGGCCATATCTCGGCGCTGCGCCGCACCTTCGTCGCGCCCTTCGGCGAGGACGACATGGTGCCGCTCGCCGACCTCACGGCGCTGGAGAAGATCGAGGACGATGCCGAGCGGCTCGCCGCCCTCGATGCCTTCCTGATCGATACGGGCGAGGCGCTTTCCAGCCTGCCGCAGGTGGTCGTCAACGACGACCAGGCCCACCGGCTGCGCATGGGCAACCCGATCATCCTGCGCGGCCGCGACGCGCCCGTTTCGGCGGACGAGGCCTATGCCACGGCGCGCGGAAAGCTGGTCGCCATCGGCGAGATCGGCGGCGGCGAGTTCCGCCCGAAGCGGGTTTTTGCAGGCTAGCAGCCGGAGCGAGGGAACCCGGCGCGCCCGACTTGATTTCACCACAAGCTGAGGGTCTTATGGACCGGCGAGGTTCGCCGAGGGCGGGCACGATGGCGTTTTGCCGTCGCGGCCGGCTTGGGCGAGGGGTTGAAAGGGCTGGCCGTTGACGATTGCGCCGACTGACCGAACGGTTTCCGCAAGGGAAGCTGACAAGGACGCCGGCCGGGTCCGGGATCGCCGGCGCATGCATCATCCGGTCGCCTTCTATCTCGTCTGCCTCATCCTCGTCGTCGTCATCCCCGCCTTCCTCTTTTCGATCGTCGTGCTGAAGCGCACCAACGAGGCGCAGGAGCGCATCTTCGAATCCCTGCTGCGCACCTCGACGGGCGCCGTCAACCGCGCCGTGGAGCGCGAGATCACCGGCATGTTCTCGACGCTCAATTTCCTGTCGACGTCGGACAGCCTGGAGACGGGCGACTATGCCGCGCTGCACGCGCAGGCGCGCAGGGCGCTCGACGGCACGGACATCTATTTCATCGTCATCGACCAGACGATGCGCCAGCTTCTCAACACGCGCGTGCCCTACGGCATGCCGCTGAACACGGCGTCCGAGCCGGTCTCGGCGGGGCTCGCCCTCGCGCGGGGCGAGCGCATGGTCTCCGATCTCTTCTTCGGCAGGACCGCGCAGCAATGGGTGTTCAACGTCTATCAGCCCATGCGCCTCCGTGATGGCCGCCATGTGCTGCTGACGCTGACGAAGAACGCGGAGGCGCTGCGGCGCGCGGTCAATCCCGACATCCTTTCGCCCGGCTGGAACGCGGCGGTGCTCGACACCCAGGGCACGGTCATCGTCTCGACGGACGAGAAGCAGAAGACCGGCCAGCCGTTCTTCCTGCGCGTCGTCCCCTCGCTGCGCCTCGGCGTCAGCACCATGCGCCAGGACGGCACGAACTATCAGGTCGTGACCGAGTTCTCCTCGCTCGCCGGCTGGCGGATGATCGCCTGGGCGAAGTCCTCGGACGTGCAGGCACCTGCCGTGTCGTCCTTGCTCTGGCTGACCATCGGCGGGTCTGTCTTCGCCATCCTCGCCGCCATCAGCGCGGCCGGCATCGCCCGCGTGCTTTCCCGCGACGTGCGCCTGCTGGCGCAGGATGCGCGCCGGCTCGGCCGCGGCGAGCGGGTCGCGCCGCGGCCCTACGCGATCTCCGAACTCGAGACCGTCTCGCGCGCGCTCGCCGAGGCGGCGGATGCGCGCGTGAAATCGGAAAACGAGGTGCGCTTCCTGATGCGCGAGGTCGCGCACCGCTCGAAGAACCAGCTCACCGTCATCCAGGCCATGCTGAACCAGTCGGCGGCCGGTGCCGAGAATGCCGTCGATTTCGCCGAGACCTTCCGCAAGCGCGTCGCGGGCCTTGCGCGCTCGACGGACCTGATGATCGCCAACGCGACGCAGGGCGTGAACCTCGGCGAACTCGCGCGCAACCAGTTGAAGCCCTTCACGCCGGACGATGCGGGGCGCGTGCGCATCGCCGGACCGGCGGTGCTGCTCGATCCGCAGGCCTCGCAGACGCTCGGCATGGCGCTGCACGAACTGTCGACCAACGCCACGAAATACGGCGCGCTCGCCACCGAGGCCGGCATCGTGTCCCTGAGCTGGACGACGTCGGGCGACCATCTCGACCTCGTCTGGCGCGAAAGCCGTGCCGTGATCGACAAGGACGCCATCGCCGCGAGCCGCAAGGGGTTTGGCAGCGTGGTGCTGGAGCGCATGCTCGGCATGGCGCTCGATGCGAAGCTGGATTTCATCGTGCACGACGACGGCATAGAGTGGCGGGTGACGATCCCGCTCGCCCGCCTGCGCGACGAGGAGGCCCATCAGCCGGGCGAGGCGGGATGACGGCGCCGGCCCTTCCTTGGCGAAGATCTGTGTGACGGCGTTCCTGCTGCGCGCCGGGCCTGCCGGGGCCCTCGATGACGGCCCTTCCATTTCGGCAGGGAATGGTTTATAGGCACCGCCAGCAATGCGGGCCGCCCGCTTGCCTTCACGGCCATTGCTGGACGACATCCCGGCTTTTGGCGTCCTCGGTTCTCCATTCATGAAAGGACATACGATGTCGATCACTGCTGAGCGCAAGGCTGCGCTGATGAAGGAATACGCCACCAAGGAAGGCGACACCGGTTCTCCGGAAGTTCAGGTCGCGATCCTCACCGAGCGTATCAACAACCTCACCGGCCACTTCAAGGACCACAAGAAGGACAACCACTCCCGTCGTGGCCTTCTGACGCTGGTCTCCAGCCGCCGCTCGCTTCTTGACTACCTCAAGAAGAAGGACGAAGCCCGTTACAGCAAGCTGATTGCTGCCCTCGGTATTCGCCGCTAAGCAATTTCGGCGGGCGTTCTTCGTGAGCGCCCGCCGCTTTCTTTTGCGAAGCAGACGCTTCGCCAGACGTTTCGCATGTGCCGGTTGCGACCGCCCTCGCGAAACGGTTTCTCCAGCAGGCCGGATGGGCCGGTCCTGCGGAACCAACCGATGACCTGTCATGGGGCAGGATTGCAGGATGCTTCAGTCCCGTGAGAACGCGGGCCGCCTGCCGGAAGCCTCCCGCTGTCTTGCCCATGATGCGTCACGAACGCGGATAGACCACCTGCGCCTTTCGGGCGGCGGTGCGCGTATCCGCCAAGAAGGACAAGACATGTTCGATACCCATACGGTTGAAATCGAGTGGGCGGGCCGTCCGCTCAAGCTGGAAACCGGCAAGATCGCCCGTCAGGCCGACGGTGCGGTCCTCGCGACCTACGGCGAGACCGTCGTTCTCGCCACCGTCGTTTCCGCCAAGGCGCCCAAGCCCGGCCAGGATTTCTTCCCGCTCACCGTCAACTACCAGGAAAAGACCTACGCCGCCGGCAAGATCCCGGGCGGCTATTTCAAGCGTGAAGGCCGCCCGTCGGAAAAGGAAACGCTGGTTTCCCGCCTGATCGACCGTCCGATCCGCCCGCTCTTCCCGGAAGGCTACAAGAACGACACCCAGGTCGTCGTCACGGTCGTCCAGCATGACCTCGAAAACGACCCGGACGTCCTGTCGATGGTCGCCGCTTCCGCCGCGCTGACGCTCTCGGGCGTTCCCTTCATGGGCCCGGTGGGCGCTGCCCGCGTCGGCTACATCAACGGCGAATACGTCCTCAACCCGCATCTCGACGAAATGGACGAGTCGAGCCTCGACCTCGTCGTCGCCGGCACGCAGGACGCCGTCCTGATGGTCGAGTCCGAAGCCAAGGAACTTGGCGAAGAGATCATGCTCGGCGCCGTCATGTTCGGCCACAAGGGCTTCCAGCCGGTCATCGACGCGATCATCAAGCTCGCCGAAGTGGCTGCCAAGGAGCCGCGCGACTTCCAGCCGGAAGACCATTCCGCCCTCGAAGCCGAAATGCTCGGCCTTGCCGAAGCGGAACTGCGCAACGCCTACAAGATCACCCAGAAGGCCGAGCGCTACGCCGCCGTCGACGCCGTGAAGGCCAAGGTCAAGGCGCACTTCTTCCCGGAAGGCGTCGAGCCCAAGTACACGGCCGAAGTCGTCGGTGCCGTCTTCAAGCATCTGCAGGCCAAGATCGTCCGCTGGAACATCCTTGACACCAAGAGCCGCATCGACGGCCGCGATCTGGAAACCGTTCGTCCGATCGTCTCGGAAGTCGGCATCCTGCCGCGCACGCACGGCTCGGCCCTCTTCACCCGCGGCGAGACCCAGGCGATCGTCGTCGCCACGCTCGGCACCGGCGAGGACGAGCAGTATGTCGACAGCCTGACCGGCATGTACAAGGAACGCTTCCTGCTGCACTACAACTTCCCGCCCTATTCGGTCGGTGAAACGGGCCGCATGGGCTCCCCGGGCCGCCGCGAAATCGGCCACGGCAAGCTCGCCTGGCGCGCCATCCGCCCGATGCTGCCGACGGCGGAACAGTTCCCCTATACGCTGCGCGTCGTCTCCGAGATCACCGAGTCGAACGGCTCGTCCTCGATGGCCACCGTCTGCGGCACCTCGCTCGCCCTCATGGACGCCGGCGTTCCGCTGGCAAAGCCGGTTGCCGGCATCGCCATGGGCCTCATCCTGGAAGGCGACCGCTTCGCGGTTCTCTCCGACATCCTCGGCGACGAAGACCACCTCGGCGACATGGACTTCAAGGTCGCCGGTACCGCCGACGGCATCACCTCGCTGCAGATGGACATCAAGATCGCCGGCATCACCGAGGAGATCATGAAGGTCGCTCTCGGCCAGGCACAGGGCGGCCGCAAGCACATCCTCGGCGAGATGGCCAACGCCATCACCGAAAGCCGCGGCCAGCTCGGCGAATTCGCCCCGCGCATCGAAGTCATGAACATCCCGGTCGATAAGATTCGTGAAGTCATTGGCACGGGCGGCAAGGTCATCCGCGAGATCGTCGAGAAGACCGGCGCCAAGATCAACATCGAAGACGACGGCACGATCAAGATCGCGTCCTCGTCCGGCAAGGAGATCGAAGCGGCCCGCAAGTGGATCCACTCCATCGTCGCGGAACCGGAAGTCGGCCAGGTCTATGAAGGCACGGTCGTCAAGACCGCCGACTTCGGCGCCTTCGTCAACTTCTTCGGCCCGCGCGACGGCCTCGTGCACATCTCGCAGCTCGCCCAGGAGCGCGTTGCCAAGACCTCCGACGTCGTCAAGGAAGGCGACAAGGTCTGGGTCAAGCTGATGGGCTTCGACGAGCGCGGCAAGGTCCGCCTCTCCATGAAGGTCGTCGACCAGGCGACCGGCAAGGAAATCTCCGCCGAGAAGAAGGGTGACGGCGAAGCCGCCGAGTAATCCTGTCTTCCAATATTCGAAGGGGGCGCGGAGCGGCACGTTCCGCGCCCCTTTCCTTTGATCGACACACGCACCGCCCGCCGAAAGCCAGCCATGACCCGCGAAGCCCTCAAGACCCTGTTCCATCCCTTTGCCTCCGGTACGCTCGCCATGCCGGGCGAGGGCGAACGCTACCTCTTCCTCGGTGCAGAAGCCGGCCAGCGTCCGCCGGAAGGCTTTGGCGCGGCCCTTGAGGCCGTGCAGCCGCTTCGCTCGCTCTATCGCGGGCTGGAGGCCATGCGCGTGCCGGTCACGCCGCTGGTCGAGGGCGAGGACTATGACGGCGCGCTCGTCCTGATCAACAAGCACAAGGGCGAGAACGAGAACCGCATCGCCGAGGCGCTGCGCCGCGTGCGGACGGGTGGCCTGATCGTCGTCGCCGGCAGCAAGGAAGACGGCGTGCAGTCCATGCGCAAGCGCCTCGACCAGCTCGGACTGACCGGCGATTCCATGCCGAAATACCATGGCATCGCCATCTGGTTCGCCCGCCCCGAGGATCCGGCGGAGGCGATCTCGAAACTGGCGGCCAAGCCGGTGCGCATCGTCGGCCGCTTCACCGCCGCGCCGGGCATGTTCTCGCATGACCGGATCGACGAGGGTTCCGAACTGCTCGCCACCCGCATCCCGGAAGATTTCCACGGCCATGCCGCCGATTTCGGCGCCGGCTGGGGCTACCTTTCGGTCATGCTCGGCGGCCGCGCGCCGCAGGCCAAGGGCATCGACCTCTTCGAGGCGCATTACGAGGCGCTGGAAGCGGCGAAGGAAAACATGGCGGAGAACTGCCCGAACGTTCCGGCCCGCTTCTACTGGTTCGACCTGACGGCCGAGGCGCCGCGCGACCATTACGACCTTATCGTCATGAATCCGCCCTTCCATGAGGGCCACGCCGCGGATCACGGCCTTGGTGCCGGGATGATCCGCATGGCGGCGAAATCGCTGAAGTCCGGCGGTCGGCTGCTGATGGTGGCCAATCGCGGCCTGCCCTACGAGCCCGTCCTGAAGGAAGCCTTCAAGGAAAGCGGGGAAGTCTGCCGCAACGCCCGCTTCAAGGTGCTGTGGGGCCGGCGCTGACAGCGCGCCCGCGCACGCTCAGGGCGGATTGACGCAGCGGATTGCCAACGATCCAAAAGAGGTTCACCATCTTCGGAGCGTACCGTTCCGGAGATCAGCAATGGCTTTTGGACCTGCAAGACCGCCGATGATGGAAGATGTGGCGGAAGTCATCGCGAAGGACGTGAAGGAAGGGGAGGGGCACACGCCGACCTCCGAGGTGCCGGTCGCCTTTCTCAGGCGCGGCACTGCCGGCAAGGGGCTGGAGATGAACAGCCGCGTGCGCATGCTGCTCACCGGCACCCTCGCCGCCGTGATCCTGCTCGTCGTCGTGCTCATGGCGCTTTGAGAGGCAGGAGGAGACGGCGCGAAGCGTCGGGCCTCGCGCCGTATTTTCCTATTCGCTGTCCGCCTTGGCCAGACGCTCCAGCGTCGGCATGGAGGTGATGTTGTAGCCGGCGTCCACATAGTGGATTTCGCCCGTCACGCCGCTCGAAAGTTCGGAGAGCAGGTAGAGCGCCGAATTGCCGACGTCCTCGATGGTGACGGTGCGGCGGAGCGGGGCATTCTTCTGCTGCCAGGAGAGCATGGCGCGCGCATCCGAAATGCCGGCGCCCGCAAGCGTGCGGATCGGGCCGGCGGAGATCGCGTTGACGCGGATGCCCTGCGGACCGTAGTCGCCGGCAAGGTAGCGCACGGAGGCTTCCAGCGCGGCCTTGGCAACGCCCATGACATTGTAGTTCGGCATGATGCGCACCGAGCCGCCATAGGTGAGCGTCAGCATCGCGCCGCCGTCGGTCATCAGGCCGGCGGCCCGCTTGGCGATCTCCGTGAAGGAGAAGCACGAGATCACCATCGTGCGCGAGAAGTTGTCGCGCGAGGTGTCGGCATAAAGGCCCTTCAGCTCGTTCTTGTCGGAAAAACCGATGGCATGCACGACGAAGTCGAGCCTGCCCCATTTCTCCCCGATCGCCTCGATCGCCGCATCCACCGATGCGATGTCCTCGACATCGCAGGGAATGACGAAATCCGAGCCGAGCTCGGCGGCGAGCGGCTTGACCCGCTTGCCGAGCGCTTCGCCCTGATAGGTGAAGGCGAGTTCGGCGCCGGCGCCCGCAAGCTTCTGGGCGATGCCCCAGGCGATGGAATGGTTGTTCGCGACCCCCATGATGAGGCCGCGCTTGCCGTTCATGATCCCCGTCATTGACATCATCCGTTGTGGCGCTGGAAGACCAGCGTGGCGTTCGTGCCGCCGAAGCCGAAGGAATTGGAGAGAACCGTGTCGATCTTGGCATTGTCGATGCGCTTGCGCACGATCGGAACGCCTTCGAATTCCGGGTCCAGTTCGGTGATGTGCGCGCTCTCGCCGATGAAGCCGGCCTGCATCATCAGGAGGCCGTAGATCGATTCCTGCACGCCCGCCGCGCCGAGCGAATGGCCGGTCAGCGACTTGGTCGACTGGATGTGCGGGATCTTGTCGCCGAAGACCTCGCGGATCGCGCCGATTTCCTTCGAATCGCCGACGGGCGTCGAGGTGCCGTGCGTGTTGATGTAGTCGACATCGCCCTTCACGGTGGCGAGCGCCTGGCGCATGCAGCGCACCGCGCCTTCGCCCGAGGGGGCCACCATGTCGTAGCCGTCCGAGGTCGCGCCGTAGCCGACGATTTCCGCGTAGATCTTCGCGCCGCGCGCCTTGGCGTGCTCCAGTTCCTCAAGGACGAGGACGCCCGCGCCGCCGGCGATGACGAAGCCGTCGCGGCTGATGTCATAGGCGCGCGAGGCCGTCGCCGGCGTGTCGTTGTACTTGGAGGACATGGCGCCCATGGCATCGAAGAGGTTCGACATGGTCCAGTCGAGGTCCTCATGGCCGCCGGCGAACATGATGTCCTGCTTGCCCCACTGGATCATTTCCGCGGCATTGCCGATGCAGTGCGCCGAGGTCGAGCAGGCCGACGAGATGGAATAGTTGACGCCGTGGATCTTGAACCAGGTGGCGAGCGTCGCCGAGGCCGTCGACGACATCGCCTTCGGCACCGCGAAGGGGCCGATGCGCTTGGGTGAGTTGTTCTTGATGGTGATCTCGGCCGCCTCGATCAGCGTGCGGGTGGAAGGTCCGCCCGACCCCATGATGATGCCGGCGCGCGGGTTGGCCGAGTAGTCGGATTCTTCGAGGCCCGAATCGGCGATCGCCTGCTTCATCGCGACGTGGTTCCACGCACCGCCCTGCGAGAGGAAGCGGGCCGCGCGGCGGTCGACGAGGTCGGTCGTGTCGATGTTCGGCGAACCCCAGACCTGGCACTTGAAGCCGTGGTCGGCGAAATCCTGCGAGAAGCTGATGCCGGAGCGCGCGTCGCGCAGCGATGCCGTCACTTCGTCCGCATTGTTCCCGATGGAGGATACGACCCCCAGACCCGTGACAACTACCCGTCTCATATTCCTGACCTTTTCTTGAACGTCTCGTGGCGGGGGCGGCGTGCCGCCCCCGAGGCTTTCCGCCTCAGGCTTCCTTGTCCTTCGACAGGCCGACGCGCAGGTCGCTCGCCTGGTAGATGGTCTCGCCGTCGGCCTTCAGCCAGCCGTCCGCCGTGCCGAGCACGAGCCGGCCGCGCATGACGCGCTTGAAGTCGATGCCGTATTCGAGGAGCTTCGTGTCCGGGCGGACCATGCCCTTGAACTTCACTTCGCCGGTGGAGAGCGCCATGCCGCGGCCGGGCTCGCCGAGCCAGCCGAGAAAGAAGCCGGTGAGCTGCCACATGCCGTCGAGGCCGAGGCAGCCCGGCATGATCGGGTTGCCCTGGAAGTGACAGGGGAAGTACCAGTCGTCCGGCTTCACGTCGTATTCGGCGCGGATATAGCCCTTGTCGAAGGCGCCGCCCGTTTCGGAAATGTCGGTGATGCGGTGGACCATCAGCATCGGCGGCAGAGGAAGCTGCGCGTTGCCCGGGCCGAAAAGCTCGCCGCGGCCGCAGGCCAGGATTTCCTCATAGTTGTAGCTGGATTGCCTGGTCGTCATCGATTGTCTCATCCCCGGTCTGTATTCGCTTCGTCAGCGATAGATTTAGAGGAGGTGCGGTGCGAATTGAAGCACCCCGCGCCGTCCCATTTTGTCGCCGCACCCGGCATGGGCGCGACATTAATTCAGCAGTTCGCATACATGATGCGTGCGGTGACAGCCAGCGCAAATTGCCGTGAAGCGGGCGAAGGCCCCGGTTTTCCGCATGTTGCGCGCCCTTTGCGCGTCGTAATCCTATTGAATACCGGCAACGCTAAAGTTATATCGAAAGTTCAAGAATGTTGTTCAAGGCCAGACAAGCGGATCCGTCGCCCATGACGCATGCACATGAATTGCCCATCGAGGAGCGCCTGCGCCACTCCGGCCTGCGCCCGACGCGCCAGCGTGTGGCCCTTGCCGACCTGCTGTTCGCCAAGGGCGACCGGCATCTGACGGTGGAGGAACTGCACGAGGAAGCCGTCACCGCCGGCGTCCCGGTCTCGCTTGCAACCGTCTACAACACGCTGCACCAGTTCACGGAGGCCGGCCTCATCCGGGTTCTGGCCGTCGAAAGCTCGAAGACCTATTTCGACACCAACGTGTCGGACCACCACCATTTCTTCGTGGAGGGCGAGAACCACGTCCTCGACATTCCCGTGAGCAACATCGCCATCGGCAACCTGCCGGAACCGCCCGAAGGCATGGAGATCGCGCATGTCGACGTGATCATCCGCCTGCGCCCGCGCCGCGGCTGATTTGTCCCGTTACATCACGTCGTCCGGATGCCGCCCCGGCCGCGGCCGGTAGACCGGAAAGCGCCAGCCGAAGCGCAGCGCCCCGCCGCGCACGATGAAGGCCGCGCCGATGCCGATGGCCGAGGCCGCCCAGAGCGGCGCGCCGGCGACCGTCGCCGCCGTGAAGGCGGCAGCGCCGATGAGCGCTGCGGTGATATAGATTTCCGGCCTCAGCAGCACCGAAGGCTCGTTCGCCAGAAGATCGCGGATGATGCCGCCGAAGCTCGCCGTCAGCACGCCGGTGGTGATCGCGACGGTCGGCGAGCCGGTCGCCGCATAGCCCTTGGCCGCGCCCATCACGCAATAGGCCGACACGCCCATGGCATCGAGCCAGAGCAGCAGCCGGTAGCGCGACTCGATGCGGTGCGCGAGCACGAAGACGATCAGCGCCACCGCCACGCAGACGATGAGATAGGTCGGGTTCACCACCCAGAAGACCGGCGTCGCGCCGAGGATCACGTCGCGGAACGTGCCGCCGCCGATGCCCGTCGCCGCGGCAAGGAACAGGAAGCCGATGATGTCGAGCTGCTTGCGCGAGGCCGAAAGCGCGCCGGTCGCGGCAAAGACCGCAACGCCCGTGTAATCCAGCAGTTCAAGGATCGTCACGTCTTTCCCCTTCTCGCGCGGTCCTGCCGAGGCCAAGCCTCGCGTCAGCTTTGCCGCATAAAGCTGTTCCCGCAAAAATGCGCAGCGGTTTTGCGTACAGCAAAGCTGGCGTGCCCGCGCGGCAGAATCACGCCGCGCGCCGCCCCGGCCGCATAATGACCGAATCGCCCGCCATGGAAAGGTTTGAGAGATGGCCATCCGCATGAGTTTCCTCGCGCTCCTCTCCGCCGCCCTCGTCGCGGCCGCCACGCCCGCCCGCGCGGCCGAGCTCGTGCCGGACGCCATGGCGGCCGTGCAGACGGAGGTGTCCGGCCGCTGCAAGACGGCCATCTACGGCGAGGATTTCGCCGACAACGTCGACTTCAACAACGACCGCCTCGTGGATGCCATCTTCAATCTGGGCGCGGTCAATTGCGACGGCGTGCCCGGCGGCCTCTGCGGCAATGTCGGCTGCCCGCACGAATTCTACATCCGCGTGGCGGAAGGCGGCTATTTCCTCGCCGCCACGGCCGATCTCTACGGCTACGAGATGAAGAAGCGCTTCGGCAACATGGTGCTGGAGCTGAAGGCCAATGCCGCAAGCTGCGGACGCGATGACGACGAATACTGCACCATGACCATCCGCGTGCGGAACACGCGCTTCGAGACCATCTCGAAAAAGTGATCCCTACTGCGGCAGGAGCGTGTGGGTCCGGCCCGCGAGGTAATAGAACAGGAGGCCCGTCCATTCGCGCAGCGCCGTCGTCATCAACTGGCTGTTGGCCGACGGCTGGGTGAAGTCGAGCCCGAGGCCGGCGCGCCCGCTCGTGCGGTAATCCGTCGGCCACGGGCGCACCGCAAGGCCGAGCTTGCGGAAGAGGCCCACCGAACGCGGCATGTGGAAGGCCGAGGTCACCAGCAGGCAGTCCCGCAGGCCGTTCGCGGCAAGAAGCGCCCCGGTATTGCCGGCATTCTCGAACGTATCGCGGGAGCCCTCTTCCCGGATCAGCCGGCTGGCGGCAACGCCGAACGCCTCGAAGAAGCGCGCGCCGACCACGGCATCCCCCTCATAAGCGCCGCTGAACGACCCGTCGCCGCCGGAAATCAGGATGCGCGCCTCGGGAAATTCCCGCGCCAGCCGCAGCGTCTCGACGAAGCGGTCGCCGGCCTGGGTCATCTCGAAGCCGCCGCGCGCCGCGATGATCTCCGATTCGAATCCGCCGCCGAGCGTGATGATGCAGGCCGGGCTGCTCCCTGCGAGGTCCGCCCGGGGAATACGGTCCTCCAGCACCTGCAGCAGGACCGCGCCGGTCGAGGTGAACAGCGTCAGGAAGAGGACGATCGCGGCCGCCGCGCTCGCCAGCGTCCGGATGCGGCCCCAGCGCAGCCAGCCCGCGACGAGGCCGATGACGAGGAGCAGGAAGGCGAGCGAAAGCGGCTGGGCGAAAAGCCAGAAGATCTTCGAAATGTAGAACGTCACGTCTCGCGCCTCCTGCCTCTGCCGTCGCGCGCCCTCGCCGAGACTGCCGTGCCGCAGATAGAGGATGCCCGTGGCAAGCGCAATGCGGCGAGGCGGGAACTTTCGCGGCCGCTCCCCCATTCATGACGATGAATGGAAGGGAACAAGACCATGAACGACGACCGCGAAGACCGCATCCGCAGGCGTGCCTATGAACTCTGGCAGCAGGAAGGCTCGCCCGAAGGCAAGCCGGACGACCACTGGCTCCAGGCAGAGCATGAGATCGACCACGGCGACGGCGAGATCGAAGGAGACGACGAGCCCAACCTCGCCGCCCTGCGCGAAGCCGCCCGCCAGCACAGCGACACCTTCCTCGTGAAGACGGACCTGGAGGACGCCGACCAGCGCGAGGCGACGCCCGGCATGCGTGAGCAGCCGTAGGGCGCGATGGGCGTGAGCAACCATAGGGGCTGCGGGCCGATCCGTTTGTGTCGGTACAAATTCTGACGGTCGCGGCGAGACTCCTGCGATGGCGGACTATCTGGTCGATGAGGTCCGTCTTGGCGTGAGCAGGGTCGGGAGCGCGGCGTTGTGCGCGCAACAGGGGCCTGGCCGAAGTCTCTTTCTTGCTCTGTTTCACGAGGCACCTCCTGTTGGAGAGTGCCGCCGGTCACATGCAAGGAACCAGCCAGGCGGCCAAATGAATTGCCGCCTTGGCCAGTTGTAACGCTCAGGGCGTTACGAGGTTGATTTCGAGCTTGGCTCCAGTGGCCTCGGCATAACGGCGCAGGGTGGAGAGGGACGGGGAAACGCCGCCGCCTTCCAGCCGGGCGATGGCCGATTGCGTCGTGCCGATGCGCTTTGCAAGCTCGGCCTGGGAGAGCTTCGCCTTCGTCCGGGCATGGACGAGGGTTTCGATAAGCCGGAATTCCGCGTCGGCCTTCTCGTATTCCTGCCGGAATTCCGGGTTGTCCATCAGCTTCTTCTTGAGGTCTGCAATCTTCGTCATGGCTTCACCTCTTTCATCCGCGCTCTCGCAATCTCAAGGGCGGCTTTCGGGGTCTTCTGCGACTTCTTCACGAAGACATGCAGGATGACCACGCGTCGTCCGGTGACGGTCACGTAAATGCCGCGTGCGATACCTTCGGAAGCCTTGGCGCGCAGCTCCCAAAGCTTGCCTTCGAGATGTTTGATATGCGGCTCCCGCAACTGCTCCAGGCCAACGTTCTCGACCGCTTCCATGAGGCGGATGAGCCGGGCTGAAGTCCGGGCGGCAGCGCCTCGATTCCTGAATCGACAATTTCGAGGGTTTCAACCGTCTATCGCATGGATGCCATATAGCGAATATGCGATAATCATGCAATGGGCATGGCGGTAGGAGGCAGAGCGCTGATTTGCGTCCTCGGGGTGCCCCGAAGTCCGAAAGCAGAATACAGCGAAAGCCGCTGATTGATAACTTACTGTATTATCAGGGGGAGTTTGGTGGAGCTAAGCGGGATCGAACCGCTGACCTCTTGCATGCCATGCAAGCGCTCTCCCAGCTGAGCTATAGCCCCATAACGGGTCCGGCAAGGCCGGTTTCCGGGAACCGGGGCGGCATTGCCGTCCGGTGTGGCGGCTTATTACTTCCGGGTTTCGGAGATGGCAAGCCGAAAAATGAGATCCGGCCGGATTTTTTTGAAACCGGCCGGAAAATCAAACCCTTAAGCTTCGTCTTCGTCGCCCGTGACGCCGATGAGGCCGGTCATGTCGTCATCGTCGTCGTCTTCGTCCTGTTCCAGGAACGTGTCGTCGTCGTCGCCGTCGATTTCGACGTCGTCGTCGCCGAGATCCGGCAGGTCGTCGCCGCCGGATGCATCCTCGTCGGCATCCTCGAGCGAGACGAGCTCGACTTCCGTGTTCTCCGTATCGACTTCGTTGACGTCCTCGTCCTCATCCTTTTCCAGGACTGCGGCTGCGGAGGTCTCCTCGAAGAAGGAGAGCGGGTAGGACTTGCCCGTATAGGGAGAAACGATCGGGTCGCGGTTCAGGTCGTAGAACTTCTTGCCCGTTTCCGGATCGATGCGTTTGGTTCCGAGTTCCGGTTTTGCCACTGTCAAAGCCTCTAAGGTGCCGTTCGTTTCCGGCGTGGCCGGGGTTCCGGCGCGTTGAAGGGGAAAATGATTAGCCGGTCCCCTTAATCGTCTTGCGCTATCCTGTCAAAGCCAAACTTCCGCATCGTCCGGCGCCATCCTTTCCGGCGAATGTTTTTCGGCGGGATGATGACGCTTTAAATCGTTTATGATAGCAAGCCCGCGTTCTCCCGGGCGATCCCTGCCGGGGAGCCGTGGATATATAAGGAAGACGCCCATGTCGCACGGCGCCAGCGCACGGCCCGCAACCGCCCGCAAATCCTCCGGCCTTTCCGGAACCGTCCGCATCCCCGGCGACAAGTCGATCTCCCACCGCGCCTTCATGTTCGGCGGCCTTGCGAGCGGCCAGACGCGCATCACCGGCCTGCTCGAAGGCGAGGACGTCATCAATACGGGCAAGGCCATGCAGGCCATGGGCGCGAAGATCCGCAAGGAGGGCGATACCTGGATCATCGACGGCGTCGGCAACGGCGCGCTGCTGGCGCCCGAGGCGCCGCTCGATTTCGGCAATGCCGGCACCGGCTGCCGCCTGACGATGGGTCTCGTCGGCGTCTACGATTTCGATTCCACCTTCATCGGCGATGCCTCCCTCACCAAGCGCCCGATGGGCCGCGTGCTCAACCCGCTGCGCGAAATGGGCGTGCAGGTCACGTCCGCCGAGGGTGACCGCCTGCCGGTGACCCTGCGCGGGCCGAAGACGCCGACGCCGATCACCTATCGCGTGCCGATGGCCTCCGCCCAGGTGAAGTCCGCCGTCCTGCTCGCCGGCCTCAACACGCCCGGCATCACCACCGTCATCGAGCCGATCATGACGCGCGACCATACGGAAAAGATGCTGCAGGGCTTCGGCGCGAATCTCACCGTGGATACGGATTCGGGCGGCGTGCGTACCATCCGGCTTGAAGGCCGCGGCAAGCTGACGGGCCAGGTCATCGACGTGCCGGGCGACCCGTCCTCGACGGCCTTCCCGCTGGTCGCGGCGCTGCTCGTGCCGGGCTCCGACGTGACCATCCTCAACGTGCTTATGAACCCGACCCGCACCGGCCTCATCCTGACGCTGCAGGAAATGGGCGCGGATATCGAGATCCTGAACGCGCGCCTTGCCGGCGGCGAGGACATGGCGGACCTGCGTGTCCGCTCCTCCGCGCTGAAGGGCGTGAACGTGCCGGAAGACCGCGCGCCGTCGATGATCGACGAATATCCGGTGCTCGCCGTCGCGGCCGCCTTCGCCGAAGGCACGACCGTCATGAACGGTCTGGAAGAGCTGCGCGTCAAGGAAAGCGACCGTCTCTCCGCCGTCGCCAATGGCCTCAAGCTGAACGGCGTCGATTGCGAGGAGGGCGAAGCCTCGCTCGTCGTGCGCGGTCGCCCGGATGGCAAGGGCCTCGGCAATGCGTCGGGTGCGGCCGTTGCGACCTATCTCGACCACCGTATCGCCATGAGCTTCCTCGTCATGGGCCTCGTCTCGGAGAACCCGGTGACGGTGGACGACGCGACGATGATCGCCACGAGCTTCCCCGAATTCATGGACCTGATGACCGGCCTCGGCGCGAAGATCGAGCTTCACGACACGAAGGCCGCCTGATGACCTTCACCATCGCCATCGACGGTCCCGCCGCCGCCGGCAAGGGCACGCTCTCCCGCCGCATCGCGGAGGAATACGGCTTCCATCACCTCGATACGGGGCTGACCTACCGGGCAACGGCGAAGGCATTGCTGGATCGCGGCCTGCCGCTCGATGACGAGGCGGTGGCGGCCGATGTCGCGAAGCATCTCGATCTCGGCGGGCTCGATCGCTCCGTGCTGTCGGCCCATGCCATCGGCGAGGCGGCCTCGAAGATCGCGGTCATGCCTGCGGTGCGCCGGGCGCTGGTCGAGGCGCAGCGGGGCTTTGCGGCACGCGAGCCGGGCACGGTGCTCGACGGGCGCGATATCGGCACGGTCGTCTGCCCGGATGCGCCGGTGAAGCTCTATGTCACGGCCTCCGCCGAAGTGCGCGCCAGGCGCCGCCACGACGAGATTATCGCCGGCGGCGGGGTGGCCGATTACGATACGATCCTCGACGATATCCGCCGCCGCGACGAGCGCGACATGGGCCGGGCGGACAGTCCGCTGAAGCCGGCTGACGATGCGCACTTGCTCGATACCTCGGAAATGAGTATAGAGGCGGCGTTTTCCGCTGCAAAGTCGTTCATCGACGCTGCGGTTAAGCACCAGTAACGCCAGGAAAAGTGCGCAAGCGGTTTTCCGTCCGGTGTTGCGAAACATAAGAACAAGGCCTGTCCCCGCGCCGGATTTGCTGCCCAAGGGTAGCGGATGGAGCCTCGTTCATCACCAACGCTAACCCCCGGCGCCCGTGCCATTGGCACACCAGGAGTTTCAATGTCTCAAGCAAACCCCACGCGCGAAGATTTCGCAGCCCTTCTGCAGGAATCCTTTGCCACGAACGATCTCGCCGAAGGCTATGTCGCCAAGGGCATCGTTACCGCGATCGAAAAGGACGTCGCCATCGTCGACGTCGGCCTCAAGGTTGAAGGTCGCGTTCCGCTGAAGGAATTCGGCGCCAAGTCCAAGGACGGCACGCTGAAGGTCGGCGACGAAGTCGAAGTCTACGTCGAGCGCATCGAAAACGCGCTTGGTGAAGCCGTTCTGTCGCGCGAAAAGGCTCGCCGCGAAGAGAGCTGGGCCAAGCTCGAAGTCAAGTTCGAAGCCGGCGAGCGCGTCGAAGGCGTCATCTTCAACCAGGTCAAGGGTGGTTTCACCGTCGATCTCGACGGCGCCGTCGCCTTCCTGCCGCGTTCGCAGGTCGACATCCGCCCGATCCGCGACGTCACGCCGCTCATGCACAACCCGCAGCCCTTCGAAATCCTCAAGATGGACAAGCGCCGCGGCAACATCGTCGTTTCGCGCCGCACGGTTCTCGAAGAGTCGCGCGCCGAGCAGCGTTCTGAAATCGTCCAGAACCTCGAAGAAGGCCAGGTTGTCGACGGCGTCGTCAAGAACATCACCGATTACGGTGCGTTCGTCGACCTCGGCGGCATCGACGGCCTGCTGCACGTCACCGACATGGCCTGGCGCCGCGTCAACCATCCGTCGGAGATCCTGTCCATCGGCCAGCAGGTCAAGGTTCAGATCATCCGCATCAACCAGGAAACCCACCGCATCTCGCTCGGCATGAAGCAGCTCGAGTCGGATCCGTGGGATGGCATCGGCACGAAGTACCCGGTCGGCAAGAAGATCTCCGGCACCGTCACGAACATCACCGACTACGGCGCGTTCGTCGAGCTGGAACCGGGCATCGAAGGCCTGATCCACATCTCCGAAATGTCCTGGACCAAGAAGAACGTACACCCCGGCAAGATCCTGTCCACGAGCCAGGAAGTCGACGTCGTCGTTCTCGAAGTCGACCCGACGAAGCGCCGCATCTCGCTCGGTCTCAAGCAGACCCTCGAGAACCCGTGGCAGGCCTTCGCGCACAGCCACCCGGCTGGCACGGAAGTCGAAGGCGAAGTCAAGAACAAGACCGAATTCGGCCTGTTCATCGGCCTCGACGGCGACGTGGACGGCATGGTGCACCTCTCCGACCTCGACTGGAACCGTCCGGGCGAGCAGGTCATCGAGGAGTTCAACAAGGGCGACGTCGTCAAGGCCGTCGTTCTCGATGTGGACGTCGACAAGGAGCGCATCTCGCTCGGCATCAAGCAGCTCGGCCGCGATGCGGTCGGCGAAGCTGCCGCTTCCGGCGACCTGCGCAAGAACGCCGTCGTTTCGGCTGAAGTCATCGCGGTCAACGATGGCGGCATCGAAGTGAGGCTCGTCAACCACGAGGACATCACCGCGTTCATCCGTCGCGGCGACCTGTCGCGTGACCGTGACGAACAGCGTCCGGAGCGTTTCTCGGTCGGCCAGACCGTCGACGCCCGCGTCCTGAACTTCTCGAAGAAGGATCGCAAGATCCAGCTTTCGATCAAGGCGCTGGAAATCGCCGAAGAGAAGGAAGCCGTAGCACAGTTCGGTTCGTCCGACTCGGGCGCTTCGCTCGGCGACATCCTCGGCGCGGCTCTGAAGAACCGCAACAACGCCGAGTAAGCCTCGCTTACGAAACAAAAGGCCCGCGGAGAGCGATCTCCGCGGGCTTTTTCTTTGGGGAATCGGTCAGGTCCAGTAGTCGCCGAGCTTCTGGTAGAAGACGAGGCCCGGTTCCATGACGCCGACCATGTCGGCCGTCTTCTCGCGCCGGCGCGCCATGTCGGGGCTCTCGGGCTCCTCGCCCGGCGGCTCGCCCTCGGCCTGCGCCTGTTCCTCGCCGTTCCCGTCGCCCGCATCCTCCGGGTTCTGCTCGTCCGCCTCGTCCTCATCGGACTGGTGCGGCTCCGGCCACTCGACATTTTCCTCCGCCGGCAGGTAGGGCACGAAGGCGAGCGGCACGCCGTCGCGAAGGACCGGTGCCGCGAGCAGCCTTTCGGCCGCCGCCTCGGCGAGGATCGCGGAGGGCACCGCCTCGCGGGCCGCCGGCATGGGCGCGGGCCTGTCCGGTTCCGGCGCGGCGCGCGGCTGTGCCGTCGCTTCGGGCTGTGCCTTGCCCGGCTTGGCGCTATCTTCTGCCTGCTCGCGGACGATCTGGGCAAGTTCCTGTTCGATCTGTGCACCCAGCGGGCGTTCGAGCAGCGCCCGCAGGAAGGTGGCTTCCTCCGGCGAGAGGCTTTCCATGAGATGCGCCACCGCCTGCATCAGCACTTCCGGGGAGACGTCCCGCGCAATCGCCTGCATCCCGCGGGCAAGTGCCTGGCCGGCGGTGTGGGCGGTCTGCGCCCGGGCGGGCGCCGTCTCGCGCCGGGCCGTGTCCACGTCCTCGACGCTGCCCTGGTGGCGAAGCGCCGCTGCCGCGGTGTCCACCGGCTGCCCGTCCTGCGGCTTTGCAGCGGGCAGGCGGGGCTCCGGCCGGGATGCGCCGCCGGCGGCAATGGAGGCGCGGTTCGTGCCTGCGGGCATGGGTTCGCCGGCCTCGGCCTCGGCTGCATTGGCGGCGGCCGCGCGTGTCCTACCGCTGCCGTCGAGATCGAAGATGCGCTTCAGCGCCGTCTGGAGCGCACGGACGTCGCCGGGCGTCTGTCCCGCTTGCGCCGTGTGCTGCGCGCCGTGACGGCCGACGGCGGCGAGCTGCTGGGCATTGAGGCCGACGGGCTTTTGCTGGCGCTCCGTGCCGGCTGCCGACAGGTCCTCGGCCGGCAGGTTCGTCGCCAGGAGGCTGGCGAGTTTCTGGGCCGCCGGCCCGTTCGGATCGCGCACGATCTCGACGAGGCTGCGTGTCGGCATGGCCGAGAGCACGGTGCCGACCAGCTTCTCGACGCTGGGGCGAAGCTCCGGCGGCAGCCGGCTGACGATGTCGGCAAATTTACGGGCGCTTTCGCCCTCGCGGCCCGGCAGGGTTTTCAGGGCGGCAAGCAGCGTTTCGAGAAGGTCGCGGCCAGGATTCGGCTCTGCGGTACGCGGCATGTGCTTCAGCATCGTCTCGATGAGACGGAGCAGCACCTCGGCCCGCAGATTGGCGAGCGCGGCGGCGGAGAGCACCGGCCTGACCGCGGCATCGGCCGAACCGCCCGCCGGGAGGGCGGGGGAGGGCTGCGTCACGCCGGTCGTCCGTGCCACATGCGGCAGCATGCCTGTCTCCTGTTCGCCGTTGCCGATGCCATCCGCATCGCCGGGCCTGCCAATGTTCCATCGTTCGTCGGATGGCGCATCATGCGCGACGCTGCGAGGTGATGAGCTTACGGCCCGGCTGGCCGGGCATGCATGCGTGAGGCGGCGGGTAGGGCCGCCGACGGGACCGGTCGCAAACCCCGGGACACCCGACAGTCTTCTGCCTGTAACAAATGCCATTTTATGGTTAACGAATTGCTAATACGCGCGAAAAGGCTTCGCACATGCAGCATATCCGGCCGATCTTGCCGTCGCGACGGCCCTTGCCCCTTATGCTCGGCTCGCGTAAATCTTGCCGGCATGGTCGTTTCGGGCGGCGGATGCGGCGGAGACCCTTGATGAACCTCACCAACCTCATCCTCAATACGGACAGCTACAAGCTGAGCCACTACCTGCAATATCCGCCGGAAACGCACGCGATTTCCTCCTATATCGAGGCGCGCGGCCATTCCGACCGCGCGGAAGTGCTGTTCTTCGGCCTCCAGATGTTCCTCAAGGAATATCTGTCCAGGCCGGTGACGATGCAGGACATTGACGAGGCCGAGGGGATCGTGACGGCGCATGGCCTGCCGTTCAACCGCGAAGGCTGGACGCATATCGTGCAGCGGCACGGCGGCTACCTGCCGCTCCTCATCGAGGCGCTGCCGGAAGGCACGCTGGTGCGCCGCGGCGTGCCGGTCGCCCAGGTGGTCAACACGGACCCGGCCTGCTTCTGGCTGACCTCCTATATCGAGACGGCGCTGTTGCGCGCCATCTGGTATCCGAGCACGGTCGCCTCGAATTCGCGCAAGGTGAAGCAGGTCATCCAGCCGATCCTGGAGAAGACCTGCGACGACCCGGCCGCCGTCCTGCCCTTCCGCCTGCACGATTTCGGCGCGCGCGGAACGACGAGCTTCGAGCAGGCGGGCATCGGCGGGGCGGCCCATCTCGTCAATTTCATGGGCACGGACACCGTGACCGGCGTGCTCTACGCCCGCCGCTACTACGGCGCGGACATGGCCGGCTTCTCGATCCCGGCGTCCGAGCATTCCACGATGACCTCCTGGGGCCAGGACCGCGAGGCGGACGCCTACGGAAACATGATCGACCGGTTCGGCGGCAAGGGCCTATATGCCGTCGTCTCCGACAGCTACGACATCAACAATGCCGTCTCGGAAATCTGGGGCAAGCAGCTCAAGGACCGCGTGCAGGCCGCCGGCGGCACGCTCGTCGTCCGGCCGGACAGTGGTGATCCCGTGGAAACGCCGGTGCAGGTGGTGCGCCAGCTCGCCTATGCCTTCGGCACCCATCTCAACGGCAAGGGATACAAGGTGCTCGACGACAGCGTGCGCGTCATCCAGGGCGACGGCATCTCGTCGGCCGACATCGGCCTCATTCTCGGCCGCCTGGAAGCCTTCGGCTTCTCGGCGGAGAACATCGCCTTCGGCATGGGCGCGGGCCTCCTGCAGCGCGTCAACCGCGATACCTATTCCTTCGCCATGAAGGCGAATGCCCGGCAGGATGCCGCCGGCGCCTGGCACGACGTCTACAAGCGCCCGGCGACGATGAACCTCAAGGCCTCCAAGGCCGGCCGCCAGGCGGTGGTCGAAAACTATATCGGCCTCGAGGCCGCGCGCGTCGACCAGCTCGCCGGCCGGCAGAACCTGCTGCAGCCGGTCTGGCGCGACGGCAGGCTGCTCGTCGACTGGTCGTTCGACGAGGTGCGCGCCCGCGCCGCCTGAACCCCTTGCGATCGACCAGCCGCCGCTCCATCTTTGCTCCATGACGGGAGACAGGAGATGACGGTTCGTCCGCCGCAGGCGCTCGCTCCTTCCTTCTCGAAGGAAACGGGCCTCAACATCCTCGAATACGAACTGATGTCAGAACGGGCGGATTCGCTCGGCCGGCACGGGCTGAAGGTGGAAAAGGCGCTGGCGCTGCTTGCCGAGCGCCTCGCCGCCGGCTGCGGCGAGACCGAGCGGGAAGACCTCCTCGACGACGCGGCCGACAAGGTCTGGGCCTTCTTCATCCAGCGGGAAATGTGCGGCCTGCGCAGCCAGAAGGATGCGATCCGCCGCTACGGCATCCCGCCGGCGGTCATCGCGCGGCTCGGTATCGTGCGTCGCAAGCCGTAAAACAGTTCCGGCAGCCGTGCGAAACGCCCCGGTCTTCAGGCGAAGAGCTGGCGCGTGATGAGGTCGTAGACACCGTTGTCGTCGACGCGCAGGGCGAAGATCTCCTTCTTCGCCTCTTCCTGTTCCTGCCGTTCGCGGGCGCCGGCCGCATCGAGATTGCGCACCGCTTCGCCGCTGGTCCCGGCCGTCGCGTCGGTGCTGCCCTCGTGTGACTGGTCCGGCTTGCTTCCCGTCTTCCTTGCGACCTCCGCCGCCTCGGCGCCGGCTGCAAGCAACTGGATCGTGTCGAGCACCTCGCCGGCGGTCTTGCCGTCCGCCTTGTCCTTGACGGCGGCTTCGTGGGCGCGGCCCACGGCGTCCTGGAGCTTTTCGACATCCTCGAGCTTCCGGCCCGCTTCGAGCTTGCCGATCGTCTCCTCGCGCTCCCTGCGCGTTTCGGCGTCCTCCACGCGTGTCGGATCGCGTCGGGTCCGGTCGAGCTTCAGTTCCTCCAGCGACTTCGGGTTCGCCGCATCCTCCAGGCGGGCGAGCACCTTGCGCATTTCCGGCGTCAGCGCCTTTTCCGCATCGGCCTTGTCGGCGAGCGCGTCCTTCACGCGCTGCGCTTCCGGGCCGTAGGGATCGCGGATCGCGGCGACGAGATCGCGTGCCTTGAGGCCGAGGTCGGAGAGGCCAGACGTCTTTTCCAGCGTCGCGACATCGGCCGGCAATTCGCCGCGCTGGCGCGTGAGCATGGCGGAAAGGCGCTGCTGGAAATCGGCGTCCGGCTCATCCTCGCCCTGCGTCACGCCCGTCGTCAGCGCAAGGCGGGCGACGAGGCTGGCCGCCGCGTCGTCCGAGCCGCCGCTCATCGCCTGCTTGACGGCGGAAAGCGTCGTGCCGAGCGAGAGCAGCGTGACGCCCGCGGTGCTGTCGCTTGCCGGCCGTGCCACGCTGTCGATGAGGGTGAGCTTGTCGGCGAGGCGCTGGGCGAAGGCGCGGCTGGATTCGCCATCCTGCTGGCTGACGCCGAGCATGTCGCTGAAACGGGAGATCAGCTTGGCGAGCGTATCCCCGCCGCCGGCATTGCTGCCGAAGAAATGCTCGTTGATGCGGGTATTCGCCTTGCGCGCGGCGTCGTCCGGGCGAAGCTGTGCCTGCCCGGGCATGTCGTCCTTCTTCTGGCCGTTCGCCTTCTCCGCCTCTTCGCGGCGGCGTTCCTCGATCGTCTCGACGATCGACTGCATGGCCGAGGCGGCGGCGGTGGACCGCGCGCTTTCAAGGGGTGTCAACATGGCAATCTCCGGTCTTGCCGGAGAATACCGCCGGGGCCGTTAACCGGGCGTTAAGCCTGTGCCTGCCGGATTTGACGGTGCCTCCGGCGGCTGCGGCCGGCAGACGATCGTCACGAGCACGAAGCTGACATAGAGCAGCAGGTACCAAGAGCCGAGCTTGGTGAAGGGCACCATGTGCCATGTCTGCTGGCCCGGATAGAGCCAGACGCCCGTCGCCGTGCCGATGTTCTCCGCGATCCAGAGGAAGATGCTGGTGAGGAAGGCGGCGACCACCAGCGGCATCCAGCGCGGCTTTTGCTCCACGGTATAATGGATGCGCACGCGCCCGAAGAGCAGCACAGTCGCCGCAAAGAGGACGAGGCGGATGTCGGGAAGGAAGTGGTGCATGTAGAAGTTGGCATAGATCGCGGCCGCCAGCAGCGCCGTCGTCCAGAACGGCGGATAGTGCGTGAAGCGCATGTCGAAGATGCGGATGGCACGCGCCATGTAGCTGCCGACGGAGGCGTACATGAAGCCGGAAAAGAGCGGCACGCCGGCGATGCGGATGACCGCCTCCTCCGGATAGGTCCAGGAGCCCATATGCACCTTGAAGATCTCCATCGCGGTGCCGACGAGGTGGTAGATCAGGATGACCTTCGCTTCCTCGAAGGTCTCCATCTTCAGCGCCAGGAACGTCACCTGGATGACGAGCGCCATCGCGAACAGCGCGTCGTAGCGATGGATCGGCCAGTCCGGCTGCCAGGCCAGCTTGGTAAGGATGATGAGGCCGAGCATGAGCCCGCCGAAGAGGCAGGCCCAGGCCTGTTTCAGGCCGAACAGGATGAATTCCGCAAGGCCGGGGGGAAGCGTTTCCAGCCGGGCGCGGATCAGCCGGCGCAGCGGCTCCAGCGTCGGTCCGGTCTGGTGTTGCCGGCCGTTCTCCATGGGAAGGCTCAGCTATGGGCGAAGATGTCGGTCTCTTCCCAGCCGAGAAGGTCGAGCTTGGCGCGCGTCGGCAGGAAGGCAAAGCAGGCTTCGGCATGGTCGAGCCGGCCGTCGCGCACGAGGCGGGCCATGAGCTTGTCGCGCAGGGCGTGCAGATGCAGGACGTCCGAGGCGGCATATTCGAGCTGCGCCGGCGAGAGGGTCTCCGCCGCCCAGTCCGAGGACTGCTGCTGCTTGGAAATGTCGACTTCGAGCATCTCCTTGAGATTGTCCTTGAGGCCGTGCCGGTCGGTATAGGTTCGCGTCAGGCGCGAGGCGATCTTGGTGCAGAAGACCGGCGTGGTGGTGACGCCGAAGGTGTGGAACAGCACGGCGATGTCGAAGCGGCCGTAGTGGAAGATCTTCTGGCGGGCCGGGTCCGCCAGCATGGCGGTAAGGTTCGGCGCGTCCTTCTGGCCGGCGGCGATGCGGATCACGTCGGCGGTGCCGTCGCCCGGCGAAAGCTGCACGACGCAGAGCCGGTCGCGGCGCGGGATCAGGCCGAGCGTTTCGGTGTCGATGGCGATCGCGCCGGTATAGCGGGCAGCGTCCGCCGCCGGGATGTCGCCTTCGTGATACCGGATTGCACTTGCCATGAAAAACCCCATCTAAGCTGTCTGAACGTTTGCAGGCCTATAGCGCATGTTTCCGGCCTGCGGTACTTCTTTGTGGAATGCGGAAGGCCGGCCCCGGCCGGGAAAGACGATGAAGACACGAGCCATCCTCGCCGTTCTGGCGATCCTGCTGTCCGCGCCTGCCGGGCAGGCGCAGGCGTTCAAGGATCTTCCCGGCGTCGTTCCTTCCGATGCCACGGAGGAATACAGCAACAGGAATGACGCGAACTGCACGCTGAGCGTGGAGGTACCGCGCAGCACCAGCTCCCGCTGGATGCCGCGCGATGTCTATGTCTGCGAGAAGAACGGCATAAAGTCGAGCAGCACGCGCCCGCCGCCGTCGAGCATACGCGCCCTGCGCGGCCTGAACTGGTAGCGGCAGGGCGCTGTCCGGTCAGGCCCGCTTGATGACCTTGATGAGGACGAGCAGGATCACGGCGCCGATCGTGGAATGGATGATGGCGGCGACGATGCCGGTGCCGAGGCTGACGCCGAGGGCCGGGAAGAGATAGCCGGCGATGAAGGCGCCGACGATGCCGACCACGATATTGCCGATGAGCCCGAAGCCGAAGCCCGAGACGATGAGGCCCGCAAGCCAGCCGGCAATCGCACCGACGATGAGGAAAACCAGAATACTTTCAATGCCCATGATGTGCTCCCTTTGACAGTCTCATTCTGTCGCCAGCAGAATGTGGCAGGCGACCCGGGGAAAGCAAGAGGGCATGTGACGGTTGTCCCGCGCGATACGCTCAGAAAACCCGCACCTTCACCGGCGCACGCCCCGCATCGATCCCCATGAGAAGACAGATGGCCGCAAGCGTTGCGGCGGCGATCACGGTGGCACCCAGTCCCAGAACAATCATTGCCCGTTCCTCCTGACATCATCGTCAGTCAGGACCGCTTCTACGCGCGCGAGCTTGCCCGTGGCTTGCGCAACGTCAGGCAGTGTTAATTTCGCCGAGGCCCGAAGCAGGCTATGAATTATTAACCTTCAGGCAAGGAATTAACCATAAACATGGCTTTACACGTCGGAATGGGAAATTCGCCGTTTCTCACCCAGGCATGACGCCGAACCGCCGTACCGGAACCGAGCCGGTATTCGATTTTCACCGAATTTGATCATGGATCGTCGGGTAGCGCCGCAGGCCGCCTTGCCGGCAGCGTGCCGGCCGTGAGCACGGTTCCGCGAGCCGTCTCCGCCATGTGAGGGTTCGCTCGGCTGCCGAAGGGCGGCCGGGGCATCGTGGTTTGGGAGCATAGTGGTGCAGGAAATGCCGGCAGAACAGGCTCGAACGGGACAGGCGGCCAGCCTGCGCGACCGTTTGCGCTTTGCCGGCGTGGAGAGCGCCGAAGGCGAACTGCTCCGCCGCCACCGCCAGACGCTCGAACGGCATGTCGAAACGGCGCTCCGTGACCTCTTCCAGCGTTTCCAGACCTTTCCCGATGCCGCTCGCCATTTCCAGAGCGAGCGCCAGATCGACCGCCTGCACGACCTCCAGAACTCCCACTGGAGCGTGCTGACCGACGCCCGGTTCGACGCCCTCTATGCCGAACGCGTCAAGGTGCTCGCCGACAGCGAAAGCCAGATGGGCCTCGACCCGCGCTGGCGCATCGCCGGCCATTCGGTCGTCCTGGAGACGGTCGTCACCGGCCTCATAGAGGAATACTGGCCGAAATCCATCCTGCCCGGCGCCGGCAAGGCCCGCCGCAAGGAACTGACGGACCTCGTCTCGGCCTTCCTGCGCACCGCCATGGTCGATGCGGAGATCGGCGTCTCGCTGCGCTTCAACGAATTGCGCCATGCGCACAGCCGCGCGCTCGGCGAGCAGCGCAGGGAAGACCGCGCCGAGCTCGACCGCGTCTTCGGCGAAACCATCCGCAGCCTCTCGCAGCTCGATTTCTCCGCCCGCGTTTCCGGCGAGATGCCGGAAGCCTGGCAGGAGCTGGCCGAGACGCTGAACGGCGCGCTAAACGAAATCCAGTCGCGCCTCACCTCCGCCGCCGACCGTGCGGGCGAGAGCGACCGGCTCGTCTCGACGCTGGCCTCCGGCGCGGACGCCTTGTCCAACCGCTCCGCCGAGCAATCCGCGCACCTCCTCGAAACGGCCAACGCGCTCGGCGCCATCGTCGAGCGCGTGCGCCATACGCTCGCCGAGACGCGCAAGGCGCAGGGCGCGGCCGCCTCGACCCGGCAGTCGGTCGCGCTCAGCGGCTCCATCGTCGGCGAAGCCATGTCGGCCATGGCGGATATCGAGGCTTCGGCGGAAAAGATCGGCCAGATCATCGGCGTCATCGACGAGATCGCCTTCCAGACCAACCTGCTTGCGCTCAATGCCGGCATCGAGGCCGCCCGCGCCGGCGACAGCGGCCGCGGCTTTGCGGTCGTCGCGCAGGAAGTGCGCGCGCTCGCCCAGCGCTCCGCCGATGCCGCACGCGAAATCAAGCAGCTCGTGACGGGCACCAAGGCGCAGGTGGAAACCGGCGTCGAGCATGTCCACCGCACCCAGGATGCGATCGGCGACATCGTGCGCCAGGTTGAGGGCATCAACGAGGCCATCACCGGCATCGTCCAGGAAAGCGCCGTCGATGCCGAGGGGCTGGATGGCGTGACGGCGGATATCGGCCGCGCCGGCCGCGCGCTGGAGGCGGACGCCGCCGATGCGGGCCGCATCGGCACGATGGGCGGCGACCTCCACACCGTGATCCTGGAACTCGGCCGCACGATCCGCGAATTCCGCGTCTCGGCGCGGCAGGAAACGCGCGCCGCCCGGCCGGCGCCGCGCACCTTGCCCGAGCGGCCGGACGCACCGTCTTCTCCCCTCGACTTCCTGACGGCGCGCACTGCCGGCCTGGGAGGCTGAGATGGGGACGAGACGGCCCCGGCACTGGTTCTCGACCGCGCGCAGCCGGCTTGCGGACGCAAGCCAGCCACCCGCCACGAAGACGACTTTGGACAGACGCAGACAAGGAACACGGTAATGGCGAGCAAGAAAGCCGCTCAGAAAAGTCTAAGCCTTGCCCCCGTCCTCGACCTCAACGAGGCGACGGCGCTGCACAAGCAGCTCATGGGCCTCAAGGGCAATCCGCTCGTCATCGACGCCTCGGCGGTCGAGCGGGTCGGGGCGCTCTGTGCCCAGGTCCTGATGGCGGGCGCCAAGAGCTGGGAGGAGGACAGGCAGCCTTTCACCTTCGGCAAGGTTTCCGACCCTTTCATGAAGACAATGCAACTCATCGGCGTGAACATCGATCACTTGCTGGCACAGGAGGCTAGGCAATGAAGAAAAAAGTCCTGACCGTGGATGATTCCCGGACGATCCGGAACATGCTTCTGGTCACCCTCAACAATGCGGGCTTCGAGACCATCCAGGCCGAAGACGGCATCGAGGGCCTCGAAGTCCTGGAAAACGCCAATCCCGATGTCATCGTCACCGACATCAACATGCCGCGCCTCGACGGCTTCGGCTTCATCGAGGGCGTGCGCCGGAACGAAAAATACCGCGCGATCCCGATCCTCGTCCTGACCACCGAGAGCGATGCGGAAAAGAAGAACCGCGCCCGCCAGGCCGGTGCGACCGGCTGGATCGTCAAGCCCTTCGATCCGACCAAGCTGATCGATGCAATCGAGCGCGTAACCGCCTAATCCAGGATTTTCCGCGATGGATATGAACGAAATCAAGGAGATATTCTTCCAGGAATGCGAGGAGCAGCTCGCCGAACTGGAAACCGGTCTCTTGAAGCTGAATGACGGGGATCGCGACCCGGAGACGGTCAATGCCGTGTTCCGCGCCGTTCACTCGATCAAGGGCGGTGCCGGTGCATTCGGCCTCGACGATCTCGTCTCCTTCGCCCATGTGTTCGAGACGACACTGGATTGCGTTCGATCCAACAAGCTGGAGCCCGCCCCGGACGTCCTGAAGGTCATGCTGAAATCCGCCGACGTCCTGGCGGACCTCACCAACGCGGCGCGCGACGGCGGCTGCGTCGACGAGGCGCGCAGCCGCACCCTGATCCGCGAGCTGGAAGCGCTCGCGCAGGGCCAGGCGCCGGCTGCCGCCGAAGCGCCCGCACCCAAGGCGGCCGCGCCCGCGCCCGTCATCGAAAAGCCGGCGGTGAACGAGGAGGGCTTCCAGCCGATTCCGTTCTCCTTCGGCGATTTCGACGAGGAGCCGGCCGGCCACTACGTTCCGACCGTCCAGATCGACTTCAAGCCGAAGAAGGACCTCTACGCCAAGGGCAACGAAGCGGTCCTCCTGCTGCGCGACGTTTCCCGCCTCGGCGAAGTGAGCGTCTATTGCGACATGGACGCCCTGCCGACCCTCGACAAGATGAACCCGGAGGAAGCCTATTTCTCCTGGAAGATCTCGGTCACGACCGAAAAGGGCGAGGACGGCGTGCGCTCCGCCTTCGAATTCGCCGAATGGGACTGCGACCTCGACATCCGCACGATCGAGGAAGAGGTGGCCGGCGAGGCTCCGGATGCGGAAGAGCCGCCGATGCAGGCGGTTCCGTTCGACCTTTCCCTGCTCGACGATGCCGCGCCCGCCGCAGGTGACGAAGAGCCGGCCGCCGTTGAAAGCGATGCCGATGCTGCCGCCGCCGTCGCCGCTGCCGAAGCGGCCACGAAGATCGCGCAGGTCGCAAGCCGCGCCGCCGAGAACGCCAAGGCCGCCGCGTCGGCCGCCAGCGCCGCGCAGGCAAACCAGGCCGCCGCCGGCCAGACCATCCGCGTCGACCTCGACCGTGTCGACCGCCTGATCAACCTCGTCGGCGAACTCGTCATCAACCAGGCGATGCTCTCGCAGAGCGTGGTGGAAAACGACAACAACGGCACGTCCTCCATCAACATGGGTCTGGAAGAGCTGCAGCAGCTCACCCGCGAGATCCAGGATTCGGTGATGGCGATCCGCGCGCAGCCGGTCAAGCCGGTCTTCCAGCGCATGGCCCGCACCGTCCGCGAAATCGCCGACGTCACCGGCAAGTCGGTCCGCCTCATCACGGAAGGCGAGAACACCGAAGTCGACAAGACCGTCATCGACAAGCTCGCCGAGCCGTTGACGCACATGATCCGCAACGCGGTCGACCACGGCCTCGAAATGCCGGAGAAGCGCGAAGCCCTCGGCAAGAACCCGGAAGGCACGGTCCGCCTGACGGCCAAGCACCGCTCCGGCCGCATCGTCATCGAGCTGGCCGATGACGGCGCCGGCATCAACCGCGAGAAGGTGCGCCAGAAGGCCATCGACAACGACCTGATCGCGGCCGATGCGA
This sequence comes from Shinella sp. NM-101, assembly GCF_021401195.1. NCBI lineage: Bacteria > Pseudomonadati > Pseudomonadota > Alphaproteobacteria > Hyphomicrobiales > Rhizobiaceae > Shinella > Shinella sp. NM-101. The sequence continues at coordinate 111,872 of NZ_JACBFT010000011.1, read as the reverse complement.
ACCTCTCGGACGAGGAGATCGACAACCTGATCTTCCACGCCGGCTTCTCCACCGCCGACAAGGTCTCGGACCTGTCCGGCCGCGGCGTCGGCATGGACGTGGTCAAGCGCTCGATCCAGGCGCTGGGCGGGCGCATCTCGATCTCGTCGAAGCCCGGGCACGGTTCCGTCTTCACCATGAGCCTGCCCCTGACGCTCGCCGTCCTCGACGGCATGGTGGTCACGGTCGCCGGCCAGACGCTCGTCGTGCCGCTGACGGCCATCGTCGAGACGCTGCAGCCGGAAGCCTCCGCCATCCATTCCTTCGGCGCCTCGCAGCGGCTCATCTCGATCCGCAACTCGTTCTGCCCGCTGGTGGATGTCGGCCGGATCCTCAACTTCCGCGCCACGCAGGCCAACCCGATCGAGGGCGTCGCGCTTCTCGTCGAATCGGAAGGCGGCGGCCAGCGCGCCCTGATGGTCGATGCCATCCAGGGCCAGCGCCAGGTCGTCATCAAGAGCCTGGAGGCCAACTACACCCACGTTCCGGGCATCGCCGCCGCCACCATCCTCGGCGACGGGCGCGTCGCCCTGATCCTGGACGTCGATGCGGTCGTCGCCGCCTCGCGCGGCCAGTCCCTGAAACAAGACATCTCGCTTGCTGCCACCGGTTAAGCCATGACGAATGCGGTCAAGACTCTCACCCATGGACGCGAACTGATCGCCTTCCGGATCGGCGACCAGGAGTTCTGCGTGAACATCATGTCGGTCAGGGAAATCCGCGGATGGACCCAGGCGACGCCGATGCCGCATGCGCCCGCCTACGTGCTCGGCGTGATCAACCTGCGCGGCGTCGTCCTGCCGATCGTCGACATGTCGCTGCGTCTCGGCATGAAGCCGGCCGAGCCGACGGTGCGCCACGTCATCATCGTCGCCCAGGTCGGGCCGAAGGTGGTGGGCCTGCTGGTCGACGCCGTTTCCGACATCCTGACCGTGACCGACGACAACATGCAGCCGACGCCCGACATCGCCAATGAATCGGAAAAGGCCTATGCGCGCGGCATCCTCGCCATCGAGCGCCGCATGATCTGCCTCATCGAGCTGGGTGCCCTGTTCCCGCATACCGAAAGCGAAGCCGCATGACCTATTCCCCGGCCATCGATGTCAGACAGTCCCCGGACGAGTGCCTGGCGAGCGGCGAATACCCGCTGACGCGCCGGGACCTCACCGAGATCGCGGCGATGATCTATGCGGATGCGGGCATCTACCTCAACGAGACCAAGGCCTCGCTCGTCTATTCCCGCCTGTCCAAGCATATCCGCCAGCTCGGCCTCAAGGGCTTCAGGGACTATTGCGCGCTCGTCTCCTCGCCGGCCGGCGCCACCGCGCGCAGGGAGATGCTCTCGCACCTGACGACGAACTTCACGCGCTTCTTCCGCGAGAACCATCATTTCGACCACCTGCGCACCGATGTCCTGCCGGAGCTTCTGGCCCGCGCGCGCAACGGCGGGCGCGTGCGCATCTGGTCGGCCGCCTGTTCCGATGGGCAGGAGCCCTATTCCATCGCGCTCACCGTGCTGTCGCTGATGCCGAACGTCGCCGACCTCGACTTCCGCATCCTGGCGACCGACATCGACCCGAAGATCCTCGCGATCGCCCGCAGCGGTGCCTATGACGCGACGGCGCTGGAGACCGTCAGCCCCGCCATGCGCAAGCAGTTCTTCCGCGAGACGGAGGCCGGCGGCCGGCAGAAATGGCAGATCGACGACCGGGTCAAGCGGCTCATCACCTTCAACGAACTGAACCTGATGGCCCAGTGGCCGTTCAAGGGTCCGTTCGACGTCATCTTCTGCCGCAACGTCGTCATCTATTTCGACGAGCCGACGCAGACGCGGATCTGGTCGCGCTTTGCCGGCATGCTGGCCGACAACGGCCATCTCTATATCGGCCATTCCGAGCGCGTCTCGGGCGAGGCGAAGAACCAGTTCGACAATATCGGCATCACCACCTACCGCTACACCGGCAAGTACAGGAGGGGCGCATGATGGCACCTGCGCGCGTCCTCGTCGTCGATGACTCGGCGACCATGCGCGGCCTGATCACGGCCGTGCTCAATGCCGATCCGGAGGTGGAGGTCGTCGGGCAGGCGGGCGACGCCATGGAAGCCCGCAACGCGATCAAGCAGCTCAACCCCGATGTCGTGACGCTCGACATCGAGATGCCGAACATGAACGGCCTCGAATTCCTCGACAAGATCATGAAGCTCCGGCCGATGCCGGTCATCATGGTCTCGACCCTGACCCAGCGCGGTGCCGAAGCCTCGCTGATGGCGCTGGAGATCGGCGCCTTCGATTGCGTCGGCAAGCCGCAGCCGGGCGATATCCGCCCCTTCGGCGACCTCGTCGAGAAGGTGAAGGCCGCCGCCCGCTCGCAGCGCCGCCATGTCCGCGCGGACGTGCCGGCGCCGGTGCCGGCCGCCGCCAGCGTCCATCCCGTCACAGGCTACCGGCCCGGCCGCAGGGTCATCGCCATCGGGGCGTCGACGGGCGGGGTGGAGGCGCTGATCACGGTGCTCCAGAAATTCCCGGTCAACTGCCCGCCGACGGTCATCACGCAGCACATGCCGTCGACCTTCACCAGGAGCTTCGCCGAGCGGCTGAACCGCCTGTGCGCGCCGGTGGTGGAGGAGGCGACGGACGGCGCGCGCCTGGAGATCGGCAAGATCTACCTTGCGCCCGGCGGCGAGCGTCACTTGCAGGTTTCCAGCCCGAACGCACCCTGCTGCCGGCTGGTGGAACGGGATCCGGTCAACGGCCATCGCCCCTCGGTGGATGTGCTGTTCGATTCGGTGGCGGAACTGGCCGGGCGCAACGCCGTCGGCGTCATCCTGACCGGCATGGGCCGGGACGGGGCGGCGGGCTTGCTGAAAATGCGCCATGCAGGGGCGCGGACAATCGGCCAGAACGAAAAAACCTGCATCGTATATGGAATGCCGAGAGTGGCTTTCGAGCTGGGTGCCGTCGAGCATCAGTTTCCGCTCTCCTCCATAGGGGAGGAAATCTTGAAGATCACTGCGGCCCGTAGAGAAGGGAGCGAATAATGTCTATCGCTGAAAAAATCAAAGTACTCATCGTCGACGACCAGGTGACGAGCCGCCTGCTGCTGGGCGATGCCCTCCAGCAGCTCGGCTTCAAGCAGATCACCGCGGCCGGCGACGGCGCGCAGGGCATGGCCATCATGACCCAGCAGCCGCACCACCTCGTCATCTCCGACTTCAACATGCCGAAGATGGACGGCATCGAGTTCCTTCAGGCGGTTCGGTCCAACCCGAACACCAAGAAGGCGGCCTTCATCATCCTGACGGCCCAGGGCGACCGCGCGCTGGTGCAGAAGGCGGCGGCGCTCGGCGCCAACAACGTGCTGGCCAAGCCCTTCACCATCGAGAAGATGCGGGCGGCCATCGAGGCCGTGTTCGGGGCATTGAAATGATCGCAGACGCCGGGGCGCGCCGCGTCCATGTCATTCAGGGCGAATACAAGGTCGTCAACGACCCGAATGTGGTGCTCACCACCATTCTCGGTTCGTGCGTGGCCGCCTGCATGCGCGACCCGGTCATTGGCGTCGGTGGCATGAACCACTTCCTGTTGCCGGGCTCCGCCGAGGCCATGGCTTCTGGCGGCGATGCCACGCGCTATGGCGTGCATCTGATGGAGCTTCTGATCAACGGCCTCCTGAAGCAGGGCGCGCGCCGCGACCGGCTGGAGGCGAAGATCTTCGGCGGGGCGCGGACGATCGCGCGGTTCTCCAATGTCGGGGAGCAGAACGCTCGCTTCGCGCGGCAGTTCCTGATGGACGAAGGCATCAGGATCGTCGGCGAGAGCACGGGCGGCGAGCACGGGCGCAAGCTGGAATACTGGCCATCGACCGGCCGGGCCCGGCAATATGCCCTGACCGGCGTCGAGACGCAGAAGACGGTTGCGCTGGAGCAGCAGCGGCCAGCCCCCGTCGTGCGGCCGGCCGAAAGCTCGATCGAATTCTTCTGAGCGGGCGTTTCGCCCGGCGGAAGCGGGAATACGAAGTTCAAGTGCGTTGCCGGCCGCATTGCCGACCGACGCCGCGCGGCGAAAGAGGGTAACCATGCAAGCCGAGTATCTGAGTTCAGCGACTGCCATGGAGGAGACCCTTCCGGATGTCCTGATGCGGGTCGTGTCCGAACTGCACGACGTCGCCTACCTCATCGAGCGCATCGAGCCGCAGCTTGCGGCCGTCCACGCGGACACCGCCGAGCACGCGGCCGAGCGCATGATGGTGCTGCAGGGCATCGACCTTGCCGTCCAGAAGACGCGGGGGCTCGCCGAGTTCATCGACACGATCACCGGCAGCATTCCCGCGAGCTGGATCGTCGACGTCACGACGGCGCTCAACCTGGTGAAGCTTGCCGACATGCAGAAGGCGCTCGGCAACGGAATGCGCCACGGCCACTCCCAGCCGATCGGCAAGGCGGCGGGCGACTTCGAGGCTTTTTGACGGTTTGCGCAATATGATCAGCCTGTTCGGCGGCGCCCCCGGGGCGCCGTCCGCGTTTGTGCCGGCCGTTTTCGGTGCGTGGGCACGAAATGCTCGCGCAAGTTTCACGCTCTAGTCTCCAGGCCGGATCAGTTAGGTCCGCGTATTCCATGGGGCAGGTCGGTGCGTGCGGAAATGTACCGGCCCCGCCTCACGAGATTGAAAATGCGTCTGATCGCGCCGGCATCGTAGGCCGGCGCCCAGGCGACTAGTCCGTGCGGGAACAGAATGAATCTGTTGGAACAGTTGACGAAAGTCTACAGGAACCTGGCTTCGCTGGGGCAGGCGAAGCTCGCGATGCTGGCGGGAGCCGCCGTCGTCTCGGTCGGCCTGGTGCTCGCTGCCGGGATCCTCGTGAACAAGCCCGCCTATGAGACGCTTTACGTCGGACTTGAAAAGGCCGACCTCAACCAGATCGGCATGGCGCTCGCCGAGGCCAATATCGACTTCAACAACGGTACGGACGGATCGAGCATCGCGGTTCCCGTCGGCCAGACGGGCAAGGCGCGCCTCTATCTCGCCGAGCGCGGCCTGCCGAGCAGCGCGAATGCCGGCTACGAACTCTTCGACAAGGTCGGCTCCCTCGGCCTCACCTCCTTCATGCAGGAGGTGACGCGCGTGCGGGCCCTCGAAGGCGAGATCGCCCGCACCATCCAGCAGATCAACGGCATCGCCGCCGCCCGCGTGCACATCGTGATGCCGGAGCGCGGCAACTTCCGCAAGGCCGACCAGGTGCCGACGGCCTCCGTCATGATCCGCGCCAGCGCCCAGGCCGGCCGCGAATCGGCCGGCGCGATCCGCCATCTCGTCGCCGCCTCCGTTCCGGGCCTGGAAGTGGACGGCGTGACGATCCTCGATTCGGCCGGCCAGCTCCTCGCCTCCGGCGACGATCCGGAAAACGGCGCGGTCAACCGTTCGCTGACGGCGGTGCAGACCGTCCAGGGCGAAATCGAACGCAATATCGAGAAGGCACTCGCCCCCTTCCTCGGCATGGATAATTTCCGCGCCAGCGTCACGGCCGCGCTGAATACCGATACGCAGCAAATCCAGGAGACGGTCTACGATCCGGAATCGCGCGTGGAACGCTCCACCCGGGTGACGCGGGAAAGCCAGAAATCCAGCCAGCACGCCGCCAACAAGGCGACGACCGTCGAGCAGAACATCCCGCAGGGCGGCCCCAAGGGCGACGGCAGCGGCCCACAGTCCAACGACGAGGCGGACAAGAAGGAAGAGCAGACCAACTACGAGATCAACAGCAAGACCGTCGCCACCGTTCGCAACGGCTTTGCCGTCGAGAAGCTGTCCGTGGCGGTCGTCGTCAACCGTGCCCGCGTCGCCGCCATGGTGGGCGAGCCGGCCGACCAGGCGAAGATCGACGCCTATATCGCCGACATGCAGAAGATCGTCTCCTCCGCCGCCGGCCTCAATGCCGACCGCGGCGACGTGGTGACGATAACGGCCATGGAATTCCTCGATCATCAGCTTCTCGACCAGGCCGTGCCGGGACCCGGCATCATGGAAGTGCTGACGCGCAATCTCGGCGGCATCATCAATGCGCTCGCCTTCGTCGGCGTCGCCTTCCTGGTGGTCTGGTTCGGCCTTCGCCCGGCGATCCGCTCGGTTACCGGCGGCGGTGCTGCGGCCGGTGCCCTGGAAAGCGATGCGGCCGGCCTCGAACTGCCGGACTTCTCGCCCGCAGCGGGCATCGGCGGCCCCGGCGCCACGCTCATGGACGGCTTCGGCGCGGACTTCGGCTTCGACAGCACGGACGACCTGCTCAATGCCAGCGACGACAGCGAGGGCACCTTCAACCGCCGCGTCAAGGAAGGCCCGGAACGCCGCCTCGGCCGCATGGTCGAGATCAGCGAGGAGCGCGCCGCCAAGATCCTGCGCAAGTGGGCGGTGGAAAAGGAAGCCGCCTGACGGCTCCGCCACGGGCTAGGAACAACTGGACGCGGCCGGCGACGGTCGCGTCCTTTGTTTTGTGGCCGCTTCAAATGCGCCGTTTTTTTGACCTGGCGTGTCGCTTTTCGGCAACGCCTGACCTGCCTGTTCGCAGAAAATTTTACGCATGCGCGCCCCGGCGGATGGCGGGCGCGTTCACGGCCGCGTGATCGCCGAAAAAAGTTTACCGCTGCCAAGCAGCCGTAAACGTGGCGGCGAAAGGCAGGCCCTCCTCACGCGAACCGCGCCGCGCGCATCGACCGTTTCCAATATTGTATGGTTAACAGAGACTTAACCTGAAGTCGTTGCCGGCCTTCCTGCACAGCGCCGAACGCAAATCATCGCGGCCAAATCGACTCACAGATGCCGGCAAAAGTAAATCCCGAGAAGATGCCGGTGGTTTTTAGCGAAGACAGATGTACACTTTAGTTACTGATTCGCTTGGTGATTCTTGCCGATGCGGCCTGACCGGGGAGGGTTCGGACGGTTCCGAGCCCTTGGCGGGAAGGAGGCATGGATCTCCGTTCGGAATCGGAACAGGGGGCTATCATGGAAACGATCCGGTCGGAAGGCGCGGCCCGGGAATCCTATGGATTCTCAGCCGAGTCGGGTGAGCGTAAGAGTGCGCGTGAACGTTTGGTTCAACACCTCGGACGCTGTGCGGATCGCGCCAGCCTTTCCGCCGGTCTCAGGGCGCTGACCGATTATGTGAGCGCCTCCCACTTTCTTCTCGTCCGTCACGACGCCTCGCCCGAGGCCGGCCTCGAAGCCGTGGTCGGGTCGGACTGGCCGTTCGATCTGGTGCGTTGCATTGCCGCCACCATCGTCGCCAGCCAGTCGCGCATGGGCGAGCTGGATAAGTGCCTGACGCTCCTCAAGCCATGCTTCAGTCACCTTGCCGACGACGTGGCGGTGCCGGCGGGCATCAGCCGGGAATATTGCATCATCGCCTTCCATGTCGGCCGGGTGCGCATGTCGCTGCTGCTTCTCTTCCCGGAGCATTTCATCCTCTCCCAGAGCAAGCTGCGCGATGTCGGCGTCATGACCGGCTATTTCGCGAGCGTCTGCTGCAAGGGTGCGATCCTCAGGCACGACCGGGAGATGGAACTCACGGAGCGCGAGATCGAATGCCTCTACTGGATCGCCGAAGGCAAGACGAGCGACGAGATCGCCGTCATCCTCGGCATCTCGCGCAACACGATCAACAATTACATCACCAGCGTGATGCGCAAGACCGCGACGAAGACCCGGTCGGAAGCGATCGCCTGGGCCGTTCGCAACAGCCTGGTCTGAGGAGCGCGTCATGGATATCCAGCTTCCCGCCTCCGCAACCCTGGAGACGGAAATCCGGCTCGCGCGGCCGGCCAAGGCCACGCGCGCATCCGATTTCGTTTCCCGCCTGCAGGTGATCCAGACGATCCTCGGCGCCCAGCATTTCGCGGTGCTGCGCCTCACCGGCCACGGACTGCCGTCCGCCCGAAAGCTCACCCTCTCGCTCCATAACTGGGGCCAGGACGTAGACGGCAACGCCCGCGCGCTTATCGAGGCCTATGGCGCGGCCATGCTCGCCCATCTCGAAGTCTCCATGCTGCCGCTGATCTGGGAAGGGGCAGGAGACAGCCACTTCGCCGAATCGGGCGCGGCCCCCTTCACCGAGCGCCTGCCCGCGCGGCTGGTGCCCTGGTCGGGCATGGCCTTCCCGGTTCGCCTCGGCGCGCATGGCAACGGCTATGTCGTCTTCCTCGGCACCTTCATCGCGCCTTCCAGCGATCTCGTCGTCGACATGCACATGAAGAGCTGCCAGGTGCTGATCGACATGCTGGCGAGCGAGGAGAAGAAGCTGGCACCCTCCGAGGCGCTCAGCGAGCGCGAGATCACCTGCCTCCAGATGGCGGGCGATGGTTGCATATCCGAAGCGATCGCGGAGAAGATGGGCCTTTCCGTGCACACGGTGAACGCCTATCTCGGCACGGCGACGACCAAGCTCGATGCGGTGAACCGCATCCAGGCGATCGCGAAGGCCATCCGCCTCGGCTATATTACCTGACAGGGCAGGGGCCGGCCGTCTTCCGCCGCCGGGCAAGCCGGGGGCGACGGAGCGGGCGCGTCTTCCAGCGTTCAATGGGCGAGATGCGACGACGGATCGGTCTTCACGTACCGCGCTTGCGCGAGGCTCCTGCGCAGGAAGGCGGTGTTGTCGTCGGGATCGGCGGACGGATCGTTGAAGGCGACATGGGTCACCTCCACGCCGGCCTTGTCCTTCTGCAGGAGAAGCTTCGCATAGACGGTCACGCCCTGGGGGCGCAGTTCCATGTCCAGCGTCACTTCCGGCTCGGTATCCCAGTCGAGCCGATAATCGCCGCCGGCGCCGAAATTGACCGTGCCGGGCAGGAAATAGAGCTCGGCCGCCGAAGAGACCAGGTCGGCAAGGTTACCGTAGCACTCGAAACGCAACAACGAGACGAGGTCGGCCGCGTCGAGCAGTCTGAGCTCGGTGGCGACCGGGCAGATTGCTTCGGCAACAATCTTCTCGCGCTCGGCGGAGTAGGTGCATTTTCTCATCGGATCTAGTTTACCCGTCTGGTCTGGGGCGAAGCTGCGTAAACCCGGTGAATCAGCTCCGCCACGGCTTTGTAGAACACCGGCGGAATCACACTATCCACCGAGACTTGCGCAAACATTGAGCGTGCGAGCGGTGGATCCTCGAAGACGGGGATTCCGTTCTCCTCGGCGATCTCGCGAATCTTGAGCGCGATGAGGTCCTGGCCCTTGGCGACGACGACCGGCGCATCGCCCTCTTCGCGCACATAGCGAAGCGCCACGGCGAAGTGCGTCGGGTTGGCGATGACGAGGGTCGCGCGCGGCACGGCCGTCATCATGCGGCGGCGGATGCGGTCGCGCTGGATCGAGCGCATGCGGGCCTTGACGATCGGGTCGCCCTGCGCCTGCTTCATTTCCTCCTTGACCTCCTGCTTCGTCATCATCAGCTCGGTGAACCAGTGGTGGCGGGTCCAGGCGAAGTCGATGCCGGCAATGAGGGCGGTGGCGAAGAGGACGATCAGCAGCACCTTGTTGACATCGGAGGTCATCATGTAGAGGAGCGCGGCGGGCTCGGAGAACATCGTGTCGAGCGAGGCGAAATAGTTGCCCCGCATGGCGAGCGCCACGACCAGCGACACGAGGAGGATCTTGATCAGCGACTTGCCGAACTCCACGAGGCCCTGCTTGCCGAACAGACGCCCCAGTCCCTTCATCGGATTGAGCCGGCCGATCTGCGGCCGCACGCGCTCCAGCACCGGGCTCGGCAGGTTCTGGAAGACCGAGGAGGCGATGCCGAACAGCATCATCATGGCGAGGATGGGCAGCAGCAGCTTGCCCGCTTCCCAGCCGAGATGCCGGAAGATCGCGATGACGTCGGTGCCGGACTTGAGGTTCCAGGCCTCGGGCTGCTCGAAGAAGTCGCGCAGCGTCTCGTTCATGCGGGAGACCCCGTCCGGCAGGAAGAAGACGAGGAAGAGATAGATCGCCAGCGTCGAGGCGAAGATCGTGATCTCGCGCGAGAAGGGCGTATTGCCCTTTTCCATCGCGTCGCGAATCTTCTTCTCGGTCGGGAGTTCTGTTTTGCTGTCCTTGTCGTCGTCCGACACGTCGCGCTCCCAGGGCAAATCCGGCAAAAGGCCGAGCGGCTTTGCGTTTGCCAACGAAAACGGCCCGAACCCCCGTCAGGAGATTCGGGCCGCTGATACGCTCGGCTTGCGGCCTTGTCGTGTCAAGCCGGATCAGGCCGCCTGCTGCTCCCCGGCCGTCTCCTTCAACTGGATTTGCCCGGCGGCGGCAAGGCGGATGGCTTCCTGCGTGATCGAGCGGCGGGCGATGGCCACCTCGCGCGGATTGACGCCCTGGTCGCCGGCGGCAAGGTCCGACTCGATCATGCGGCGCTGGCGTGCGCCGATGGCGGACAGGACCGCCTCGCGCAGTTCCATCGAGGCCCCGCGCAGCGCAGCTGTGATGATGTCGCCCGCGACGTCGTTGAACAGCGACACCCGGCTTCTCTGCGGCATGAGGAGCACGTCCTCGAAGAGGAAGATCTTCGGGCGCACCTTCTTGACCGATTCGGTCGAGACCGTTTCGAGCGAGGCAAGCATCTCGTCGACCTGCGACTTGTCCAGCTCGTTCATGAGGTCGGCGACCTTGTTCGTGCCGATCGAGTTGCGCTCGGCATCCAGCGCGTTGATCATCTCGATGACGCGCGCCTCGACGATCGCCGTCGCCTTGGGGCTCGCATCCTTCAGGTTGACGGTGCGGTTGATGATGTCGGGCCGGTTGGCCTCGGGAATTTCGAGCAGCACCTTCGCGCCGAAGGACGACGGCATCATCGACAGGATATAGGCGATGGTCTGCGGATGCTCGTTGAGCAGGAAGCCTGCCACGAAGACCGGGTCGGCATCCTGCAGGCGGTCCCAGATCGTGTTCTCGTAGGCCTGGAAGGCGGCGCGGCGGCCGAGCAGGCCGTCCACCTCGTCCGGCGTCAGGCCTTCCTCAAGGATGCCTTCCATCATCTTGGCATTGTCCATGAGGCCCGCGCCTTCGGTGAACAGGTCCTCGAACTCGTTGACGAGGTCGATCAGTTCATGGGGCGGGATGGCGCGCAGGTTCTGCGCGGCGGCGATGATCTGCTGCAATTCGCTCTGGGTGAAATATTTCAGCAACTTGCCGGCGACGCCCTTGCCCATGGCCAGAAGGACGGCTGCTGCCTTCTCGACCTGCGACAGCGGTGTTCCGACCGCCGTGGACGTCCCGAAATTTTCGAAATCCATCATGGATTTATCTCCCTGAACCCTCGACCGGGTATCAGATCTTGCGTGTACTCTTTACTTCGATGAGCTTGACCCCGAAGCGGGTGTCGTCGTTTTCCAGAACGGTGATCTCGCCGCGGCCGATCACCCGGCCGTTGACCATGACCTCGACCGGCTCGCCGATGCGGCGGTCGAGCGCGATGGTGGCGCCCTCGCTGAGGTTCATGAGACTGGAGACCTGCATCTGCGACGAGCCCAGAACGATCTGCAGATCGATCGGGATGTCCATGATGAGGTCCATGTTGGACTGCATGGCGCTGCCCGGGCGCTGCGCTTCGCGCGGTTCGGCGGAAAAATCGCCGCCGGCGCCGAAGTCGGATCCGGCAAAGCCGGTATTCGCGCCGAAATCCGTCGCCGCCGCGCCGCCGCCGAAGTCCGAACCGCCGAAATCGCCGCCGAACGCGGCGAGCGGATCGTCCGCCCCCCGTGCCGGAAAATCGGTGTCGATCCCGCCGGAGGCATCCTTCTGAAGAACGCCGCGCAGGTCGTCGATCGCCTGTTCCAGCTCCTCGTCGCCGGCGTTGATGGAAGACATGATGTCGTCAGCGATGGGTGTTTTCTTCGGTGCCATAAGCCCACTATTCCATTCGAAACTTGCCTGAGGCGTGCCGCTTCACAGGCTTCACGCGCAAAACTATCCGATGATGTGCTGGAGAAGATCGTCCTCCGAGCCGTAGGTATCCTTGACGCGGACCGTGTAGCGGGCACCTGACCGGCCGAATTCGCAGACATAGAGGTCGCGGCCGTTCGCATTCACCTCCACGCGCACGTCGCCCGCCTCGTTGAACGGGATGATGTCGCCGGCCTGCAGCCTGCTGATCGTGTCGAGGGTCTGCGCTTCGAGGTGGATGCGCGCCTCCAGCGTCACCTTGGAGCGGCGGACCTGCTCGCCGAGCTGCTCGCTCCATTCCGCACGCGTCTTCGGCGCATTGGCGGGCGTCGGCGCGGTGACGGTCGACTTCAGCAGCACCTCCTGCGGCACGACGACATGGAAGGTCGAGAGCACCGGCCCGATGCCGACGGCCATGTTGACCATGGCGACGAAGGTGTCGTCCGAACCGTCCTCGGCGGCCTTGCGGGTTTCCGCATTGTGCGCCGGGCCGAGGAAGGGCTCGAAGCCGTTCGCGCCGCGCACGGCGGTTTTCAGGACGCCCGAAATGCGGTCGAACATCATGGCCGCGAGGTCGAGCTCGATCTTGGAGAGCGGCCGCGGCTCGGGATCCTCGATGGAGTTGCTGACGGCGCCGAGCATGTTCTCGACGAGAGTGATGATCAGCGGGCTGTCGCAGATCAGCGTGAAGTGCTCGCACCAGTCGCGCAGCGAGGCATCGCAGAAGGCCATGGCGCCGCCGAGGCCGTTCGTCACCTCGCCGTACTTGCCCGTCGCAAAGCCGGCATAGGACACGGCGACCTCGAAGCCGAGTTCGCTTTCCAGCATGTCGGGCAGGAAATCGGCGAAGACCTCGCCGAGGCTGGCGCAGAGCCGGGAGATGGTCGCCTGGTCGCCGAGCTTGCCGGTGAGCCGGGCGAGGACGGTCGGGTCCATGGTCGGAAGATGTGTCACGGTTGCTGCGCTCATGGGTCAGGCCGCCTTCGAATCGCCGCCGCCGCCGGGATTCATCATCTCCTGCTCAACCGCGTCGATCGACGGGCGCTCGTAGGAGGAGATGGTCTTGCGGCCGTATTCCAGCGCCACCTGCGGCACGGATCCGTTCATGTAGGCGAGCAGCGTCTGCTTGACGATGACGTAGAGCCGGTTCTGCTTCTCGCGCACGACCTTGATGTTCGCGGTGATCGGCGCGACGACCGAATAGGACAGGAAGATGCCGAGCATGGTGCCGACGAGCGCCGAGCCGATGAGCCCGCCGAGGACTTCGGGCGATTCGTTGATCTTGCTCATGGCCTTGATGACCCCGAGGACGGCCGCGATGATGCCGATGGCCGGGAAGGCGTCGCCCATCGTGGTCATCGCCTGGTAGGGCTTCATCTTGTCGCGCGTGATGGTCTGGATCTCCTCGTCCATCAGCGCCTCGATCTCGTGGGAGCGGGCATTGCCGATGATGATGAGGCGGACATAGTCGCAGATGAAGGCGGTGAGCTCCTTGTTCTTCAGCACGGTCGGGGCGGACTGGAAGATCGGCGATTCCTCGGGATTGTCGATATGGGCTTCGATCTCGTTGCGCGACTTGGTGCGCAGGTCCCGCATCAGGCTGTAGAGCACGCCGAGCGTATCGAGATAGTCGCGCTCCTTCGGCACCTTGTGCTTGAAGGCCTCGCCCAGCGCCTTGCCCGTCTCCTTGATCACCTTCATCGTGTTCGCCACGATGAAGCCGCCGACACCGGCGCCGCCGATGATCATGAGTTCGAACGGCTGGTTCAGCACCTCGACGTGCCCGCCCATGGCCATGAAGCCGCCCAAGACGCAGCCGATGGTGACGATGAGACCGATAATGATGTTCATGAGCGCAGGTGTCCCGACACAATTCTGACCGTTCCGGGATACGGTTCCAGCCTTGCGTGAAGCTGTACCTCACGGCGGGTTAACGGATCAGGTTCGCGCAAGCAAAACCCGTGAAGATCGTGGTTCAAAACGGACATCCATGTCGTCCCGAACCCGATCGGCAGCCCATCGTGACCACCACCTATACGAGCTACAAGCTGATTTCCGCCGACCTCTCGACGTCGCTGAAGCGCGTCTCGGAGCAGCCGGACGTCAAGCGCGAGACGGAATATTATCTTTCGAAGATCGGCGGCATAAAGTCGGTCGACGCGTTCTTCGCCGACGACAGGCTCTACAACTACGTGATGAAGGCGCATGGCCTTGAGGACATGGCCTATGCCAAGGCCTTCATGCGCAAGGTGCTGACCGAGGGCATCGACGACAAGGACGCCTTCGCCAACAAGCTCTCCGACAGCCGCTACAAGGAACTGGCGGAATCGCTCAACTTCGCCCGCCACGGCGAACTCGCCACCACCTTCGACCGCGCCCAGAAGGGCGTCGTGGACAAATATGCGCGCGAAACCCTCGAAGTCAGCGCCGGCGAGGACAATACGGGCGTGCGGCTGGCGCTCTATTTCGAGCGCATGGCCTCCTCGATCACCTCGGGCTATTCCATCATCGCCGACGACGCGCTGGCGCAGGTGGTCCGCACCGCGCTGCAGCTTCCCGCCGAATTCGCCGGCACGGACGTCGACCGCCAGGCCGCCCATTATGAAAAGGCCATCGACCTTGCCGATTTCAAGGACCCGTCCAAGGTCGGCAAGTTCCTCGAGCGCTTCACCGCGATGTGGGAACTGGAGAACCCGTCGGGCAGCTACGATCCGCTCACGGTGTTCAAGTCGTCGAGCGTTACCGGCATCTCGACCGACCTCCTTCTTTCCATCAACAACCTGAAACTCGGAGGTCGCTGAGATGCAGACCGGGCTCTATGTATCGCTTTCGTCCCAGATCGCGCTCGACCGCCGCATGGCCACCCTTGCCGACAACGTGGCGAACTCGACGACGGTCGGTTTCCGCGCCACGGAGGTGAAGTTCAACCAGGTCGTCAGCGACCAGAAGAATGCCGACGTCGCCTTCGTCTCGCAGGGCGAGGAGTTCCTCTCGGCGCGCAACGGCGGCCTGACACAGACGAACGGCCAGCTCGATTTCGCGATCCGCGGCGAAGCCTGGTTCCAGGTGGACACGCCGGCCGGTCCCGCGCTCACGCGCGACGGCCGCTTCACGCTGACGGAGGCCGGCGACCTCGTGACGCTGAACGGCTATCCGGTGCTCGATCCCGGCGGCGGTCCGATCCAGATCGATGCGAATGCCGGCCCCATCACGCTCAGCGCCGACGGCCAGCTCAACCAGAACGGCCGGCCGGTCGCCGCGCTCGGCATTTTCGAGGCCGACCTCTCGGGCGGCTTCGCGCGCGCCGGCAACAGCGGCATCATCACCACCATCCCGCCGCAGCCGGTGACCGACCGCGTCGATGCCGGCGTGGCGCAGGGCTATGTCGAGGAATCCAACGTCAACGCCATCGCCGAGATGACGCAGCTCATCCAGGTCACCCGCGCCTTCGAGAATATCGCCGCGCTGATGCGCAGCAGCGAGGATTCCATGAACGAGGCGATCCGCACGCTCGGGGGCAGCAAGTAAGCGATGGCGATGGCGGAAGGTGCGATGGCGAAAGAGACCGGCGCTCCCGAGGGCGGGCGCATGCTGAATGCCCTGGCGGGACTGGTGCGGCGCTATTCGACGCCGGAATTCTCGGTCGCCCACGGCGGCCATGTGCAGACAATCGCGGCCGGCAACTATACCGTCGGCGGCCTGTCGCGCCATGTGCGCCTCGGCGAATTCGTCGCGCATAAGAGCGCCACCGGCATCCATCTCGGCGAGGTCGTCCGCGTCGAACCGGAAACGGTGGTCGTCTGCCCCATCGAGCCGGGCGAGCCGATCGGCATCCACGACACCGTCATCCGCAAGGGCGCCTTCCGCGTTGCGCCGACCGCCGCCTGGTGCGGCCGCACGATCAACGCGCTCGGCGAGCCCATCGACGGCCTCGGGCCGCTGGTGCAGGGCGACGTGCGCCGGTCCATCTCCAACACCGCCCCGCCGTCCATGACGCGCAAGCGCGTCGAGAAGGGCTTCCAGACGGGCGTGCGCGCCATCGACATCTTCGCGCCGCTCTGCCTCGGCCAGCGTCTCGGCATCTTCGCGGGCTCCGGCGTCGGCAAGTCGACGCTGCTGTCGATGCTCGCCCGCGCCGACGCCTTCGACAGGGTGGTAATCGCATTGGTCGGCGAGCGCGGCCGCGAAGTGCGCGAGTTCATCGAGGACACGCTCGGCGACAACCTCGCCAAGTCCGTCGCGGTCGTCGCGACCAGCGACGAGAGCCCGATGCTGCGCAAGATGGCGCCGCTGACGGCCGTCACCATCGCCGAGCATTACCGCGACCAGGGCGACAACGTGCTGCTGATCATCGACAGCGTGACGCGCTTTGCCCACGCGATCCGTGAGGTGGCGACCGCCTCCGGCGAGCCGCCCATCGCCCGCGGCTATCCCGCTTCCGTTTTCACCGAGCTGCCGCGCCTCCTGGAGCGCGCCGGGCCGGGCGCGGAGGGCGCCGGCACGATCACGGCGATCATCTCGATCCTCGTCGACGGCGACAACCACAACGACCCGATCGCCGACTCGACGCGCGGCATTCTCGACGGCCACATCGTCCTGGAGCGCAGCCTTGCGGAAGAGGGGCGCTACCCGCCGATCAACCCGCTCGCCTCCATTTCGCGCCTCGCCCGCAAGGCCTGGACGCCGGACCAGGAGAAGCTGGTCTCGCGGCTGAAGGCGCTGATCCACCGCTTCGAGGAAACGCGGGACCTCCGCCTCATCGGCGGCTACCGCCCCGGCGGCGATCCCGACCTCGACATGGCGATCAAGCAGGTGCCGATCATCTACGAGGTTCTCAAACAGGCGCCGGGCGAAAGACCCGCCGGCGATGCCTTCGCCGATCTCGCGATCGCGCTGAAGAACGCGGCAGGGCAGGGCGCGGCGCCGGCCGTGCGGAGGGGATGACAGTGACGGATTCCGACGCAGACGAGACCATCCATCCGCTCCGGCGCAAGGAGCGCGGCCGGCGCTACAGCTCCGGCGACAAGCTCATTGTCGGCGCCGGCGTGATGCTTGCGGCCGGTGCGGCGTTCTTTCCCTGGTACGTCTTCCTCAACCCGGAAAAGTTCTCGGTGCCGACGCTGTGGCAAGGCACGACCCGCAACCTGCCGGAAATGCCGGGCAAGCAGGTGGTGAGCGTCTCGCCCGCCGCCATGGTCGACGACGACAAGGATCCCGCCCCCGCCAGCCTCGACCCGGTCGCCACGGCCACCACGTCCGGGCTCGGCGCGGAAACGTCGCTCGGCGCGCCGGTGGAGACCGGCCTCGACCAGCCGCTGCCGGCCGATTCCGGCTTCCGTCTGATGCATGTGGCCAACGGCCGGGCGTTGATCGAGGACGCCCGCGGCATGTATATCGTGCGCGTCGGCTCGATCCTGCCGGACAACAGCCGCCTCGCCACGCTGGAGCAGCGCGACGGCGCCTGGGTCATCGTGACCTCGAACGGCGACGTCATCAAGCGCAACTGAGAGACGGCCTGCGCGCCGTCCCGATTCGCCCGGCCTCCCGCGGCTGGCCGGCTGCGCGCCGCGACGCGCAGCCTCGTCTTTTATTTCCCCGGAAATTCAGGGGCTTGCCGGCAGGCCGCCGGCAATGCAAGTCCCACGCAAGATTGGCTCCGTAGGTTCACCGCGAACAAGGATGGAGCTTGTCATGCAACCGATACAACTGTTTGAACTGGCATCGAAACAGGCCGAATGGCTGGCCGTCCGCCAGAGCGTGGTTGCAGGCAACATCGCCAATTCCAACACGCCCGGCTTCAAGGCGAAGGACGTGACCCCCTTCCAGTCGGTGCTCGAGACGACGGGCATCCGCATGGCGGCGACGCAGCCCGGCCACTTCACCGAAACCGAAATGGCCAGCCGCGTCATCGAGACCCGGCCCACCGAGGAAATCGGCGTGCAGGAGTCGGGAAACACAGTCGGCCTTGCCGAGGAACTCATGAAAGAGGGCCAGGTCAAGCGTGAGTTCGAGTTGAATGCCGGCCTCGTAAAGGCCTTTCATCGCATGATGCTGATGACAGTCAGAAGGTAAGAAATGGATCCGCTCGTAGCTTCCCTGAAAGTTGCGGCCTCGGGTATCGAGGCGCAGTCCACCCGCATAAGAATCGTTTCGGAAAATCTCGCCAATGCCCGTTCGACGGGCGACACGCCCGGCGCCGATCCCTTCCGCCGCAAGACCGTGACCTTCTCGGCCGAGCTCGACCGCGCGACCAACGCCTCGCTCGTCCAGGTCTCGCGCCTCGGTGTCGACGAAGGCGACTTTTCCAGCGAGTACGATCCCGGCAACCCGGCGGCAGACGAGAAGGGCTTCGTCAAGATGCCGAATGTCAACGTGCTGGTTGAAATGGCCGACATGCGGGAAGCCAATCGCTCCTACGAGGCGAACCTCCAGAGCATCAAGCAGTCGCGCGACCTGATCAGCGCGACGATCGACCTCCTGAGGGCCTCGCAATGATCGACAGCATAAAGAGCATAAACGGCCTTCTTTCCGGCAGCGCCCTGACGGGCGTCGAGACGGGAAGCGCGAATTCCGTCTCCGCTGCCGCCGCGCAGGGAACGGGCTCCCAGGTGAGTTTCGCCCAGATCATGGGCGACATGGCAAGCGACATGGCGAACACGGTGAAACTCGGTGAAGCCAAGTCCTTCGAAGCCATCCAGGGCAAGGCATCGACCCGCGAAGTGGTCGACGCCGTCATGAACGCCGAGCAGACGCTGCAGACCGCCATCGCCATCCGCGACAAGGTCGTCACCGCCTATCTCGAAGTCGCAAGAATGCAGATCTGAGGACCGGACATGAAAGCCCTTGCCATCGCCGCCACCGGCATGAACGCGCAGCAGACCAACCTCGAAGTGATCGCGAACAACATCGCGAACATCAACACGACCGGCTTCAAGCGCGCCCGCGCCGAGTTCTCCGACCTGCTCTACCAGACCGAGCGCGCCGCAGGCGTGCCGAACCGCGCCAACCAGGCGGTCGTGCCGGAAGGCGCGATCATCGGCCTCGGCGTGAAGACCGCGGCCGTGCGCAACCTACACCTCCAGGGCGGCCTCGTCTCCACGGGCAACTCCTTCGACCTGGCGCTGATCGGCCGCGGCTGGTTCCAGATCGAGGCGCCGGACGGCTCCACGCTCTACACCCGCGCGGGCGCCTTCAACACCAATGCGGAAGGCCAGCTCGTCACCCTCGACGGCTACACGGTCGTCCCCGGCATCACGGTGCCGCAGGATGCGACCGAGGTCACCGTCACCAAGTCCGGCCAGGTCTTCGCGACGGTCGCCGGCCAGCAGCAGGACCTCGGCCAGATCACGCTTGCGAACTTCGTCAACGAGGCCGGCCTCGAGCCGCTCGGCGAGAACCTCTTCCGCGAGACCGCCGCCTCGGGCGCGGCCACCGTCGGCGCGCCCGACGAAGCGGGCTTCGCCTATATCCAGCAGAACTACCTCGAAGCCTCGAACGTCGATCCCGTCAAGGAAATCACCGACCTGATCTCCGCCCAGCGCGCCTACGAAATGAACTCGAAGATCATCCAGGCGGCGGACGAGATGGCGGCGGTGGTCAGCAAGAACCTGAGATAGCAACCGGACATGCGGGGAACATGATGTTTCGCCTGATAGCAGCCCTTCGTACGGGAAAGACCCTTCCGGCGCTTCGGTGCGCGGCCCTTGCCGTGCCCGCCGTGCTCCTCGGTCTTCTCGTGGCCGACGCGGCCCTTGCCGGCGTGCGCACCGCCGTCGTGCCGAAGCGCGTCATCTATCCCGGCGAGGAACTCGATGCGGGCCAGCTCGAGGAGGTCGAGGTCACCAACCCGAACATCGTGAACGGCTACGCGGAGACCATCGGCGCCGTCAACGGGCTGGTGAGCAAGCGCACGCTGCTGCCGGGCCGGGTCATCCTCACCTCGGCGCTGCGCGAGCCCTTCGCCGTTTCCCGCGGCACCACCGTCCAGCTCGTCTTCGACGCCGGCACGCTCGTGCTGCGCGCCGCCGGCACGCCCCTGCAGGATGCCGCGGTGGGCGAGTTGATCCGCGTGCGCAACAAGGATTCGGGCGTCATCGTCTCCGGCACGGTCATGGCGGACGGAACCGTACATGTGGTGGCGAAATGATGCAGTCCATTCTATGCCGCGCCGCTGTCGTTCTTGCCTGCCTGATGCTGGCCGCGGGGCCTGCCCTGCCGGCCGCGCGGATCAAGGACGTCGCCTCGCTCCAGGCCGGCCGTGAGAACCAGCTCATCGGCTACGGCCTCGTCGTCGGCCTCCAGGGCACGGGCGACAGCATGCGCT
Organism: Shinella sp. NM-101; assembly: GCF_021401195.1. NCBI lineage: Bacteria > Pseudomonadati > Pseudomonadota > Alphaproteobacteria > Hyphomicrobiales > Rhizobiaceae > Shinella > Shinella sp. NM-101. The sequence goes on along the minus strand of NZ_JACBFT010000011.1, from coordinate 91,595 downwards.
CCTCGCCCTTCACCGAACAGTCCGTGCGCGCGATGCTGCAGAACCTCGGCATCTCGATGGTCGGCACCCAGACGCGCGCCAAGAACATCGCCGCCGTGCTCGTCACCGCCAACCTTCCGCCCTTCGCCAGCCCCGGCAGCCGCATCGACGTGACCGTCGGCTCGCTCGGCGATGCGACGTCGCTGCGCGGCGGCACGCTCGTCATGACCTCGCTTTCCGGCGCCGACGGTCAGATCTATGCCGTCGCCCAGGGCTCGATCGTCGTCACCGGCGTCAGCGCCAGCGGCGATGCGGCAAGCGTCCAGCAGGGCGTGACGACCGCCGGGCGCGTGCCGAACGGCGCCATCATCGAGCGAGAACTGCCCTCGCGCTTCAAGGACGCCTCCGATCTCGTCCTGCAACTGCGCAACCCCGACTTCTCGACCGCGGTCGGCATGGCCGACGCGATCAACCGTTACGCGGCCGCCCAGTACGGTGCGCCGATCGCCGAATCGCGCGATTCCCAGTCCGTCTATGTCGCCAAGCCGAAGATGGCGGACCTTGCCCGCCTGATGGCCGACATCGAGAACCTCGTCGTCGAGACGGACGCGCCGGCGCGCGTCGTCATCAACGAGCGCACGGGCACGATCGTCATCGGCCAGGACGTACGCATCTCGCCGGTCGCCGTCAGCTACGGATCGCTGACCGTGCAGGTCAACGAGATGCCGCAGGTGGTCCAGCCGGAGCCCTTCTCCAAGGGCGTGACGGCGGTCCAGCCGAGCACGGACATCCTCGTCCAGCAGGAAGGCGGCAACGTCGCCGTGCTCGATGGCTCCAGCCTGCGCTCGCTGGTCTCGGGTCTCAACAGCATCGGCGTGAAGCCGGATGGCATCATCTCCATCCTGCAGAGCATCAAGACGGCCGGTGCCCTCCAGGCGGAACTGGTGCTGCAATGATGACAGGCATGACCCTTCCCACCCTCGCGCGCAGGCTCGCCTTTCCGCTGGCCGGCTTCGTCATGATGGCCATTCCCGGCGCCTTCGCCGAGGAACGCCCCGTGATCACGACGACCAATGCCAGCGCCGACGAGATCCGCGAATTCTGCACCAACATCGCCGATGCCGCGCGCGACCAGCGCTACCTTCTCCAGAAGCAGGAACTGGAGAAGCTGCAGAAGGATGTCGACGAGCGCATCCGGACGCTGGAAGCCCGCCGCGCCGAGTACCAGGACTGGCTGAAGCGCCGCAACGATTTCCTGAAGTCCGCCGAGGGGGGCCTCGTCGAGATCTACCGCAAGATGAAGCCGGATGCCGCCGCCGCGCAGCTTGCCGAGCTCGACCCGGAGATCGCCTCCGCCATCGTCATGAAGCTGCCGCCGCGCCAGTCGAGCACCATCCTCGGCGAGATGCCGGCCGACAAGGCCGCGGCGCTGACCCGCATCATCGCCTCGGCGACCGATCCGAACACCTCAAAGGACCCGTCATGAAAAAGACCGCCTTCGCACTCTCCGTCGCGCTGGCCTTGTCGGGCTGCTCCAACCAGGCGCTCACCGAGATCGGCAAAGCACCCGCGATGAGCCCGATCGGCAGCGGCCTGAACTACGCCGCGACCCCGCAGATGGCGGCCTATCCCAAGCAGCCGCGCACGGCGGTCTCCGGCTATTCGATCTGGAGCGACCAGCAATCGGCGCTCTTCAAGGATTCGCGCGCCTTCAAGGTGGGCGACATCCTGACGGTCAATATCCGCGTCAACGACAAGGCGAGCTTCGACAACAAGACCGACCGCTCGCGCAGCAACAAGAGCGGCATCAATTTCGGCCTCAGCGGCTCGACCGCCAGCAGCAGCGTCGACGCCAAGGGCGATCTTGGCTTCGGCTCCTCCACCAGCACCAAGGGCGACGGCTCGACCGAGCGCTCGGAAAAGCTGAACCTGCTCGTCGCGGCCGTCGTCACCGGCGTCATCGAGAACGGCAACCTGCTGATCAGCGGCTCGCAGGAGGTGCGCGTTAACCATGAGCTGCGCATCCTCAACGTCGCCGGCATCGTGCGGCCGCAGGATGTCGATGCCAACAACATGATCGCCTACGAGCGCATCGCGGAAGCCCGCATCTCCTACGGCGGCCGCGGCCGCCTGACCGAAGTGCAGCAGCCGCCATGGGGCCAGCAGGCCGTCGATCTGCTCTCGCCGATCTGACGATCTCGGCACAATCGCGAAACGGGAAAGAAGACCATGGCGGACGAAGAGCAGGGCGAGAAGAAGAAGCCGTCGCTCGTCATCACCATCGCGGCCATCGCCGTCCTGACGCTGCTGGCCGCCGGCGGCGGCTGGTTCGTGGGCAACATGCTTGCCCCGCCGCCGGCCGAAAAGCCGGCCGAGGAGGCGAAGGCGGCGCCGGCGGGCGGTCATGGCGGCGGCGAGAGCGCCAAGGGGGAGGCCGTGCCCCATATCTCGACCGAGGCCAACGGCGTGGTGCTGCTCGATCCCATCACCAGCAACCTCGCCTATCCCTCGGACAACCGCGTGCGCCTCGAAGTCGCGCTGATGTTCAAGGGGGCGCCCGACGTGGCGCTGGCCGAGGAGATCCACCAGGATATCATGGCCTATATGCGCACGGTCTCGCTCCAGCAGGTGCAGGGTCCGCGCGGCTTCCAATATCTCCGGGAAGACTTGCAGGAGCGGGTTGACCTCAGGTCCGAAGGACGCGTAACGAACGTCATGTTCCGGACCTTTGTGATCGAATGATTCGAGCCCTTCTGACCTTCGTCGCCATGATGGTGATGACCGGTGTGGCCTACGCCCAGCAGCAATTGCAATTGCCGGGCGGTCTTCTCAATGCGCCCGTCGACGGCTCGGTCGCCTCCTGGATCATCCGCACCTTCGGCCTGCTCACCGTCCTTTCGGTGGCGCCCGGCATCCTCATCATGGTGACGAGCTTTCCGCGCTTCGTCATCGCCTTTTCGATCCTGCGTTCCGGCATGGGGCTCGCCACCACGCCGTCGAACATGATCCTCGTCTCGCTCGCGCTGTTCATGACCTTCTACGTCATGGCGCCGACTTTCGACCGTGCCTGGCAGAACGGCGTCGAGCCGCTGATCGCCAACCAGATCGATGAGACCGAGGCCGCCAAGCGCATCGCCGAACCCTTCCGCGAGTTCATGGTGGCCAACACCCGCGACAAGGACATCGAGCTCTTCATCTCGCTTGCCGAGGAACGCGGCCAGAAGGTCATGGAAGGCAATGTCGCGGACCTGCGCGTCGTCATCCCCGCCTTCATGATCTCTGAAATCCGCCGCGGCTTCGAGATCGGCTTCCTCGTCGTCCTGCCCTTCCTCGTCATCGACCTGATCGTCGCCACCATCACCATGGCCATGGGCATGATGATGCTGCCGCCGACGTCCATCTCGCTGCCCTTCAAGATCCTGTTCTTCGTCCTCATCGACGGCTGGAACCTGCTCGTCGGCAGCCTCGTGCGCTCCTTCAACTGAAGCCGGTCCGGCAATATCGCGCGGGCGGTTTTCCGCCCGCGAACGCGCGTCTAACACCTTCTTAACCATAGGCATTTACCCCCGGTTCACCCTGTTTCGCGGCCGGTCGGATGCGACCTGCCGATTTAAGGAGTTGGCAAGGATTGGCTGCGAGTTTTGACCCAACACGACGGGTTTGGTGTCCCTTCACATCGCTGAAGAAACCGAGTTGGCATGAGGCCGAACCGCCGTAACCGGTAAAGTACCCAGTCCGGTATGTCCCCACCAGTATTTCGTTTAAAGGGACAACTAGAATGTCGAGCATTCTCACCAACACGTCTGCAATCTCCGCCCTGCAGACCCTGCGCACCATCAACAACGACATGGAAACGACGCAGGACCGTATTTCCTCGGGCATGCGCGTCGGTGCAGCCAAGGACAACGCTGCCTACTGGTCGATCGCGACCACCATGCGCTCTGACAACGCCGCCCTTTCCGCCGTCCAGGACGCCCTCGGTCTCGGCGCCGCCAAGGTTGACACCGCCTATGCCGGCGTGACCGCGGCCATCGACGTCGTCAAGGAAATCAAGTCCAAGCTCGTCACCGCCACCGAACAGGGTGTCGACCGCGCCAAGGTCGGCGAGGAAATCAAGCAGCTTCAGGATCAGCTCCGCAGCATCGGCGCTGGCGCTGCCTTCGGCGGTGAAAATTGGATCGCCGGCGGCGCCGCAGATGCGACGATCGTCACCGGCTTCACGCGCGGCTCCGACGGCACCGTGAAGGTGACCACCGCCTCCTACGATGCCGCTGCCAACTCGCTCTTCGGCGATTACGATCCGGCCACCGGCACGGTTGCCGATGACGGGCTGCTGGCTGAAGTTCTGGCCATCACGCTCGACGGCAGCACCGACGACGCCGCCGTGGCCGGCTTCCTCGACAACGTCGAAGACAATCTGGCCAAGGCCCAGACTGTCGGTTCGACGCTCGGTTCGCTCTCCAAGCGCATCAGCCTCCAGGAAGACTTCGCCTCGAAGCTGTCCGACGCCATCGACAAGGGCGTAGGCCGCCTCGTCGACGCCGACATGAACGAGGAGTCGACCCGCCTGAAGGCCCTGCAGACCCAGCAGCAGCTCGCCATCCAGTCGCTGTCGATCGCGAACTCCAACTCGCAGAACATCCTCTCGCTGTTCCGTTAATCTACGGACGGAGGAACGCGCGGAGGCTGACCCGCGAAAACCTCAGGAAAGGCCGCTCCCGCAGACGGGGGCGGCCTTTTCGCGTTTTTTCTCCAGGCGAAAGAATTCCTTAACCTTATTGCGGTTTTCTTAGCCCATCGAAACGGTGGGTTAACCAAGAAAATTAACCGGTTGGCAGGCATGATGCTGACCACCGTTGCCCGGTGAGCCCGGAATGTCCCTTTCCCAGTCAGCCATTCAAGGGGCACCTATATTATGACGAGCATTCTGACCAATGTTGCGGCCATGTCCGCTCTCCAGACGCTGCGTACCATCGGCAACGACATGGAAACCACGCAGGCTCATGTCTCCTCCGGCATGCGCGTCGGCGAGGCGAAGGACAATGCCGCTTACTGGTCCATTGCCACGACCATGCGCTCCGACAACAAGGCGCTGTCGGCCGTCCAGGACGCCCTCGGCCTCGGCGCCGCCAAGGTCGACACGGCCTATGCCGGCATGAACGCTGCCATCGACGTCGTCAAGGAAATCAAGGCCAAGATTACCGCCGCCACCGAACAGGGCGTCGACAAGGCCAAGGTCCAGGAAGAAATCAAGCAGCTCCAGCAGCAGCTCGAATCCATCGCCAGCGGCGCTTCCTTCAACGGCCAGAACTGGCTCGTCTACGACGACACGGTCGACACCGTCGCCGACAAGACGGTCGTCTCCGGCTTCGTCCGCGCCGCCGACGGCACCGTGAAGGTCAGCACCACGACCTACACGCTCGCCAACACGCCGGACGTTGCCAACGGCGACAACTCGAACGTTCTCTTCACCAAGCTCAACGACGGCACCGACCCGACCAGCGGCGGTATCCTCGGTTCGGAAGCCGGTGCCCTGGGCGTGACCCCGGTCTCAACCACCTGGGACAGCACGACGACCGTCGTCAGCATGGACATCACGGATTACACCGACGAAGACATGGCCGACGCCCTGTCGCTTGTCGAAGCCGCCTTCCAGCAGATGACCAAGGCCGCCTCGCAGCTCGGCTCGATCTCCATGCGCATCGGCCTGCAGGAAGACTTCGCCAACCGACTGACCGACGCCATCGACAAGGGCATCGGCCGCCTGGTCGACGCCGACATGAACGAGGAGTCCACGCGCCTCAAGGCCCTGCAGACCCAGCAGCAGCTCGGCATCCAGTCCCTGTCGATCGCCAATTCTTCGGCAGAAGGCATCCTCTCGCTCTTCCGTTGATCGGAAGCCGCAAGGGAAATTACGGCAAGGCCCCGGTTCTCCGGGGCCTTCTCGCATTTCAGAGCGGCGGCTTGAGGAATGAGGGCATCGCCGCTTCCGCCGCCCGCCGGTCGAGGAAAAGCCTTGCCGTATCCAGCGCTTCGCGGATCGTCACGTCCATGTCGAGATAGCGGTACGTACCGAGCCGCCCGACGAAGGTGACGCCGCGCTCCATTTGCGCGAGCGCGACATACTCGGCCAGTTGCGCCTTCTCCTCGACGAGGCGGATGGGATAATAGGGGATGTCCCCGGGTTCGCACGCCCGCGAGAACTCGCGGTAGCAGACCGAGCCGGCGTGCTCCTCCCATGGGGCAAAATGCTTGTGCTCGGTGATCCGGGTGTGGGGTACGGCGAGGTCGCCGTAGTTCATCACCGCGCAGCCCTGGTAGTCGCCGTCGTGGGTGAAGCGTTCGAAATCGAGCGTGCGATAGCCGAGCCGGCCCCGCGCGTAGTCGAAATAGCCGTCGAGCGGGCCGGAATGGAAGATGTGGGCGAAGCCGGTCCCCTGGCCGCGCCGGAAATCCGTCCCCAGCGTCACCGTGATGTCGGGATGGTCGAGGATGCGCGCGACCATCGCGCTGTAGCCGTCCTTCGGGATGCCCTGGTAGGCGTGGAAGAAATAGTTGTCGTCGTAGTTGAAGCGCACCGGCAGCCGCTTGAGGATCGAGGCCGGCAGCTCGGTCGGCGAGCAGCCCCATTGCTTCTGCGTGTAGCCCTTGAAGAAGGCCTCGTAGAGCGCGCGGCCGACGAAGCGCAGCGCCTGCTCCTCGAAGGTCCGCGGATCGCTGATGGTCCTGTCCGCCTGCTCCTCTATGAAGGCGCGGGCCTCGTCGGGCCGCAGGCTCCTGCCGAAGAACTGGTTGATCGTGTGGAGGTTGACCGGCAGCGAATAGACCTGCCCGCCGACCGTCGTCTTCACGCGGTTCCTGTAGGGCAGGAAGGTCCCGAAGCCGTTCACATAGGACCAGACCTCCGCGTCGTCCGTATGGAAGACATGCGGGCCGTAGACATGCACCATGACGCCTGTCGCCGCGTCCCGCTCGGTATGGCAGTTGCCGCCGATATGGCCGCGTGAATCGACGATCTCGACCTTGCAGCCTGCCTGCGCGAGTTCCCGGCCGATCACCGCACCGGAAAGCCCGGCGCCGACGACGAGGATCCGTTCCCCTGCCTTCATGACCTCGCCGCCCTTCCTGCGCTACCGCCCGGCCGCCGCCGGCCAGAGGCGGGAATCGGGCGGGATCGGCGCGAAGTCGTCGAGGGCCGCCAGTTGCGCGCGGTAGCGTGCGCGATAGGCCGCATCGTCCTCGAATTCGATGCCTTCGGCCGCGAGCTCGGCACCGATCTCGTAGTAGATGTCGAGGTTGCGCAGGTCCGGCACGGGCGTTTCTCCCCGCTCGGCATCGCCCTGCATCTGCCAGAACAGCTCTTCGAGACGCCGGGCGAGGGCGGGCATGTCGCGCAGCGGGCAGCTCTCGCGCTGGCTTTCGAGCGCTTCGCGCATGGCCGCAAGGCTTGCCGGGTCTTCGGCAAAGGCGATGGCCTTGCGCACGTAGTCATCAGGGCCGCTGCAAACCATTTCGGGAATGCCGGCGGCGGTGACGATGCTGGCGCAAAAGCGCGAGGAGAAGCTCTTGCCCGCGATGGTGAGGACGGGCAGGCCCTGCGTGACCGCATCGGCGGCGGTGGAATGCGCGCCATAGGGGAAGGTGTCGAGGAAGAGGTCGGCAAGGCCGATCCGCGCGAGATGGTCCGGGTTCACCGCCTTTCCGGCGAAGATCAGCCGGTCCGGCGCGATGCCAGCCTCCTGCGCCAGCACGCGGAGGCGCTCGTTGGCGACGTCGTCGCCGGCGAGCAGCCAGAGCACGCTGCCGGGCGTCGCCGCCAGGATCGCCATCCATCGGGCAAAGCAGGCGGCGGTGACCTTCTGCATGCCGTTGAAGCTGGCAAAGACGAAGGCGTCCTCCGGCAGGCCGGCGGCCGTGCGGCTGGGCCGGGGGCTCACCGCACGCTTGCGGTCGACCGGCTGGTTGCAGGCGATGCGCAGGACCTTTTCCGTATAATAAAGCTCGTTTTCCGGCGGCACGATCGTCCCGTCGGCGATCATGTATTGATGGTACGGGCTTCCCATCGTGCCGGGATAGCCGCAGAAATTCACGATCACCGGCGCGGGCCGATAGGCGAAGATCTTCGTGCGGGCGTGCTTGGTGTACCCGTTGACGTCGATGAGGATGTCGATCTCGTCCGCGACGATCTGCCGGGCGGCGTCGATGTCGCTGAGGGTGGCGATGTCGCGCCAATGGTCGACGGCCTGCCTGATGCGCGCCTGCGTCTGGTCGATCGGCGCCGGATCGCCGCAATAATAGGCGAAATTCTCGATGGACGACTTGTCGTGCAGTTCCAGCACCTCGCTCAGCGCGAAGCCTACGGCATGCTGGCGCAGGTCCGACGAGACGTAGCCGATGCGCAGGCGCTCGCCGCTGCCGGTCCTCTGCCGCACCGGCCTGCGCTCCAGCGCCGCAAGGTCGGCCGGCCGACCGATGGTCTGGCGGCAATAGCGGTGTGCCTTCGCCATCTGGAACAGCGGATCGTCCGCATGGCAGGCGATCGACATGGCGGACATGGCGTCCATGAAGTGGCGGGTCGTCAGATGGATGGACGGTGCGATGACGGGCCACTTGCACTGGCGCATCCGAAGCGAGATCCAGTGCTGCGCCGCTTCCGTGCGCGAGGGCTGCAGCTCCATCGCCTGCCAGAGCGCCGCCTCGGCCTCCTCCAGATGGCCGGTGCCTTCGAGCACGCGGCCGATGTGCTGGAGGGCGAGCAGCCGGTTGCCGAGCCGGTCGGGCGTCACCTCGGCCGTCGCATCGGCGAAGGTGCGCCACTGCTGCACGGCCTGGCCGGTCAGCCCGCAATCCTCCAGTGTCCGCCCTAGATTGATATGCGCCTGGCCGAAGAGCGGGCTCAACCGCACGGCCGCGCGCAGGGCATGCAGCGTGCCTGTGACGTCCCCGGCCTTGGAAAGCGAGACGGCATAATTGAAATAGGCCAGATGCAGCAGCGGATTGGCGTCGTTGAAGGCGATCCACGTCTTGTAGAGCTCGATCGCCGCCGCCGTCTGGCCCGCCCCGGAAAGCGTCTCGGCCGTCTGGAACAGGTCCGCGAGCGAGAGCTGCTGCGTGCGCGCGCGCAGCAGGAGATGGAGGAACGGCGCATTGGGATCGGGCGCGGAAGAGGGGCTGACGGTCATGGTCATCCTGCGGCAAGGGGCCGGCTGGCCGGGCTGTTGGACGGCTCGCAACGAGCGCGCCCCTTGCTAGCAAAGCAGCCTTGTCTCGGGCTGGCCGATTTCTGCGGACTGCGGGAACACGGGCAATCTATTAATTGTAAATTAAAGGTTGTGACCTAACAATCCAGCCAGTCGCGGATCTCGTGGCTGCTGGCATAGGGATCGGGTCCGTTTTCGGCGGCCCGGAAGCATGACGCCCCGATGCACAGGCTCGTGCGAGCCATGTCCTCCTTAATTTTCCTCGTCTGCAGGATTCCAGAGCGCTTTGGCCACTGGGAGCCGCTGTGGCTTGAAGCGTGAACGCTCGGGCGCCGAATTTTCGGCGGGGAAGTAAATTTGGCACAGCATTGAGGTAGCACACTCATGTCGATTATTTCCGCCCTGAAACCCGATCAATTTGCACTCATCAAGACCGCTGACCTTGCAGGCCTGACCAAGGAAGACGTCAAGTCGCTCACGGCTGCGCAGATCAAGACGCTCGACAAGGATGAACTGGCCGAGCTCAACAAGGAAGGCCTTGCAGAGTTCAGCGCCGCCCAGTGGAAGGCCGTCTCGGCCGCTGCCGCATCCGGCCTCACGCCGGACCAGGTCGACGCGCTCGGCGACAAGGTCAGCCTTCTGTCCGCTGCCCAGATCAACGAAATCTACAAGGCCAGCGGTACGCTCAGCAACACGCAGGTGACCGCGCTGACGGCGACCCAGCTCAAGGCCCTCGACAAGGATGCCGTTTCGGCGATCCTGAACACGTCCGGCGCCACCTTCCAGCAGGGCGAGATCGAGGCCATCAGCACCAAGGTGATCTCCGAACTCAGCGATGCCGATCAGAAGGCCCTGCTCGTCCTCGGCGGCGCGGCTGACAATACGAAGGTGACCACCCTGACGGCCAAGCAGATCGCGGCGTTCAATCCCGTGATGGTCGGAACCCTCGAAGCCGCCGATTTCGCCGCGCTCAACACGACCCAGATCAAGGCCTTCTCGGCCGCCCAGGTCAAGCTGATCGACATGGAGGAGTTCACCGCGAACTTCAAGGATCTCAGCGCCAAGCAGATCGCCGCGCTCGACGCCGATACCCAGATTGCAGGCCTGGCCAACGACCACCTGAAGGACCTCGACAAGACGCAGGTCGCAGCCTTCACGAACGCGCAGGTCGCAAAGCTGGACATGACCGAATTGGGCGATCAGGTCCAGTTCTTCACGGCCAAGCAGATCGCAGCCATCGACACGACCAAGATTGCTGACGTCGATGTCACCAAGCTGAACGTGACCCAGGTCAAGGCATTCACGGCCGCGCAGTTGGTCGAGGTGGATTTCACCAAGTTCGGCAACGATGCTGACGGCAAGGACCAGCTCGCGGCCCTGACCACCAAGCAGCTCGCCGGTACCGGCATCGGCGCCAAGCTTGCGACGCTGAGCGGCACCCAGATCAAGAGCCTGACCCCGCAGCAGGTCGCTTCGCTGGGCAAGGACACGATCACCGCCCTGGCGGGTGCGGATCTCATCAAGGAGATGACCGACGGCCAGCTCAAGGCGATCAGCGTCAAGGCCATGGCCGGCCTGACTGACGCTCACATCGCCGACCTCGCGAAGGAACAGATCGCCGTTCTCACGGACAAGCAGATCGGTTCGCTGACCAAGGAACAGGCCGCCGGCCTGACCGGTGAGCTCGCCACGGCACTGACGAAGGACCAGATCGCCAAGATGAGCGCCGATGCGCTGTCCGCGATCTCGGCAGAAGACTTTGCGACCTTCGAGCCGGATGAAATCGCCGCCATCAGCACCAAGGCCCTCTCCGCTCTGGGCGCCGGCTACTTCGAAGCGCTGGCCGACACCGGCAACACCCTCGGCGACGCGCAGATCGCGGCCCTGACGGACAAGCAGGTCAAGGCCCTGAACGATACCCAGCTCAAGGCTCTTGGCGACGGTATCGCGAAGCTGTCCGACAACAGCTTCAAGGCGCTGTCGGCCAAGCAGATCGGCGGCCTGGCAGCCGGCCAGATTCCGAAGCTGAACGTGACGCTTCTGTCGCCGGCACAGGTTGCCGGGATGACGCCCACGCAGGTCGGCGAACTCGAGGACACCCAGATCAAGGCGCTGACGGAAGGTCAGATCAAGGCCCTGACCACGGCGCAGCTCTCGAGCATGGAAGCCGATCAGGTCAAGGCGCTGGAAGTCGGGCAGATCGCATGGCTTACCGCAAAGCAGGTCGGCGCGCTGACGTCCACCCAGACCAAGGAGTTCAGCAAGGAACAGGCCGAGGCCCTGACGACCGCCCAGATCGGCAGCCTCTCGGCTGACGCGGTCGGTGGCTTCACGGACGAAGCTCTTGCCAACTTCACGGTCGGCGACATCACCCTGATCAGCACCAAGGCCATCTCCGGCCTGAAGGAAGAGCAGCTCGCCCAGCTGAGCGCCGATCAGATCAAGGAGTTCTCCGACAAGCAGGTCGCCGCCATGACCAACCAGGTCCTGATGAAGGTGATCGAAATGTACGCGGAGAACAACACCACCCCGTAAGGCCCTCGGGCCTGCGGAAATCTCCGGGAACCAACGGCGCGACCTCGGTCGCGCCGTTTCTCGTTCGTGCCGCCCGCTGCAAGTTCCGGCCATGGAAAATTCAGGATTTCTTCATCGACCTTACCGGTTCCTTAACGCCATTAACCTTTTGTTAACCATTACCCGTTAACCAGTCGTTAAGAACGACGGACTGGCGCCCAGGGCAAACGAGTGGCGCCGGATGCATGAAGCCCTCGGTCGTTACCGGTTCCCGCCTCACTCCGGCATGTCCCGACAAACTCCTTCTCCAGGGCAAGTGCCAAATGACCAGCATCCTGACCAACTCCGCCGCCATGGCGGCGCTGCAAACCCTCCGTTCCATCGACAACAGCCTCGAGACGACGCAGGCACGGGTTTCCTCCGGCCTTCGCGTCGAAACCGCCGCCGACAACGCCGCCTACTGGTCGATCGCCACCACGATGCGCTCCGACAACCGCGCGATCTCCACCGTCGCGGATGCCCTCGGCCTCGGCGCGGCCAAGGTCGACACGGCCTATACCTCGCTTGAGAACGTCATCGAGGTGATGAGCGAGATCAAGGCCAAGCTCGTGGCCGCCCGCGAGCCCGGCGTCGACAAGAACAAGATCAACGACGAGATCCTGGAGCTGAAGAACCAGCTCGTTTCGGCCTCCCAGTCCGCCTCCTTCTCCGGCGAGAACTGGCTCTACAATACCGGCACCGATCCCTTGGGCGTCAAATCGGTCGTCGCCTCCTTCGTCCGCAGCGCCGGCGGCAACGTGAAGGTCGCGACGCTCGACTTCAACACCGAGAACTCGGTGCTGATCGACATCCAGGACCCCGACCGCGGCTACCTCACCAAGGCCATCGAAATCGACGACATCATGGAAAATCCCCCGGCCGGCATCGGCCCCTATGTGATGATCGACATGGATCTGATCGACAATCCCGATCCCGACGCGACCGGCGTCATCCAGATCAAGGGCGACACGACCTACGAAGAGCTCGACGCCATGATCAGCGTCACGGACTACATCATCAAGGACCTGACCAACGCCGCCTCCACGCTCGGCGCCATCACCAAGCGCATCAACATGCAGGAAAGCTTCGTCGCCACGCTCGGCGACGTGATCGACAAGGGCATCGGCCGCCTCGTCGATGCGGACATGAACGAGGAATCGACCCGCCTCAAGGCGCTGCAGACCCAGCAGCAGCTCGGCATCCAGTCGCTCTCCATCGCCAATTCCAGCGCCGAGAACATCCTCCAGCTCTTCCGCCAGTAAGGGCAGGCAGATCAATCCGCCCGGCCGCTGGTCATCGGCCGAGGTGGGCGGTTGGGTCGCGCTATTTGCCCTGGCGCGGCCCAACACCCTTCATCTTCATCCTCGCACAAGTTTGAACCCCTAGGCTCGACGGCACGATCAGGAAGATTGCGCGCCCTTTCGCCACCCGGAAGGCGCGGTGTCCGGGAGACAGGTCAGCAGTGTTGTCAGGTAAGAGTGTCATTGCGAGGAAACGTCCAAGCGGCCCGCGGCCATCCCGCCGGGCCCTGCCGGCGTTCGGCGGGTATGCTGCGGGACCGGGGGATGCGGCATGAGCACCCATCTTGCCCGATACCTCAAGGATTTCGGCGCGCCGCCGCGCATTCAGGCACAGGTCTTCCCGCAGCCGCGCTTCGCGCAGGAGGGCGCCGTGCCCGCCGAGCCCTTCGCCCTGCCGCCCGCCCTGCCGCCGGTCGACGTGGAGGCCGAGCGGGCGGAAGCCTACGCGGAGGGCCGGGCCGAAGCCGGCACGGAGCTTGCCGCCACGCACGAGGCCGAGATCGCGGCACTGAACGAAGCGCACCGGGCCGAACTCGAAGCACTGAGGATCCGCTACGAGCAGGACTATGCGGCAGCGCTTGCCGAGCGGTTTTCCACGCTGGCGGAGACGGTTTCCGATCGCGTCGCCGCGCAGGCCGCCCAGGTGCTCGCCCCCGTCATGAGCCAGGTGCTGACGAAGGGCGCGGTGGCCGATCTCGCCCGCATGATCGCCGAGGGCCTGCAGGAGGGCGAGGGCGTCACGATCACCGTGAAGGGACCGTTGAACCTCTTCGAGCAGTTGAAGTCGCATTTCGAGGAGCCGGCCCCGGTCTTCCGCCATGTTGAGATGCAGGATGTCGATCTGACGGTGGAGTTCGGCGATACCGTCCTGGTGACGCGGATGGCGGCCTGGGCTGACACCGTGCGCAAGGTGCTTGCATGAGCGAAGGCGAAAACCACCACCACGGCAAGAACGAGATCATCATCGTCAAGCGCCATGGTGACCATGACGGCGACCACCATGCCGCCGCCTGGAAGATCGCCTATGCCGACTTCATGACGGCGATGATGGCGTTCTTCCTCGTCATGTGGCTCGTCAACGCCGCGAACGAGGAGACGAAGGCCTCCGTCGCGTCCTATTTCAACCCGATCAAGCTGACCGACGACAAGCCGGCGGAAAAGTCCCTCAAGAAGCCTGCCGACAGCAGCGAAGGCGCCTCCACGCAGGACAAGTCCAAGGAGGAGGGCCAGCAGCAGGCAAGCGGCAACGGCGCGGAAAAGGGCCGGGACGAGAACACGACGGCCGGCGAGGAGACGAAATATTCCGAGGCCGATTTCTTCAGCAATCCCTATTCGGTGCTCTCCGAGATCGCGCAGGAGGTCGGCCAGCAGGCCAATGTCAGCGCCAAGGGCGAGGGCGGCGCGGCCAATTCCGGCCCCGCCACCGGCGCCAATGGCGGCGAGGCCTATCGCGATCCGTTCGACCCCGATTTCTGGACGCAGCAGGTCGAAATCTCGCAGGCGACCGACGCCGGCAGCGAGGGCAAGCCGCAGCAAGACAAATCCGGCCAGCAGATGGCCGCGGTGGACAAGGATCGCACCGTAGAGGAAGCGCTGGCCAAGGCGGACGCGGAGGCCGGGGCGAAGGCGGCGGAAGAGGCGAAGGCCGCGACGGACGAGGCCGTCGCCGAGGCCGCGAAGGAGCGGGAAGACCAGGCGAAGGCCGAGGAGCAGAAGAAGGCCGACGAGCTCAAGCAGCAGATCACCAGGGAGATCGGCACGCTCGGCAAGCTGGCCGAGGGCCTGTCGGTCACGCCCTCCGAGGGCGGCCTTCTCGTCAGCCTCACCGACCAGCTCGATACGCCGATGTTCAATATCGGCTCGGCCGTGCCGCGGCAGGAAATGGTGCTGGCCATGCAGAAGATCGGCAAGATCCTCGAAGGCCGGCCCGGCGCCGTCGCCATCCGCGGCCATACGGACGCGCGACCTTTCGCCGGCGGCAAGAACGACAACTGGCGCCTTTCCATGGATCGCGCGCAGAGCGCCTATTACATGCTGGTGCGCGGCGGTCTGGAGGAGAAGCGCGTCAGCCAGGTCTCCGGCTTTGCAGACCGCCGCCTGAAGGTGCCGGACGATCCGATGGCGGATGCCAACCGCCGCATCGAAATCCTGATCCAGGCCGCAGGCGGCTGACACGATGGGCTTCCTCCGCCGCCTTCTCCTGACGGGTACGCTCATCGGCGCGGCGCTTGCCGTCGCCGTGTGCGCGCGCGCGGAGAGCCTGGACGACCTCGCGCCCTACAAGATGATCCGCTCGCTGCAGTTCGTGCAGGACACGGTGGTGCTCGGCGACCATTCCGCGATGGAGATGCAGCGGTTCCTGCTGACGACCATCGACGAGCGCCTGCGCACGGCCGAGCCCGCCATCTTCGATGACCCGCGAAACGTCGACGCGGCGCTCGTCTATGCGATGAGCGGCGGCAATCCCGACACGCTGGAGCTCCTGATCAGGAAGGATATAGCCGGCCACTTCGATTCCCGCCTCACCGATGCCCTGCGCAGTTATCTCGGCGGGCGGGGCAGCCAGAGCGTCAAGTCGCTGGCGGAGATCTTCCCGGAATACAAGCGATCGCGCGTCGGCCCCTATCTGGCGCTGGTCTCGGCCAATTCGGTCATCCGCAAGGATCCGAAGCTTGCGCTCAGCTATTTCGACTGGGCCCGCCTCGTGGCGCCCGGAACCATCGTGGAAGAGGCGGCCCTGCGCCGTTCCATCTATCTGGCGGGCGAAGCCGGCTGGGTCGACAAGAGCATGACCTATGCCAATCGCTACGCGCGGCGCTTCCTGCGCTCGCCCTATGCGAGCCAGTTTGCCGATCTCTTCGTGAAGCTCGCCGTCGACCATTTCGACGCGCTCAAGGAGGAGGACATCCTCGAGGTCCTCTCCTTCATGGACGTGCCCCGCCAGCGCGAGGTCTATCTGCGCATGGCGCGGCTGGCGGCGATCTCGGGCAAGAACAAGCTGGCCTCGCTCGCCGCCGAACGCGCCCAGATCCTTTCGGGCGACGGCGAGAGCGTTCCGAAGGTGCTGGCCGATCTTTATTCCGGCCTCGCCTCGGTACCTTCCAGCGACGTCGCCTCGGCCATGGAGGCGATCGCCGCCATTCCCGACGACCAGCTTTCGGCGAAGGACCGGGCGCTGAAGGCGGCGGCGCGCGCGGTGGCGGAAGAGGTTCTGCGCACGCCGAAGGCGGCAAGGGTGCCGGACGCAGTAGCGGAGGAACCGGTGCCCCAGGCGGCGGAAGACGCCTCCTATGATGGGTTGAACGAGGCGGAGAGCGCCGAACGGACGATGGATCCGCAGGCCGCGGACGGCGGGCAAACGCCGGTCGCTGCCGCGCCGCAAAAGGAAACAGAAGAGCAGCAGGACAAGGCGGGCATCGACCCGGCATTCGACTCGTTCGTGTCGAGCGGCCGGTCCAAGCTCGACGAGATCGATGCGCTCTTGAAAGGAGAAGGCAGTTGAGCACCATAGATAGCGGAGTTTTGGGTATCGCGCCCGGCCAGGCGCCGTCCCGGGGCAAGGCCGCCGGCTCCTCCGAGAAGGGCGATTTCGCCGCCACGGTCGCAAGCTTCCATCCGAAGGAAGGGGAGGAGGGCCGCAGGGGCGGTCGCATCTCGATCTCCGGCAACGGCCAGGGCGAGCATGAAGCCGAGCCGATGAACGGCGTACGGGCGAAGGCGTCCCATCGCGACGTCTCGGCGCTTGCCGAAGCGCTGCGCAAGGCCACCGCCGAAACGTCCGGCGAGGATGGCGAGGACAAGCCGGCGGCGCATGCGGGCGCAGGCCGTTCCGGCCGCAAGGCCCATGCCGGCGCCCGCGAGGGCGGCGGGGCGGAGACGCCGAAGGCCGGCGACCCGGCTGTCGACGGCACGAAGGAAGCCGCAGCGGGCGGGACGGAGGTCGGCAATCTGCTGGAGCTTCTGGCGGCGCCCGCCGTCCCGGCCCATGCGGCGGCGCCCGACGGTGCCGCGATCCGGGAAGCCCGTGCGCAGGCGAGCGGCAAGGCCGCCGGCAAGGTGGATCTGTCGGCCGGCGGGGTGGTTGCCGGTACTGACGACGCCGCTGCTGGCGAAGCCGCAGACGCAGGCGACGTGCAGCGATCGGGCAAAGACAGGCTCTTCCGCCTGGCCCGCGCGGACGGCAAGGGCCGCGAGCTTGACATGACCATCGCCGGTGCCGGTGACCGCGCGACCCTTCGCGATGCCAGCCCGACCGGGCCGCGCGGCGAGACGGTGACGGTGGTGGATGCGCGCCGCTATATCGGCCTTGCGCCCACGGGCAATGCCGGCGCCGTGACGACCGCGATCACGCAGGATCCGCAATGGACGTCGTCGCTCAGCGCCACCGGGGGCCTCACCCAGGCGGAGGCGGCGACCGGCAAGGTCGTCAACACGCTGAAGATCCAGATGCATCCGATCGAACTCGGCCTCGTGACGGCGACGCTGCGCCTGCAGGGCGATGCGCTGGTCGTCTCGCTGCAGGTGGAGACGGGTGAGGCCTATCGCCAGCTCAACGACGACCAGGATGCCATCGTGCGGGCGTTGCGCGGCCATGGCTTTGCCGTCGACCAGGTCACCGTGCAGCTTGCGCCGGCGGATCGCGGTGCAGGCACCCAGCAGGGCGACGGGCAGGGGCAGCAGTTCTCCGGCCAGCCGCAGGCCCGCGCAGGCGGCAACGGCCGTGAGGGCAACGGCGAGGGCGCAGGCACATTCGGACGCGAAGGAAAGTCTCATGAGGGCAATATGTCGGAAAACGCTGCTGGCCTCGCTGGCGGCCAGTCTGTGCGCTCTGGCGGCGTCTATCTCTGACGCTGCCGCTTCCGTCGGCTCCTGCGAGCGGGAAATTCTCGCCGCCGCCGCCAAGTACGATATTCCGGCAGGCATCCTCTATTCCGTCGGCCTCACCGAGACCGGCAGGAAGGGCTCCTTGCAGCCCTTCGCGCTGAACATCGAGGGCAAGGCCTATTTTGGCAGGAGCCGCGAGGAGGCTTTGCAGGCTTTCGAGGCGGCGCGCGCCCGCGGCGCCAAGCTGATCGATCTCGGCTGCATGCAGATCAACCACCACTTCCACGGCGATCATTTCGCATCGCCTTCCGAGATGTTCGACCCGCGCAAGAACGTCGAATATGCGGCCGCCTTTCTTGCACGCCTGCACGCCCGCCACGAGACCTGGACCATGGCCGTCGCGCGCTACCACGCCGGCCCGAACAACGACCCAGCCCAGAAGCGATATGTCTGCCGGGTGATCGCGAACCTGGTCGCGACGGGGTACGGAAGCTGGACGCCGAACGCCAGCCAGTTCTGCAAATAACTCGACCGGAAGTTGAATTTCCGTTCTACCCAGGATTTGTCCCACAATGTGGCGGGATTGCGCCTGTTTTGCGATGGCAAGGCAGGGCGTTAACCTTTATTAACTTTTCCACCAAAAAATTGTGCCTTGTCTCGCCTCGGGATACTATATGTAGACCAAATCGGCACAGATTTCTTAATCAACTGTTAAAACCAGCCGTTTAGTTCCTCTAGTTGCCGGCGATTCGGCCGATTCGTACCAGTGTTTGAACGAGGCACCACACTGATTCGGAGGCGGACGAATGATCGTAGTGGTTGATGAGCGCGAGCTCGTTAAAGACGGCTATACTTCTCTTTTTGGTCGCGAGGGCGTGCCCTCGACGGGGTTCGATCCCCGTGAATTCGGCGAGTGGGTCAACACCGCCGCCGATTCGGACATCGATGCGGTGGAAGCGTTCCTGCTCGGCCAGGGCCAGATTTCCATGGAACTGCCGCGCGCGATCCGGGACCGCTCCCAGGCCCCGGTGATCGCGGTCAGCGACACCCCTTCTCTCGAAACCACGCTTGCCCTCTTCGACAGCGGCGTCGACGACGTGGTGCGTAAGCCGGTCCACCCCCGTGAGATCCTGGCCCGTGCGGCGGCCATCCGGCGTCGCCTGAAGGCGCTCACCAACTACACCGATATCGGCCCGATCCGCGTCTTCTCGGACGGCCGCGATCCGGAGATTTCCGGCAGCGTCTTCCCGCTGCCGCGCCGCGAGCGCCGCATCCTGGAATATCTGGTCGCCAACCGCGGCCGTCGTCTTTCAAAGACGCAGATCTTCAACGCGATCTACGGCATCTTCGACGAGGACGTCGAGGAAAACGTCGTCGAAAGCCACATCAGCAAGCTGCGCAAGAAGCTGCGCAAGAAGCTCGGCTTCGACCCGATCGATTCCAAGCGTTTCCTTGGCTACTGCATCGACTGGCAGAGCTGAAACGGGATTGCGGCTGGCGGGAAGGCGGATCCCGGCAGCCAGCTTCACGCAAGGCCCATCCCATAGGGTCTGAGCACGAGACGAACGGGGAATTCCAGATGAGCCTTTACGGTACGATGAGAACGGGTGTTTCCGGCATGAACGCGCAGGCGAACCGCCTCAGCACGGTCGCCGACAACATCGCCAACGCGAACACGACGGGCTACAAGAAGGCTTCCACGCAGTTCTCCTCGCTGATCCTGCCCACCACCGGCGGCGCCTACAATTCGGGCGGCGTGACGACGGACGTGCGCTATTCGATCTCCTCGCAGGGCACCTTCACCTACACGACATCAACGACGGACCTTGCCATCAACGGCAAGGGCTTCTTCATCGTGCAAGGCTCCGACGGCGTGGAATACCTGACCCGCGCCGGCGCCTTCACGCCCCAGGCCGACGGGACGCTGCGCAATTCCGCCGGCTTCACGCTGATGGGCTATCCCTATTCCTCCGATGCAGACCCGACGATCGTCATCAACGGCTTTGCCGGCCTCGAAAAGATCAATCTCGCCTCGGGCGAGCTGAACGTGCAGGCCTCCAAAAGCGGCTACCTGCATGTCAACCTGCCCTCCAACGAGGCCCATCCCTATTCCAAGGCGACGTCGCTCGTGGCCTATGACAGCCTCGGCAACACCCGCAAGCTCGACTTCACCTATTCGACGACGGCAACACCCGGCGAATGGGAACTGACCGTCACCTACACCGATCCCGAGACCAACGACGTCTACGACATGATGGATCCTGCCGGCCCGAGCGTGATCGTGCCCCCGGCGACGGCCACCCCGACGCAGCTTTCGTTCGACACGAACGGCAAGCTCGACATCGCCGGCGGCGCTCCCGACAAGATCACGACGGGCGAGCTGACGATCGGCGGCGGGGTCCTCAACGGCCTGGAAATCTCCATCGGCGGCGCCACGGGCGGCAGCACGCAGCTTGCGGCGGCCTTCGCGGCCAAGGGCGACATCGACGGCATCGGCCCCAGCGGGGTCGCGGGCTACGAGATCAGCGACGACGGCATCGTCTATCTCAAATACGAGAACGGCGACCTGTCGCCGAAATACCGCATCGCCATGGCGGACGTGCAGAGCCCGGACAATCTCAAGCCGCTGCCCGGCAACGTCTACTCGCAGAGCAGCGATTCCGGCGTCATCGTCATGGGTTATGCCGGCAACGGCGGCTACGGCAAGATCCTCTCCGGCGCGCTGGAGGATTCCAACGTCGACATCGGCGAGGAACTGACGGCCATGATCGAATCGCAGCGAAACTATACGGCGAACTCCAAGGTCTTCCAGACCGGTTCGGAACTCATGGAAGTTCTCGTCAACCTGAAGAGATAAGGCGGCCGCGGCCGCGCGTGCATTCGAGAGTTAGGTAGAACCGATGTCGCTTTCAGCAGCAATGAAGACTGCTCAGTCCAGTTTTTCCAACGTCGGCCTGCAATCGGCCGTCGTTTCGAAGAACATTGCCAATGCAAGCAACCCGGCCTACGCCCGCCGTGCGGCGATCCTTGCCACGGCGTCCTCCGGCGCGACGGTGGTCGAAACCCAGCGCGCCCAGAACGAAGCGCTGCTCAAGCAGAACCTTCTCAGCATCTCCAAGGCAGCCGGCCAGGATACGCTTCTTGCCGGCCTCTCGCAGATGAAGATGATGCTCGGCGGCGAGGACTACGAACTCGCCCCGTCCACCTACCTCGCCAAGCTGCGCGACAACCTGCAGACCTTCGCCGACAAGCCGAACGAGGTCTCGCTCGCCGAGACGGTCGTGGCGGATGCGATCGATGTCGCCAATTCGCTGAACGGCACGTCGCAAGCCCTGCAGAAGCTGCGCGCCGAGGCGGACGCCGACATCGACACGGCGGTGACCGAGCTCAACCGCCTGCTCAAGGAATTCAAGACCTACAACGACAAGGTCAAGCAGAGCACGGCGGCCGGCGCGCCCGACAACGACGCGCTCGACCAGCGCGACAAGCTGCTGACCCAGATCTCCGGGATCGTCGGCGTCACCACCGTCAACCGCACGAACAACGATCTGGCGCTCTACACCAGCGACGGCACCGTGCTGTTCGAGACGGTGCCGCGCACCGTCAGCTTCCAGCCGACGACGACCTACACGGCGGCGGTCGACGGCAACCAGGTTCTGATCGACGGCGTACCCGTCCAGGCCGGTGCGGGTGGCAACACCAGTGCGCAGGGCTCGATCGCCGCGCTTCTCCAGATCCGCGATCACACGGCGCCGACCTTCCAGAAGCAGCTCGACGAGATGTCGCGGACGCTCATCGCGATGTTCTCCGAGAATGTCGACGACGGCTCCGGTACCCTCGTGCCGACGGAGGGCCTCTTCACCTGGAGCGGCGTGCCCACGGTCAATTCGCCCGGCCTCGGCGCCGTCATCAAGGTCAATCCGGCGGTGATCACCAGCCAGGGCGGCAACGCCATGCTGCTGCGCGACGGCATCAACGAGACGTTCAACGTCGACAACAATGCCAGCTTCTCGGAGCTTCTGAACGGCTATGCGGCGGCCTTCGAGACGCCGACGACCTTCGATCCGGACGCGGCGATCGACACGACCGGCACGATCCTCGCCTTCTCGACCGGCTCGGTCGGCTGGCTGGAGCAGGTGCGCAGCGCCGCCACCACGGCGAGCGACGACAAGAACGCCCTGCTCGGCCGCACCCAGGAAGCGTTGCAGAACGTGACCTCCGTCAGCCTCGACGAGGAGCTCGCGCTGCTTCTCGACCTCGAGCAGTCCTACAAGGCGTCGGCGAAACTCGTGGCGGCGGTCGATGAGATGATCAACGCGCTTCTCCAGGCGGCGGGCTAAGTCATGAAGGCTTCCTTCGTTTCCAACATGTCTCTCCAGAACACCATGCGGCTCACCGTCGCCAAGGCGCAGAAGGAGATGCAGCAGCTTCAGGAGGAAACGGTCACCGGCCGCCACGCGGACGTGGGCGCCGTGCTGGGCGCCAAGACGGCCCGCACGCTGAACCTGCATCGCGACCTCCAGCGCATGGAATCCCTGAAGAGCACGAACGCCCTGACGACGCAGCGCCTCGCCGCCTCGCAGGAAGCCCTCGGCCAGATGTCCACGGCGGCGAACGACGCCATGGAGGTGCTGATCGCGCTTTCCGGCATCACCTCCGCCGACCAGCTCGATCTCGCCAAGCAGAATCTCGGCAACGCCCTTTCCACCTTCACAGCAGCGGCGAACACCTCGTTCAGCGGGGAATACCTCTTCGCCGGCATCAATTCCGACGTGATGCCGTTCAAGGACTATTTGCAGGAAACCCCGCCGTCTGACGCCAAGGTCGCGTTCGATGCCGCGTTCTCTGCGCATTTCGGCTTCACGCAGACCGACCCGGCCGTCTCCAGCATCACGCCCGACGAGATGCAGGATTTCATCGCCAGCCTCGAGACGAGCTTCATGGGGCCGGACTGGCAGACGGACTGGTCGAACGCCTCGGACGAGAACATGCAGAGCCGCGTCAGCGCGGCCGAGACCGTGCAGAGCTCGACGAACACCAATGCCGATGGAATGCGCTACATGGCGCTCGGCCTCGTGCTCGGCCAGGAGCTGCTGGCGCTCGGCCTGTCCGAAAGGACGCGCAAGACCGTCAGCGACTCGGCGATCGACTACATGGGCAAGGCGGTTTCCGGCATCGACGGCGAACGCTCCAAGCTCGGCATCTCCGAAGCGCGCGTCACCCAGGCCAATGTCTCGCTCAACGCCCAGATCACCATCCTCGGCACCAGCGTCAAGGACATGGAAGGCATCGATACCTATGAGGCCGCGACGCGGATCACCACGCTCGAATCGCAGCTCTCGCTCGCCTACACGCTCACGTCGAGGATCCAGAAGCTCAGTTTGCTGAATTACCTCTGATGACCAGAGGATACGGACACACATGAAGGATGTCTGAATGTATCAGTTTTCATACGCCGAGATCATGGAGGAGGGCGTCGCCGTCTCGAAGGATCGGGAGCGGCAGGTCCTCGAACGGTCGATCGAGCTCCTGAAGGCTGCAGCCGCCCGTGATGGCGGAAACTACGGCAAGGAGGCGGTGGAAGCCGTCTATTTCACCCGGCGGGTCTGGATCCGTTTCATCGAGGACCTCGGCAACCCCGAAAACCAGCTCGAGGACGAGCTTCGGGCAAACCTCATCTCGATCGCGATCTGGATCCTCAAGGAACTCGAAAAGATCCGCAAACGCGAATCCACGAATTTCCAGGGCATTATCGATATCACCACCATCATCAAGGATGGCATACAATGAAAAGTACACTGCGTATTTCGCTGAAGTCCGGGGAACGCATTTTCGTCAACGGCGCAGTCCTCAGGGTCGACCGCAAGGTGGCGGTCGAGTTCCTCAACGACGTGACCTTCCTCCTGGAAAACCACGTCCTTCAGCCCGAGCAGGCCACCACGCCGCTCCGCCAGCTCTATTTCATCGCGCAGATGTCGCTGATCAATCCGGAAGGCGCCGAGCAGTCGATCGCCATGTTCCGCAAGTCGGTCATCATGTTGCTGTCCTGCTTCAAGAACGAGGAAGTGCTGGCCGAATTGAAGCGCGTCGACGCGCTCGTGACCCAGGGCCGCGCCTTCGAGGCGTTGAAGGCCATCCGCGGCCTCTATCCGATCGAGGATCGCATCCTCAACAACCAGGAAATGGCTCCGGCCACCATCGAACAGATCCGCAGGGAGATCGCACCATGGTAGACGCCGTCGGCACCCCGACCTCTTCCGGCTACATGCCCGGCGTGACCGCCGCCGATTCGGGCAAGGACACGAAGTCCGCGACGCTGAACTACGAGAGCTTCCTCAAGCTGCTCGTGGCGCAGATGAAGAACCAGGATCCGACCGAGCCGATGGACGCGACCCAGCAGATGGCCCAGCTTGCCACCTTCTCGCAGGTCGAGCAGACCATCAAGACCAACAAGAACCTGGAAAACCTGCTGCAGCGCACCTCGCTGCAGGAGGCCAATTCCGTCATCGGCCGCACCGTCACCAGCAACGACGGCAAGACTTCTGGCGTGGTCAAGGAAGTCACGCTATACAACGACGGTATCGTAGCGACGCTTGAGTCGGGCGAGAAGATCGTCGTCGGACCGGGCGTAACCGTGAAGTGAACCCATTCCGTGAATGAGGCAGACGCCCTCGACATAGCACAGGCAGCCATCTGGACGGTCATCGTGGCCTCCGGTCCGGCCGTCCTTGCCGCGATGATCGTGGGCGTCGCCATCGCCTTCATCCAGGCGCTGACCCAGGTGCAGGAAATGACCCTCACCTTCGTGCCCAAGATTCTCGCGATCTTCGTCACGATCGCCATCTCGGCCCCTTTCATCGGCGCCCAGATCTCCATCTTCACCAATCTCGTCTTCTCGCGCATAGAAAGCGGCTTCTAGCGGCGCTGCCCGGTCCTCGGCGGCGAAGGAGAGGCTTGCGCAAGCTTCGTTCTGTACCTCATCGGGTGAAATGGGCGACGCGTGTTCCGCGCCGCCGCCTCTCATGATGAGATGGGACGCATTCAGATGGCGCAAGTACCGGCAATCAACCTATCGAAGGTAAGCCCCAGCGGCCGCGACATCGCGTTCGCCGTGGGCATCCTCACGATCCTGTCGATCCTTTTCCTGCCGATCCCGGTCTTCATGATCGATATCGGGCTGGCCTTCTCCATCGCCTTCTCCGTCCTCATCCTCATGGTCGCGCTGTGGATCCAGCGTCCGCTCGACTTCTCGTCCTTCCCGACCGTCCTGCTGATCGCGACCATGGTGCGCCTGGCGCTCAACATCGCCACGACGCGCGTCATCCTTTCCCACGGCAACGAGGGGCACGATGCGGCGGGCGGCGTGATCGCGGGCTTTGCCAGCCTCGTCATGTCCGGCGACTTCGTCATCGGTATCATCGTCTTCATGATCCTGATCGTGGTGAACTTCATCGTCATCACCAAGGGCGCGACACGTATCGCCGAAGTCGGCGCGCGCTTCACACTCGATGCGATTCCCGGCAAGCAGATGTCGATCGACGCCGACCTCTCGGCCGGCCTGATCGACGAGAAGCAGGCGCAGCTCCGCCGCCGCGAGCTGGAAGAGGAGAGCTCCTTCTTCGGCTCGATGGACGGTGCCTCGAAATTCGTGCGCGGCGATGCCATCGCCGGCCTTCTCATCACCGCCATCAACGTCTTCGGCGGCATCATCATCGGCTATTTCCGCCATGGCATGGAGCTTTCGGAGGCTGCCGACGTCTTCGTCAAGCTGTCGGTCGGCGACGGTCTCGTTTCGCAGATCCCGGCCCTCATCGTCTCGCTCGCCGCCGGCCTCATCGTCTCGCGCGGCGGCACGGCGGGCTCGACGGACCAGGCGGTCATCAACCAGCTCAGCGGCTATCCGCGCGCGCTTCTCGTCGCGGCCGGCCTGATGGTGCTGCTCGCCCTCGTGCCGGGCCTGCCCTTCTTCCCCTTCATGGTGCTCGGCGGCATCATGGCCTTCGGAAGCTGGGTCATCCCGCGCCGCATCGCGGAGGAGAACCGCGTCAAGCGCGAGCAGGAGGCCCAGGAGGTCCAGGCCACGCGCGACCAGGAGAAGGATTCGGTCAAGTCGATGCTGAAGACGGCCGAAATCGAGCTCCTGCTCGGCAAGCAGGTATCCACGCGCCTGCTCGGCGCCCATCAGGAACTGGCTTTCCGCGTCGGCAAGATGCGCAAGAAGTTCGCCGCGCAGTACGGCTTCGTCGTGCCGGAAATCAAGGTGTCGGACGACATCACCATTCCCGACAAGTCCTACCAGATCCGCATCCACGGCACGACCGTCGCCTCAAACATCGTGCGGGTCGGCGAAGTGCTCGTGGTCACCGGCGGCGGTCGCAAGCCGAGCGTGCCGGGCGACGACATCCGCGAGCCCGCCTTCGGCATGCCGGCCGTCTCGATCCTGGAGACCTTTGCCGAGGACCTGCGCCGCGAAGGGTTCCACCCGATCGACAACGTGTCGGTCGTCCTCACGCACCTGTCCGAAGTCATCCGCAACAACCTGCCGCAGCTTCTGTCCTACAAGGACGTGAAGGTGCTCATCGAGCGCCTCGATCCGGAATACCGCAAGCTGGCGGACGAGATCTGCTCGTCGCACATGTCCTATTCCGGGCTGCAGGCCGTGCTCAAGCTGCTGCTCGCCGAGCGTGTCTCCATCCGCAACCTGCATCTCATCCTCGAAGCGGTCGCCGAGCTCGCCCCGCATGTCCGCAAGACCGAGCAGATCGTCGAGCATGTGCGCATCCGCATGGCCCAGCAGATCTGCGGCGACCTCACCGACAACGGCATCCTGCCGGTGCTGCGCCTCGGCAACAAGTGGGACATGGTGTTCCACCAGGCGCTCAAGCGTGACTCGAAGGGCGAGATCGTCGAGTTCGACATCGATCCCCGCCAGCTTGAGGAATTCTCCGAGCAGGCGACCCGGGTTATCCGCGAGTTTCTAGACCGCGGCACGCCGTTTGTGCTGGTCACGTCGCCCGAATCCCGCTCTTATGTGCGCATGATCATCGAGCGCCTCTTCGCAACATTGCCGGTTCTCTCGCATGTCGAGCTTGCCAAGGGCATCGAGATCAAGATTCTCGGCTCCATTTCATGATCACCGACCCGCAGGGCACGGTGCTGGCGCTGTTCGCCGCCTTCTGCCGTGTCGGCGGGTGCTTCATGCTGCTGCCGGGCTTCTCCTCCGCCCGCCTTTCCATGCAGATCCGCCTGTTCCTGGCGGTCGGGATTTCGCTGGCGATCCTGCCGATCATGTGGGACACGATCTATCCGCACACGTCGGGCGCGCTCGACGGCTATCTCAAGCTCATCGTTTTCGAGACGCTGACCGGCGCGGTCATCGGCCTCATCGCGCGCTACTACGTGCTCGGCCTGCAATTCGCCGGCACGGTGCTGACCATGATGATGGGCTTCAACTCGCCGCCGACGCCCGATGTGCTGGAGGACACGGCGGAAAACCAGTTGACGAACCTTCTGTCCTTCGCGGGGCTCCTCATTCTCTTCATGCTCGATTTCCACCACGTCGTCCTGCGGGCGCTGGTGGATTCCTACAATGTCATGCCGCTCGGCGAGGGCTTCAACCCGCAGAGCGCGCTGATCACGCTCACCGACACGCTGAGCCAGACCTTCATGATCATGCTGCGGCTCGCCAGCCCCTTCATCCTTTACGGCCTGGTCTTCAACGTTTCCATCGGCCTCATCAACAAGCTCGCCCCGCAGATACCGATCTATTTCGTCTCGCTGCCCTTCATCATCATGGGCGGCATGCTGCTTCTCTATTTCGGCGTTTCCTCGCTGCTGGAGATCTTCACCGCCGGCTTCCTGCCGGTCTTCCGGGGAGAGTAGCATGGCGCAGAGCCGGTCGGACAAGCTGAAGCGCCTTGTGACGGTCCAGCGCCATCTGGAGAAGATGGCGGAGATCGACCTTGCCACCACCACCCGCCAGCGCCGGGAGGTGGCCGAGACGATGGACGTCGTCGTCGAGGCGATCAACTCGCTCGATCCCGTGCACCGCAGCTTCTCGCGCCACTATTCCGGCCAGTACGGCAAGCTCCAGCAGCAGGAGCAGATGCTGGCCAACGTGCAGGAGATGCACGAGATGCGCCTGGTACGCGAGCGCGCCAAGGGCGACCGCATGGAAGACCGCATGAAGGAAGCCCGCAGCGCCGAGGACCGCGAGGCGGCGGACGATTCGATCTACGATCTCATCGACCAGCACATCGCCTATAAGGGGGGCGAATAGCGCCATCGCCAAGCCGCTGGAAGAAAAGGTGATTTACCGCCCGCTTATCTAGCTTGCGCCAAAATGGATTCCGCACCCGCCGTGCTTGCGGCATCGTCATCCGCCACCAGCCTCCCGTAAGGTTGAGAAGCGATAGTCGCATCAGGACGATGAAGAGGTTTGCCGGAGCGGCTGCGGAAGCGGCGCGGGCGGAACCGTATGTCCGCGATGGTCATGAGGCTGGCGGACCGCCATGAGGACGGGTCCGGCTCTCGAGGTTTCACCTGAAAGGCTTTGAGACGTGGCAATTACACCCCCCAGCGACCTGGTGCTCGACGTCGTGCGCGCGGCCGACCCGGCACAGGTTCAGGAAGCGCAAGCCAGGCTGAAAACGAACCGCGCCGCCTTCGAGGCGAACAGCCTTGCCGAGGCGGGCGCCGGCTTCCAGGCCGCCGTCGGCATCCTCAACCGCGATACGGCCGCAACGCACGCCGCAGAAGGCGTCAAGGCCGTGGGTGCGAAGGCCATTCCCGAGCACCTGCGCAAGTTCGAATCGATGGTGCTGCAGAATTTCGTGAAGTCGATGATGCCGGCCGAGAGCGAAGAGGTCTACGGCAAGGGCACGGCCGGCGAAATCTGGCGCGGCATGATGGCCGACCAGCTCGGCGAGGCGCTGGCCAAGGGCGGCGGCATCGGCATCGCCGAAAGCCTCGCCGCCAAGAGCGGCGTCACCAAGCGGCCCCAGGAGAACGATGTCGACCGCGTGGCTGCCGGCATGGTGCAGTCCATGCAGCGCCAGGCCTTTGCCGACCTGACGCCGGGCATCAAGGAAGACGACAAGAAAGCATAAGCGGAGAACAAGAAAATGGAACAGGCGAACAACGAATTGCGGATCCGCACCGTCCTCGGCCGGCTCGAGACGATCATCGACAACGAGAACGACAATATCGGCAGCGATCCCCATTTCGATCTGCCCACCTCGAATGCTCACAAGAGCCGTTGCCTCTACGAACTGGCGATGCTGACGCGCGACGTGCGGCCGGAAGAGGTTCCGCCGACCTTCTCGACGCAGCTCGGCCGCGTGCGCGAGAAGCTCGCCACCAACGCCCAGCGCGTTTCGGCCCATCTGGAAGCGGTGCGGGAGGTCGTCGTCATCCTGAAGAATGCCGTTCAGGACCTGGAGGCTGACGGCACCTATTCGCAGGAACAGTTCCGCCTGGGTTACGGTACATGATCAAGCTGATAGGCACCGGCGTCTGGATTCTCGCGATCACGCTCGCCTCCGTCTACTTCTCGCTCAAGATGGCGTCGGCCCCGAAGGTCGATGCGGCCGCGGCCGAGCGCGAGGCGGCGATGGAATTCGTCAGCGGCCTGACTACGACGGTGCCTGTGATCGGGGAGGGCGGGGTCAGCGGCTACCTGCTGACCAAGCTCGCCTACAAGGCGAACAAGGACCTTGCGGCCAAGCAGGTCGTGCCCTTGCCGGAAATGATCACCGACGAGCTCTATACGCTGCTCGTCGGCAAGAAGATGATCGACGTTGCGGCGGCGGGCAGCTTCGACCTCGATGCTTTCCGGGGCGTGGTGAAGGAGGGGCTGAACCGTCGCTTCGGCGCCGAGGTCATCGCCGAGGTCTATGTCGAGCAGATCGACTACCTCACCACCGCCTCCGTGGCGAACCCGCCACCGAGGCGCGGCGTGACGCTCTTCAAGGGCGAGGTCCCGGCAGCAGAGCCGGCGCCGAAGAGCGGGCACTGATACCCTACGCCGATGATCGAATGCTGCAAGGCCGGTCGCCTACAGCGAGCCGGCCTTTGCCGTCCTTGCCGGGCCGCGTGATGCCGTCACGCTCGACAGCTTGTGGCGCAGGACGTGATAAAGGAAGACAGGTGCGGCGAGATCCGGCTGCCGAGCGAAGCGGCGCAGCCGCTCGAGACGGCTCGCGCGAACGGCGGCCGCCTTACGATACGTGCCGTCGGCAATCGCCTCGAACAGGCCCGCGACGCTCAGCACCAGCCGGGCGTGGCCGGGCCCGACATGCCGGTCGATCCATGTTTCCTGTGCCGGGCTGCCCATGGAGACGAGCAATATGTCCGCCTTCGCGGCACGCACGCGCTCCATGACCGCATCGGATTGCGCCCGGTCGAAGGCGCCGTCGGCGATCGGCAGGATCTCGTGCCAGGGCGTGTGGCGGCGCAGTTCCTCCGCCGCCTGCATCAGCATGGCCTGCTCCCCGCCGACCAGCGCGACGCGCATGGGCCGCGCAAGATAGGTCAGAAGCGCCGGCACGAATGTGG
The DNA here is from genome assembly GCF_021401195.1 of Shinella sp. NM-101. Classification (NCBI taxonomy): domain Bacteria; kingdom Pseudomonadati; phylum Pseudomonadota; class Alphaproteobacteria; order Hyphomicrobiales; family Rhizobiaceae; genus Shinella; species Shinella sp. NM-101. Next base: position 61,183 of record NZ_JACBFT010000011.1, on the reverse strand, counting down.
TGCCGCTGAGATTTGCCGGAAATCTCCGGCCGTGGAACATCTTGGAGGCGATGTCGATGCCGTCGCCTTCGGGCAGCACGATCTGGCGCTCCAGCACGGCCCGGTATTCCCTGTCGCTCATCATGCGGTTGCCGTTCCTCGCGTCGAGGAAGGCGATGACGCTTTGCCCGAAGGGCAGGCTGGCCATTTCTTCCGCGAAGGCCAGCGCCTCCGCCCAGCCGAGGTCGTAGACCGGCAGGCCGAGAATGTCCCGTTGCGAAGCGGCGATGTTGCCCGACGCGAAGGTCATGACGCAGTTCCTTCCCTTGCGGCTGCCCGCCTCCGGCAGGTCATCACCCGCGCGGCCGGCGCATTCTGCAATGCCCGCGGAACCGGCGTCGTGCCGCTTCCGCAAGGCTTGCCCTGCCGTCGATCTAGCAAGTTCGCCTGAAGGGCCGTTTAAGGATTTCGGGAAAACACGGTCGAGCAGATTCACGCTTCGCTAACCATTCGATCAAGCCTTTGATAAATATATGTATTTTGCAGATTTCACGATTTTCGCGGTTCCGGCGGCCGAAGAATTCCTCATCGACGACGTCCGGCGGGACCTTGCGGCGCTTGAAGGGTTTCGGCACGGCACATCGCAGCAATGACGCGAAAGCGCCTTGCATGCGGTTTTGCGTCGCGCTTCCCGTCCGGGGCGCTTGAAATTATGTGATTTGGACAGCATAGGGCGTTAAGAGGCCATCCCGTCGAACGGCCGCCCCACTAGAGTGGGTTCAAAGCATCCAGGGAGAGAAATGTGACCACCATTATCGATGGGAAGCAGGTTGCCGCTTCCGTGATTGAGAGCGTCAAGTCCGCGACCGCCGCGCTGGAGAAGGATGCAGGCGTCAAGCCCGGCCTTGCCGTCGTCATCGTCGGCGACGATCCGGCCAGCCACGCCTATGTCTCTTCCAAGAGCCGCATGGCCAAGGAATGCGGCTTCAACTCCATCCAGCATACGTTGCCGGAGGAGACGACGCAGGAAGAACTCGCCCGTCTCGTCGAGACCCTCAATGCCGACGAGAACATTCACGGCATCCTCGTGCAGCTTCCCCTGCCGAAGCACCTGAATTCGGAGCCGATCATCCAGTCGATCCGGCCGGAAAAGGACGTCGACGGCCTGCACGTGGTCAATGCCGGCAAGGTCGCGACGGGCGATCTCGACGGCGGCCTCGTCTCCTGCACGCCGGCCGGCGCCATGGTCTTCGTGCGGCGCACGCATGGCGAGGATCTGTCCGGCCTCAATGCCGTGGTGATCGGCCGCTCCAACCTCTTCGGCAAGCCGATGTCGGCGCTGCTGCTCGCCGCCAATGCGACCGTCACGACCGCCCATTCGCGCACGAAGGACCTGCCCGCCGTCTGCCGCAACGCCGACATCCTCGTGGCGGCCGTCGGCCGGCCGGAAATGGTCAAGGCCGATTGGGTGAAGCCCGGCGCGACCGTCATCGATGTCGGCATCAATCGTGTCCCGGCCCCGGAGAGGGGCGAGGGCAAGTCGCGCCTCGTCGGCGACGTCGCCTTCGAGGAATGCGCGAAGGTGGCGGGTGTCATCACCCCCGTCCCGGGCGGTGTCGGCCCGATGACCATCGCCATGCTGATGGCCAATACCGTGATCGCCGCCTACCGCAAGGCCGGCAGGACGCCCCCGAAGTTCTGAAGCGGTTTCCGGCAAAAGGGCGCCCTTGGGGCGCCTTTTCATTTGGCGGGCGCCGGTCCCGTCGAGGCGCGCACGATGAGGTCGGCTTTCCAGAGTTCCTGCTGCGGCAATGTCTCCAGGTCGAGAATACCCGCGATGAGGCGGCGGGCGATGCGCTGGCCCGCGGCGCGCAGCGACGAGCGGGTCGTCGTCAGCGGCACCATGAAATTTTCCGGCTTCAGCATCGGCAGCACGTCGTCATGGGCAATCAGCGAGATGTCCGCGCCGAGCTTCAATCCCGCCTGGTTGATCGCGCGCACCGCGCCGAGGGCAAGGACCGTGCTGGAGCAGAGCACCGCCGTCGGCGGCGTTTCGAGCTGGAGGAAGCGCTCCATGGCGGTGAAACCGTGCTCGTCCGTCATCTGCGAGTGCTGCACGCATTCCTCGCGCAGCGTCAGGCCGTGTTCGGCGAGCGCGCGTTCCGTGCCTTTGCGGCGGCGGATCGCGAAGGCGAGGTAGTCCGGCCCGTTGATGAGGGCGAACTGGCGGTGGCCGAGCTGCGCGAGCAGGCGGGCGGCATCGTGGAAGGCGCCGGTATTGTCGATGTCCACGAAGGGGTAATCGGTGGCGACGCCGATCGACCGCCCGTGCACGACGAAAGGCATCTTCAGCGACTTCAGCATGGCGATGCGCGGATCCTTCTCGCGCATGTAGGCAAGGAACAGCGCATCGACATTGCCGCTCGCCACCAGCCGCCGGCAGGTCGCCGCCTCGTCTTCCGGATGGCTCGGATTGATGACGAAATGGAAATCGTGCTTGACCGCCTCGTCGCCGAGGCCAGCCAGGAATTCGCCGAAATGCACGTCGGATTCGATGCCATCGGCGGTCGGCATGACGAGGCCGATGGAACCGGCCCGGCCGGTCGCAAGGCGCTGGGCGGCGCGGTTCGGACGGTATCCGGTCTCCCTGACGGCCTCGAGCACGCGCTGGCGCGTCTCGGCATTGACCTCGGGATAGCCGTTCAACGCCCTGCTCACGGTTGTCTGGGAGAGGCCCAGCAATTGCGATAACTGCTTGAGATTCACATGCTTAGCTTTCTTGAAACATTCGAAGCGCTTTGAATTCCTCCGGCCGGTGTCTCCCCAGTCGCCTCCAAAACGCCCCGGCATCTAACATCAGCAAAACCTTCAGGAAAAGCCGCATCTGGCCGTTTTGCGACGCAAAACTACGCTGCACTGCACCAGAAGCGGCATTTCCCATTCAAATGATTTAGGGGGTACTTGACGAGGATGAGGGGTAGATGGGATGAAAGGAAATCCAAAGCGCTTTGAATTTTGGGGTTTTTTAGGGAATGCCTGCCCCGGGAGAGGGCGGGTTGCTATGGGAGGCAAATCAGGTGAAGAAGACATTGATGATGACCGCTGCCCTCGCGTTTCTGATGGCCGGCGGCGCCGTCGCGGCTGATCTGAAATTCAAGCCGGGCGAGGATTCCAAGTTCAACTGGCAGAGCTTCGAGGACTTCAAGAAGGACCACGACCTCAAGGGCCAGACGCTCACCATCTTCGGCCCGTGGCGCGGCGAGGACGAAGCGCTCTTCAAGAATGTCTATGCCTATTTCGTCGAGGCGACGGGCGTCGACCTGAAATACTCCTCCTCCGAGAACTACGAGCAGCAGATCGTCATCGACACGCAGGCCGGCAGCCCGCCCGACGTCGCCATCCTGCCGCAGCCGGGCCTGATCGCCGACCTCGCCTCCAAGGGTTACCTGACGCCGCTCGGCGACGAGACGAAGCAGTGGCTGCTCGACAACTATGCCGCCGGCCAATCCTGGGTCGACCTGTCGACCTACAAGGGCAAGGACGGCAACGCCGCGCTCTTCGCCTTCCCCTACAAGATCGACGTGAAGTCGCTGGTCTGGTACGTGCCGGAGAACTTCGAGGACGCCGGCTATGAAGTGCCGAAGACCATGGAAGACCTCAAGGCGCTGACCGAGAAGATCGTCGCCGACGGCGGCACGCCCTGGTGCATCGGCCTCGGTTCGGGCGGCGCCACCGGCTGGCCGGCGACCGACTGGGTCGAGGACCTGATGCTGCGCACGGCATCGCCGGAAACCTACGACAAGTGGGTGACGAACGGCATTCCCTTCACCGATGCCGCCGTGGTCGGCGCGCTCGACGAATTCGGCTGGTTCGCCAAGAACGACAAATTCGTCGACGGCGGCGCGGCGGCGGTCGCCTCCACCGACTTCCGCGACAGCCCGAAGGGCCTCTTCGCCTCGCCGCCGAAGTGCTACCTGCACCACCAGGCATCGTTCATCCCGTCCTTCTTCCCGGAGGGCACGGTGGTCGGTCAGGACGCGGACTTCTTCTACATGCCGCCCTATGCCAGCAAGCCGGAACTCGGCAACCCGGTCCTCGGTGCCGGCACGCTCGCCATGATCACCAGGGACACGCCCGCCTCGCGCGCCTTCATCGAGTTCCTCAAGACGCCGATCGCCCATGAGGTGTGGATGGCGCAGTCGAGCTTCCTGACGCCCTTCAAGAGCGCCAACAAGGAAGCCTATGCCAATGCCCCGATGAAGAAGCAGGGCGAGATCCTGCTCGATTCGACGACCTTCCGCTTCGACGGTTCCGACCTGATGCCGGGCAAGATCGGCGCGGGCGCGTTCTGGACGGGCATGGTCGACTTCGTCGGCGGCAAGTCGGCCAACGACGTGGCGGCCGATATCCAGAAGGCCTGGGACGCCATCAAGTAGATCCGGGTGAACCGGCCGGCATCCGCCGGCCGGTTTTCCCAAGCATGCCGAATGCAGCCGGACCATGCGGAACGAAGCCGCGTGAACGCTCGATGCGCCTCTGAGGGTCCATGAGGGGCGCATTCCTGGGGAGGAACTGTCATGCAGCAACTGTTATTCGCCATCTTCACGATGGTGGCGGGCGTGCTTGCCTGCGCCGTCTATTTCTTCGGAACGAACTGGCTGCTCGACAGGATCTTCCCCTCCAAGGGGCGGATGGGCGCCGAGGCGTCCCGCAACCTCAGGATCACCAATGCCGTCCGGCCCTGGCTCTTCATGGCGCCGGCGCTCTTCGCGCTCACCGTCTATCTCGTCTATCCGGTCTTCGAATCCGTGCGGCTCTCCTTCCACGACCGCTCGGGCCAGCAGTTCATCGGCTTGAGCAACTTCGCCTGGATGATCAAAGACGGCGAGTTCCGCCAGTCCATCTTCAACAATTTCCTCTGGCTGCTGGTGGTTCCGGCGCTTTCCACCTTCTTCGGCCTCGTCATCGCCGCGCTCACGGACCGCATCTGGTGGGGCAATATCGCCAAGACGCTGATCTTCATGCCGATGGCGATCTCCTTCGTCGGCGCGGCGGTCATCTGGAAATTCGTCTATGACTACCGTTCGGAAGGCTCCGAGCAGATCGGCATCCTCAACGCCGTCGTCGTCGCCCTCGGCGGCACGCCCGAGGCGTGGATGACCATTCCCTTCTGGAACAATTTCTTCCTCATGGTCATCCTGGTCTGGATCCAGACGGGTTTTGCCATGGTCATCCTCTCGGCCGCGCTGCGCGGCATCCCGGAAGAGACGATCGAGGCGGCCGTCATCGACGGCGCGAACGGCGTGCAGATCTTCTTCAAGATCATGGTGCCGCAAATCTGGGGCACCATCGCCGTCGTGTGGACGACCATCACCATCCTTGTCCTCAAGGTCTTCGACATCGTGCTCGCCATGACCAACGGCCAGTGGCAGACGCAGGTTCTGGCCAACCTGATGTTCGACTGGATGTTCCGCGGCGGCGGCGACTTCGGCCGCGGCGCGGCCATCGCGGTCGTCATCATGATCCTCGTCGTGCCGATCATGATCTGGAACATCCGCAACGCCACCAAGGAAATGGAGCGCTGAGATGATCGCCACCTCCCGTTCGCCGCTCATCCTCGTCGTCCATCTCTCGGTCCTCCTCATTGTCGCGCTCTGGACGCTGCCGACCGCCGGCCTTCTGATCTCCTCGCTGCGCGACAAGGATCAGCTCGCCGTCTCCGGCTGGTGGACGGCGCTGTCCACCTCCTCGCAGAACCTCACGGGCCGCGCCGCAACGCCGGAAGCGCAGGTCGAGCGCGAGGGCAAGTTCGTCATTTCCGGCAACCTCATCGACGACGGCGGCAATGCCAAGGTCTCCGCCTTCGGCTTCCGCCCCATGCAGCCCGCCGCCTTCGAGGCGGGCACCGCCGCCGACATTGGCGACGGCCAGATGCTGACCGTCAACGAGGACGGCAGCTACGAGATCGTCTCGCCGGCGAGGATGGAAGGCACGCGCGGCCAGCGCATCTTCTACACCGCCTCCGTCCCGCCGCGCTTCACGCTCGACAACTATCGGGAAGTTCTGAGCGCCGCCGGCATCGGCTCGTCCTTCATCAACTCGCTGACGGTGGCGATCCCCTCGACCATCATCCCGATCCTCGTCGCCGCCTTCTGCGCCTATGCGCTGGCCTGGATGCCGTTTCCCGGCCGGGCGATCCTGATCGCCGTCGTCGTCGGCCTGCTCGTCGTGCCCCTGCAAATGTCGCTGATCCCGCTGCTCCGGCTCTATAACGGCGTCGGTGCCTTCTTCGGCGTGCCGGCCAAGACCTATGTCGGCATCTGGCTCGCGCATATGGGCTTCGGCCTGCCGCTCGCGGTCTATCTGCTGCGCAACTACATGGCCGGCCTGCCGCGCGAGATCATGGAATCGGCCCGCGTCGACGGCGCGTCGGATTTCGACATCTTCGTGAAGATCATCCTGCCGCTGTCCTTCCCGGCGCTCGCCTCCTTCGCCATCTTCCAGTTCCTGTGGACGTGGAACGACCTGCTCGTCGCCATGGTCTTCCTCGGCACGGGCAATGACGAACTGGTGCTGACCGGGCGCCTGGTGAACCTCCTCGGTTCGCGCGGCGGCAACTGGGAAATCCTCACGGCCTCCGCCTTCATCACCATCATCGTCCCCCTCATCGTCTTCTTCAGCCTGCAGCGCTACCTCGTGCGCGGCCTGCTGGCGGGATCGGTCAAGGGTGGCTGACAACTTGCAGACAGGACAAACGGGAATGACGACGTTGGATTCGACTCTTCTCCAGCCGGACAAGGACTGGTGGCGCGGCGCGGTGATCTATCAGATCTATCCGCGCTCCTACCAGGACACCAACGGCGACGGGATCGGCGACATAAAGGGCATCACCGAGCGGCTCCCCCACGTCGCCTCCCTCGGGGTGGATGCGATCTGGGTCTCGCCCTTCTTTACCTCGCCCATGCGGGATTTCGGCTACGACGTCTCGGATTATCTCGACGTCGATCCGATCTTCGGGGAGCTTGCCGATTTCGACGCGCTGATCGCCGAAGCCCACCGGCTCAACATCCGCGTCATGATCGACCTCGTGCTCTCGCACACCTCCGACAGGCATCCCTGGTTCGTCGAAAGCCGCTCGCGCCGCACCAATCCGCGCGCCGACTGGTATGTCTGGGCCGATTCCAGGCCGGACGGCACGCCGCCCAACAACTGGCTGTCGATCTTCGGCGGCTCCGCCTGGCAGTGGGACCCGACGCGCCTGCAATACTACATGCACAACTTCCTGACCTCGCAGCCGGACCTGAACCTGCACAACCCGGAGGTCCAGGACACGCTGCTCGCGGTCGCCCGCTTCTGGCTGCAGCGCGGCGTCGACGGCTTCCGCCTCGACACGATCAACTTCTATTTCCACGACAAGGAACTGCGCGACAACCCGTCGCTCGCTCCCGAGCGCCGCAACGCGCAGACGGCGCCCGCCGTGAACCCCTATAACTACCAGGAACATCTCTACGACAAGAACCAGCCGGAGAACCTGGAATTCCTCAAGCGCTTCCGCGCCCTCATGGAGGAGTTTCCGGCGATCGCTGCCGTTGGCGAGGTGGGCGACAGCCAGCGCGGCCTCGAAATCGCCGGCGAGTACACCTCCGGCGGCGACAAGATGCATATGTGCTATGCCTTCGAGTTCCTGGCGCCCGATCCGCTGACGCCGGCCTTCGTCGCCGAGACGCAGCACGCGCTGGAGAAGGCGGCGCCCGAAGGCTGGGTCTGCTGGGCCTTCTCCAACCATGACGTGATGCGCCATGTCAGCCGCTGGGGCAGCGCCGTCACCGACCACGAGGCGCATGCCAAGCTGCTCGCGAGCCTCCTGATGTCGCTGCGCGGCTCCGTGTGCATCTACCAGGGCGAGGAACTGGCGCTGCCGGAAGCCGAGCTTGCCTACGAGGATCTCCAGGACCCCTACGGCATCCAGTTCTGGCCGGACTTCAAGGGCCGCGACGGCTGCCGCACGCCGATGGTCTGGGACAGCCGGCACGAGACCGGCGGCTTCAGCGCCGGCAGGCCGTGGCTTCCGGTTCCCGCCGCTCATCTGGAGCGCGCCGTCGACGTGCAGGACGGCGACGCGGCGTCGGTGCTTGCGCATTACCGCCGCTTCCTCGCCTTCCGCAAGGAGCATGTGGCGCTGGTCAAGGGCGAGATCGAGTTCCATTCGGCGGAGGGCGCGATCCTCTCCTTCGTGCGCACGCACGGCAACGAGAAGGTCTTCTGCACCTTCAACATGAGCCCGGTTCCGCGCCTGGCCGACCTGCCGTCCGGCACGCTGGAGGTGCTGGAGGGCCACGGGTTCGAAAGCGTGATGCATGCGGAAAGCATAGAGCTTCCGGCCTGGAGCGGGTTCTTCGCCCGCTTCGTATGACGGATCGATCCATGAGGAGCGCGAAGCGGTTCGCACGCGCAATCGGGACACAAGGGGAGGTAGCAACATGACAGGGCTGGTGCTCAAGGATATCCGCAAGTCCTATGGTGCGGTGGACGTGATCCACGGCATCGATCTCGACATCAGGCAGGGCGAGTTCATCGTCTTCGTCGGCCCGTCCGGCTGCGGCAAGTCGACCCTCCTGCGCATGATCGCGGGCCTGGAGGCCATCACCGGCGGCGACATGCTGATCGGCGGCGAGCGCGTCAACGACGTGCCGCCCTCCAAGCGCGGCATTGCCATGGTCTTCCAGTCCTACGCCCTCTATCCCCACATGACCGTCTACGACAACATGGCCTTCGGCATGCGGATCGCCGGCGAGAGCAAGGAGGAGATCGACCGCCGCGTGCGCTCGGCCGCCGACATTCTCCAGCTCACGCAATATCTCGACCGCCTGCCCAAGGCGCTTTCGGGCGGCCAGCGCCAGCGCGTCGCCATCGGCCGCGCCATCTGCCGCGACCCCAAGGTCTTCCTCTTCGACGAGCCGCTGTCGAACCTCGATGCGGCCTTGCGCGTCGCCACCCGCATCGAGATCGCCAAGCTCAACGAGCAGATGGCCGACACGACGATGATCTACGTCACGCACGACCAAGTGGAGGCGATGACGCTCGCCGACCGCATCGTCGTGCTCTCGGCCGGCCATATCGAGCAGGTCGGCCCGCCGCTCGAACTCTACGAGCGCCCGGCCAATCTCTTCGTCGCCCGCTTCATCGGCTCGCCGGCCATGAACATCATCCCCGCCAGGATCACCGCCACAGGGGAGGCGACGTCGCTGGAACTGACCGGAGGCCGCGTCTGCAGCGTCGGCATCCCGACTGTCGCCTCGGAAAACGGCAAGGCGGCAAGCTTCGGCGTCCGGCCCGAGGACCTGCAGATCACGACCGGCGAGGACTTCCTCTTCGAGGGAACGGTCTCCATCGTCGAGGCCCTCGGCGAGGTGACGCTGCTCTATATCGACGGTCTCGTCGAGGGCGAGCCGATCATCGCCAAGATCCCGGGCATCCTCGCCGTCAAGCGCGGCGACAAGGTCCGCTTCACGGCGGACAGGGCCAAGCTGCATCTCTTCGATGCGTCCGGCAGAAGCTACCGCGCGGCCTGAACAGGGAAACCGCCGCGATCCTTGTGCGACATGTCGGCCGGGCTGCAGGATTTAGCCTTGCCGCTCAACCCCGTGTTAAGCCTTGCTCCCCTACGTTTTCCCCGAAAATGGAAAGTGCCGGGGCAGCAGGCGGATGAGCATTCAGGGTCAAGACCCGCGGGGCAATTATCTGAACAAGGAAGAGTCCTTCATGTACGACCGGGAAAAGAGTTTCCCGCTGGAGGACACCTGCAACGAGGCCCGCATCGAGTTCACCGAGAGCGGCGGCCTCGTCAATCTCGTCTCCCGCCGCGGCGTCATCATCAAGCTGTCGCGCAGCGGCGCCGTCATCACCATGACGTCGAAGTTCCAGCTTCCGCGCAACTTCTACCTCGACATCGTCAGCGCCCGCATCCCGATGATCGGCTGCCTGACGCAGCGCGTCTATCCGAACGACGTGGTGGAAGCCCGCTTCCTGCGCCTTCTCTCCGACAAGGACCTGCAGCGCATCTTCGTCTACTCCACCCACCGCAACCACCAGGGCCGTACGCTGGATATCTATGGCTGAGGGTTTGAGGGGCGGCTTGCCCGATTACGCGAACAGCACGCTCGCCCCGTGATCCGCCGGCCCCGCAATCGCCCGGAAGGGGGCGAAGAGCTCGCGGCCCATGCCGAATTCGTTGCCGGAAAGGTCGGCCGCAGCCTGCGGGCGGGCGGCGAACTCGGCGGCGTCCACCAGGACCTCGATGGTGCCGTTGGCGGCATCCAGCCGGATCGTGTCGCCTTCGCGGATGCGGCCGATCGGGCCGTTGTCGACCGCCTCGGGCGTCACGTGGATGGCGGCCGGGACCTTGCCGGAGGCGCCGGACATGCGCCCGTCGGTGAGCAGCGCCACGCGCTGGCCGCGGTCCTGCAGGATGCCGAGCACGGTGGTCAGCTTGTGCAGTTCCGGCATGCCGTTGGCCTTCGGGCCCTGGAAGCGCACGACCGCGATGAAATCGCCCGTCAGCTCGCCGTTCTTGAAGGCGACATTGAGTTCCTGCTGGTCGTGGAAGACCTTGGCCGGCGCCTCGATGACATGGCGCTCCGGCTTGACGGCAGAGATCTTGATCACCGCCTTGCCGATATTGCCGGTCAGCATCTTCAGGCCGCCGGTCGGCTGGAAGGGCGCCTCGATGCTGGCGAGGACCTTCGGGTCGTGGCTGACCTTCGGCGCCGGCTCGCGGTGCACGGTGCCGTTTCCGCCGAGCCTCGGCTCGATCGTGTAGGCCTGAAGGCCCTGGCCGTAGACGGTGCGCACGTCGTCGTGCAGCATGCCGGTCTTCAGGAGCTCCTGGATGAGGAAGCCCATGCCGCCCGCCGCGTGGAAATGGTTCACGTCGGCAAGCCCGTTCGGATAGACGCGGGCAAGCAGCGGCACGACGTCCGAAAGGTCGGAAATGTCCTTCCAGGTCAGCAGGATGCCGGCGGCGCGCGCCATGGCGATGAGGTGCAGCGTGTGGTTGGTCGAGCCGCCCGTGGCGTGGAGCCCCACGACGCCGTTGACGATGGAGCGCTCGTCGATCATCTCGCCGGCCGGTGTGAACTCGTTGTCTTCGGCGGTGATGGCGAGTGCGCGCCTGGCGGCTTCCTTCGTCAGCGCGTCGCGCAACGGCGTGCCGGGATTGATGAAGGAGGCGCCGGGCATGTGGAAGCCCATGATCTCCATCAGCATCTGGTTGGAATTGGCGGTGCCGTAGAAGGTGCAGGTGCCGGGGCCGTGATAGGACTTGGATTCGGCATCGAGCAGTTCGGCGCGGCCGACCTTGCCCTCGGCATAGAGCTGGCGCACGCGGGCCTTCTCGTCGTTCGGCAGGCCCGATGTCATCGGGCCGGCGGGAATGAAGACGGCGGGAAGATGCCCGAAGGTGAGGGCCGCGATCGTCAGGCCCGGCACGATCTTGTCGCAGACGCCGAGATAGACGACCGAATCGAACATGTTGTGCGACAGGCCGACGCCCGCTGCCATGGCGATCAGGTCGCGCGAGAAGAGCGAGAGTTCCATGCCCGGCTGGCCCTGTGTGACGCCGTCGCACATGGCCGGCACGCCGCCGGCGACCTGCGCCACGCCGCCCGCTTCCCGCGCGGCCTCGCGGATCAGCGCCGGATAGGTCTCGAACGGCTGGTGCGCCGAGAGCATGTCGTTATAGGCGGTGACGATGCCGAGGTTGGGAACGCGGTCGCCGGCGAGCGCGTCCTTCTCGGCGGGGGAACAGACCGCAAAGCCATGCGCAAGGTTGCCGCAGGAAAGCACGGAGCGGTGCACGCCCCTGGAGGCGGCGGCGCGCACGCGCGCAAGATAGGGCTCGCGATGCGGCCTGGAACGTTCGACGATGCGGGCGGTAATGGCTTCGATGCGTTTGTCGGCGGACATGGGGCTATCCTGACTTTCTCGATTGCGTTCTGGCGCGGCAAAGCGAGCGGGAAAGCTGCGCCATCCGCGGGTAACGACGGCGCTTCGCGCCGGGCATGTTCGGCTTCAGCCGGCCGGGCGCCCTAGGGCGCCCAGTAGATGTCGACCGGCGTTGCCGCGCGCCGGAGAACGGCACGGATCGGCATGTCGGTTTCCGGGCCGTCGCCCGTGGCGGCGGCAAGCACGTCCTTCTTGCCCTGGCCTTCGATGTGCAGCACCAGAAGGCGGGCATCCTGAAGGCTGGCGAAGGTGAGGGTAAGGCGGGTTTCGCCCGCGCCCTCCGCTTCCATGGTGATCACGCCGCGGGGCGTTGCGGCCGAGATCGCCTCGGCAAGGTTGCTGCCGCCGGGGAAGAACGAGGCCGTATGGCCGTCCGTTCCCATGCCGAGGATGACGACGTCGAAGGGATGGCCGAGGCTTGCGACAGCGGCGGAGGCGATCTTCGCCGCCTCTTGCGCGCTGCCGGCGTCCCGGTAGAGCGGCAGGAAGCATGCGGCCTTCGCCTTGCCCTGCAGCAGGTTGTCGGCGACGAGCAGGTGGTTCGAGCGCGGATTGTCCGCCGGCACGAAGCGCTCGTCGACGAGCGTGACCGTCACCTCGCTCCAGTCGATGTCGCGGGCGGCGAGCGCCCGGAAGAAGGCCTTGGGCGTCGAGCCGCCGGAAACCGCGATGGTCGCGCGGCCGCGCGCGGCGATACCGTCGGCGAGTGCGGCGGAAACGCGGTCCGCAAGCGCTTCGGCCAATGCCGCGCCGTCCCTGAATTCATGCATTTCAGCGCTCATCGGCCTTCCTTACGTTTCGTGCCAGGTGCGGCCGTCGCGCTCGATGAGGGCGATGGCCTGGCTCGGACCCCAGGTGCCGGCGGTATAGCCCTGCACCTGCTGGCCGGTCGCTTCCCAGGCCTTCAGGATCGGGTCGACCCAGCGCCATGCGGCCTCCACCTCGTCGCGGCGCATGAACAGCGTCTGGTTGGCGCGCACGACGTCGAGCAGCAGGCGCTCGTAGGCATCGGCATTGCGCGCGTCGAAGGCTTCCGCAAAGCTCATGTCGAGCGAGACGTTGCGCAGGCGCATGCCGCCCGGGCCGGGGTCCTTGATCATCAGCGACTGCTTGACGCCCTCGTCCGGCTGGAGGCGGATGATGAGCTGGTTCGCCTCGATGCGGCCCGCCGAGGGATCGAAGATCGAATGCGGGATCGGCTTGAACGTGATGACGATCTCCGACACGCGCGCGGCAAGGCGCTTGCCGGTGCGGATGTAGAAGGGCACGCCCGCCCAGCGCCAGTTGCCGATCTCGGCCTTGACGGCAACAAAGGTCTCCGTGTTGGAAACGCCGCCTTCCAGCTCTTCGAGATAGCCCTTGACCGGGCCGCCGGCCGACGCACCGGCACGGTACTGGCCGCGCACCGTCAGGCGCTCGACATTGTACTGGTCGATCGGCTTCAGCGCGCGCAGCACCTTGAGCTTCTCGTCGCGCACGGCCTCGGCGTCCATGGAGGAGGGCACTTCCATCGCCACGAGGCAGAGGAGCTGGAGGATGTGGTTCTGCACCATATCGCGCAGCGCGCCGGCCTTGTCGTAGTAGCCCGCGCGGCTTTCGAGGCCGACCGATTCGGCGACCGTGATCTGCACATGATCGATATGGGCTGAGTTCCACAGCGGCTCGTAGAGCGCGTTGGCGAAACGTAGCGCCATCAGGTTCTGCACCGTCTCCTTGCCGAGATAGTGGTCGATGCGGAAGATCTGCTCTTCGTGGAAGACCTTGCCGATCGTGTTGTTGAGCGCATTGGCGGAGGCAAGGTCCCGGCCGATCGGCTTTTCGACGACGATGCGCGTCTGCTTGGTGATGAGCTTGTGGTCGCGGATCTTTTCCGAGATGTCGCCGAAGATGGCGGGCGCGACGGCAAGATAGAAGGCGCGCACGCGGTCCTTGCCCTCGTCGAGCAGGGTCTTCAGCTTGTCCCATCCCTGGTCGGACTTGGCGTCGACCGCGACGTAGAACAGCCGGTCGCAGAAGGTCTTGACCTGCTCGTCGTCGAATTCGCCGGCCTTCAGGTGCTCCCTCAGCGCATCGACGGCGAACTTGCGGTATTCCGCGTCCGTATAGGCCGTGCGCGAGGCGCCGATGATGCGCGTCGGGTCGGAGAGCTGGCCGGCGAGCTGCCGGTGGTAGAGGGCCGGAAGGAGCTTGCGTTCCGCAAGGTCGCCGGTTCCGCCGAAGACGACATAGTCGAAAGGTTCAACGGGAATGATCTGGCTGCTCATCGGATAATCTCGATCTCGTTCTGTTGCCGGGTGTTATAATCTAATCGATTTAAAAACACCAGCGTGCAACGCAACAAAATCGGTGCTTCCGTTTCGATCAGAGCCTGTCGCGCAGCGCGTACCATGTCATGGCGAGGAACAGAAGCGGCGAGCGCAAGCGCCGGCCACCGGGAAAGGCCGGAATCTTCAGGGCCTTCATCAGGTCCAGCTCGCTGCTGCCATCCGTCACGTCGTCCGCATAGAGCTTGCCGCAATAGTTTGCCAGCATGACGCCATGGCCGGAATAGCCGCCGATGGTGGTGATGCCCGGCATGACCTCGCGCACATAGGGCTTGCGCGGCATGGTGATGCCGACGGAGCCGCCCCAGGCATGGGTGAGCTCGATGCCCTTCAGCTCCGGATAGACCTCCTCGATCTGCCGGCGGATGGGCGGCGTCATGTCGTCGAGGTTTTCCGAATAGGCTTCGCGGCCGCCGAAGAGCAGCCGGCCGTCGCGGGTCTTGCGGAAATAGCGCACGACGAACCGCGTGTCGGCGATGGCCTCGCCGCCGGGAATGACCGAGGGGAACTTGTCGAGCGGCACCGTCGCGCCGATGAAGGAGCGGATCGGCATGACATGCGCCGCCGTCTTCTGCTCCAGGTCGCCGATATAGGCATTGCAGGCGACCAGCGCCTTGTCGGCGCGGATCGTGCCCTTCGCGGTGGTGATCACCGCCTTGCCGCCGGCTCGTTCGATCTTCAGCGCGGGGGTCTTCTCGTGCAGGCTGGCGCCGGCGGCCTTCGCGGCGCGGGCGATGCCGACCAGCAGCTTCATCGGGTGGATATGGCCGGTGCCGGTGTCGCGGATGCCGAAGAAGAAGCGCTTCGAGCCGACGCGCTCCTCCGTCTCCGCCCGGTCCATGTAGGTCATGTGCGGATAGCCGAAACGGGTTGCGGCGATCTCGACATGATCGCGGAAATCCTTCTCGAAGCTTGCCTTGTGGCTGACATTGAGCTGGCCGGGGACGTATTCGATGTCGAGGTTCTGCGCATCGGCGAAGTCCTGGACATGGCGCTTGGCATTCTCGGCGAGGTCGAAGAGGGCCTTCGCGCGCTCGTAGCCGAGTTCGGCCTCCAGCTCCTCCGCCTCGGCGCGCTGGCCGGTGCCGAGTTGCCCGCCGTTGCGCCCCGACGCGCCGTCGCCGAAGCGGTGCGCCTCGATGAGCGTGACGCGGACGCCCTTCCGCGCGAGATTGTAGGCGGCCTGCAGGCCGGTGAAGCCGCCGCCGACGATGGCGACATCGGTCTCCACCGAGCCGTCGAGGGGGGCATATTCGGGGCGGTCTCCGACACTCGCCTCATACCAGGAGATGCCGGGGGAAATCGGGCTTTGCCAGGGCATTGCGCACACTCGTGTTCGAGAGGGTGCGGCGGCGCGCCGGGGCGCCGCCGCTCTCAGGATCGGATCTCTTGCAGCGGCCCGGACCGCCGGCCGCTCAGACGTTGAGCAGCAGGAACTCGCGCTCCCAGGGGCTGATCACCTGCATGAAGGTCTCGAACTCGCCCCGCTTGACGCCGGCATAGAGGCCGATGAACTCGGCGCTCAGCACCTCGGCCAGAGCCGGGTCGGATTCGAGCAGCGACACGGCTTCGAGCAGGCCGCGCGGCAGCTCGATCGAGCCCTCGTTGGCGGTGTCCTCCGTCGGCGCGGTCGGCTCCAGCTTGTTCATGATGCCGAGCAGGCCGCAGCCGAGCGAGGCCGCGAGCGCGAGATAGGGGTTGGCGTCCGAGCCCGGCAGGCGGTTCTCGATGCGCCGCGCCGCGGCATCCGATACCGGCACGCGGAAGGCCGTCGTGCGGTTGTCGTAGCCCCAGGCATTGTTGACCGGCGCCGACATGTCGGGCGTCAGGCGCCGGTAGGAATTCACATAGGGCGCCATCATGACCAGCGTCTTCGGCACATAGGCCTGCATGCCGCCGATGAAGTGGAAGAACTCCTTCGACGCCGAGCCGTCCGGATTGGAGAAGACGTTCCTGCCGGTCTCGATATCGACCACCGACTGGTGGATGTGCATCGCCGAGCCGGCCTGCCCCTGCATGGGCTTTGCCATGAAGGTGGCGTAGATGCCGTGCTTGAGCGCCGCCTCGCGGATCGTGCGCTTGAACAGGAACACCTGGTCGGCAAGCTCCACGGGATCGCCGTGGCGCAGGTTGATCTCGAGCTGCGCCGGGCCTTCCTCGTGGATCAGGGTATCGATCTCGAGCCCCTGCTTTTCCGAGAAGTGGTAGATGTCGTCGATCAGCTCGTCGAACTCGTTGATGCCCGCGATGGAATAGCCCTGGCCGCCCTGGATGGAGCGGCCGGAACGGCCCTTCGGCGGATGCAGCGGATAGTCCGGGTCGTCGTTGACGGCGACGAGGTAGAACTCGATCTCCGGCGCCACCACCGGCTTCCAGCCGCGGTCGCGATACATGTTCACGACGTTCTTCAGGACGTTGCGCGGCGTATAGGGCACGCTCTCGCCGGTCGAGCCGACGATGTCGCAGATGACCTGCGCGGTCGGGTCTGTCTCCCACGGCACCACGGAAAGCGTGGAGAGATCCGGCACGAGCTTCAGGTCGCTGTCGCGCGGCTCGTAGCGGAAATTGCCGGTCTCCTCCGGATAGTCGCCGGAGATCGTGTGGCGGTAGAGCGCCGACGGCAGGGCGAGAGAGGTGTTCGACGTGAACTTCGATGACGGCATCATCTTGCCGCGCGGCACCCCTGCAAGGTCCGGCGTGATGCATTCGATGTCTTCGATGCCGCGGGCGCGAAGCCAGTCTGCGGCGTCCTTCCAGGTCTTTACCCCGCGCGGCACGCTGATGGCGGGAGGGATTTTAGAGGAGCGTGCGGCCTTTTCGACGGTGGGGGTAACGACTTTCTTTTTGGACGGCATGAGACACCGGGTTTGGTTGACGATGCGCCATCATAGCCGGAGTTTGACCCTTGGCTAGCTCCCCCCGGGGGGTAGAAAAGACGATTTTTCAGGAATTTGCGCGCTTTTCGCCGGTTGACTTTCGCCCGCGATGGCCGAAAGGAAGGCGAAACGGGGATCGGACACGTGGCGGAACGGCGGGACGTCGTCATCATCGGAGCGGGTGCGGCGGGCATGATGTGCGCCATCGAGGCGGGCCGGCGCGGCCGCCGCGTGCTGGTGCTCGACCATGCCCGCGCGCCCGGCGAGAAGATCCGCATTTCCGGCGGCGGGCGCTGCAACTTCACCAATATCCATGCCGGACCGAAGAACTTCCTCTCGGCCAATCCGCATTTCTGCAAGTCGGCGCTTGCCCGCTACACGCCGCGCGATTTCCTCGACCTCGTCGAGCGCCACCGCATTCCCTGGCACGAGAAGACGCTCGGCCAGCTCTTCTGCGACAATTCGGCGAAGGACATCATCGCCATGCTGCTGGCGGAGATGAAGGCTGTTGGCGTGGAACTGCGGCTTTCGACGCCGATCGCCGCCGTCGAACACGATGGCGATGCCTTTCGCGTCGTCACCGGTGAGGGAACGGTGGAAGCGTCGTCGCTGGTCATCGCGACCGGCGGCAAGTCGATCCCCAAGATGGGTGCGACCGGCTTTGCCTATCGCATCGCCGAGCAGTTCGGCCTGCCCGTCGTGGAAACCCGCGCCGGCCTCGTCCCGCTGACGCTCGACCCGGCGACGCTTGCCGCCCACGAAGGCCTGCCCGGCGTCTCGGTGGAGGTCGTCGCCCGCCACGGCAGGGCGGAATTCCGCGAGGCGGCGCTCTTCACCCATCGCGGCCTCAGCGGCCCCGCCATCCTGCAGATCTCGTCCTACTGGCGCGAGGGCGAGGAAATCGCCCTCACCATCTGCCCGGACGTCGATTTTTCCGCCGTCATCGCCGCCGCCCGGCGGCAGAACGGCCGGCAGGCGCTGCAAACCGTCCTGGCCGACCACATGCCGAAAAAGCTCGCCCAACTCCTCGTCGCCGAACTCGGCATCGACGGGCCGCTTGCCGAGCTTCCCGGCCGCCGCGTCGAGGCGCTCGTCCAGCGCCTCGGGGACTGGCGCCTGCGCCCGCCGGGCTCGGAAGGGTATCGCACGGCCGAGGTCACCCTCGGCGGGGTCGATACGGCAGCGCTGGATTCCCGCAGCATGGCGGCAAAGGCGGTGCCGGGCCTCTATTTCATCGGCGAGGCGGTGGACGTGACGGGCTGGCTCGGCGGCTACAATTTCCAGTGGGCATGGGCCTCGGGCCATGCGGCGGGCCAGGAAGCCTGACGCCGCGGCGGTCTTTACCATCCCTTAAGACCTCGGAGGGATGCTGGCCGGAAGTCGGCGTTTTCCGCCCTGCCCGAGGGGGAGGACAACATGATGTGGGCCGGCTGGCCGGATCATCCGGATTGCCTTTATCCCGTAACGGAGTATCGCTGCATGTCCGCCAGAAACCGCCCCTCCTGCGCCATCGCCGTCGCCGCGCAGGAAAGCCGCCGCCGCCTCGTCGCGATCGGCATCAATTGCACGCTCGCCGCAACCCTTCTGGCCGCCCTCGCCATCCTCGCGCTCTGACGCTTCGGACTGGTAATAAATCGGTTTAAAAAGTGAGGGAATCTTAAAGATTGCCGCCGAGTATCGCCCGCATAGGGTTCCGGAGGCCGTGTCCCACGATGGGCGCACGCGGCTGGCAATGACTGCTCCCCCCGGATGCGCGGCATTGCGGCCGCATGAAAGTCGGTAATCCGGCGTCCGATCCTGGGGAGGCCCGAAAAGGTCAGGGGTGGAGCACGCCGACAACGGATGTTCCGCCATGTTCATTGACAAGATTCTCGCCCGCTTCAAGATCCAGACCAAGGTTCTTGTCTTCATCCTGCCTTTCGTTCTCAGCATCTGCGCGGTCGGCTTCACCGGCCTTTATGCATCCGGCCTGCTGCAGGGCCGCATGGAGATTTCCAACAGCGTCCTCCAGTCGCTCAGCGGCTTCAAGGACGTCTATGCCGGCATGAACCGCTTCCTCCAGAACACCTCGGAGGAGAGCCGGGACGCCGTGCACCAGCGTCTCAACGCGCAGGGCGCCGTCCTCCAGGCGACGATGGATGCGCTGGCGCCCGATGCCGACAAGTCGCGCCTCGTCGACGCGCAGGCCCAGACCAGGGACATCGAGGCCCGCATGGACGGCCTGTGGGCGCTCTACGTCAACGAGACCGGCCTGCACGATGCGATGACGAAGAACCTCAACGCGCTCACCGCCGAGCAGGTCAAGATCCTCGACGAGGCCACGAAGCTCCAGCGTTCCGTGCGCCAGGACGAGAACAGCGCCAAGAGCATGCTGCGCGAGGCCGAGCGCCTGACCAATGCCGGCAAGTTCTTCGCCGATTTCCTCGCCGATTTCGGCAAGGGCGCGACGCCCGACGAGCAGTTGAAGCTGGTCAGGGAGCGCTACCCGCTGATTGCCAAGACCGACCGTTCGATCACGGCGATCCTGCCGAAGAGCCAGAAGGTCGTCTCCGTCACCATCCGCAACACGATCGAGGAACTCGGCGGCTTCCTGGCCTCGTCCGACCCGGCGGCCACCACCGTGCCTGAGATCGCGCGTCGCGTGAGCCGCTTCCGCCAGGTGGCCATCCAGCTCCAGGGCGCGGCCGCCGAGAAGATGCGCGAGGCGACCCGCATCTTCAGCGCGCTCGACGAACCGATCATCAAGTCCGAGGCGATCCTCGCCTCGACGCGCAAGCTGGTATCGACGATCGACGACATCAAGGTCGCCTCCGCGCGCTTCCTCGGCCAGACCTCGGATACGAACCGCGTCAAGCTTCTCGGTAACCTTTCCATCCTGCGCATCGACATCAAGAGCCTGCGCGGCAGCGCCAGCGGCCTGCCCTTCTTCGACGCGGTCGACGACGGCCTGACGCCGATGCTCGACCGGATCGAGGCCGACAGCGCCGCGCTGGTGAAGATCAGCACCGAGCGTGCCGCCGATTTCGAGGCCGCCGGCCAGTCGATCGATACGATCTGGAACCTGCTCAGCCAGTTCGCCGAGGAGCAGAAGACGAGCGCCGGCACCGAGCGGGAGAAGGCCAACCAGGTCTCGGTCGTCGCCACCGTCGCCGGTGCCGCGATCGCCGTGCTTGCCGGCATCGCCCTGGTGCTGACGCTGAAGGGGCCGATCGGCCAGATTACCGGCGCCATGCGCCGCCTTGCGGACGGCTTCCTCGATACCGGCATTTCCGGCGAGGGCCGCGCCGACGAGATCGGCGACATGGCCCGCGCGCTCGGCGTCTTCAAGGAGAACGCCCTGTCGAAGATACGCATCGAGGAGGAAAGCGAGCAGCAGCGTGCAGCGGCGGAAACCGAACGCGCCCGCAACGACGCCGAGAAGCAGGCCCTCGACCGCCAGATCGACTTCGCGGTCGATGCGCTCGCCGCCGGCCTCGGCCGTCTCGCCCAGGGGGACCTGTCGCGCCAGATCGAGACGCCGTTCACCGGCCGCCTCGAGCAGCTCCGCCAGGACTTCAACGTCTCGCTCGTGCGCCTTCAGGACACGCTCGGCCAGATCCGCAACAATGCGCTGTCGATCCAGCGCAGCGGCTCGGACATGCTGCAATCGGCCGATGCGCTTTCCAAGCGCACCGAATCGCAGGCCTCCTCGCTGGAGGAAACGGCCGCGGCGGTCGAGCAGATCACCGCCACCGTGCGCTCCTCCGCCGAGCGGGCGCATGAGGCGAACCTCGTCGTCGGCACGACCAAGCGCAGCGCCGACAGCTCCGCGGAGGTCGTCAGCAACGCGATTGCCGCAATGGGCCGCATCGAGGGCGCTTCGCGCCAGATCGAGCAGATCATCGAGGTGATCGACGACATCGCCTTCCAGACCAACCTCCTGGCGCTCAATGCCGGCATCGAGGCCGCCCGCGCGGGCGAGGCGGGCAAGGGCTTCGCGGTCGTCGCGCAGGAAGTGCGCGAGCTCGCCCAGCGTTCGGCGAGTGCCGCCCGCGAGATCAAGGGCCTCATCGAGAAGTCGACGAGCGAGGTCAGCGCCGGGGCGCATCTCGTGCAGGAGACGGGGGCGGTGCTCGCCTCGATCAGCCAGCAGATCGTCACCGTCAGCCAGCATGTTGACATGATGGCGACCGCAAGCCGCGACCAGGCGGCCGCGCTGCAGGAGGTCAACGGCTCCGTCAACCAGATGGACCAGATGACCCAGCAGAACGCCTCCATGGTCGACCTGACGACCACGGCAAGCCGCAAGCTCGCGGGCGACGCCGACACGCTGATGATGCTGGTCGAGCAGTTCCGCCTGGAGGCGGACGAACAGGCCAAGTATCGCGCTGCCTGAGACGGCGGCAACGGAACCTGGAAGGCCCGGCATCGCCGGGCCTTCTTCATTTCATGAGGCGGAACAGCCTCGCAATGCGGCGCAGCCGCGCGCGCAGCGGGTGTTTCTCGATGAGGTGGTCGAATTCATGCTTGCGACGGCCATCCTTGCTGGAAAGCTCGAAAAGCATGGCAAAGCCGAACATGTCGTGCATGGCGGTCTCCTTCGCGAAGGCGTGCAAAGCCGTGGCGCCGGAGGGCGCGCGTCGGACTTCTGTCGGGTGAGTGGCGCCGGGCGCTTTGTCTACGAACCGAATGTATCCTTCAGATTGTGGTTCAGAAACGTCGAATTCCGCGCTATGTTTTTCATCCATGAAAGACATGTCCTGGGAATCCTACCGCATCTTTCTCGACGTCGCCCGGCAGGGCGGGCTGACCGGGGCCGCGCAGGCGTCCGGCCTCAGCCCGGCCACGGTGGGGCGGCGCATCCTGCAACTGGAGGAGGCGATGGGCCGCGTGCTCTTCCAGCGCAGCCAGACGGGCTACCGGATGACGGCCGAGGGTCAGGCGCTCCATGACCGGCTTCTTGCCATGGAGGCGATCGCCCGCGGCATCGAGAGCTGGCGGCAGGAAGGGCAGGGCACGACGACGGTGCGGGTCATGGCCGGCACCTGGGTGACATGGCTCGTCTGCGAGAACATGACCGCGATCTGCACCGGGCGCGATCCGTTCCGCCTCGACCTTTCGGTTTCCGAGCGCCGGGCGACGCTGGCGCATCGCGAGGTGGATGTCGCTCTTCGAGCCGTCGAGCCCACCGAGCCGGCCCTCATCAGCCGTCCCGCCGGCGATGTCGCCTATGCCGCCTACCGGCGCAGGAATGCAGGCGACGCGCTCGCCGATCGCTGGCTGGCGGTGTCTGAGGAGGATGCGGTATCGGCCTATCTGCGCTGGCCGCATGAACGGATGGGCGGCTCCATCGCCATCGTCGTCAGTCGGCCGCGCTCGCTGCTCGATCTCGCGCGGTCGGGCGCCGGGCAGGCGGTGCTGCCCTGCTTCGTCGGCGATCTCGATCCGGACCTGGAGCGGGCCGGCGAGGAAATCCGCGAGTTGCGGCACCATCAATGGATCGTCGCCAACGGCGAGGACCGCCATCGGCGCGATATCCGCACCGTTTCCGACCGGCTGTTCCGGCTGCTGAAAAGCTACAGTGACCTCTTTTCCGGCAGGCGGCCGAGCCGGACATGAAAAATCCCCGGCGCAGGGAACGCCGGGGACTTCCTTTTGACCGGATTTCTGCCTGTCAGCCGCGGCCCTGCGTCACGATGACCGGGATCAGCAGGTCGCCCCAGTTGCCCTCGCCGCCGTGGTGGCGGGCGGAGCGGACGAGCTCCACCGAGACACCGGCCTCGACCGCCTTCATGACGGACTGGTTGAGGCGGTGCAGGTCGTTGGCGACCATGCGGATCATGGCCTGCTGGTCGGGGGTCATCGCGGATGCCTGTTCTTCGGCTCGTTCCTTGACGCGGGTCTGGACTGTCATGGCATTTCTCCTCTTCTGAGCATTTTGCAGGCAGGCGGTAGGCCTGCCGTCGCAGGAAATGCGGCTCTATGGGGTTCTTGAAAGGTTGACGGGTCGGGTTACTCGGCGGCCGGGCGGAACTGCTCGTGCTCGGTCGATTCATGCATGGCGGTGGTCGAGGACTGGCCGCCGGTGATGGCCATGGAGACGGCGTCGAAATAGCCGGTGCCGACTTCGCGTTGGTGCTTGGTCGCGGTGTAGCCGTTGGCCTCTGCCGCGAATTCCGCTTCCTGAAGTTCGGAATAGGCGGCCATCTGGCGATCCTTGTAGCCGCGGGCCAATTCGAACATGCCGTAATTCAACTGGTGGAAGCCGGCGAGCGTGATGAACTGGAACTTGTAGCCCATCGCACCGAGCTCGCGCTGGAACTTCGCGATGGTCGCGTCGTCGAGGTTCTTCTTCCAGTTGAACGAGGGCGAGCAATTGTAGGCGAGCAGCTTGCCGGGATGGGCCTTGTGCACGGCCTCGGCGAACCTACGGGCCTGTTCGAGGTCCGGCTTGCCGGTTTCCATCCAGATCAGGTCGCAGTGCGGCGCATAGGAGATGGCGCGGGCGATGCACGGCTCGATGCCGTTCTTGACCTGGTAGAAGCCCTCGACCGTCCGGCCCTTGTCCTTGTCGACGAAGGGCTGGTCGCGCTCGTCGATGTCGGATGTGAGAAGCTTTGCGGCCTCGGCGTCCGTGCGGGCGACGATCAGCGTCGGCACGCCCATGACGTCGGCGGCAAGGCGCGCGGCGTCGAGGTTGCGGATATGGGCAGCGGTCGGGATCAGGACCTTGCCGCCGAGATGGCCGCACTTCTTTTCGGAAGCGAGCTGGTCCTCGAAGTGGACGCCGGCGGCACCCGCCTCGATGAAGGCCTTCATGATCTCGAAGGCGTTGAGCGGGCCGCCGAAGCCGGCCTCCGCGTCGGCGACGATCGGGGCGAACCAGGTGTCGACCGAAAGCCCGTTGCCTTCCGCCGTCTCGATCTGGTCGGCGCGCTGCAGCGTGCGGTTGATGCGCTTGGCAAGCTCCGGCGCGGCGTTTGCCGGATAGAGCGACTGGTCGGGATACATGGCCGAGGCGGTGTTGGCGTCGGCGGCGACCTGCCAGCCGGAGAGATAGATCGCCTTCAGGCCGGCGCGGACCATCTGCATGGCCTGGTTGCCCGAGAGCGCGCCGAGCGCGTTGACGAAGTCCTCCTCGTGGATGAGCTTCCAAAGGCGGTTCGCGCCGTTTTCAGCCAGCGAATAGCGGATCTGGATCGAGCCGCGCAGCTTCTCGACCGTCTCGGCGGTATAGGGGCGCTCGATGCCGTCGAAGCGGCCCTTTGGCGCGCTCGGGACGAGTTTGTAAAAATCAGTCATGATATCCTCCGGTGCGATGTCTCGGGATCGGGACTTGCTGTCTTGCTGCCCCGATTTCATGTGACAGTATTTACATCGCACCGCACAATACGGCGAGAGAAAACCGGAAAACCAGAGGGATAATCGGGTAATGATGTCTTGTCTTTGACAAGTCAGCTCTGTAAAAAAGTAAAATCTGTAAAATTGACCGCGGCGGCCGGTCGTGTAAAGGATTTGACACATGGCGGAGAACAAGATCTTTGCCGGCCCGAAAGTCCGGCGTATCCGCAACGCGCTCGGCCTCACCCAGACGGCGATGGCGGAGGGATTGTCGATCTCGCCGTCCTATCTCAACCTGATCGAGCGCAACCAGCGTCCGCTGACCGTGCAGCTCCTCCTGCGCCTCGCCTCCGTCTACAAGGTGGATCTGGACGAGCTGCAGGGCGAGAGCGCCGGCAATGCGCGCCAGCTCCGCGAGGTCTTCGCCGATCCTCTGCTCGCCGGCGAACTGCCGGGGGATCACGAGCTGGTGGAGATCGCCGATGCGGCGCCGAATGTGGCGAGCGGCATCCTGAAACTCTACCGCGCCTACCGCGAGCAGGCCGCGCGCCTGACCGATCTTGCCGACGTCCTCGCGCGCGAAGGCCATGCCACCACGCTGTCAGGCACGCTGCTGCCGATGGACGAGGTGCGCGACAAGCTGGAAAGCCGCCCCAATTATTTCGGCGCCATCGACGAGGCGGCCGAGCGCTTCCACGCCGCACTCGCGCCGGGCGATGATCTTGCCGCGGCGCTCAAGGGCTGGCTGCGCAAGGAGCACGGCGTCGTCGTACGCCTCTTGCCGGTCCATACCATGCCGAACCTGCGCCGCCGGTTCGACCGGCATTCCATGCGCCTCTTCCTCTCCGAGCGCCTGTCGCCCTTCGACCAGTTGCGCGAGATCGCCATGGAGACCGTGCAGCTTGCCTTGCAGGACGAGATCTTCTCCGAGCTGGGCCTGCTCGCCTTCTCGACGGCGGAGGCGAGGCGCATCGCCCGCTTCGAGCTGGCGCGCTATGCCGCCCATGCCCTGATGATGCCCTACGAGGCCTTTCATTCCACCGCCCAGCGCGTGCGCTACGATGTCGACGTGCTGCGCTCGCGCTTCGGTGTCTCCTACGAGCAGGCGGCGAACCGGCTCACCATGCTGCAGCGGCCGGGCAGGGCGGGCGTGGCCTTCTTCATGCTGGAGATCGACAATGCCGGCCACCGCTTCCGGCGGGCGGGCGCGCAGGGCTTTCCGCAGGCGCGCTTCGGCGGCGGCTGTCCCAAGCTCGGCGTCCATTCCGCCTTTTCCCAGCCGGGCCAGATCCTCGTCGACCGCGTCGAGATGCCGGACGGCGGCGCCTTCCTGACGGTCTCGCGGACGCTGGAGGGGCCGCAGGGTGCCTTCGCCGAGCGGGTGCGCCGTACCGCGCTCCTCCTCGGCTGCGATGCCGCGCATGCCGAGGAGACGGTCTATGGCGAGGCGGTGCGCCGGGAGGGGGCGGTCGCGGTCGGAGCGGCCTGCCGTTTGTGCGAGCGGCAGGGCTGTCTTGCCCGCGCCGAGCCGCCCGTCACGCGCCCGCTCGGGCTGGACGAAATGGTCGCCGGCCTCAGCCTTTTCGACTTCCAGTGAATTTCCGCTTGATTTCCGCCGGGGATGGGGTTTGAAATATGATAGGAATGGGAACAATGTGATACAAAAATTCGCCCTATGTTTGCGTAGAATGCCGCTTGTCGCCTCTTGAAAAAAATCCATAATCGGTGACTGTTCTTCATACGAACTCATAGGCCCCGCGAAAAAACTGGGAGAAAAATCAATGATAAGGCATACTCTTTTGGCGACTGCTGCCGTTGTCGCGCTGTTTGGCGCAAGCGGCGCGCTCGCGCAGGAAAAAGTCGTTAACGTCTACAACTGGTCCGATTACATCGATAGCTCGATCATCGACGATTTCACCAAGGAAACCGGCATCAAGGTCGTCTACGACGTCTATGACTCGAACGAGATCCTGGAGACGAAGCTGCTTGCCGGCGGCACGGGCTACGACGTCGTCGTTCCGACCAATACCTTCCTCCAGCGCCAGATCGCCGCGGGCGTCTACCAGAAGCTCGACAAGTCCAAGCTGCCCAACCTCAAGAACATGTGGGACATGGTGTCAGAGCGCATGCAGCCGTTCGACCCGGGCAACGAATATTCCATCAACTACATGTGGGGCACGATCGGCATCGGCTACAACAAGGCCAAGATCAAGGAAGCGCTCGGCACCGACCAGATCGATAGCTGGAGCGTGATCTTCGATCCGGCCAATGCCGAGAAGCTCAAGGATTGCGGCATCAACATGCTGGATTCGCCGACCGACATCCTCCCGGTCACGCTCGCCTATCTCGGCCTCAACCCCGACAGCCACGACCCGGCCGACATCGCCAAGGCCGAGGAAGCGCTCATGAAGGTCCGCCCCTTCGTGCGCAAGTTCCACTCGTCCGAATTCATCAACGGCCTTGCCAACGGCGACATCTGCATCGCCATCGGCTGGTCGGGCGATATCTTCCAGGGCCGCGACCGCGCCGAAGAGGCCGGCAACGGCGTCGAGGTCGGCTATGCGATCCCGAAGGAAGGCACCCAGATGTGGTTCGACCAGATGGCGATCCCGGCCGACGCGCCGCATGTCGAGGCGGCGCACGCCTTCCTCGACTACATCATGCGCCCGGAGGTCATCGCCAAGGCGTCGACCTATATCCACTACGCCAACGGCAACAAGGCCTCGCAGGCGCTCCTGCCGGACGACATCGTCAAGGACACGACCATCTACCCGGATGACGCGACACTGAAGAAGCTCTTCACCAACACGACGCTGGACGCCAAGACCCAGCGTATGTTCACACGGACCTGGACCAAGATCGTGACCGGCCAGTAACCGGTCCGACGCGAATTGCCCGGAAGCATCTTCCGGGCAATTTCATTTCGACGATCAGAAAAGAGTTGGGGACAGGCAATGAAATCTCTCGGCAACATCCGTCGTTCCTTCGCGCCCTGGACGGATCCGGACGCAAAACCGTTCATCACCTTCCGAAACGTCACGAAGAAGTTCGGCGATTTCACTGCCGTCGACGACCTCACCCTCGACATCTATCACCGCGAGTTCTTCGCCCTGCTCGGTGCCTCGGGCTGCGGCAAGTCCACGCTCCTGCGCATGCTGGCCGGCTTCGAGCGGCCGACGTCCGGCGAGATCATCCTCGATGGCCAGGACATCGCCGGCATCCCGCCCTACAAGCGGCCGGTCAACATGATGTTCCAGTCCTACGCGCTCTTCCCGCACATGACGGTGGAGAGCAATATCGGCTTCGGCCTCAGGCAGGACGGCATGCCGAAGAACGAGATCGCCGAGCGCGTCGCCCAGATGCTCAAGCTCGTGAAGCTCGAGAAATTCGCCAAGCGCAAGCCGCACCAGCTTTCCGGCGGCCAGCGCCAGCGCGTGGCGCTCGCCCGCTCGCTCGCCAAGCGCCCGAAGGTGCTTTTGCTCGACGAGCCGCTCGGCGCGCTCGACAAGAAGCTGCGCGAGGAGACCCAGTTCGAGCTGATGGACCTTCAGCAGGAGCTCGGCCTCACCTTCGTCGTCGTGACGCACGACCAGGAGGAGGCGATGACCATGGCCGACCGCATCGCGGTGATGAGCCACGGCAAGGTCATCCAGGTCGCCACCCCGGCGGAAATCTACGAGGCGCCGAATTCCCGCTTCGTCGCCGACTTCATCGGCGACGTGAACATCCTCGACGGCAAGGTCTCGGCCAGCGGCAACGGCAAGATCGAGCTTGCCGCCAACGAAGGCTTCACCATCCGCACCGCGGCCGCCGGTGACCCGGCGCCCGGCAGCGCGGCCGGTTTCGCGATCCGCCCGGAAAAGCTGAAGGTCTCGCGCAACGCGCCCGCCGATGCCACCTTCAATGCGGCGCAGGGCGAAATCTGGGACATCGGCTATCTCGGCGACATGACCGTCTTCTACGTCAAGCTCGACAGCGGCAAGGTCGTGAAGGCCTCCATGCTGAATGCCCAGCGCGAGGTTGAAAACCCGATCGCCTATGATGAAAAGGTCTGGGTCTCCTTCGGCGAGACGGCCGGCGTCGTGTTGAAGGACTGATGCGATGAACAAGCTCGGCTCCGCCATCTTCAGCCGCCTTGTCATCATCATCCCCTATGCGTGGCTGCTGTTCTTCTTCCTCGTTCCCTTCTTCATCGTCTTCCGTATCTCGCTCTCCACCACCGCGATCGCCCAGCCGCCCTACGAGCCGGTCTTCGCGCTGTCCGACGGCCTTTCCGGCCTCTGGGCAAAGCTCGGCGCGCTGCACTTCGACAATTTCGTCTGGCTCACCGAGGACGCGCTCTATATCAACGCCTACCTGTCGAGCCTCTGGATCGCCGCTGTTTCGACCTTCGTCACGCTCCTGATCGGCTATCCCATCGCCTACGGCATGGCCCAGGCGCCGCGCTCCCTGCGCCCGACCCTGCTGATGCTCGTCATCCTGCCGTTCTGGACGAGCTTCCTGATTCGCGTCTACGCATGGATCGCCATCCTGAAGCCGGAAGGGCTGCTCAACCAGTTCCTCATCGGCATCGGCGTCATCGACCAGCCGCTGATCATCATGAATACCAACTGGGCGATCTATATCGGCATCGTCTATTCCTACCTGCCCTTCATGGTGCTGCCGCTCTATTCGGCGCTGGAGAAGATGGACAACACGCTGATCGAAGCCGCGCAGGATCTCGGCTGCCCGCAGATCTCCGCGTTCTGGAAGATCACCTTCCCGCTCTCCATCCCCGGCGTCGTGGCGGGCTGCATGCTCGTCTTCATCCCGGCGGTCGGCGAGTTCGTCATCCCCGACCTTCTCGGCGGATCGCAGACGCTGATGATCGGCAAGACGCTGTGGAACGAATTCAACGCGAACCGCGACTGGCCGGTCTCGGCCGCCGTCGCAACCATCCTGCTCCTCATCCTGGTCGTGCCCATCGTGTTCTTCCAGAATGCGCAGGCCAAGGCCGAAGAGCAGGGGAGGTAAGCCCATGAACACCTGGTCCCGTTTCAACATCGTCTCTGTCGTTCTCGGCTTTGCGTTCCTCTACCTGCCGATCGTGCTTCTCGTCGTCTTCTCCTTCAACGAATCCAAGCTCGTCACGGTCTGGGCCGGCTTCTCGACGAAATGGTACGTGTCGCTCTTCCATAACCAGGGGCTGATGGATGCGGCCTGGGTGACGATCCGCGTGGGCTTGCTCGCCGCGAGCGTCGCGACCGTCCTCGGCACGATGGCGGCGCTGGCGCTGACGCGCTACACGCGCTTCCGCGGGCGGCTGCTGTTTTCCGGCATGGTCTATGCGCCGCTCGTCATGCCGGAAGTCATCACCGGCCTGTCGCTGCTGCTGCTCTTCGTCGCCATCGGCTTCGACCGCGGCTTCGTGACGGTGACGCTCGCGCATATCACCTTCTCGATGTGCTTCGTGACGGTCGTGGTGCAGTCGCGCCTGCTTTCCTTCGACCGCTCGGTCGAGGAGGCGGCGCTCGATCTCGGCGCGACGCCCGTCAGGACCTTCTTCGAGGTGACGCTGCCGATCATCGCGCCGGCCGTGCTTTCCGGCTGGATGCTGGCCCTGACGCTCTCGCTCGACGACCTCGTCATCGCGAGCTTCACCTCCGGCCCGGGCGCGACCACCCTTCCAATGAAGATCTACAGCCAGGTGCGGCTCGGGGTGACGCCGGAAATCAACGCGGCCTGCACGCTGCTCATCGGCGTCGTCGCCATCGGCGTCGTCATCGCCTCGATCATGACCAAGCGGCGCGAGGTCCAGCGCATGCGCGACGAACAGGCCGCCTTCGCCGGCGGCTAAGGCGTTTCCAGCGAAAGTGCGCGACGGCTTTGCGGCCGGCCGGCGGTCACTGGCGGGGCGGCTGCCCCGTCAGGATCGAGGCGGGGGAGATGACGGGCTCCGGCCAGGAGCCGCCGACGAAGAAGCTGAGGGGCGGATTGACGGTCGCTGCCCCATCCCCCTGCGGGCGGTCGGCAAGCGTGCCGGCCAGCGCCACGCTGCCGGTGCGGTAGGGGATCATGCCCGAGAGCGTCAGCAGTTTTTCATTGCCCTCGATTTCCGCCTTGGTGAGTTCGGCAAGGCCGCGGTCGAGCCGGGCCTCGACATCCGCGCGCACGAAGTCGAAGGAGCCGCCGGCGGCCTCGGAGATGTTGAAGAACGTGTTCTTGGCCGCGCGCTCCTCGAAGGCGTGGCGGTTGAAATGGGTGAGCGTGCCGCTGCCCATGCGCAGCCGGAAACGGCCGGACATGTCGGATGCGCTCGTCGCCCACAGCGGCCGGTCGGTCGAAAGCTCGAAATCGGCCGAACCGATCCCCGAGGGCAGCGGGCCGGGCAGGGCGAGCGTGCTGACGATGGCGCCGATATCCACATTGCTCAGCGACATCTGCACCTGGCCGCCGCCGCGAAAACCATCTTCCGCCAGCGCGATGCGCCCGGTCATGCGGCCGTCGAGGAAGGTGCTGTCGCCGACGTCGAAGGAGGCGCGGCCGTTCTCGATGCGCATGCCGGCGGCAAGGTCCTGCAGCGAGAAGGGGGCGAAGCTGGCGGTCCTGGCGGACAGGCGCAGGTCCATGCCGAACTGGTGGATGAAGGCGGTGTCGACCGTCGGTGCGTTCTGGTCGCTGCCGGGCAGCGGTGAAAAGGCCGTCAGGAAGGCGCGCAGGTCGATCCGGTCGAAGGCGAGCGTGCCGCCGATCTGCGGCATGCCTTGCGGGGGCATGGCAATGTCGAGAACGCCGGTCGCCTGCGCATCGTCGAGCGTCAGCTTGACGTTTTCGAGCCTGGCGGAATAGCCTGACGTCGCGATGTTGGCCTCCACGCTCAACTGCCCGATATTGCCCACCGCCGGGATGTCCGTGCCCTGCCAGGCAAGCACGCGGGCGAGCGAGGGCGTTGCAAGTTGCAGGGCGCCGGAGACGTAGGCATTCGCGGAGAGATTGGCCGTGCCCTCGAAGCCGATCGTGGTCGGATCCGCCGAGAGGCTGGTGCGAATAGTGGCGTTCCGCCCGGCCAGAAGGGCAAGCGGCTGGTCGCTGGCAAAGGACCACCGGGTCATCTCGCCGTTGACGACGCCGGAGAGCGAGAGTTCGAGGTGCTGGCGCAGCGACGGCCAGGTGATGCTGCCGTCGATGTCGGTGATGCGATAGGGCTGGCCGCCACGCGCGATGTCGAGGATGCCGTCGCGTATGGAGATCGTGCCGATGCGTTCGTTGGTAAGGTCGGTCGCCGGCTGTCCCTCGGGCGCCTTGGCGGTGGCGTCGATCGCCTCGATCAGCCAGCCGCTGTGCCGCCAGTTGAAGACGCCCTCGGCGCTCCAGCCGACATGGATGACCGGCCGGACCAGTTCGAAGTCGCTGAAGGCCGGCCGGCCGCGCACGGCGCCGAAAAGATCGAAGGTCGCGGATATGGCTTCGGCGGTGGCAAGGTCGCCGCTGCCGCCCTCGGCCTTCTTGCCGACGATGCGCACATTGCCAAGCGTCACGCGCGGATACGGCCAGAAGGCGAATTCCGCGCCCTTGCCGACATGCACGTCGGCGCCCGTCCAGTTCTCCAGCGCCCGTTCGATCCCCCTTTCGACCGTCGCCGTCTGGACGAGAAAGGGAAAGGCGATGCGCGCCGCCGCCACGGCGAGGACAAGGGCAAGGAGTCCCCGCACCAGAAGCTTCGAACGGAGGAAACGGGAAAGGCTCATGCGGGGCGCGGCTCCTCTGCCGGCAATGATCTCGTCTCAAGCAAAACGGGGATAGGCGCTCACGGGCAAGAAATCAAATGCCGGCGTGGCGGAATTGCGTTCGGTAAGGGCGCTCGCCACTTTATGCCGCGGCGCAACATGCTATACGGGTGCCATGGAGTGGAGGAAAGCATGACGTCAGAAATGCCCTTGTGGGAACCCACGGCCGCAATTCTCGCGGCAAGTCCGATGGCCCTGTTCATGAAGGCGGCCGGCCGGGCCGCCGGACGGGATTTTGCGACCTATGACGCGCTGCACGCCTGGTCTGTGGAGGACAGGGCTGCGTTCTGGAGCGCGGTCTGGGATGAATGCGGCGCGGTCGGCGAGAAGGGCGCGGTGCCGATGGAGCACGGCGACCGCATGCTGGAGGCGCGTTTCTTCCCCGAGGGACGGCTGAACTTCGCGGAAAACCTCCTGAAGAAGACCGGGGCCGGCGATGCCATCGTCTTCCGCGGCGAGGACAAGGTATCCTACCGCTGGTCCTGGGACGAGCTGCGCGCGCGCGTCTCGAAACTCCAGCAGGCCTTCGCCGCGCTCGGCGTCGGCCAGGGCGATCGCGTCGCCGCCATGATGCCGAACATGCCGGAGACCATCGCCTGCATGCTCGCGGTCGCCTCGCTCGGCGCCATCTGGTCCTCCTGCTCGCCCGATTTCGGCGAACAGGGCGTGCTCGACCGCTTCGGCCAGATCGAACCCAGGCTCTTCATCGCCTGCGACGCCTACTGGTATGCCGGCAAGCTTCAGGACGTCTCGGCCAAGGTGAAGGCCGTCGCCGGCAAGCTCGGCGCCCCGGTCGTCGTGGTGCACTATGCCGGCGATGCGGAAGCGCTTGCTGCCGGGCTGCCGGATGGGCGCACGCTCGACGCGCTGACGGCACACTACGAGGCAAGGCCGCTTATCTTCGCGCAGCTCCCCTTCCGCCACCCGCTCTACATCCTCTTCTCGTCGGGCACGACCGGCGTTCCCAAATGCATCGTGCATTCGGCCGGCGGCACGCTGCTGCAGCACCTGAAGGAACACCGCCTGCATTGCGGCCTCGTCGAGGACGAGCGGCTGTTCTATTTCACCACCTGCGGCTGGATGATGTGGAACTGGCTGGTCTCAGGCCTTGCCGTAGGCGCCACGCTCTGCCTCTTCGACGGCTCGCCCTTCCATCCCGACGGCAACGTGCTGTTCGACTATGCTGCGGCGGAAAAGTTCGCGGTCTTCGGCACATCGGCCAAATATATCGATGCGGTGCGCAAGGGCGGCTTCACGCCGGTGACCACGCACGACCTGTCGAGCCTGCGCCTCCTCACCTCCACTGGATCGCCGCTGTCGCCGGAGGGGTTCTCCTTCGTCTACGAGGGCATCAAGCCGGACGTGCAGCTCGCCTCGATCTCCGGCGGCACGGACATCGTCTCCTGCTTCGTGCTCGGCATTCCGCTGAAGCCGGTCTGGCGCGGCGAGATGCAGGGACCCGGCCTCGGCCTTGCCATGGATGTGTGGGACGAGGACGGCCGTCCGGTGCGCGGGCAGAAGGGCGAGCTGGTCTGCACGAAGGCCTTCCCCTCCATGCCGGTCATGTTCTGGAACGATCCCGACGGCGCGAAGTACCGCGCCGCCTATTTCGAGCGCTTCGACAACGTCTGGTGCCACGGCGACTTCGCCGAATGGACCAGCCACGGCGGCATCGTCATCCATGGCCGCTCGGACGCCACGCTCAACCCCGGCGGCGTGCGCATCGGCACGGCGGAGATCTACAACCAGGTCGAGCAGCTCGAAGAGATCGCCGAGGCCCTGTGCATCGGCCAGGACTGGGACGACGACGTGCGCGTCGTGCTCTTCGTGCGCCTTGCCCCCGGCGTCGTGCTGGACGAGGCGCTGGAAAGGAAGATCAGGACGAAGATCCGCACCGGGGCCTCGCCGCGCCATGTGCCGGCGAAGATCATCGCGGTCGCGGACATCCCGCGCACGAAGTCGGGCAAGATCGTCGAGCTTGCCGTGCGCGAGGTCGTGCATGGCAGGCCCGTCAGGAACAAGGAGGCCCTCGCCAATCCCGAGGCCCTCGACCTCTTCGCCGGCCTGGCGGCGCTCCAGTCCTGAGCGCTGCCGGCATTAACGATTTTAGCCTCGCGGCGTTAACCAAGTTTGCGAAGTTGTGAACGAAAGCCACGCGGCGAAACCCGCCGGATAAGGATTTGTTAATCCGCGCCGACGCAAGGTCGTGCCAACTTGAGCGCGCCCGATGAAGGGCGTTCCGGGCGCACCCGGCCCCGATGGCATGAAGCCGTTCACCTCCGCTTTCGTTGGACAGCATTCAAACTATCGGGGCGGCTTCT
This sequence comes from Shinella sp. NM-101, assembly GCF_021401195.1. Lineage (NCBI taxonomy): Bacteria > Pseudomonadati > Pseudomonadota > Alphaproteobacteria > Hyphomicrobiales > Rhizobiaceae > Shinella > Shinella sp. NM-101. Next base: position 26,594 of record NZ_JACBFT010000011.1, on the reverse strand, counting down.
GCCGCCCTCTTTTTTTACCGTTCTTCCGTCCGGCGCGCCCGCTGCCTCAGTCCGCCAGCACGCGCGGCGAGGGGAAGATCACCTCGACCAGCGTGCCTTCGTTCGGCGTTGAGCTGATGGCGAAATTCGCCCGGTTGGCATCCACCATCGCCTTGGTCAGCGGCAGGCCGAGCCCGGTGCCGTCGCCGCGCTTGCGCGCGCCCGTCGTCACCTGCCGGAAGGGCTTCATCGCCTGCTCCAGTTCGCTGCGCGTCATGCCGACGCCGGTGTCGCGGATGCGCAGCACGACGCTGCCGTTGGCCTCGTAGGCGGTCGACACGACGATCTGGCCGCCGGACGGCGTGAAGCGAATGGCATTCGACAGGATGTTCAGCGCGATCTGCTTGATGGACCTGAGGTCGGCGACGATCTGCGGCACGTTTGCCGAAAGCGAGGTGCGGATGATGACGCGCTGGGCATTGGCCTGCGGCTGCACCAGCGAGACGGCTTCCGAGATCGTCTCGTTGAGGCCGACGGCGGTGAATTCCAGCTCCATCTCGCCCGCCTCGATCTTGGAAATGTCGAGCAGGTCGTTGACGATGTCGAGCACATGGCGGCCGGAGCGGCCGATGTCGTTGGCATATTCGATGTAGCGCGAATGGCCGATCGGCCCGAAGCGCTCCGTCGCCATCATGTCGGAAAAGCCGATGATGGCATTGAGCGGCGTGCGGATCTCGTGGCTGACGCGGGCGAGGAAGTCGCTCTTGTGGGCATTCGCCGTCTCGGCCGCGCGCTTGGCGTTGCGCAGTTCCTCTTCCGTGCGCTTCCACTGGGTGATGTCGCGGATGACGGCGCAATAGCCGGCGGAGGAGGAAAGGCGGCCCATGGTCATGAACAGCGGGATGAAGCCGCCGCCGGCCTCCCGGCCGATGACCTCCCGCCCGTCGTTGAGCACGCTCGCCACGCCATGCCCGGAAAGGCCGGCGAGATAGTCGAGCACCGCCTTCTGGCTTTCATGGGCGAACAGCATGGCGAAGGGGCGGCCGCGCGTCTCGTCCTCGTCGTAGTTGAAGAGGGCGCTTGCCGAACGGTTCATCGAGCGGATGTCGCCGTCCTGGCCGACGACGACGACGCCGTCCGTCGCGGTTTCGAGAATGGAGCGCAGTTCGCTCACCTCGATGCGGAGGGCAGAGACGGCAGCCTGGTCGGCGCTGCGCTCGTCGGTGGCCGCGGCGGGCGGCGTTTCGACCAGCGTCAGGGCCGGTTTTTCCTGCACGGGGGTCAGTGCCAGCATGAGTGCCGTGCCGTCCTCCCAGCGGATGGACTGGAGGCGGGCCCGGACCGCGCTCGTGCTCTCGCCGTCGGCATGGCGCAGCGCCATGGTGCCGTCGCTCTCCTCCGCACCCTCCTCGGGACCGTCGAGCAGGATGTCGAGCCCGCCGGAGGCTTCGAGGTCCTCCAGGTCGCCATAGCCTGTCAGGCGGAAGAATTCCGGATTGGCATGAATGAGCCGGTCGCCGACATGGACCAGCAGCGCGACGGGCAGCGCATCGACGACGGCGGCGGTCAGGCCGTAGTCCATCTGCCGGCGAGAGGGGGCAAAGCCCGCGCGCTCGCCCGGATGCTCGTCGTGCAGCATGTCGTCGGCATGCGGGCCGATTTCCAGGCCGGGCATCTCCGTCTCGGTTTCGCCGGCGGCTTGCGCAACGGGCTTGCCGTCTTCCGTGAGCACCTCGGCCGGCGCCTCGCCGGAGGGGCGGTCTTCGGGCTTGCGCTTGCCGAAGGTCTCGCCGAGCTGGCGGGCGATCTCGCGGAATGCCGCCTGTTCGCCGGTCGAAAGACCGTCGAAGAGCCCGCCGCGGCCGCGCCGCGTTTCCAGTTGCACCACCTTGTCGGACTGCCGGCGGGCCGGCGTCTCGACGAGGCGCAGCGCCGGGCGCTCGCCGCGGAAGGCATCCTCTTCGTCGCCCTCTTCAGGGATATCGGAGGCGGGAGCCGCTTCCTCGGGTCGATCCGTTTCGGCGGAGCCGCCTGCCGCCGCAGTCTCGTCCGTCGAGGCGGACGGCTCGCTTTCCGCGCCGGCTTCCGCGTCCACGGCAGGGTCGTCCGGTTCGGTAGCCGCTGTCTCCAGCAGGACGCCGGTTTCCGCGCTCAGGGTTTCCTCGACGAGGACGTCGTCCATGCCGCGGGGCTCGTCCAGCGCGAGGCCACGGGCATGGGGATCCTCGACGGCATCGGCGACGCGCACGATGCCGAAGCCGCGGAAGCCGTCGAACTCGCGGTCGCGGGAATAGGTGGGCAGCGCGGCGAGGTCGACCGGCACGACGAGGCGCGTGCCTTCCACGGGCCAGAGGATCGTCTTGCCGGACCAGGTGTCGCGGCGGCGCAGCAGGTCGCCGATCTTGCCCGTGGGATCGAGCTCGAAGCGCGCGGCGACGTCGCTGAAACGCTCGCCGGAAATCGCTGCGGCATGTGGCCCGACGGCGGCGGCGAACTCGTCGGAAATCTCGCTGAACCGCCCCGTGGCGTCGATCTTCCAGACGAAGCGGATCGGGCGGCCCTGGGGATTGAAGGTGAAGCCGGTGGTCTCCGTCATGCCGGCAGCCGCGACGGGCTCGGCAATCCCGGTATCGACCGTTTCCGGCGACGCTTCGCCGGCCGGTTCCTCCGCGATGTGGCCGATGCCGGCCGGCTCCTCGCCAACCGCTTCGGGCGTCGTCTCGTGCGCGGGGGCCCCTTCCTCGGCAGCGCCGCCGGCGTCGGGCGCCACGGTTTCGGCGGTTGCCTCCTGCGGCTCTTCCACCGCAGCAGGGGGCGCCTCGGCGACGGGGGCGTCCTCGTCCGGATCGAGATGCCCGAGAATGGTTTCGACGGCGAAGAGCAGATGCAGCGGGGGATCGTTGGAGATGCGGCCGATGGCGGCGGGCAGGTGGCCGCGGCCGGTGGCGATGGGGCGTTTGACGAGCCGTTCGGCGCTGCGGCCGGCCGCCTCGACAAGGGCGTGCCGCGTCTCTCCGCTGATGGAAAGGCCTTCGAAGCCGTCGGAGGCGGCGACGACGGTGCCTTCCCCGTCCAGCACCGCCATATGCGTGTCGGGATCGTCGAAGCCGGCGAGCATCGCGCGCGCGGCCTCCTTGTCGTCCTGCCTGCCGGCGACGGGCGCGCTGAACAGGATCGCCTCGTCGCCGGGGCGGATGGTGATCGCCTCTACCGTTGCATTGACCGGTATGCTGCGAAAGCCGCTGCCGATGCGCATGAGGAAGCTGCGCCGCTCACCCGGCGCCTGCACCTGCCGGGCGGTTGCCGCAAGCTGGCGGAAGGCGACGTCCGCCCGGTCGGGGCCGACGTCGAGCAGGTCGTAGATATTGTCCTGGCCGAAAAGGGCCGCGCCCCGGCCGTTAGACCAGAGCACCCGCGCCATGTCCCTGGAGAACAGGACGACCGCCTCGCCCCGGGCAAAGGGCAGGCGCACCCGTTCATGGACGGCGACGTCGATAAAGGGGTACTGCTTTGCGGACATGTTCAGGCCTGTCTCTCGCTCCCGGCGCCCCGGACTTCCATTAACGCTTTATTAATAGCGGTGCAGGCGCGGAGGGTCCAGCGGCGGTGCCTGCAAGCCCGGGGCTTTCAGGCGAAAGGGTTAACGGCTTCCGGGATTATTGTGCGCTGCACAATAATGTTGCAATGCGAAAGAAGTTGGACTATATAGAGGTCATCCAAGAACACGGCGCCTCTGGAGAGGGCCAAACCAAGGAGTGCAGAAAATGGCTGCCAAGAAGACCGACGACGTATTTTCCATCGCATCCCTCGACCCGAGCAAGTTTTCCGAAAGCTTCCGCGATTTCGCCGAAAAGGGCGCCGCGCAGACCAAGGAAGCCTATGCCAAGATGAAGGAAGCTGCCGAAGACGCCACGAAGACCGTTGAAGCGACGTTCGAAAGCGCGCAGGCCGGCTCCGTCGAACTCGGCCTCAAGGCCATCGAAGCGCTCCGCACCAATGCCGAAAACTCGCTTTCCCACATGGAAGCCCTGCTCGGCGTGAAGTCCGTTGCCGAACTCTTCGAGCTGCAGACCGCCTTCCTGCGCAAGCAGGCCGAGGTTGTCGTCGAGCAGGCCAAGACCCTTCAGGAAACCTCGAAGAAGGTTGCCGAAAAGGTCATCGCTCCGGGCAAGTCCGCCGCCGAAAAGGCCGCGAAGTCCTTCAAGGCCGTCTGAGCCGCCGCAAGGCGCGGGGCCACGGCCCGATATTGGAATGGCCGGGCGTTCGTCCGGCCATTTTCGTTTGTGGGCAGCGCAGAAAAGGCTTGAAAAAAGGTGCGGCTGCCCGTATGTGACGCACCAACGGCGCCGAGCGCGCCTTGTGCGGTTGTAGCTCAGTTGGTTAGAGCGCAGGTTTGTGGCACCTGAGGTCGTAGGTTCGATTCCCACCAACCGTACCATTTCTCCTTTCAGGACCTGATCGTTTCCGCCTCGCGGCAGGGTTTTGTCCCTGGCCCGTCGGTGACGGCGCTCCCGCTTTTTCCACATTGGCCACGGCGATCATCGAGCCGGACCGTTCGGCCGTAAGCCGCTGTAAACCCTTCATTTACCACGCCTTCGGCCGTATTCCCGATTTGGCACTCTCATTAGCAATCCGTTGACCAATGAATCCCTAGGGTCGGTTCGTTCTCAAGGGGAGAACCGGTCCGCATGACGCGCCGCCGCGATGCAAATGGGGTTCTTCAAATGCACATGACGTGCGTCAAATGGCTGGCGATTCCTGCCGGCATGCTCGGACTGTTCCTTCTCTGGCTGCCGATCAGCCTTCAGGCACAGCTCATTCTCAGTTTCGCCGTGCTCGGCGTGATGTTCCTGGCCATGACGCGGCCGGCCAGCACCACCCTGCGGCTCGTCACCTTCACCTTCGCCGGCATCCTCGCCATGCGCTACGCCTTCTGGCGCACCACGGAGACGCTGCCGAGCATCCATGAACCGCTGAACTTCATTCCCGGCCTGATCCTCTATCTGGCGGAAATGTACTGCCTCGCCATGCTGGCGATCAGCTTCTTCATGCTGGCCGATCCCTTGAAGCGTGCGGCACCGGCGCCGGGCGAGGCGGCCGACCTTCCGACCGTCGACGTCTTCATTCCCTCCTACAACGAAGAGCCGGAGCTTCTGGCCGGCACGCTCGCCGCGGCAAAGTCGCTGCTCTATCCGAAGGACAAGCTGACCGTCTATCTGCTCGACGACGGCGGCACGGAAGCCAAGCGCAACCACAAGGACCCGCGGGTTTCCATCGCCGCGATCCGCCGGCACGAGCAGTTGAAGGCGCTCTGCGCCTCGCTCGGCGTCGTCTACCACGCGCGCAAGCAGAACGATCATGCGAAAGCCGGCAACCTCAACGAGGGCCTGAAGGTCTCGAAGGGCGAACTCGTCGTCGTCTTCGATGCCGACCATGCCCCCGTGCGCGAGTTCCTGCGCGAGACGGTCGGCTTCTTCCGCGAGGACAAGAAGCTCTTTCTCGTCCAGACGCCGCACTATTTCCTCAATCCCGATCCGCTCGAAAAGAACCTGCGCACCTTCGCGCGCATGCCCTCGGAAAACGAGATGTTCTATTCGATCCTGCAGCGCGGGCTCGACAAGTGGAACGCCTCGTTCTTCTGCGGCTCGGCGGCGGTGCTGCGCCGTGCGGCGCTTGCGGCGGCGAACGGCTTTTCCGGCCAGTCGATCACCGAGGACTGCGAGACGGCGCTGGCGCTCCATTCCAAGGGCTGGCACAGCGTCTATGTCGACAAGCCGCTGATCGCCGGCCTGCAGCCGGAGACCTTCGTGTCCTTCATCGGCCAGCGCGCGCGCTGGTGCCAGGGCATGCTGCAGATCCTGATCCTGAACCGGCCGTTCCTCGCCAGGGGCCTGACGCTTGCCCAGCGCATCTGCTACGCCGGCATCAACCTCTTCTGGCTCTTCCCGCTGTCGCGGCTGGCCTTCGTCTTCTCGCCGCTGCTGTACATCTTCTTCTCGCTGGAAATCTACCAGGCCAACATCCTCGAATTCGCCTCCTATGCGGTGACCTACCTCATCGGCTCCTTCGCCATGCAGAGCTACCTCTACGGGCGCGTCCGCTGGCCCTGGGTCTCCGAGCTTTACGAATATGTGCAGTCGGTGATGCTGTTCGGCTCCATCGTCTCGGTGGTGCGCAACCCGCGAAAGCCCACCTTCAACGTCACCGCGAAAGGCCAGACGCTCGACCGCAGCATGCTGTCGCCGCTCGCCCGGCCGTATTTCGCCATCTTCTTCCTCCTGCTGGCGGCGGCGCTCTATTCCGGATACCGCTTCCTGACCGAGCCGGTCGCAAGCGAACTCCTGACCATCGTCGCGGCCTGGAACCTCATCAATCTCGGCCTTGCCGGCGCCGCGCTCGGCGTCGTCGCCGAACGGCGCGAGCTGCGTCGCAACCAGCGCCTGCCGGTCAAGCGCCATGCCCTGATGAAGGCGGACGGCAAGCTCAGCAACATCATCATCCAGGACGCCTCCTTCGGCGGCATCTCGGTGGAATTCGTCGAGGACAGGCCGCAGATCGATCTGGATCACCCGCTGGAGGCGACGATCCAGCTTCGCCGCGCCGGCCAGGTCATCGCCTTCGACGTGGTCTGCCGCTCCACCCACGGCGCGGGCGCGGACACGCTCTACGGCTTTGCCTACAAGGAACGCACGCCGGAAACCTTCATGGCGATCGCCGAGCTGATGTATTCCGACCAGTCCATCCTTCAGGAGCGCCTGACCCGCCGCCAGATCCGCCACAGCTTCTTCTGGGGCACCTCGCGCTTCGCGATGTGGAGCATCCTCGAGACGCTGCGGGCTCTGCGCTACTCGTTCGGCCTCCTTCGTGAGAACGCCGTCAAGTCCTTCGCCGATGCCCCCATCGTCGTGAAGGAAAGCAATGCCCAGATGTCCGGCCGCGTCCCCGAGCAGCCGCCGGTTCTGCAAGGAGTGCAGGCCTATGGCTAAGACCCCTCTTCTCGGAACCCTGGGCCTTGCCCTTCTCCTCGCCTCGGCCGGCATGGGCCGCGCCGGCGAACTGGTCGCGGATGCCGTGCAGCCGCTGCTTGAAGGCACGGCGCTTGCCGGCGGCCTTCTGCCCGATCCCGCCGGCAGGGTAAAGCCGGCGCTGCCCCAAACGGCCGCCCCCGGACATCTCGTGCCGTTCGAGCAGTCCGCCGATGCCTACATGCTGTCGGGCGAGGACGACGTCGCCACCTTCACCTTCGCGCTGGAAGGTCCCCAGGTCGCCGCGGGCGGCATGCTGAACATCGCCTATGTCAATGCCGTCTCCGTGCTGCCCGATACCGCGCGCATGGATGTCGAGATCAACGGCCGCGATGCCGGCGGCTTCGCCATCGCCTCGCCGGGCGGCGTCAGGACGGAGAAGCTCTCCGTGGCGGCGGAATTCCTGAAGCCCGGCCGCAATGTCGTGCGCCTTCGCGCCCGCCAGCATCATCGTGTCGATTGCTCGCTGGCGGCGACCTATGAGCTCTGGACGAAGCTCGATCCGGCGCTGACCGGCTTCGCCTCGACGCTGCCGTCAGGCCTTGCCGATTTCGATTCCCTGCTCGCCATCCGCCGCAATGCTGCCGGGCGCACCGATGTCCGCCTCGTCCTGCCGGCTGCGCCGGATGCCGCGGCCTTGAACGAAGCCGCGCCCGTCCTGCAGGCGCTCACCCTCTTCCTCGATCGCGACGACGTGACGGTCTCGGTCGCCGACAAGCCGGGCACCGGACCGGGCATCGACCTTGTCATGGCGATGGACCGCGACGGGGCGGCGGCGCTTGCAAAGCGCGGCCTTGCCGCCGCGCCCCGCGGGCTTTCGGTGCAGGCGGGCGCGTCGGCGGACCGTGCCATGGTCGTGATGCGCGCGGCCGATGCCGGCGACGTCACGACGGCCCTGCTTGCCGCGGTGAAAGGCCCGATGGCGGACGGCCTGCAATCCGGTGTCTTCGGGAAGGGCAGGGGCGTTCTCGCCGTCGATGCCGGGGAGCGGCGCACGCTGAAGGAGACGGGCTACGAGACCCGTGTCTTCTCCGGCCGCCTTTCGCGCACGGATTTCACCGTCGAGATGCCGGCGGATTTCTATCCGGCCGAATATGCCACGATCGACCTGCGCCTTTCGGCAGCGACGTCGCCGGGGCTGGAACAGACCGCCCAGCTTCTCGTGCGCGTCAACGACAGGGTCGTGACGAGCCACCCCTTCCGCAACCGCGAGGGCCAGCAGTTCGACGGCAAGCGCATCGAACTGCCGCTGCGCGCCTTCCGGCCCGGCGTGAACACGGTCGAGCTGCTCGCCGAGCTGCCGGTCGCGGTCGACGCCGCCTGCCGGCCGGAGGAGCGCGACGACACCAAGCCCCGCTTCATCCTGCTCGACACGACGGCGATCGAGGTACCCCAGCTTGCCCGCGTCGGCCGGCTGCCGGATCTCGCGGCGCTCGCCGGCAAGGCCTACCCCTATGGTGCCGGCAAGCCCTTCGACCTCTTCATCGACCGGGCGGACACGCAATCGGCCGGCGCCGGCCTCACCATGCTCTCGCGCCTGGCGCTTTCCGCCCGCGCGCCGCTGAATGCGAGGATCGCCATCGGCGCGCCGTCCGAAGGCACCGGCCGCGACGCGCTGGTCGTTTCCTCGCAGCAGGATTTCGCCGAGCTCGGCGCATCGGGAAAGACGGACTTCCCCGATCCCGCAAGGCCCGATCCCATGGTTACGGCATCCGTCTCCCCGGCGGCATCCGGCAACGATGCGGCCGACCTTCTGGAGGCCTTCCGGACTTCCACCGCGTCCCGGCAGGAGGAAGGGTCGCTCGGTTCGCGCATCCAGCTCGGGCTCTCCGCCGCCACCAGGAGCTTCCGCCGCTGGCTGAGCTATGAGACGGACGACGCGCGCGCCGCCGCGCATGGCGAGGGTTCGCTGGTGACGCTGTCGCAGATGCGCTCGCCGGACGGGCTTGCCACCTGGACGGTGATCCGCGCCGGCTCCCCGCACGATGCGGCAGCCGGGGTGGAGCGGCTCGTGGCGCCCGCCGTCTGGCGGGACCTCCAGGGCGGCACGGCGTCCATCGAGACGGCGAGCCTGTCCGTGGTCAGCCTGCCGGCTGCCGAGCGCTATGTCGCCGACCTCGATGATCTCAGCCCCGGCAACCTTCGCCGGCTCGCGGCCGCCTGGTTCTCCGACAATTTCCAGATCTATGTGCTGGTCGTCCTCGCAAGCCTCGGCCTCTTCGCCGCCTGGCTCGGGCTGACGGTGCCGCGCAAGGGCGTGAGGTCCGACACATGAGAACGCTGATCCTGTCCGCCCTTCTTCTCGGTTCCTCCGCGCTTTCGTCCACGGCCGCCGGCCCCGACGCCGTGGAGCTTGCCGGGCTGTATTACTATGCCGAACAGAAGCAGGAGGACCGGCTCGCCGCAGAGACGAACCGGCTGCGGCTGAAATATCCCGATTTCGTGGTGCCCGTCGACGTCTACGCACCAACCGCGCGGCAGATGGACGAAGGCGTGCTCTGGGCGCTTTACGAGAAGAACGATTTCGTCGGCATCGACGCCGAGATCGGCCGCAAGCGCGTGGAAAGCCCTGAATGGTCCCCCAGCGAGGACTTTTCCGGCAAGCTCGCCCGCCGCAAGCAGCGCGTGGAGATGACCGCCGCGACGGCCCGGAAGGACTGGATGGGCGTGATCGAGGCGGCCGGGACGCTCGACCCGTCGAGCGAGACGGAAGTCGACCTCGTCTGGATGCTGCTCGACGCCTATGCCGAGACCGGCGCGAGGGACGCGCTGACCGGCGCCTATCGCGGCCTTCTCTTCCGCGAGGGCGACAAGCGCCTGCCGGATGCGCAGATCCTCACGACCCTGCAGAAGTCGACGCGCGATTTCTCGTCGGAGGAGGTGCGCAAGGCGATGCGCCTCGTCGCGACGTCTCCCGCCCTGCAGGCCGGCCTTCAGCCGGTCGAGCTGGACCTGACGCGCAAGGACGTCGCCGGCTTCAACGCGGATGAGAAGCGCCAGACACCGGTGGCGGAGGGCGAGGTCGCCGTGCTGCGCACCACAGCGGAAAAGGACGGGCGCCTTGAGGACCTTTCGCTGCTCGGCTGGTACGACCTGAAGCTCAAGGCGCCGGAAAGCGCCGAGCGCTGGTTCAAGGCCGCGCTCGCCAAGCGCCGCGACGAGGAGAACGCCAAGGGCTTCTATCTCTCGCTCGCCGCGCAGAACAGGCAGGAAGAGGCCTATGCCGTTGCGCAGGACTATATCGAGGAGTTCTCCGACGACCCCGAATTCCTGATGAACGCGCTGTCGCTGCGCTTCTCCCGGCCCGACCAGCCGGACGCGGATGTCAGGACCGTCACCGCCTACAGCAACGCCATCCTTTCGACGGCAAATGCCGACCACGCGGAAATCCTCGCCTGGTACGCCTACAATGCGCGCCAGTACGAAGCCGCGCGGGCGTGGTTCGGAAAGTCGCTCGACTGGGAAAGCGCGCCGGTGCGCGTCAAGGGCCTGGCGCTCAGCCTGCTGCGGCTTGGCGAGAAGAAGGATTATGCGGCGCTGGAAGCGGAATATCGCGATGTCTATCCGGAAATCTGGACGGAGATAAAGGTCGCGGTTGCACCGAAGGGGGAAAAGCGCAGCGTCGCCGTCGAGATGCCCACCGCCGCGGCGGCTGCACCCGGCGGCACCGGCTACCTCGCGCATTTCAAGGCGAAGCGTTTCGGCGCCTGCATCAAGGACATTTCCGCCATGGAAGCGCGCGGTGCGGCGTCCGCCGACGCCATGCTCATCAAGGGCTGGTGCCATCTGGAGCTCGGCCGTCTCGCGGAGGCCCGCAACGCCTTCGAGACGGCGCTCGGCAATGCCCGCACCCAGCAGGACGCCGCCTATGGTGCGGCGCTCGCGCTGCTGCGTGGCCGCCTGACGGACGATGCCGAGGCGATGGTTTCCATGTATCCGCTGTCGGCAAAGCGCGACCGGGAGGTACGGGCCGAGATTTACTGGCAGCGCGCCCGCTCGGCCTTCGACCACAAGCGGTACCGGCGCGTGCTCGATGCGCTGAACGCCCGCGCGAGCCTCGTCGCCGAGCCCGCCGATCTTAGCCAGTTGCGCGGCTGGTCCTATTACCATCTCGGCGACCGCGGGCAGGCGCAGGCCGTCTTCGCCCGGCTGAACATGCATCTCTACGACCCGGCGGCCGCGCGCGGCCTCGCCGTCTCCTCCACCCGATAGGCTTCCCATGCGCTGGTTGATCCTCGCCGCCCTTCCGTTCCTCGCCGCCGGCTGCACCGCCGTCCCCGATCCCTTCCTGGAGACGGGCGCCATCCGGCCGGATGCCCCGCCGATCTCGACGGAAGTCTCGCCGGACTTCGCCGCCGCCTACCTGCCGTCGATTTCCGGCCGCATCGAAAGCGTGCGCCAGACGGCGCGGGACGGCTTCCTGGAGCAGGCCATCGTTTATTCCAACGCGACCGCTCTTTCCGGCGAGAACCTGCTGACCGTGCGGGTCGGCACGCCTTCCGAGGGGCCGGCCTTCCTGCGCGCGCCGACGCGCCGGGCCATCCTCGCCGAGATGCGGCAGGCCCTGCCGGGCATCGCCATGACGATCAGCCCGGCAATGGGCGAGAATGTCCACGGCGTCTACGGCTACGCCACGGGACCGCTCGGCGCCTCGGGAAGCTGCCTCTATGCCTGGCAGTTCGCCAAGCGCGTCTCGCCGGTGAAGGAGACCGCGATGGGACGGCTCGAGACGGGCAACTATTCGGCGCAGGTGCGCCTGCGCTTCTGCCACCCGGCCATGCCGGAGGATCGCATCGCCGCGCTGATGGCCGGCATGCGGCTGAAGCCGGTGACGCGCGATACCTTCGCCCTGCTGCAATATGCCGGCGGCACCGGCCATGCGCGCAGTCAGCCGGCCCTTGTCGTCGAGGAGAAGGTGGCGCCGGCCCCGGCGAGACACCGCGTCGTGGAAGAAAAGAAGGCGGAGGAGCCGGTCGTCGTCCGCAATGCCGTGCGCGTCCCGTTGCCGGGGGAAGTGGCGGAAAAGAAGGTCGCGATTGCCGCCAAGCCCGCGGAGAAGGCCGCGGAACCGGTGCAGGCCCGGTCCGTGAGCGCGCTGGTGCCCCTGCCGGAAGCCGTCGCGGACTGAGCGTCAGAGAAAGATGCCGTGCTCCTGCCGCACGAGTTCCTGCACGAATTCGGCGACGGTGCGCACGCGCACCAGGTCGCGGGCGCTTTCGTGCCAGGTCGTCCAGTAGGCGCGGCGGATCGAGGCGGCGGGCAGCAGGCGGACGAGCTCGGGATGTTGCCGGGCGATATAGTCGTGCAGGATGCCGATGCCGGCGCCAGAGCGCACCGCCTCCGTCTGGCCGGTGGCGCTCGAAATCTCGAAACCGGCATCCCAGCTACGCATGATCTCGCCGGTGAAGTTGAGCGAGGCCGTGAAGATCAGGTCCTCCACATAGCCGATCCGCCGGTGCGCCTTGAGGTCCTCGACGGTGTCAGGCGTGCCGTTCTCGTCGAGATAGCCGCGCGAGGCGTAGAGGCCGAGCGTATAGTCCGTGAGTTTCGAGGAGACGAGCCGTCCCTGTTCCGGGCGCTCCAGCGTGATCGCGATGTCCGCTTCGCGCTGCGACAGCGAGAAGGAGCGGGGGATCGGCACGAGCTGGATTTTCAGTTCCGGGTGTCGTGCCGTCAGCCGGCCGAGGCGGGGGGCCAGGAAGGAGACGCCGAAGCCGTCCGGCGCCCCGACGCGCACGGTGCCGGCAACCGCGGTGTCGATACGGCCGATGCTGGCCTGCACCGCCAGCATCTCCGTTTCCATCCGCTCGGCCGCGCGCAGAAAGGCCTCGCCCTCGGCGGTGAGATCGCAGCCGTTGGTGCGGCGAATGAGAAGGCGTGTCTTCAGCGCTTCCTCCAGCGCGCTGACGCGGCGGCTGAGCGTGGCGTGGTTGACGCCGAGGCGGCGGGACGCGGCAAGCAGTTGCCCGGTGCGGGCCACCGCCAGGAACATGCGGGCATCGTCCCAGTTCATTGTCGCCTCCGGCTTTAATTTACGCACAACGGTTCCTTATCCGAGGTGATTGTGTTGTGCAAATTGAAGTGCGATCATCCTGCCATAACCACGGAGGACTCCCCATGTACGAGATCGGACATTTCATCGACGGCAAGCATGTGCCGGGCACGAGCGGCCGCACCGCCAACGTCTACAATCCCGCCACGGGCGAGGTTCAGGCCAGGGTCGCGCTCGCGAGCGACGCCGAGCTGCAGGCCGCCGTCGACGCCGCCAAGGCCGCGCAGCCGAAGTGGGCCGCCACCAACCCGCAGCGCCGCGCCCGCGTCTTCATGAAGTTCGTCGACCTGCTCAACCAGAACATGGACGAGCTGGCGGTGCTGGTCTCGCGCGAGCACGGCAAGACAGTCGAGGATTCCAAGGGCGACGTCATCCGCGGCCTCGAAGTCTGCGAGTTCGTCATCGGCATTCCGCATCTGGCCAAGAGCGAGTTCACCGAAGGCGCAGGCCCCGGCATCGACATGTATTCGATCCGCCAGCCGGTCGGCATCGGCGCCGGCATCACGCCGTTCAACTTCCCGGGCATGATCCCGATGTGGATGTTCGCCCCGGCGATTGCCTGCGGCAACGCCTTCATCCTCAAGCCCTCCGAGCGCGACCCGTCCCTGCCGATCCGCCTTGCCGAACTGATGATCGAGGCCGGCCTGCCGGCGGGCATCCTCAACGTCGTCAACGGTGACAAGGCCGCGGTCGACGGCATCGTCGCCCATCCCGACATCGGCGCCGTCTCCTTCGTCGGCTCCACGCCGATCGCCCGCTACGTCTACGGTGCCGCCACGGCTAACGGCAAGCGCGCCCAGTGCTTCGGCGGCGCGAAGAACCACATGATCATCATGCCCGACGCCGACCTCGACCAGGCCGTCAACGCCCTGATGGGCGCCGGCTACGGCTCGGCCGGCGAGCGCTGCATGGCCGTCTCCGTCGCCGTTCCGGTCGGCGAGGAAACCGCCAACCGCCTCATCGAGAAGCTGACGCCCAAGGTCGAGAGCCTGCGCATCGGTCCCTATACGGACGAGAAGGCCGACATGGGCCCGGTCGTCACCAAGGAAGCCCAGGCCCGCATCCGCAGCCTCATCGACAAGGGCGTGGAAGAGGGCGCCACGCTCGTCGTCGACGGCCGCGACTTCAAGCTCCAGGGTTACGAGAACGGCTATTTCGTCGGCGGCTGCCTGTTCGACAACGTCACGCCGGACATGGAAATCTACAAGACCGAAATCTTCGGCCCGGTCCTGTCCGTCGTGCGCGCCAGGAACTACGAGGAAGCGCTCGACCTGCCGATGAAGCACGAATACGGCAACGGCGTCGCGATCTACACCCGCGACGGCGATGCCGCCCGCGACTTCGCCAGCCGCATCAACATCGGCATGGTCGGCATCAACGTTCCGATCCCGGTTCCGCTGGCCTACCACTCCTTCGGCGGCTGGAAGGCCTCCGCCTTCGGCGACCTCAACCAGCACGGCACGGACTCCATCAAGTTCTGGACCCGCACCAAGACCGTGACGAGCCGCTGGCCGTCCGGCATCAAGGACGGCGCCGAATTCGTCATGCCGACGATGAAGTGATCCACCCCGGATCGACCATGAAGAGGGCTCCCGTCGGGAGCCCTTTTTGCACTTCAGCCCCATGCCCTGCGGGGAGTTGGCCGTGCGCGAGACCGCGATGACGCGGCGGCCGGCGGACAGGTCGCCCGCACGGCTCCCGGCCCGCCGTATTTATTCCCGATGGCCGTGGTCAGACCTGGCGACTTGCCCCTTGCGGGCAATCGTGCGACCACTCGCATAACATGAATGTGATTTTCCGCTTTTTGGAATTGTTCTAAATCGCGATCTGTCCTATATGTGACCTGTCTTCAAAATCGGATTCGGAGTTTTCCATGCGCCTGACGAAGCAAACCAACTATGCCGTGCGCATGTTGATGTACTGCGCGGCAAACGGGGACAAGCTCAGCCGCATCCCGGAAATCGCCAAGGCCTACGGCGTTTCGGAGCTTTTCCTGTTCAAGATCCTTCAGCCGCTGACCAGGGCCGGCATCATCGAGACGGTGCGCGGCCGCAACGGCGGCGTGCGCCTGCCCAAGCCCGCCTCGGAAATCACGCTGTTCGACGTTGTGCGGGTGACGGAGGATTCCTTCGCCATGGCCGAATGTTTCGAGGTCGGCGAGATCGAATGCCCGCTCGTCGATAGCTGTGGCCTCAATGCGGCGCTCCGCAAGGCACTGAACGCCTTCTTCGAGGTGCTCCAGCAGTACACGATCGATGATCTCGTCAAGGCGCGTCCGCAGATCGGCATGCTGCTCGGACTGGAGCATACGCGGGCGGCCCAGCAGCAGGCGGCCCAGCAGCCGGCGGCCTGACGCCGGCTGTCGTCAGATTCCCGCGCCGACGTCGCGCTGCACATATTCCTGCAGGATGAACTCGATGGCCGTCGGATCGAGCTCGGCCTTGTCGATGCGGAAGTCGACGCCGTAGTCCTCGATCTTCTGGAAATAGGCGTCGCTGATCGACGAGGAGATGACGCCGACCGGGCCGATATAGCCGGCGCGGCGCAATTCCGGCACGGTTTCCCGGAAATCGGCCTGCGGCTGGAGCCGGTTGTCCATCAGGATCATGTCGAGCCGCACGCCGGACGACCGGATGAAATCCAGCGCGCCCTCCACCGTCTCCACATAGTGCAGCGTGATCGTGTAGCTTGCCACCTTGCGCATCAGCGCGCTGAGAATGACGTTTTCCGCGGGATCGTCATCAACAAGCAGGAGATGCACTTTTGCTGTCATGGCAGTAGGTGGACCCGGTTGTGCAAGGGCAGCAGCCCCGAAGACTGTGGCTACTCTCGTTCAGTCCGCGAATATTAACAAGTCCCTAACGCGGTTATCCGCAACGCCCGAAGGCGTTTTGCGGCATTACTGGATGATCTGTTCGCGGATCGCCTTGGCGACCATCTGGGTGCGGTTGACCACGTCGAGTTTCTTCAGGATCGTCGCCGTGTGCGAGTTCACCGTATGCTCGGAGACGGAAACGATGAGCGCGATCTCGCTTGCCGTCTTGCCGTAGGAAATCCAGCGCAGGATCTCCGTCTCGCGCGGCGTCAGCCCCATGCCCGCCTTGTTGGCCAGCACCTGGCGATGGAAATAGTCGAAGGCGCAGTTCGCTTCGTAGCAGATCTCGAAATGTTCGCTCCGGCCGATCTCCTCCCCGTCGCCGAGGAAGAGGACGACATAGCGCGTGCCGGTGACCGAATGGACGGGAATGGACATGGCCATGTCGAAGCCGATCTGGTCGAGGAAGTCGGCACCCTCGGCCGACCCGTTCTCCATTGCGTCCGGCGCCCGCCAGACGGTCGGGATCGTGGACTTGTAGAAGCTCTTGAAGAGGGCGGAATCGTTGAGGCGGTAGCGCTTGTCGTAGGTTTCGGCAAGCCCGGCCGGCAGGTCGTGCAGCATCAGGCGCCCGGCAAGCAGGCTGGTCTCGTGCTCGTTGGCGAGTTGAAGCACGCCGAAGTGCTCGAACCCGTAGCGCAGCGCCATCGTATGGAAGATGCGAAAGAAATCGACGCGATTGAGAGCCTTCTCCAGATCGCCTTCGAAATCGTATCGCTTGAAGTGTCTGTTCAATGCGGGCACGTGGCCTCCCAGGTTCCACGCCAAGCAATCTAACGCCGCAATCTCTGGCGGCAAAGTCCTTGCGGGGACAATTCCGCCGACGGCGGCGTCTTTTCTCGCCCGCCGCCCGCCGCGATCCGTCCCAACGCCGCGTAACGGCGGGTTTCTCCCGCATTTTCAGCGGTTCTAATGCTGTGGAGAAGAATATTGCGGCAATTTTTCCATTTGGACAAATTTGTCCGCCGACTTATTGCAATCCTGCGGCAAATGTCGTTCCATCCGCGCAAGGCCGGGGCTGGAACCTGCACCCGTGCCCGCACACAACGAAGAAAAAAGCAAACCTGGGAAGCTCACTATGAAAAAGCTGACTACTCTCCTCGCAGCGACGGCGCTCGCCTCGATGATGGCAGGCGCTGCCTGGTCGAAGACGCTGGTCTATTGTTCGGAAGCCTCGCCGGAAGGGTTCGACCCCGGTCTCTACACCGCCGGCCAGACCTTCGACGCCGCCTCGCGCACCGCCTATAACCGCCTGGTCGAGTTCAAGCACGGCAGCACGGAGCTGGAGCCCGGCCTCGCCGAGAGCTGGGACGTATCGGCTGATGGCAAGGAATATACCTTCAAGCTGCGCAAGGGTACGAAGTTCCAGACGACCGAATACTTCACCCCGACCCGCGAACTGAACGCCGACGACGTCATCTTCTCCTTCGAGCGCCAGTACAAGGACGACAATCCGTGGCACAAGTATGTCGCGGGCGCTTCCTGGGAATATTTCGCCGGCATGGGCTTCCCGGACCTCATTGAGAAGATCGAGAAGGTCGACGACCTGACGGTCAAGTTCGTGCTGAAGCGTCCGGAAGCGCCGTTCATCGCCAATCTCGGCATGGACTTCGCCTCGATCCTCTCCAAGGAATATGCCGACAAGCTGCAGGCCGACGGCAAGATGGAGCTGTTAAACCAGCAGCCGCTCGGCACCGGCCCGTTCACCTTCGTCGCCTACCAGACGGACGCGGCGATCCGCTTCAAGGCCAATCCCGACTACTGGAACGGCAAGCAGCCGATCGACGACCTCGTCTTCGCCATCACGACGGACGCCGCCGTGCGCGCGCAGAAGCTGAAGGCCGGCGAATGCCACATCATGCCCTATCCCAACGCGGCTGACGTCGCCGAGCTCAAGGCCGACCCGAACCTCCAGGTCCTGGAGCAGGAAGGCCTCAACGTCGCCTACCTCGCCTACAACACGCTGGTTCCGCCGTTCGACAAGGTCGAGGTCCGCAAGGCCCTCAACATGGCCGTCAACAAGCAGGCCATCGTCGACGCGGTCTTCCAGGGCGCGGCGACCGTCGCCAAGAACCCGATCCCGCCGACCATGTGGTCGTACAACAATGCCGTCGAGGACGACAAGTACGATCCGGAAGCGGCCAAGAAGATGCTCGAGGAAGCCGGCGTCAAGGATCTCAAGATGAAGATCTGGGCGATGCCCGTCGCGCGCCCCTACATGCTGAACGCCCGCCGTGCGGCGGAACTGATGCAGGACGACCTCGCCAAGGTGGGCGTCACGGCCGAGATCGTCTCCTACGAATGGGCCGAATACCTCAAGCTGTCCTCCGCCAAGGACCGCGACGGCGCGGCCATCCTCGGCTGGACGGGCGACAACGGCGACCCGGACAACTTCCTCGACACCCTGCTCGGCTGCGATGCCGTCGGCGGCAACAACCGCGCGCAGTGGTGCAACAAGGAATTCGACGACCTGATGACCAAGGCGAAGGAAACCGCCGATGTCGGCGAGCGCACCAAGCTCTATGAAGAGGCCCAGGTCATCTTCAAGCGCGAGGCGCCGTGGAACACCCTCGACCATTCGCTGGTCGTCGTTCCCATGAGCAAGAAGGTCTCGGGCTTCAAGATGGACCCGCTCGGCATTCACCGCTTTGACGGCGTGGACATCGCCGAGTAAGGTCGGGCAAGAATAAGGCACGCCGCAAAGAGCGTGCAATGGCCGGCGGCCCGAAGACATTCGGGCCGCCGGTTTTTCAAAAAAAGAAGGGATTGGCTCCCATGTTTCGTTTCATCTTCGGACGGCTCGCCGTCCTGATACCCACGTTCATCGGGGTATCGATCATCGCGTTCTCCTTCATTCGACTTCTGCCGGGCGATCCGGTCATGCTGATGTCGGGCGAGCGCGTCATGTCGCCGGAGCGTCATGCCGAACTGATGCATCAGCTCGGCCTCGACCGGCCGATGTACATCCAGTATTTCGACTATCTGACCGGCCTGCTGTCGGGCGACTTCGGCTCGTCGATCGTCACCAAGCGGGCGGTGCTGGAAGATTTCCTCAACCTCTTTCCCGCGACGCTGGAGCTTTCGCTCTGTGCGATCATCGTCGCCGTCGTGCTCGGAATCCCGGCCGGCGTGCTTGCGGCGGTCAAGCGCGGGACGTGGCTCGACCAGTCGATCATGGGCGTCGCCCTCGTCGGCTATTCGATGCCGATCTTCTGGTGGGGCCTGCTGCTCATCATCTTCTTCTCCGGCTATCTCGGCTGGACACCGGTCTCGGGCCGCATCTCGCTGATGTACTTCTTCCCGCAGGTCACCGGCTTCATGCTGATCGACAGCCTGATCTCGGGGCAGGCGGGGGCGTTCAAATCGGCGCTGACATACCTGATCCTGCCGACCGTGGTGCTCGCGACCATCCCGCTTGCGGTCATCGCGCGCCAGACCCGCTCGGCCATGCTCGAAGTGCTGGGCGAGGACTATGTCCGCACCGCCCGCGCCAAGGGCCTGCCGCCGTTCCGCGTCATCGGCATCCATGCCCTGCGCAATGCCATGATCCCCGTCATCACGACGATCGGCCTGCAGGTCGGCGTGCTGCTGGCGGGCGCCATCCTCACCGAGACGATCTTCTCCTGGCCGGGCATCGGCAAGTGGATGGTCGACAGCGTCTTCAAGCGCGACTATGCCGTGGTGCAGGGCGGGCTGATGCTGATCGCGGCCGTCATCATGATCGTCAACCTCGTGGTCGACCTGCTCTATGGCTGGGTCAATCCGCGCATCCGGCACTAGGAGGCGATCCCATGAGCTCCGTTCAAAACGCAGCGGAAGTCAAGACGGGCGGCACGCCGCCGTCGGGCCTTTCCGAATTCTGGTTCTACTTCTCGCGCAACAAGGGCGCCGTGATCGGCCTTGCCGTCTTCCTGGTGATCCTGTTCGTCGCCATCTTCGCGCCCTTCGTCGCGCCGCACAATCCGAGCGTCCAGAACCGCGAGGTCCTGCTCCTGCCGCCGGTCTTCCAGCAGGGCGGCACCTGGGGGCACATCCTCGGTACCGACCCGGTCGGCCGCGACATCCTCTCGCGCCTGATCTACGGCGCGCGTTTCTCGCTCTTCATCGGCCTCGTCGTCGTGACGCTGTCGGTGCTCTCGGGCGTGCTCATCGGTCTCGTCGCCGGCTATTTCCGTGGGCGTGTCGATACCTTCATCATGCGCATCATGGATATCATCCTGGCCTTCCCCTCGCTGCTGCTCGCCCTCGTGCTGGTGGCGGTGCTGGGGCCGGGCCTGCTCAACGCCATGATCGCCATCTCGCTCGTCAACCAGCCGCATTTCGTGCGCCTGACGCGCGCGGCGGTCATGACGGAAAAGTCGAAGGACTATGTCGTCGGCTCGCAGGTTGCCGGTGCCGGCACCCTGCGCCTGATGTTCCTGACGATCCTGCCGAACTGTCTTGCCCCGCTCATCGTCCAGGCGACGCTCGCCTTCTCGGCGGCGATCCTCGACGCGGCCGCCCTCGGCTTTCTCGGCATGGGCGCCCAGCCGCCGACGCCGGAATGGGGCACGATGCTCGCCGAAGCGCGCGAATTCATCCAGCGCGCCTGGTGGGTCGTCACCTTCCCCGGCCTTGCCATCCTCGTCACCGTGCTCGCCATCAACCTCATGGGTGACGGCCTGCGCGACGCCCTCGATCCCAAACTGAAGAGGTCGTGATGTCGCTGCTCGAAATCAAGAACCTCACCGTCGAGTTCCAGACGGCCTCCGGACCCTTCCGCGCCGTGGACGGCGTCTCGCTCAAGGTCGACGAGGGCGACGTGCTCGCCATCGTCGGCGAATCCGGCTCGGGCAAGTCCGTCTCCATGCTCGCCGCCATGGGCCTCCTGCCCTGGACGGCGAAGGTGACGGCGGACGTCCTCACCTTCAACGGCCGCGACATGAAGGCCATGTCGGATGCCGAGCGGCGCAGGATCATCGGCAAGGACATCGCCATGATCTTCCAGGAGCCGATCGCCAGCCTCAATCCGTGCTTCACGGTCGGCTACCAGATCGAGGAAGTGCTGCGCATCCACACGGACCTCAATCGCAAGGCGCGCCGCGACCGGGCGATCGAACTGTTCCAGCTGGTGGGCATTCCGAACCCGGAAGAACGCCTCGGCCACTATCCGCACCAGATGTCGGGCGGCCAGTGCCAGCGCGTGATGATCGCCACGGCGCTCGCCTGCAATCCGAAGCTCCTCATCGCCGACGAGCCGACCACCGCGCTCGACGTGACGATCCAGAAGCAGATCCTCGACCTCCTGATGAAGCTCCAGGCCGAACACGGCATGGGCCTCATCATCATCACCCATGACATGGGCGTCGTCGCCGAAACCGCCGACCGCGTCATCGTGCAGTACAAGGGCCGCCAGATCGAGGAGGCCGACGTCCTCTCGCTCTTTTCGGCGCCGAAGAGCGTCTACACCAGGGCGCTTCTTTCGGCCCTGCCGGAAAATGCCACCGGCGGCCGCCTGCCGACGATCACCGAAAAGCTGACCGACGCCGAGATTTTCGCAGGAGCCCTCCGATGACGCCCGTTCTCGAAGCGCGCGACCTGAAGCGCGACTATCACATCCCCGGCAGCCTGTTCAAACCGGCCAAGACCGTTCACGCCGTCAAGGGCGTGAGCTTCAAGGTCGAGGAGGGCAGGACGCTCGCCATCGTCGGCGAAAGCGGCTGCGGCAAGTCCACCCTTGCCCGCATGGTCACGATGATCGACCCGATCACCGCGGGCGAGATGCTGATCGACGGCCGCAAGGTCGACATCGCCAGCGAGCCGCTGACCTCCGAGATGCGCAGCAAGGTGCAGATCGTCTTCCAGAACCCCTACGGGTCGCTGAACCCGCGCAAGAAGATCGGCGACATCCTGACGGAGCCGCTGGTCATCAACACGAAGATGCCGGCAGGCGAGCGGCGCGACCGCGCCATGGCCATGCTGAAGAAGGTGGGGCTGGAGGAGAGGCATTACGGGCGCTACCCGCACATGTTCTCCGGCGGCCAGCGCCAGCGCGTGGCGATTGCCCGCGCGCTGATGCTCAATCCGCGTCTCCTGGTGCTCGACGAGCCCGTCTCGGCGCTCGACCTCTCGGTGCAGGCGCAGGTTCTCAACCTCCTTGCCGACCTGCAGGACGAGTTCCACCTCACCTATGTCTTCATCAGCCACGATCTTTCGGTCGTGCGCCACATCGCGGACGACGTGATGGTGATGTATTTCGGCGAGGCGGTGGAATACGGCAGCCGCGACCAGGTCTTCGACGACCCGCAGCACAGCTATACCAAGACGCTCTTCGCCGCGACGCCCCGCGTCGACGTCGATGCCATCCGCGCCCGCGTCGAGCGGCGCAAGCGCGTCGCCTGAGGACGAGCGGCCCGTGACGCCCCCGCGCGCGATCGTCGTCATGGGCGTTTCCGGCTGCGGCAAGACATCGGTCGCCGAGGGCCTTGCTGCAAGCCTCGGCGCCGCCTTCATCGAAGGCGACAGCCTGCATCCCGCCGGCAATGTCGAAAAGATGTCCCACGGCATCCCCCTGACGGACGAGGACCGCTGGCCCTGGCTCGATGCGATCGGCCAGGTGCTGGCGCAGGCGCTCGGCAAGGACGGGAGCGTCGTCGTTTCCTGCTCGGCGCTGAAGAGGGCCTACCGCGACCGGCTGCGCCAGGCGGCGGGCGGCGCGCTCGCCTTCGTCTTCCTCAAGGGCAGCCGCGAACTGCTGGTCTCGCGGATGGCCGCGCGGCAGGGCCACTTCATGCCCGCCAGCCTGCTCGACAGCCAGCTCGCCACGCTGGAGGATCCGTCCGGCGAGCCCGGCGTCGTGACGGTCGACATAGACGCTTCCGTCGAGGAGATCGTCGCCGCGGCCCTCCAGGGACTGGCGTCGCGCGGATAGAATTTGCGCCGCGCCTCTGGCGCCGCGGGAGCCCGCCCCCTATAGACGGCAGGCCCGCCGGCCCTTGCATGTCCGCGGGTTATCGAAGCTTCCGCGACCTGACAGGAATGAGACATGGATATCAAACGCTTTGAAACCGGCCCCCGCATGAGCCAGGCCGTGGTGCACAACGGGACCGTCTATCTGGCCGGCCAGGTCGGCGAGGCGGGCTCCGACGTCACCGAGCAGACGAAGCAGGCGCTGGCCGAGGTCGACCGCCTGCTGGCGCTCGCCGGCACGGACAAGACGCGCATCCTCTCCGCGCAGATCTGGCTCGCCGACATGGCCGATTTTTCCAAAATGAATGCCGTCTGGGACGCCTGGGCGCCGCAAGGCCATACGCCCGCCCGCGCCACCGGCGAATCCAGGCTGGCGACGCCGGATTACCTCGTCGAAGTCATCGTCGTCGCCGCGCTCTGATACGTTCGACCGACCGGAATGAAAAGGCCCGCTTTCGCGGGCCTTTTTGCTTTAAGCGGATTTGGCGAGCCGCGCCTGCTCGTCGAAGAACAGCGCCTGGCTGATCAGCGCCTTCACCATGTCCGGGTTGAACGGCTTGGTGACGAGGAAGGCCGGTTCCGGCTTCTCGCCGGTCAGGAGGCGTTCCGGGAAGGCGGTGATGAAGATCACCGGGATCGTGCTGTTCTTGAGGATATCGTTGACGGCGTCGATGCCCGAGCTGCCGTCGGCAAGCTGGATATCCGCCAGCACCATGCGCGGCGAGGTGCGGTGATAGAGCTCGACGGCTTCGGCATGGGTGCGTGCGATGCCTGTCACCCGGTGGCCGAGGCCCTTCACCATGTCCTCGATGTCCATGGCGATGAGGGGCTCGTCCTCGATGATCATGATGTCGGTCGCCACCTGCCGCGAGATGTCGCGCGAGGCTTCATCCAGCAGCTCGGCGAAGCGTTCTTCCGGGACGTTGAGAATATCCGCGCCTTCCGCGATGTCGAAGCCCTCGACGGCGACGAGAAGGAAGGCCTTGCGCTCCGCCGGCGGCAGGTTTGCAAGGTTCGCGGCGGCCTGGCGCTCCCAGCCGAAGGGCGAGGAGGTATCCGGCAGCGTGATGTCGAGGTTGTCGAAGAGCGTGCAATAGAGGCGATACAGCGCATTGCGGTCGCTGCGGCCCTCGGGATAGAGCGTGATGTCGGCGACGAGCGCTTCGAGCATGGCGGCGACATAGGCGTCGCCGGACGTCTGCGAACCCGTCACGGCACGGGAAAACCGCCTCAGATAGGCGAGATGCGGTGCGATACGGGTGGAAAGTGACATTTCGTTCTCCCTGAATATGTTCCGTATCGGAACCGTTTCCGCTAGTGTTCACTCTGCGGAAACCTATTGGTAGCATGCTGAGTCTGACTTGCTATTGGGAATCTTGGGCAAAAGGAAGATAGCGGGCGGCGAGCGATGGAAACAAGACCATGATAGAGCCCGGTAAAGACAAGAGACGCGGCGTTGCCCCCGCGAAGGCCGCCTTCGACCCCAATGGCCCTGTCGGCCGCAAGCTGAAATCCTTCTACGACGTCATCGAGACCGAGCCGGTGCCCGATCGCCTGCTTGACCTTCTGGAAAAGCTCGACGAAGCCGAGCGCAGGGCCGAGCGCGGTTCCTGATCTCATTCGTTCTTCCTGCTCAAGACGCCAAGAAACGGGCCGCAAGGCCCGTTTCTCGTTTCGGATGGATATGCCGGTTAGCGGCAACGCGCCTCATACCGTTCGCCGGTATGCCTGTTGCGGTAGATGCAGTAGCCGCGGCGATCGGAGCGGGCGATGAGATAGCCGGCGGTCGCGCCGACTGCGGCACCCACGAGCGCGCCGCCCGCGCGGCCGGTGACGGCACCGCCGATGATGGCGCCGGACGCCGCGCCGATGGCGGTGCCGCGTTCGGTCTGGGTGCAGGCGGAAAGCGTCACGGTGGAGGCGACGAGGCAAAGCGCGATGATGATGTTCTTCATGGTTCCGGTTCCTGGCTGGTTGGTCGGGGTCAGATGCGTCCCATGAGGACAAGGATGAGAAGGATGACGACGATCAGGCCCAGACCGCCGGAAGGGCCATAACCCCAGCTGCGGCTGTATCCCCAGTTCGGCAAGGCACCGATCAGAAGAAGAATGAGGATGATGAGGAGAATGGTGCCGAGCATCTGCGCTTCCTTTCACGTCCGGGTTCGCGGTTGAGCGATGGGCCGACAACGTGGCTGGCGGAACTTTGTTCCCGAAAATGTGACTGGCCCCGGTGTTTTCCGCTCAGGGAACTTTCCCATGGGCCGCCCGTTGCTTTCGCGATCCGCCAGGGAGAGTGAAATGGAACACATTGCCGCTATCATGCTTCTGGTCGGCTGCAATTCCGGCAGCCTCGCCTGCGAGGAACTGCCGGCCCCGCAGGTCGCCTTCGAATCCATGGAGGACTGCGTCGGCGCCCTTCCGTCCGCCCTCGGTGATGCCGGCCTGGCAAAACGCGTCGTGCATGGCCGTTGCGCGGCGGTCGATCCCGCATGGGTCGAGGAGGACGTGGAAATCACATGGCGCATGAGCCGGCAGAGCGGGCTCGAAGTCCATGTGCAGCAGGTCGCCCCGCCGGCCGAAGGCGTCGTCGTGGCCGAAAACGCGCACCCCGTGAATGCCCTGGCTGCAACGCATTGAGGAACTTTTCCGCCGTCCGGCGATTTCCTCCCATCGACACCAACGCGTTCACCGGAACAGAAAGGGCAGCCACATGAATTGGGATATCATCGAAGGCAAGTGGAACGAATACAAGGGCAAGGCGCAGGCCCAGTGGGGCAAGCTGACCGACGACGACCTCGACGTCATCAAGGGTCGCCGCGTCGAACTCTCCGGCAAGATCCAGCAGCGCTACGGCCTCGCCAAGGAGGAGGCCGAGCGGCAGATCGACGACTGGGCGCGCCGCCACTAGAGGCCGGCCGCGAACTGTCGGTCACCGCTCATGCCGCCGCGGCCTCAAAGCCGCGGCGGCATTGCTTTGTGTAGAGACGAGTATTCTCGAAATACTGTATTCCGGTGGGTCTTCGGGAACCTTTTTCAGTCGCTTCCGTTTTGCTTGCCATACAAGGAAGGAGTTCTAAAATGCTGTATTATGCTGTTGTCTTTCTCGTGATTGCACTTGTCGCCGGCGTGCTCGGCTTCGGCGGCATCGCCGGTGCTTCGGCCGGTATCGCGCAGATCCTGTTCTTCGTCTTCCTGGCGCTTCTGGTCCTGTCCCTGATTGCGGGCCTGTTCCGCAGGGCATGAGGACGCAGTATCATCAAAGGGGCGGCGTTTGCGGACGCCGCCCCTTTTGCGTTTCAGGGCCGCTCCATAGGGTTTCGCAAGCCGATAGGGGAGGGTGCCAAGGGCGCCCCGGCGCGGCTACTCTTTGCCGCAAGTCAAGCGAAATTCTCGCGATACCCCCGTCATTCTACTTTTGCACCGACGCTTCCAGCGTGCCTGACGGGAATATTGCCGTTTCATCGGGTCGCCGGCGTCTCGAGGGCGCAATATCCGGGATGTTCTCTATGTTTCGGAGAGCGAGCTTAAGGTACCATCCGGAATCGAAGTTTAGAATCAAGGGCTTGCGAGATTTTTGATTTTTCTCGAATACGCCTGTTGACGCTTAGAAATGTTGGGCCTATAACGCCGCTCATCGAACGAGAGCGGCGGCGCTTCTGGCGGCCGACGAGCTCGCTCTAGGGTTTCCTTGAGAAGCTGGTGAGAATTGGGCC
>NZ_JACBFT010000010.1:0-183753 GCF_021401195.1 Shinella sp. NM-101 | reverse complement strand
TGGTGATGCCGGGCGACAACGTGACGGTTGACGTCGAGCTGATCGTTCCGATCGCGATGGAAGAAAAGCTGCGCTTCGCCATCCGCGAAGGCGGCCGCACCGTCGGCGCCGGCATCGTCGCTTCGATCGTCGAGTAAGTCTCAAGGCCTCAGGCCGCTGAAATAGGAAGGGCAGGGGCCAACCCTGCCCCTCCGGTCTTTGATAATTTAGCGGACTGGCCTTTCGGCATTGTGTTTTCGTGTGCGTTCCGTTATGGGAACCGCCAGAATCAAGAAACGCGCATTTCCCTGAGAATCGCGCGAAAACGAACTAAGGAAAAGTCGTATGAACGGCCAGAACATCCGCATCCGCCTCAAGGCGTTTGACCACCGGATCCTTGATGCCTCCACGCGTGAAATCGTGTCGACGGCAAAGCGCACCGGCGCCAGCGTCCGCGGTCCCGTTCCGCTCCCGACCCGTATTGAAAAGTTCACGGTCAACCGCTCGCCCCACGTCGACAAGAAGAGCCGTGAACAGTTCGAGATGCGCACCCACAAGCGCCTGCTCGACATCGTAGATCCGACGCCGCAGACGGTCGATGCTCTCATGAAGCTCGACCTTGCGGCCGGTGTAGACGTAGAGATCAAACTCTAAGTCCGGCGCAAGCCGAAATAACAAGGAAGGTACGTGGCGCTAAGCCGACGTCTTCTGAAAACGGGAAACCCGACGGCCTTCGAGCCCGAGTGGAATCCTTAAACCAAGAGGCATGACGGGACGTCACGATCCCGCCAGGACTTCTAAGAGGATTGAACCATGCGTTCAGGTGTGATTGCACAGAAAGTAGGGATGACTCGCGTCTATAACGACGCAGGTGAGCACATCCCGGTAACAGTACTGCGACTGGACAACGTCCAGGTCGTTGCCCAGCGTACGCAGGAAAAGAACGGCTACACGGCTGTTCAGCTCGGCGCCGGCTCTTCCAAGGTGAAGAACACGGCAAAGGCGCTGCGCGGCCAGTTTTCCGCCGCAAGCGTGGAGCCGAAGGCCAAGCTCGTCGAGTTCCGCGTTTCGGAAGACAACCTGATCGACATCGGCGCGGAACTGACCGCCAGCCACTTCGTCGCCGGCCAGCTCGTCGACGTCACCGGCACCACGATCGGTAAGGGCTTCGCCGGTGCCATGAAGCGCCACAACTTCGGTGGTCTTCGTGCAACGCACGGCGTTTCCGTTTCGCACCGTTCGCACGGTTCGACGGGTAACAACCAGGATCCGGGCAAGGTCTGGAAGGGCAAGCGCATGGCTGGTCACATGGGCCAGACGCGCGTCACCACCCAGAACCTCGAAGTCGTCTCCACCGACGAAGAGCGCGGTCTCATCCTCGTCAAGGGCGCAGTCCCGGGCTCCAAGGGCGCCTGGATCGTCGTTCGTGACGCCGTCAAGTCCGGCACCCCGTCCGACGCTCCGCGTCCGGCCGCCGTGCGCGCCGCAGCCAAGTAAGGGAGCCTGATCATGGATCTCAAAGTCACGACCCTCGAAGGGAAGGACGCCGGCAAGGTCTCCCTCTCCGACGCGATCTTCGGCCTCGAGCCGCGCGAAGACATCATTGCCCGCGTCGTCCGCTGGCAGCTCGCCAAGAAGCAGCAGGGCACGCACCAGTCGCTGACCCGCGGCGAAGTCGCTCGCACCGGCTCCAAGATGTACAAGCAGAAGGGTACGGGCCGCGCTCGTCACCATTCGGCGCGCGCTCCGCAGTTCCGCGGCGGTGCCAAGGCTCACGGCCCGGTATCCCGCAGCCACGCCCACGACCTGCCCAAGCAGGTTCGCGCGCTCGGCCTGCGTCACGCCCTCTCGGCCAAGATCAAGGCTGACGACGTCATCATCATCGACGACCTCGTCGCCTCGGAAGCAAAGACGAAGGCCCTGGCCGGCGCATTCGCTTCGCTCGGCCTCACCAACGCCCTCTTCATCGGCGGCGCGGAACTTGACGGCAACTTCAAGCTCGCAGCGCGCAACATCCCGAACGTGGATGTCCTGCCGATCCAGGGCATCAATGTTTACGACATCCTGCGCCGCGGCAAGCTCGTGCTCTCCAAGGCTGCTGTAGAAGCCCTCGAGGAGCGGTTCAAATGACGGATCTTCGCCACTACGATGTGATCGTATCTCCTTCGATCACCGAAAAGTCGACGCTGGTATCCGAAAACAACCAGATCGTCTTCAACGTTGCCAAGCGCGCTTCCAAGCCTGAGATCAAGGCTGCCGTCGAAGCACTCTTCGGCGTCAAGGTCACGGCTGTGAACACGCTCGTCCGCAAGGGCAAGGTAAAGCGTTTCCGCGGCTTCGCCGGCCGGCAGGGAGATGTCAAGAAGGCTATCGTCACGCTCGCTGACGGTCAGTCCATCGACGTCTCCACCGGGCTCTAATCGGGCACTCGGCTAAAAGGGAAACAAGAAAATGGCATTGAAACACTTCAATCCGACCACTCCGAGCCAGCGCCAGCTGGTCATCGTCGACCGGTCGGGCCTTTACAAGGGCAAGCCCGTCAAGGCTCTGACCGAAGGCCTCTCCAAGAGCGGCGGCCGTAACAACCTCGGCCGCATCACCGCCCGCTTCATCGGCGGCGGTCACAAGCGCACCTACCGTATCATCGACTTCAAGCGTCGCAAGTTCGACGTCGAGGGCACGGTCGAGCGCCTGGAATACGACCCGAACCGCACCGCTTTCATCGCGCTGGTGAACTATGCCGACGGCGAGCAGGCCTACATCCTGGCCCCGCAGCGCCTGGCTGCCGGCGACAAGGTCGTCGCGTCCGACAAGGCCGTTGACGTCAAGCCCGGCAACACCATGCCGCTGCAGTACATCCCGGTCGGCTCGATCGTTCACAACGTCGAGATGAAGCCGGGCAAGGGCGGCCAGATCGCCCGTTCGGCCGGCACGTTCGTCCAGCTCGTCGGTCGCGACCAGGGCATGGCGATCCTTCGCCTGAACTCGGGCGAACAGCGCCTGGTTCACTCGTCCTGCCTCGCAACGATCGGCGCCGTCTCCAACGCGGATCACGGCAACATCAACGACGGCAAGGCCGGTCGCACGCGCTGGCGCGGCAAGACCCCGCACAACCGCGGCGTCGTCATGAACCCGGTCGACCACCCGCACGGCGGTGGTGAAGGCCGCACCTCCGGTGGCCGCCATCCGGTGTCGCCGTGGGGCAAGCCCACCAAGGGCAAGCGTACCCGCTCGAACAAGTCGACCGACAAGTTCATCATGCGCTCGCGCCACTTGAAGAAGAAGTAAGAGAGGTAGTCAGGAATGGCTCGTTCAGTATGGAAAGGCCCGTTTGTTGACGGCTATCTTCTCAAGAAGGCTGAGAAGGTTCGTGAAGGCGGTCGCAGCGAAGTAATCAAGATCTGGAGCCGTCGCTCCACGATCCTGCCGCAGTTCGTAGGTCTCACCTTCGGCGTCTACAACGGCAGCAAGCACATCCCGGTGGCCGTCAACGAAGACATGGTCGGCCACAAGTTTGGTGAATTCGCTCCGACCCGGACCTATTACGGTCACGGCGCGGACAAGAAGGCGAAGAGGAAGTAACGATGGGTAAGGCTAAAGCCGAACGTCGGCTGAAGGATAACGAGGCGCAGGCCATCGCGCGCACGATCCGCGTCAGCCCCCAGAAGCTCAACCTTCTTGCTGCGCTCATCCGCGGCAAGAAGGTGGACCGCGCTCTCGCCGAGCTCGAGTTCTCGCGCAAGCGCAGCGCCGAGACCGTCAAGAAGACGCTCGAGTCCGCGATCGCCAACGCAGAAAACAACCACGACCTCGACGTCGATAGTCTGATCGTCGCTGAGGCCTATGTCGGCAAGTCGATCGTCATGAAGCGCTTCGCCGCTCGTGGCCGCGGCCGTGCATCGCGGATCGAGAAGCCTTTCTCGCATCTGACGATCGTCGTCCGTGAAGTCGAAGCCAAAGGGGAGGCCGCATAATGGGCCAGAAGATTAATCCGATCGGTTTCCGCCTCGGCATCAACCGTACCTGGGACAGCCGCTGGTTCGCCGACAACGCCGAATACGGCCAGCTGCTCCACGAAGACCTGAAGATCCGCAAGTTCGTCATGGACG
Source organism: Shinella sp. NM-101 (assembly GCF_021401195.1). Classification (NCBI taxonomy): domain Bacteria; kingdom Pseudomonadati; phylum Pseudomonadota; class Alphaproteobacteria; order Hyphomicrobiales; family Rhizobiaceae; genus Shinella; species Shinella sp. NM-101. The sequence continues at coordinate 179,665 of NZ_JACBFT010000010.1, read as the reverse complement.
AACTGAAGCAGGCCGGTATCGCCAAGGTCGTCATCGAGCGCCCGCACAAGAAGTGCCGCGTCACGATCCACTCGGCTCGCCCGGGTCTGATCATCGGCAAGAAGGGTGCGGACATCGAGAAGCTTCGCAAGAAGCTTGCCGAGATGACGAATTCGGAAACGCACCTCAACATCGTCGAAGTGCGCAAGCCCGAAGTCGACGCGACCCTCGTCGCCCAGTCGATCGCCCAGCAGCTCGAGCGCCGCGTGGCTTTCCGCCGTGCGATGAAGCGTGCTGTCCAGTCGGCTATGCGTCTCGGCGCCGAAGGCATCAAGATCACCTGCGCCGGCCGTCTCGGCGGCGCGGAAATCGCCCGTACGGAATGGTACCGCGAAGGTCGCGTTCCGCTTCACACGCTGCGTGCGGACATCGACTACGGTACGGCCGAAGCCGAAACCGCATTCGGCATCTGCGGCATCAAGGTCTGGATCTTCAAGGGCGAAATCCTTGAGCACGATCCGATGGCCTCTGAACGTCGCGCCAGCGAAAGTGACAGCCAGGGTCCCGCAAGCCGTGAACGCGGCGACCGCGGCGACCGTCGTCGTGAAAACGCGTAACAGTCGCGTTTGGCAGCCAATATCGGAGAAGTAAAAAAATGTTGCAGCCAAAGCGTACCAAGTACCGCAAGCAGTTCAAGGGCCGCATCAAGGGTGTCGCCAAGGGCGGCTCCGACCTCGCTTTCGGCGAGTTCGGCTTGAAGGCTCAGGAACCGAATCGCGTGAACGCTCGCGAGATCGAAGCGGCCCGCCGCGCGATCACCCGTTACATGAAGCGTGCCGGCCGTGTGTGGATCCGCGTGTTCCCCGACGTGCCCGTCACCGCAAAGCCCACGGAAGTCCGTATGGGTAAGGGTAAGGGTTCGGTCGAATACTGGGCGGCCAAGGTCAAGCCCGGCCGTATGATGTTCGAGATCGACGGTGTTTCCGAGGAAATCGCGCGTGAAGCGCTTCGCCTCGGCTCGGCCAAGCTCTCGGTCAAGACGCGCTTCGTACAGCGCATTGCAGAGTAAGGAGCGAGCGCCATGAAAGCCGCAGACGTCAAGGCGCTGAGCGCCGACCAGCTCAACGACGAGCTTGCCAAGCTGAAGAAGGAGCAGTTCAACCTGCGCTTCCAGAAGGCCACCGGCCAGCTTGAGAAGACCTCGCGCATCAACGAAGTCCGCAAGGACATCGCGCGCGTCAAGACCATCGCCCGCCAGAAGGCGGCAGAAGCCAAGGCTTAAAGGAAGAAAAATATGCCGAAACGCATTCTGCAGGGCACCGTAGTCAGCGACAAGAACGACAAGACCGTTGTCGTTCGCGTCGAGCGCCGTTTTGCCCACCCGCTGCTTCAGAAGACCGTTCGCCGGTCCAAGAAGTACAAGGCGCATGACGAGAACAACCAGTACAAGATCGGCGATGTCGTATCCATCGAGGAATGCGCGCCGATTTCCAAGGACAAGCGCTGGACCGTCGTGTCGGCCCACGCCTAAAAACATCGGATTTGGCGTCAGGCCCTTGCGTCTGGCGCCAAAATCTGTATGAAGCAGCGCAAGGACGCTCGGAATCGCGAGCGTTCTTTTGCTTTGAGCGCAGGGAAGGTCCAGTGGGCAACCAACGTGGAAACCACCTTGGCAACACACCACCCCGCGCGAAAACATGAATTTTCATAAGCTGGAACAGGGGGCTGACACCCAACCGGTCCGGTAAAACAAGAAGGCGACCTGACATGATTCAGATGCAGACTAACCTCGACGTCGCGGATAATTCCGGCGCACGTCGTGTCATGTGCATCAAGGTGCTGGGCGGCTCCAAGCGCAAGTACGCTTCTGTCGGCGACATCATCGTCGTCTCGATCAAGGAAGCGATCCCGCGCGGCCGCGTGAAGAAGGGTGACGTGATGAAGGCGGTCGTCGTGCGCACCGCCAAGGACATCCGTCGCGCCGACGGCAGCGTCATTCGTTTTGACAACAACGCAGCCGTCCTGATCGACAACAAGAAAGAGCCCATCGGCACCCGTATCTTCGGACCGGTTCCGCGCGAACTCCGCGCCAAGAACCACATGAAGATCATCTCGCTGGCTCCCGAAGTGCTGTAAGGAGCGATGGCTATGCAGAAGATTCGTAAGGGCGACAAGGTCGTCGTGCTCACCGGCAAGGACAAGGGCCGTACCGGTGAAGTTGTTCAGGTCATGCCGAAGGAAGACCGTGCGGTCGTCAAGGGTATCAACCTGGTGAAGCGTCACCAGCGCCAGACCCAGACCCAGGAAGCCGGCATCATCACCAAGGAAGCTTCGATCCACCTGTCGAACATCGCGATCGCCGACCCCAAGGACGGCAAGCCGACCCGCGTCGGTTTCAAGGTCGAGGGCGACAAGAAGGTTCGTGTAGCAAAGCGTTCGGGAGTGTCGATCGATGGCTGACACCAAGTATGAGCCCCGGCTCAAGAAGGAATATGTCGAGCGCATCCGCGCGGCGCTGAGGGAGCAGTTCTCCTACGCCAACGAGATGCAGATCCCGCGCCTCGAAAAGGTCGTCATCAACATGGGTGTTGGTGAATCGACGGCCGATTCGAAGAAGCCCAGCGTAGCGGCCGGCGACCTCGCATCGATTGCCGGCCAGAAGCCGGTCATCACGCGCGCCCGCAACTCCATCGCCGGCTTCAAGCTGCGCGAAGGCATGCCGATCGGCGCGAAGGTGACCCTTCGCGGCGCGCGCATGTATGAATTTCTGGATCGCCTCGTGAACATCGCGCTGCCGCGCGTACGCGACTTCCGTGGTCTGAACCCGAAGTCCTTCGATGGCCGTGGCAACTTCGCCATGGGCATTAAGGAGCACATTGTGTTCCCTGAGATCAACTACGACAAGGTTGATCAGATGTGGGGCATGGACATCATCGTTTGCACGACGGCACCGACGGACGACGAAGCGCGGGCTCTTCTGAAAGAGTTCAACTTCCCGTTCCGCGCCTGACCGTAACGACAAGCGTAAAGAAGGATAACTGTTATGGCGAAAACCAGCGCAGTAGAAAAGAATAACCGCCGCCGCAAGCTGGTCGCCAGCCAGGCTGCCAAGCGTGCCGCCCTCAAGGCGATCATCCAGAACCAGTCTCTTCCGATCGAAGAGCGCTTCAAGGCTACCCTGAAGCTTGCCGAAATGCCGCGCAATGGCTCCAAGACCCGCATTCGCAACCGTTGCGAAGTCACGGGCCGTCCGCGCGCTTTCTATCGCAAACTCAAGATGTCGCGTATTGCGCTTCGCGAACTGGGCAATTCCGGCCGCGTGCCGGGCATCGTCAAGTCGAGCTGGTAAGGAGACGGGTACATGGCAATGACTGATCCCCTGGGCGATATGCTCACCCGTATCCGCAACGGCGCCGCTCGCCGCAAGTCGAGCGTTTCCACGCCGGCTTCCAAGCTGCGTGCACGCGTCCTGGATGTCCTTCAGTCCGAAGGCTACATCCGCGGATATTCCGAAGTCGAGTTCGGCAACGGCAAGGCCGAGCTGAACATCGAACTCAAGTACTACGAAGGCGCGTCGGTGATCCGCAAGATCGACCGCGTGTCCAAGCCGGGCCGCCGGGTCTATGTCTCGGTAAAGTCCATTCCGCAGGTCGCGAACGGCCTCGGCATCACCATCCTTTCGACCCCGAAGGGCGTGATGGCCGATCACCAGGCACGCGAACAGAACGTTGGTGGCGAGATTCTTTGCTCCGTCTTCTAAGACAGGGCAGGGATCTCCATAACGAACAGACAGGATAAAACAATGTCTCGTATCGGTAAGAAGCCCGTTCCGGTTCCCGCTGGTGTCACCGCGACCGTCGACGGTCAGAAGGTTACCGCCAAGGGCCCGAAGGGCGAACTGTTCTTCGTCGCCAATGACGAAGTTTCGGTCAAGCTCGAAGACAACGCCGTTGTCGTTCAGCCGGTCAACCAGTCCAAGGATGCGCGTTCGAAGTGGGGCATGTCCCGCACGATGATCGAAGGCATCTTCAAGGGCGTCAAGGACGGTTACGAGCGCAAGCTCGAAATCAACGGCGTCGGCTACCGCGCGTCTCTGCAGGGCAAGAACCTGCAGCTCGCTCTCGGCTTCAGCCACGACGTGGTCTACCAGACGCCGGAAGGCATCTCGATTGCTGTGCCGAAGCCGACGGAAATCATCGTTTCCGGCATCAGCAAGCAGCAGGTCGGCCAGGTCGCCGCGGAAATCCGCGAATATCGTGGCCCCGAGCCCTACAAGGGCAAGGGCGTCAAGTATGCCGAAGAGCGGATTGTCCGCAAAGAAGGCAAGAAGAAGTAAGGATCACGCGAAATGGCTAGCAGGAAAGAAGCTCTCCAGCGCCGCGCCAACCGCGTGCGCCGTTCCATCAAGTCGGTCGCCAATGGCCGTCCGCGCCTGTCGGTTCATCGCTCGTCGAAGAACATCTACGTACAGGTCATCGATGACGTGGCCGGCAAGACGCTTGCGTCCGCCTCCACGCTCGACACCGATCTGCGTCCGTCGCTGAAGACGGGCGCCGACACGGCAGCAGCCGCTGCCGTCGGCAAGCTCATTGCAGAGCGCGCCGTCAAGGCAGGCGTCAAGGAGGTCGTTTTCGACCGTGGCGCCTTCATCTATCACGGCCGCATCAAGGCTCTCGCCGAAGCTGCCCGTGAAGGTGGTCTCAGCTTCTGATCGATCGGCGGGCGCCGCAAGGCGCCTGCCGGCCGGATCAGCAGGGTATCCGTCGCTTCCATTCGCCTGAAATGGGGGCGGCTTTCGTCAATCTGCCGATTGCACCCGGAAAAGAAAAAGGAAAAGGACAATGGCACAGGAAAAGCGCGGTCGCGATGACCGCCAGAACCGCGAAGAGCGCGACAGCGAGTTTGTCGACAAGCTCGTCGCGATCAACCGCGTCGCGAAGGTCGTCAAGGGCGGCCGTCGTTTCGGTTTTGCAGCTCTCGTCGTCGTCGGCGACCAGAAGGGCCGCGTCGGCTTCGGCCACGGCAAGGCTCGTGAAGTTCCCGAAGCGATCCGCAAGGCCACGGAAGCGGCCAAGCGCGACCTCATCTTCGTTCCGCTGCGCTCCGGCCGCACGCTGCACCACGACGTGCACGGCCGCCACGGCGCCGGCAAGGTCCTGCTTCGGTCGGCCAAGGCCGGTACCGGCATCATCGCCGGCGGCCCGATGCGCGCCGTCTTCGAAACGCTCGGCGTTCATGACGTCGTCGCCAAGTCGACCGGTTCCTCGAACCCGTACAACATGATCCGTGCGACGTTCGACGCTCTCAAGAGCCAGATGCACCCGAAGGACATCGCAGCTCAGCGCGGCATGAAGTACGCCACGCTGCAGGCGCGTCGTCAGTCGGCCGGCGTTGCTGCTGAAGAATAAGGAGCACTGATCCATGGCCAAGAAAGAAACCGCCAAGAAGACGGTGACTGTCGAGCAGATCGGCAGCCCCATCCGCCGTCCGGCCGTACAGCGCGCAACGCTCGTCGGCCTGGGCCTCAACAAGATGCACCGGGTTCGCACGCTGGAAGACACGCCGTCTGTCCGCGGCATGATCCGTGCCGTCCAGCACCTCGTTCGCGTCGTCGACGAGAAGTGAGGGAGTAGAGATCATGAAGCTTAACGAAATCAAGGACAACGAAGGTTCCACGAAGGGTCGCAAGCGCCTCGGTCGCGGTATCGGCTCCGGCAAGGGCAAGACCGGTGGTCGCGGTGTCAAGGGTCAGAAGGCTCGTTCGGGCGTCGCCATCAACGGCTTCGAAGGCGGTCAGATGCCCATCTACCGTCGACTGCCGAAGCGCGGCTTCAACAACATCTTCGCGTCCGACTTCGTCATCGTTTCCCTGGACCGCGTCCAGAAGGCGATCGATGCCGGCAAGCTCGACGCCAAGGCAACCGTTGATGCCGCCGCCCTCAAGGCAGCCGGCGTCATCCGTCGCGAAAAGGACGGCGTGCGGATCCTTGCCGACGGCGAACTGAAGGCCAAGGTGGCCTTCGAGGTCGCCGGCGCCTCCAAGCCGGCGGTCGAGAAGATCGAAAAGGCCGGTGGTTCTGTGAAGCTGCTGGCAGCCGCCGCGGAAGCCGCGGAATAATTCGACAAATAGTCGCCCGGTGTGCTTCACACCGGGCGATTTTGCTCCCATATGTGAGCCTCACAACGACGGCCCGGATTCGCTTCCCCGCTGTTGTCCGGAAGAAAAACCAGGGTGAGGCCGGGATTGCTTGACAATCCGCGTTTCAACCGGTTTAGGCTCCATCCGCCCGATTTGCTGCAATGGCAGAAGGGCACGACCAATTTCAGCATCGGCGTCGTCGGTCCGGGGAGGGCCGGTCGCGGGTGCCAACGGATCAGCCATTCCGGACCTGGCCGGGCTTCACCGCCGCCGGATCGGCTACGCGGAGAAATGCATGGCTTCGGCAGCGGAACAACTCGCCTCTAATCTCAACTTCTCGACTTTCGCCAAGGCGGAAGACCTGAAGAAGCGTCTCTGGTTCACGCTGGGCGCGCTGCTCGTCTATCGTCTCGGCACCTACATCCCGTTGCCGGGCCTCAATCCCGATGCCTTCGCGCAGGCCTTCCGCGGCCAGTCGAGCGGCATTCTCGGCCTCTTCAACATGTTCTCCGGCGGCGCCGTCGAGCGCATGGCGATCTTCGCGCTCGGCATCATGCCGTACATTTCCGCGTCGATCATCGTGCAGCTCATGACCTCGGTCGTTCCGTCGCTGGAGCAGTTGAAGAAGGAGGGCGAGCAGGGCCGCAAGATCATCAACCAGTACACCCGCTACGGCACCGTGCTGCTTGGCGCGCTGCAGGCCTACGGCATTTCCGTCGGCCTGGAGAGCGGGGCAGGGCTGGTCAACGATCCGGGCTGGTTCTTCCGCATTTCCACCGTCATCTCGCTGCTCGGCGGCACCATGTTCCTGATGTGGCTCGGCGAGCAGATCACCTCGCGCGGCATCGGCAACGGCATTTCGCTGATCATCTTCGCCGGCATCGTCGCGGCGCTGCCCCGCGCCCTCGGCAATACGCTGGAACTTGGCCGCACCGGCCAGCTTTCGATCGGCGTCGTGTTGGCGGTCGTCGTGATGGCGGTCTGCGTCATCGCCCTCATCGTCTTCGTCGAGCGCGCCCAGCGCCGCCTGCTGATCCAGTATCCCAAACGCCAGGTCGGCAACCGCATGTTCCAGGGCGATACCTCGCACCTGCCGCTGAAGCTCAACACCTCGGGCGTCATCCCGGCGATCTTCGCCTCCTCGCTGCTGCTGCTGCCGGCAACGCTCGCGGGCTTCTCGAATACCTCGGAAATGCCCGCCTGGGCGACGTCGGTCATCGCGTCCCTCGGCCACGGCAAGCCGCTCTACATGGTGCTCTATGCCGGCATGATCGCCTTCTTCGCCTTCTTCTACACGGCCATCGTCTTCAATCCGAAGGACACGGCCGACAACCTGAAGAAGCACGGCGGCTTCATCCCCGGCATCCGTCCGGGCGAGCGCACCGCCGAGTATATCGACTACGTTCTGACCCGCATCACGGTCGTCGGCGCGGCTTACCTGATGTTCGTCTGTATCCTTCCTGAAATACTCATCGCGCAGACCGGCGTGCCATTCTACCTTGGTGGTACGTCGCTTTTGATTGTTGTCAGCGTGACCCTGGATACTGTAGCACAGATACAGGGCCACCTGATTGCCCAGCAGTATGAGGGGCTGATCAAGAAGTCGAAGCTGCGTGGAGGAAAGAGGGGACGATGAGACTGATTTTTCTGGGGCCGCCGGGCGCTGGCAAGGGAACGCAAGCCAAGCTCCTGACGGAGAAGTACGGTATTCCGCAGCTTTCCACGGGTGACATGCTGCGCGCGGCCGTCGCCGCCGGCACGGATGTCGGCCAGCGGGCGAAGGCCGTCATGGATGCCGGCCAGCTCGTCTCCGACGCGATCGTCAACGAGATCGTGTCCGACCGCGTCGATTCGCCGGACTGTGCCAGGGGCTTCATCCTCGACGGCTATCCGCGCACGGTTCCGCAGGCCGAGGCGCTCGACCGGATCCTCGCCGGCAAGGGCATCGCGCTCGACGCCGTGATCGAATTGAAGGTCGACGAGGACGCGCTGGTCAAGCGCATGGAGAATCGCGTGGCCGAAACGGTCGCTGCCGGCGGCACGGTCCGTTCCGACGACAATCCGGAGGCCTTCAAGCGCCGCCTGACGGAATACCGCGAAAAGACCGCGCCGCTGTCGAACTACTACGCTTCGACGGGCAAGCTTCAGACGGTCGACGGCATGGCCAATGTCGACAAGGTGACCGCCGAGATCGCGGGAATCCTCGAGAACGCCTGATACAGGGTTAAAAAGGACGGCCGGGGAGTTGACTTTTTCGGCCGATTCCCCTTAAGACAGCGCCAACTCGCGACATACCATTGCGATCGGCGCGGATTTCAGAGAGTGAAGTCCGGGTACGGTCGTTTTCGACATGTCCCGAACATCGGATTGAGCAGCGGCTTTCGTGGCCGTATCGAATGAAGAAGACCACTTGCCGGATGGCAACTGGAAGCAAGGAGAACAGGCGTGGCACGTATCGCTGGCGTCAACATCCCGACCGCGAAGCGCGTCGTAATCGCGCTCCGTTACATTCACGGGATCGGCCCGAAATTTGCACAGGAAATCATCGAGAAGGTCGGTATCCCGGCTGATCGTCGCGTGCATCAGCTCACGGACGCAGAGATCCTGCAGATCCGCGAAGCCATCGACCGCGACTACCAGGTCGAAGGCGACCTGCGTCGCGAGACCTCGATGAACATCAAGCGTCTCATGGACCTCGGTTGCTACCGTGGCCTGCGTCACCGTCGTGGCCTTCCGGTCCGCGGCCAGCGCACGCACACCAATGCCCGCACCCGCAAGGGTCCGGCCAAGGCCATCGCAGGCAAGAAGAAGTAATTTCCCGGAAACGGGGAACGGGAGGCTGGCGCTTCGCGCCGGCCTCTTTTGAGTTTCGAGCGGGGCCTCGCATTCGTCAAGAAGCCCCGGTCGGTGGAGCTGCTGGCATTACGGCAGTGACGATATCGCCGCAGACGGAAGCCTTCGGGCCTGTCTGCAATTACTGTTAAGGGCAGGGGTTTCGACCCGGCCCGGTGGAGCCGCTGGCATTACGGCGGTGTCGAGATCAACGAAAGGACTATCCATGGCCAAGGAAGCCGCACGCGTCCGCCGTCGCGAACGCAAGAACATCACCTCGGGTGTTGCTCACGTCAATTCTTCGTTCAACAACACGATGATCACCATCACCGACGCACAGGGCAACGCCATTGCCTGGTCGTCGGCCGGTGCGAAGGGCTTCAAGGGTTCGCGCAAGTCGACCCCGTTCGCCGCCCAGATCGCCGCCGAAGACTGCGCCAAGAAGGCCCAGGAACACGGCATGAAGTCGCTGGAAGTCGAAGTCTGCGGTCCAGGTTCCGGCCGTGAATCGGCTCTGCGCGCCCTCCAGGCTGCCGGCTTCATGATCACGTCCATCCGCGACGTGACGCCGATCCCGCACAACGGTTGCCGTCCGCGCAAGAAGCGCCGCGTCTGATCATCGCATTCGAACAACCGTGGAGGCCTTCCGGCGTCCACGGTACTTCAGGGCTCGGCCGCCACGATTGGATGGTGGCGGCGAACGGAAGGCAAAACACATGATCCAGAAAAACTGGCAGGAACTGATCAAGCCGAACAAGGTGGAGTTCTCCTCCTCCGGCCGCACCAAGGCAAGCCTTGTTGCAGAGCCGCTGGAGCGTGGCTTCGGCCTGACGCTCGGCAACGCGCTGCGTCGCGTGCTCCTGTCGTCGCTGCGCGGTGCGGCTGTGACCGCCGTGCAGATCGACGGCGTCCTGCACGAGTTCTCCTCCATCCCGGGCGTCCGGGAAGACGTGACGGACATCGTGCTCAACATCAAGGAAATCGCCATCAAGATGGATGGCGACGATGCCAAGCGCATGGTCGTGCGCAAGCAGGGCCCGGGCGTCGTGACGGCTGGTGACATCCAGACGGTCGGCGACATCGAGATCCTGAACCCCGACCACGTCATCTGCACCCTCGACGAGGGCGCGGAAATCCGCATGGAGTTCACGGTCAACAACGGCAAGGGCTACGTCCCGGCCGACCGCAACCGCTCCGAAGACGCGCCGATCGGCCTCATCCCGGTCGACAGCCTCTACTCGCCGGTCAAGAAAGTGTCCTACAAGGTGGAAAACACCCGTGAAGGCCAGGTTCTCGACTACGACAAGCTGACGATGACCATCGAGACCGACGGTTCCGTCACGGGCGAAGACGCGATCGCGTTCGCGGCCCGCATTCTCCAGGACCAGCTCTCGGTCTTCGTCAACTTCGACGAACCGCAGAAGGAAGCCGAGGAAGAATCGGTCACGGAACTGGCGTTCAACCCGGCGCTCCTCAAGAAGGTCGACGAACTGGAACTTTCCGTCCGTTCGGCGAACTGCCTGAAGAACGACAACATCGTCTATATCGGCGATCTCATTCAGAAGACCGAAGCCGAAATGCTTCGCACTCCGAATTTTGGTCGCAAGTCGCTCAACGAGATCAAGGAAGTTCTCGCTTCCATGGGCCTGCACCTCGGCATGGAAGTGCCCGCATGGCCGCCGGAGAACATCGAAGATCTCGCCAAGCGCTACGAAGACCAGTACTAAGGCCGCACGCGCCCCTTGGGGCGCGTGACGCTGGCCTTAGCATCTATGAACTGCGCATGTCCCTTTGTCCCGCACGGCGGGACGGACATGCGCCACCATCAAACGGCAGGCCACCTGCCTGCATGTGAAGGAGAATCGAGATGCGCCACCAGAATTCGGGTCGCAAACTCAACCGTACCGCCAGCCACCGCAAGGCGATGTTCGCCAACATGGCTGCCTCGCTCATCCAGCATGAGCAGATCGTAACGACGCTGCCCAAGGCGAAGGAAATCCGCCCGATCGTCGAGAAGCTCGTCACCCTCGGCAAGCGCGGCGACCTGCACGCTCGCCGCCAGGCGATCTCGCAGATCCGCGACGTTGCCGTCGTTTCGAAGCTCTTCGACGCGATCGCAAGCCGCTATGCCAACCGCAACGGTGGCTACCTGCGCATCATGAAGGCCGGCTACCGCCACGGCGACAACGCCCCGCTCGCCGTCATCGAGTTCGTCGACCGCGACGTCGATGCCAAGGGCGCAGCCGACAAGGCCCGCGTTGCCGCTGAAGCGGAAGCTGCCGAAGCCGCCTGATCCCTTCGGGACACGGAATGAAGAAGGCCGGGAGAGCAATCTCCCGGCCTTTTCGTTTGCATCGCGTTCTGTACTTCGACTACGCCCTGTTGAACTGCGCCCCGCCGCCGCTCCCGCGCTTCCAGCGGTTGAAGGGCGTTCGCACGAGGCGCCAGGAGACGAGTAGGACCATCAGCACGATATAGGTCCACGGCTCCAGCCCGACGACCTTCACCGACATGGCGAAATGCAGCGCCCCGGCGGCCGCGATGACGTAGACGAGCCGGTGCAGTTTCGTCCAGCGCGGCCCGAGCCTGCGGATCGACCAGGTGTTGGAGGTCAGCGCCAGCGGGATCAGCATCACGAACCCGGCCATGCCGATGGTGATGAAGGGGCGCTTGGCGATGTCGGCGAGAACGGCGGAAAAATTCAGGTACTGGTCGAGCACCATATAGGTCAGGAAGTGCATCAGCACGTACCAGAAGGCGAGCAGGCCGAGCGCGCGGCGGTAGCGGATCCAGTTGAGGCCGACGAGGTCGCGGAGCGGGGTGATCGCCAGCGTGACGACGAGGAAGCGCAACGCCCACAGCCCGAGCAGGTGCTCGAACTCCTTGACCGGGTTGCCGGGAAGCCGCCCCGTCGCTCCGAGCCAGAACCCATAGGCCGCAGGCGCAAGCCCGGCGACATAGAGCAGCCAGATCGACGCCGCATGGTATTTGCGGGGCAGGGCGGGGATGGCGGCCATCAGTAGTTTGCCCTGAGGTCCATGCCGGCATAGAGGCCGGCGACCTCGTCCCCGTAGCCGTTGAAGGGCAGGGTCGGGCGGCGGTTCGCCCCGAAGAAGCCGCCTTCGCCGATTCGGTTCTCGCTCGCCTGGCTCCAGCGCGGATGGTCGACCTCCGGATTGACATTGGCATAGAAGCCGTACTCGTTCGGCGCGGAGATGTTCCAGGTCGAAGGCGGCTGCTTGTCCGTGAGCGTGATCTTCACGATCGACTTGATGCCCTTGAAGCCGTATTTCCACGGCACGACGAGCCGGATCGGCGCGCCATTCTGGTTCGGCAACGTCTTGCCGTAGACGCCAACGGAGAGGATCGCCAGCGGATGGCGCGCCTCGTCGAGCCTCAGGCCCTCGACATAGGGCCAGGGCAGCGACTGGAAGTAGCCCGCCTGGCCCGGCATCTCCGCCGGCCGTACGACCGTCTCGAAGGCGACATATCTGGCATCGCCCAGCGGCTCGACCTTGTCGAGGAGCGCGGCGAGCGGAAAGCCGACCCAGGGGATCACCATGGACCACGCCTCCACGCAGCGCATGCGGTAGACCCGGTCCTCGAGCGGCATGGCAAGCAACTCTTCGAGCCCGAATTCCCTGGGCTTGCCGACGAGGCCATCGACCTTGACCGTCCATGGCGTCGGCTTGAATTTTTCCGAGTTTGCCAGCGGGTCGCCCTTGCCCATGCCGAACTCGTAGAAATTGTTGTAGCTCGTCACGTCCTTTTCGGGCGTCAGCGTCTCGTCGACCGCATACGGGCTCTTCGACGCCTTCAGCGCTTCCGCGAAGGCCGGCGTTCCCGCCGCCGTCAGCGCGCCGCCGGCCGCCGCCGCCAGAAACGAGCGGCGATCGAGGAAACAGTGCTCGGGCGTGATTTCCGAGGCGGCTATACGGGGTGGGCGATAGGAGGACATGACGGGGCTCGATCTGCTGGATTTTTTCCTGCTATCTACGTAAACGAGCGGCGTGTCGTTTCAACGGCCGGGCAGGGCGGCCGCGACCACTTTTTCGTGCACGCCGCGTGAGGCTTCGCGAGCGGAAGATGCTTGGCGGCGGTTTGCCTTTTTTCCTGCGAGATCCTATCTCATCGTGACGCGGAAACGAAGGAGACTCGTCCATGCCGAATGCCCGCATCCTGCTTGCCGCCCCCGTTGTCATGGCGCTAGCGTTCATGACCCCCGCAACGGCTCAGGAGCGCACCGTTCCCCAGTCGCGCACGGAGATGCAGCTCTCCTTCGCCCCGCTCGTCAAGCAGGTCGAGAATGCCGTCGTCAACGTCTATGCCGAGCGCGTCGTCGAGCGCCGCTCGATCTTCGAGGGCGATCCCTTCTTCGAGGAGTTCTTCGGCCAGCGCATGCCGAACCGCAGCGAGAAGCAGTCCTCGCTCGGCTCGGGCGTCATCGTCGGCCCCAAGGGGTTCGTGGTGACGAACAACCACGTCATCGAGGGCGCCAGCGACATCAAGGTGGCGCTCGCCGACGGCCGCGAATTCGAAAGCACCGTCGTGCTCAAGGACGAGCGCGTCGACCTCGCCGTGCTGAAGATCAAGTCGGATGCCGATTTCGCCACCCTGCCGCTCGGCGACAGCGATGCCGTCCAGGTCGGCGACCTCGTGCTGGCTATCGGCAACCCGTTCGGCGTCGGCCAGACGGTGACGAGCGGCATCGTCTCGGCGCTTGCCCGCAACCAGGTGCGCTCGGGTGATTTCGGCTTCTTCATCCAGACGGACGCATCCATCAACCCCGGCAATTCCGGCGGCGGCCTCATCAACATGAACGGCGAGCTGATCGGCATCAACACCGCCATCTTCTCGCGCGGCGGCGGTTCGAACGGCGTCGGCTTCGCCATTCCGGCCAATCTCGTGAAGACTTTCGTCGCCAGCGCCGAGAACGGCAACGCCACCTTCGACCGCCCCTTTGTCGGCGCGACCTTCGACGCGGTGACCTCCGAGGTCGCGGAAGCCCTCGGGCTTGAACGCGCCCGCGGCGCGCTCGTCTCGCAGGTCCAGCCCGGCAGCCCGGCGGAAAAAGCCGGCATGAAGGCCGGGCAGGTCGTCACCGCCGTCAACGGCATCCAGGTCGAGCATCCCGATGCGCTCGGCTATCGCCTCACCACCGTCGGCATCGGCGGCACGGCGCGCATCACCGTCATCGCCGACGGCAAGGAACAGGAGCTGACGCTTTCCCTCGACCGTGCGCCCGAGACGACGCCGCGCGACGAGCGGCTGATCGAGGGCCGCAATCCCTTCTCCGGCGCCGTTGTCGCCAACCTCTCGCCGCGCGTCGCGGAAGAGCTGCGCATGCCGACCAACAAGACGACGACCGGCGTCGTCGTCACCGAGGTCAACCGCGGCTCGCCGGCCGCCCGCATCGGCCTCCAGCCGCGCGACATCGTCGTTGAGCTGAACGGCACGCCGGTGACAACGAGCGAGAAGCTCGCCGCGCTCGTGAACGAGGACCCCTCCATCTGGCGCGTCGAGATCGAGCGCGACGGCCAGCGCATCCGCCAGTTCTTCCGATGAGTGACCTCTTCGCCCCGCGTGAACCGGAGGAGATGGCGGCAAAGCGGCCCCTGGCCGACCGCCTGCGCCCCCGCACGCTGGGCGAGGTCTCCGGCCAGGAGCACCTGACCGGTCCGGACGGCGTGCTCTCGCGCATGATCGAGGCGGGCTCGCTCGGCTCGATGATCTTCTGGGGCCCGCCCGGCACCGGCAAGACCACGGTGGCGCGGCTGCTGTCCGGCGAGGCCGGCCTTGCCTTCGAGCAGATCTCGGCGATCTTCTCCGGCGTCGCCGACCTCAAGAAGGTCTTCGAGGCCGCGCGCCTGCGCCGCATGGGCGGCCGCCAGACCCTGCTCTTCGTCGACGAGATCCATCGCTTCAACCGCGCCCAGCAGGACAGCTTCCTGCCCGTCATGGAGGACGGCACGATCGTGCTCGTCGGCGCCACGACGGAGAACCCGTCCTTCGAGCTCAATGCCGCTCTTCTCTCGCGCGCCCGCGTGCTGACCTTCAAGCCGCATGACGAGCAAAGCCTGGAGGAGCTTCTGAAGCGCGCCGAAGCCATCGAGGAAAAGCCCTTGCCGCTCGACGAGGAGGCGCGCGCCTCGCTGCTGCGCATGGCCGACGGCGACGGGCGGGCGGTGCTGACGCTGGCCGAGGAGGTGTGGCGTGCCGCACGCTCGGGCGAAGCCTTCGGCCAGGACGATCTCTTCCGCATCGTCCAGCGCCGCGCGCCGGTCTACGACAAGTCGCAGGACGGCCACTACAACCTCATCTCCGCCCTGCACAAGGCCGTGCGCGGCTCGGACCCCGATGCGGCGCTCTACTATCTCACCCGCATGCTGGACGCCGGCGAGGACCCGCTGTTCCTCTGCCGCCGCATGGTGCGCATGGCGGTGGAGGATATCGGCCTTGCCGATCCGCAGGCGCTCGTCGTCTGCAACGCCGCCAAGGATGCCTACGATTTCCTCGGCTCGCCGGAAGGCGAGCTGGCGCTGGCGCAGGCTTGCGTCTATATCGCCACCGCCCCGAAATCCAACGCCGTCTACACCGCCTACAAGTCCGCCATGCGGGCGGCGAAGGAAAACGGCTCCCTGCTGCCGCCCAAGCATATCCTCAACGCCCCGACCAAGCTGATGAAGGGCGAGGGCTATGGCGAAGGCTACCGCTACGACCATGACGAGCCGGAGGCCTTTTCCGGCCAGGACTATTTCCCCGAAAAGATGGGCCGCCGCACCTTCTACGATCCGCCGGAACGCGGCTTCGAGCGGGAACTGCGCAAGCGGCTGGAATGGTGGGCGAAGCTGCGCCGCGAGAAGGGCGGGAACGGCTAGGACCGATCGACCTTCAGCCCTGCAAACGATAGTTTTCCCGGCTTCCAGTGCTCACGTACCGAACGTACGCTGCCCTCCCGATCCCGGAAAAGCACCATTTTCGGCTCAGCCGGAACTGAATGTCGATCGACCCTAGGCCGCGCTGAAGTGCGGCACCGGCTTCCGCGGCGCCTGCGGCACCAGCCTGATCGAGGATTCCGCCTTTCCGGCATGACCCTCCATGTCCACCACGACATGCCAGTGACCGCTTTTCGGTATCTTCAGCCGGATCGGAGACTGCTTGGCGACGCCGCCGAGAAACGTGTGCTGGCGGGCGTTCCTGAAGAGGTCGAAATTGCCGTGGCTCATCAGGCGCACATTGGCGACGGCCGAGAGCGTGATCTCGATCATTGTGCCGCCGCGCTGCATGTCGAGGTCGTAATGCGTATAGGAAAAGCTGTGCGCCATGGATTGCCCGGGTCGTCTCATGTGCCGGCATGATCACATGTGCCGGTTAACGTTCCCTTCCCGCTGACGATATGGTTGCTTGATAATAGTGACGCACATTCAATTGGTTGCCTTGGAAAGCGGATTCAATTCCGCAGCGACTTGATTCAAAATCGCAGGCGCATCGGATGAGAATGTCGATGTCAAAGAGCCATCATTGCAACGCGGATCTTCCACGCTCGCAAACGCCGGCTAATTGGTGGATGAAATCTCCGCAAAGGCCGAAGCCCGGATGCGGAGAGATGCATCCAGTGTCGCCGCGCCCATGAACGCGCCTGCTGGCCGGGCCTCGCCGCCTGTCGTGTATGAGGGTCGCTCAATGGCAGACGTGGATGCGTTTCGGGCGGAGGGCAGGAGCCATCAGGGGGGAAATGTCGCATGGGCTGCATTGGCGCGCGTTTTCACGCCGAACAACTCAGAGCGTGTCCGTCCAGGCCTTCACCCTCTTGGCCATCGTGGCAAGGTGGTCGGCGGCGGAGAAGCCGGAAATGGTCTTGCGCGGCTTGAGGTCATGGTCGCCGTCCTCGAGCCAGAGGAAGTCGATGCGCGCCGGCAGGCCATAGGCCGGCACCTCGTCGCTTGTGCCGAAGGGATCGCGCGTGCCCTGGCAGATCAGCGTCGGCACCTTGAGCGTCATCAGGTGCGCGGTGCGCAGTTGGGCCGGCTTTTCCGGCGGGTGGAAAGGATAGCCGAGGCAGAGGAGGCCGGCGATGCGCCCTTCGGCGTAAAGCCCGTCCGCCACCATGCTGGCGACGCGCCCGCCCATCGATTTGCCGCCGATGACGAGCCTGCCGCTCGCGCGGAGCTCGGCGACGGTGGCGCAAAATTCCGGGTTCAGCGTCTCGGCCTTCGGCGGCGGCCTGCGGCTGCCCTGCGTGCGGCGGGCGGCCATGTAGGCGAACTCGAATCGGGCGACGCGCAAGCCCTCGGCCGCAAGCGCCAGAGAGGCCGCATTCATCGACGGCGAATCCATCGGCGCGCCGCTGCCATGGGCAAGGAGCACGGTGACGGGGGCGCCCGCGGGGCCGGTGAAGAGGAAGGGCAGGCTCATGCGGCCGTCCTACTTCGCATGGTCCTTGACGTCGCCGGGCGCGATCGGGTCGCTGGCCGGGAAGGTCTCCTCCAGCGCCTCTTCCAGATAGTCGTCCTGCTCGGCCTTGCGGCTCTTTTCCTTCTGCCGGGCCTGCTCCTTCTCCAGCGATGCCTTGGGGCTGTCCTTTTCCGTCGCCATGGTCGTCTCCTCGGTATCCTGTTTCCTAAGATAGCGTGTTTTTGCCCGAGGGCGAGGGCTCAGCTCTCCGGCACGGAAAGTTCGGCGATGACGGGAAGGTGGTTCGAGCCGAAGGCAGGGCCGACGTGCCGGGCCAGCACCGCGATGTCCGGCGACACGACGATATGGTCGATCGAGGCGCCGATATAGGCGAGCCTGTCGAGCTTCATGCTGAAGCGGGTCACCGGCTGCAGCCAGCCGCCGGCCGTGGAAGCAAGGCCCGCCTGCCGGAGAAAGTTGCGGAAGAAGGGTGACCAGGTGGGCGTGTTCCAGTCCCCCGCGACGATGACCGGCGCCGTTTCGAGATCGCCCTTCACCGCGTCGGCGGCGGCGGAAAGATAGGCGTTGCGATCGCGCCACTTCCACGGCCGGCGCGGCGTTTCGGGATGGAAGGCATAGAGGAAGAGCGGCTTGCCGTTCAGCGCCAGTTCCAGCCGCAGGGGCTGCTTGTAGGCATATTCCTCGGTGAAGGCGCGCTTCAGCTCGGTTTCCGCGCGGATCGGCAGCCTGGAGAAGACCTTGAGGTCGTCGCGCGCGCGGCTTTCGGCGCTGCTTTCGTGGGGATAGAGCCCGGAGGCGGACAGCGCCTGTTCCCACGTCGCCGTCGTTTCCTGCAGCACGACGATGTCGGGCTTTTCCCGGCGCAGGATGTCGATGAAGACGGCGGGGTCCTTCTCGTTATCGACGTAGAGATTGGCGGTGAGCACCTTCAGCCCGCTGCCGGGGCCGAAGGAGCGGGCGGTCGGCACGTCGAAGGCGGGAATGAGCGCGACGGCGACGCCGAGAAGCGCGATCGCGATCGCCTTCAGACGACGCGTCACGAGGGCGCCGACGAGGAAGAAGGCACCGGCGGTCACCACATAGGGCCAGGCAAAGGTGAGGAGATCGACGAGCCAGAACCGGTCGGCGGCAAGCACGACCACGCTGACGGCGAAAAGGTAGGCAATGACGCCCGGCAGGACGAGGACGCGGTAGGCAAGGGCAACCGGTCCCCGGCGGCGTTCTATCGGCATCGACTGTTCCTTCTGCATCGCGGGATTCGGGTCAGGTCGATTCCCGTAACGGGAGGTTTGCATGTACCGCGCGCATGCCGATGCTGCAATGCATTGCGGGCTTGGAAAGAAGGGCGCTGCAGGGCAGGAAGATTGCGCAGGTCTTTTTCAAGCAAGCGAGAGCATGTCGTGGGGTGTGAAATAGAATTCCCCTCTTGCCCTTCGCAGCGTCTCGATTTGGCATGACTTTCCAATCGTCAGATTGCCCGCAAATGATTGTAGTCATAGGTCTGCTCCCGCAAAGGAGCAGGCCATGAACATCATCGAGACGCCGGACATGTGGGTGCTGCGGATGGCGCGCCGCCTCACAATTCCCCAGGTGAAGCACGCGGCGGCCGAATGCGCGCCGGTCATCGACAGGGTGATCGAGGCGGCCGGGCTCCTTGTTGCCTGGCCATGGACTTTCATCGCGGAGGGCCTGCCGAAGGATGGCAAGACGCCGTTCGACTGGCAGATGTGCCGGCCGGTGGTGGAGCCGGAAGGCTATGACGGACCGCTGGAGCTATGCCATGTCCCGCCGACCATCGTCGCCTCGCGACTGCATCAGGGCTCGCTGCGCACGCTCTTCACGCAAGGCTATGCGCCACTGGTCGCGGAGATCGAAATGTCGCGCCACGTCTTTTCCGGGCAGAGCAGGGAGGTCTATCACTGCTGGCACGGGCCGGGGTCTTCCTATCAGAAGATCGAAATCCAGTTCGAGCTGGCACGTTGAAACGGAAAACCCGGGGATCGCTCCCCGGGTTTTCGTTTGTCGGGTCAATCGGTGCAGGCTCAGCTGCAGCCGCTCGTTGCGCCGCAGGTGTCGCACTTCTCGCAGGTGCCGTTGCGCACCATTGTGAAGTTCTGGCACTCGGAGCACATGTTGCCCGTGTAGCCCTGCGCGATGGAGCGCATGCGGCGTTCGGCTTCCAGCTTCTTGGCGTCGGCCTTGGCGCTGGCGGCTTCGGCGGCGGCCTTGTCGGAGAAGAGGGCGGTCACGCCTTCGGGAGCAGCCTCCTCGACGGTTTCGTCCGCGATCTCCTTGGCAAGCTCGGCTGCGCGTTCCTCATAGTCGCGCTTGAAGGCGACGATTTCGGACGTGGCGGCGGCGATTGCCGGTTCCAGCTTGCGGGCGGCGTTGCCGGCGAAGGAAGTGACGTTGCCGGTCGAGGCTGCCTTGGCGGGAGCGGCGGTGGCGGCGCCCTTCGGCTCGGAAAGCGGGCGCTCGCTCTGGCCGCCCTGGACGAGGGTCGGCTTGTGGCCGCGCGTCCAGCCGGTCGAGATCAGGTTCGTCTTGCCTTCCTGGATGCCCTTGCCGAGCGCCGTGTTGCCGAAGTCGGACGTGTCGACATGGGCAAGGTCGTGGCGGCCGAGATAGGAGACGGCAAGCTCGCGGAAGACGTAGTCGAGGATCGACGTGGCGTTCTTGATCGCGTCGTTGCCGATGACCATGCCGGCCGGCTCGAACTTGGTGAAGGTGAAGGCCTCCACATATTCCTCAAGCGGCACGCCGTACTGGAGACCCAGCGAGATGGCGATGGCGAAGTTGTTCATCATCGCACGGAAGGCGGCGCCTTCCTTGTGCATGTCGATGAAGATCTCGCCGAGGCGGCCGTCGCCGAATTCGCCGGTGCGCAGGTAGACCTTGTGCCCGCCGATGACGGCCTTCTGGGTGTAGCCCTGGCGGCGGTTCGGCAGCTTCTCGCGGTCGCGCACCAGGCGCTCGACGATCCGCTCGACGATCTTCTCCGTGACCTGCACGGCCTGGGCGGCGGCAGGCGCGGCGACCAGCGCCTCGACGGCATCGTCCTCGTCCTCCTCGTCCTCGATCAGCGAGGAATTGAGCGGCTGCGAGAGCTTGGAGCCGTCGCGGTAGAGGGCATTGGCCTTCAGCGCGAGCTTCCAGGAAAGCATGTAGGCGTTCTTGCAGTCCTCGACGGTCGCCTCGTTCGGCATGTTGATCGTCTTGGAGATGGCGCCCGAGATGAACGGCTGGGCGGCCGCCATCATGCGGATGTGGCTTTCGACCGAAAGGTAGCGCTTGCCGATCTTGCCGCAGGGATTGGCGCAGTCGAAGACCGGCAGGTGCTCGGCCTTGAGGAAGGGCGCGCCTTCCAGCGTCATCGCGCCGCAGACATGGATGTTGGCGGCCTCGATCTCCTTCTTCGTGAAGCCGACATGCTCCAGGAGGTTGAAGGATATGTCGGAAAGCTGCTCGTCCGAGACCTTCAGCACTTCCTTCAGGAAGTCGGCGCCGAGCGTCCACTGGTTGAAAGCGAACTTGATGTCGAAGGCCGACTTGAGGCCGGCATTGACGGCTTCGATCTTCTCGTCGGTGAAGCCTTTGGCCTTCAGCGAGCCGGGATTGACGCCCGGTGCCTGGTTCATGTTGCCGTGGCCGACCGCATAGGCCTCGATCTCGGCGATCTGGGCTTCCGAATAGCCGAGCGTGCGCAGCGCTTCCGGCACGGCGCGGTTGATGATCTTGAAGTAGCCGCCGCCGGCGAGCTTCTTGAACTTCACCAGGGCGAAGTCGGGCTCGATGCCGGTCGTGTCGCAGTCCATGACGAGGCCGATCGTGCCGGTCGGCGCGATGACGGTCGTCTGGGCGTTGCGGTAGCCGTGCTTCTCGCCAAGCTCGACGGCCTTGTCCCAGGCCGCGACGGCATGGGCCACGAGCGCCTCGTCCGTGCAATCGGCATGGACGAGCGGAACCGGGTTGACCGACAGCGCCTCATAGCCGGCCGCTTCGCCATAGGCGGCGCGGCGATGGTTGCGCATGACGCGCAGCATGTTGTCGCGGTTCGGCGCGAAGTTCGGGAAGGGGCCGAGTTCGCCGGCCATCTCGGCCGAGGTTGCATAGGCGACGCCCGTCATGATGGCGGTCAGCGCACCGGCGATGGCGCGGCCTTCGGCCGAGTCGTACGGGATGCCGGAGGACATCAGCAGGCCGCCGATATTGGCGTAGCCGAGGCCGAGCGTGCGGTACTCGTAGGAGAGTTCGGCGATCTGGCGCGAGGGGAACTGCGCCATCATGACCGAGACTTCGAGCACGATGGTCCACAGGCGCACGGCGTGTTCGTAGTCGGCGATGTTGATCTTCTTCGTCGCCGCGTCCTTGAACTGGAGAAGGTTCAGCGAGGCGAGGTTGCAGGCCGTGTCGTCAAGGAACATGTATTCCGAGCACGGGTTCGACGCGCGGATAGGGCCAGCCGCCGGGCAGGTGTGCCAGTCGTTCATCGTCGTGTTGAAGTGCAGGCCCGGATCGGCCGAAGCCCAGGCGGCGTGGGATATCTGCTCCCAGAGGTCGCGCGCCTTCAGCGTCTTCATGACCTTGCCGTCCTTGCGGGCGGTGAGGTTCCAGGTGCCGTCATTCTCCACGGCGCGCAGGAAGTCGTCCTTCAGCGAGACGGAGTTGTTGGAGTTCTGGCCGGAGACGGTGAGATAGGCTTCCGAATCCCAGTCCGTGTCGTAGGTCTTGAACTCGATGTCCTTGTAGCCCTGCCTGGCGAACTGGATGACGCGCTTGATGTAGTTTTCCGGAACCTGGCTCTTCTTGGCGGCGCGGATCTCGCGCTTGAGGGCCGGGTTCTCGGCGGGGTCGTAGCAGCGCTCGCCCTCGGCCGAGCAATTGATGCAGGCCTTCATGATGGCCTTGAGGTGGCCGGCGACGATCTTCGAGCCGGTGACGAGCGCCGCCACCTTCTGCTCTTCCTTGACCTTCCAGTTGATGTAGTCCTCGATATCCGGATGGTCGATGTCGACCACGACCATCTTGGCCGCGCGGCGCGTCGTGCCGCCCGACTTGATGGCGCCGGCCGCGCGGTCGCCGATCTTCAGGAAGCTCATCAGGCCGGAGGAGCGTCCGCCGCCCGAAAGCTTTTCGCCTTCGCCGCGCAGGTGCGAGAAGTTGGAGCCGGTGCCGGAGCCGTATTTGAAGAGGCGCGCTTCACGCACCCACAGGTCCATGATGCCGTTCTCGTTGACGAGGTCGTCCTCGACGGACTGGATGAAGCAGGCATGCGGCTGGGGATGCTCGTAGGCCGACTTGGATTTGGTCAGCTTGCCGGTGAAGGGGTCGACATAGAAATGGCCCTGGCCGGGACCGTCGATGCCATAGGCCCAGTGCAGGCCCGTGTTGAACCACTGCGGCGAGTTCGGGGCGACGCGCTGCGTGGCGAGCATGTAGGCGAGTTCGTCCTTGAAGGCGGCAGCATCTTCCTCGGAGGCGAAATACTTGCCCTTCCAGCCCCAGTAGGTCCAGGTGCCGGCGAGGCGGTCGAAGACCTGGCGGGCGTCGGTTTCCGAACCGAAGCGCTCACCCTCGGGGAGCGCCTTCAAGGCTTCAGTATCCGGCACGGAGCGCCACAGGAAGGAGGGAACGTCGTTCTCCTCCACCTTCTTCAGCTGCGCCGGCACGCCGGCCTTGCGGAAATATTTCTGCGCGAGGATGTCGGCGGCGACCTGGGAGAACTGGGCCGGCACGTCGATATCCGCGAGCCGGAAGACGATGGAGCCGTCCGGATTCTTGATCTCGCTGGTGGCCTTGCGGAACTCGATCTCCGCATAGGCCGACTGGCCGGGTTTGGTGAAACGACGTTCTATGCGCATCTTGCCTTGTCCTCTTCTGCCGCATCCTGCCATGAAAACAGGGCGCAATTATCCCCGTCCGGCCGCAATGCCCTTGCAG
This sequence comes from Shinella sp. NM-101, assembly GCF_021401195.1. Taxonomy (NCBI): domain Bacteria; kingdom Pseudomonadati; phylum Pseudomonadota; class Alphaproteobacteria; order Hyphomicrobiales; family Rhizobiaceae; genus Shinella; species Shinella sp. NM-101. The sequence continues at coordinate 156,360 of NZ_JACBFT010000010.1, read as the reverse complement.
CCAGCCCCGATCTTCCTGTGCTTGTGGGAAACCCGATCGATCTCGGATGTCCTGTATCTTGTGTCGAGTTTGGCTGCAAACACTAAATATAGTATTAACAGTTTCTTTATTCCAGACCCAATGGCCGCTGGGGCGCATCAAAAATCAGACGCAGAAACATCCTTGCGGCAAGCGGATCATCCGCCCGCCACATATGCAGGAAACGCGATTTCGTGATGGGAACCGACCTCGTAACAATACGGTCCGTCGCCGCCGCAACTTGGGCTTCATTAACCTCATCAGGCCGATTCCCGTCAAGGGCTGGTTTGTGAATGAAGTTTGAACCCCATATCTAGTGGGTCCATGCTGTGGAAAATGGGGACATCGCGCAAGTCCTGAAAAATCAGCGGGTTCAGGGCAAAACATGAACCGGCGACAAGCTTGTCTGTGGAAAAGCGGAAAAAATTACAGGTGAAAAGACAGGGATTTTCGATGCCCCGACATCGGGGAATAGCCAGCCTCGCCGGGTTGTGATCCGTGGATAAAGTGATTCTCTCCCGTTACGTCAGGATCGATCGCGCCGGTCATGGGATCCCGGACCGGAAGGCGCCTGCGGTCGTGTCAGCCGGGAAAACTGCAGGAATAGCAACACGGCCGGACCGGCGAAGAAACCTCCGCCGGTCCGGAAAAACGCCATATCAAGGGGATGTAGCGCGAAACCTCGCGTGGTTTCCAGCCGGGGCGGCCTGTCAGCCGCGCGCGCCCTTGGCGATCGGCTCCTGGTAGGTGAAGCCCATGTCCCAGGGGAAATAGATCCAGGTGTCCTGGCTGACCTCGGTAACGAAGGTATCGACCAGCGGCCGGCCCTTCGGCTTGGCATAGACGGCGGCGAAATGCGCCTTGGGCAGCATGGCGCGGACCTGCGCGGCCGTCTTGCCGGTATCGGTGAGGTCGTCGACGATGAGGATGCCTTCGCCGCCCTGCTGGGTGAGCTCCGGCGATATGCCCTTGAGGACATGCATCTCGCCCTGCGAGACATAGTCGTGATACGAGGCGACGCAGACCGTCTCGATCAGGCGGATGTTGAGCTCGCGCGAGATGACGGCCGCCGGAACGAGGCCGCCGCGGGTGATGCAGACGATCGCCTTCCATTCGCGGTCGCCGTCCGCCAGCCGCCAGGCGAGCGCGCGCGCGTCGCGGTGGAACTGGTCCCAGGATACGGGGAAGGCTTTGTCGGGCAGCGACATGACGGGCTCCTGATAGGCGGAAAAAGCAGATTCCTTCTCTCTAATGCAGTTCGCCGGCCAAGGAAATCGTCGCCCGGCCGCAGGGGCCGGGCGATCCACAGGCAAGTCCGCTTCAGCGCGACATCAGCACCGGCACGCGGGCATCGCGCATCATGGCGCTGGTGACGCCGCCGAAGAGGCGCTGGCGCAGCCGCGAATGGCTGTAGGCGCCCATGACGATGAGGCCGGCATCGATTTCCGTCGCGCGGCGGTTCAGCGTCTCGGCCACCGAATGGCTGCCGGACGTGCCGGAGGCGACGGTGGTCTTGATGCCGTGCCGCGCAAGGGTCGCGGCGAGCTCCGCCCCGCAGAGGTCGCGCGACTGCATGGCGGTTTCCGGCGGGTCGACCGTGAAGATTTCCACCTCCTTCGCGCCGGTGAGGAAGGGCAGGGCGTCGAAGGCGGCGCGGGCCGATTCCCGTGAGCCGTTCCAGCCGAGCAGCACGCGCTCGATCGGCGCGGGGCCGGCCGGCGCGTTGGAGACGAGATAGACCGGGCGGCCGCTCTCGTAGAGCAGGTCCTCGATGTCCTCGCGCGCCGGGCCGTCGAGGTCCGGGTCGAACTGGCCGGCAATGACGATGTCGGCGCCGCGGGCGCTGTCGATGACCCCGGCCGACGCATAGCCGGCGGTGCCGGTGAAGAGGCGCCATTCATAGGAGATGTCGTCGCGTTCGCAGCGCGACCGGAAGGCCTGCTCGACCTCGCGCGACTGGCGCTGCGCCCGCTCCTGGAGGTCGAGAACCGCGTTCGGATCGGGATATTCCATGGGCGCGATCAGCGTGACGACGACCGGGGATTCCGCGTGAATGCCGATGACGTGCCCGCCCGTGCGGCGCGCGAGCGCAAGCGCATGCTCCGTCACCTTGCCGGTGTCCTCGGTGGCGCTCAGCACCGCCACGATGGTCTTGTAGCTCATATCGGCCTCCTGTCTTCGTTAAGGCGAGCCTGCGCCTGCCGTGCCGCGCAAACCTTGATCCCGATCAAGACGCGGCCTTGCTCGCGGCGATTTCGGCAATCATCGCAAGTATATCACGTTCGGCCGCCTGCGCCGGGGGTTCCTCCCGGCTGCGGATGACGATCTCGGTCGAGAAGCGGTTTTCCGTAAAGCGCGGATAGGAGCCGATGCTGGTTTCGGGATGGTTCTTCTGGATCGCGGCGAGCGCGCTGCCGATGTCGCCTTCGCCGAAGGGCGAGGCGACGGAGCGCTGGAGCATGGGCTGGCCGCCCTTGAGCTTCGGCACGACCGTGCCCAGCATGGCGGTGAAGACCTGCGGCACGCCGGCCATGACATAGACATTGCCGATGTTGAAGCCCGGCGCCGTGGAGACGGCGTTCTCGATATGGACGGCCCCTTCAGGCATGCGCGCCATGCGCTGGCGGGCCTCGTTGAACTCGACGCCGCGCCGCGCATACATGGCGCCGAGCAGCTCCATGGCGAGCGGGTCGTGCAGGCACGGCACGCCGAAGGCCTTCGAGACCGCGTCGGCCGTGATGTCGTCATGCGTCGGGCCGATCCCGCCGGACGTGAAGACATAGGTGTGGCGCGCGCGCAGCGCATTCAGCGCCTCGACGATGGCATCCTCGTCGTCGCCGACGATGCGCACCTCCTTGAGGTCGATGCCGGCGAGGAAGAGCACGTCGGCGAGCTGGCCGATATTCCTGTCCTTGGTGCGCCCGGTCAGGAGTTCGTCGCCGATGGCGAGCATGGCGGCGGTGGCGATGGGAGCGTTGCTCATGGGCGTTCTCTGGATTTCGGCAGCAATGCCGACCGGAATCGGCGACATTGTCAATGGCGGGTGAACAGTCTGTCGACCGGGCGGCTCCGTGTCGCCGCCGCCTTGAAGTGCTACATCCAAGGCGATACCGCGATCAAGCGGAAAGGCACCCCAAGTCAGGAGACGACGATGGCGAAAGTTCTGGTTCTTTACTATTCGGCCTACGGCCATATCGAAACGATGGCCTATGCCGTCGCGGAAGGCGCAAAGTCGGCCGGTGCCGACGTGACCGTCAAGCGCGTCCCCGAACTGGTGCCGGAAGACGTCGCCAAGGCCTCCTACTACAAGGTCGACCAGAAGGCGGAGATCGCCACCGTCGACGAGCTGCAGAACTACGATGCCATCATCGTCGGCGCCGGCACGCGCTACGGCACGGTCGCCTCGCAGATGCGCAATTTCTGGGATCAGACGGGCGGCCTGTGGGCCGAGGGCAAGCTGGTCGGCAAGGTCGGCTCGGTCTTCACCTCCACCGCCACCCAGCACGGCGGCCAGGAATCGACCATCCTCGGCTTCATCCCGACGCTGCTCCACCACGGCCTCGTGGTCGTAGGCCTGCCCTACGCCTTCCAGGGCCAGATGGGCGTGGAGGAGGTCAAGGGCGGCTCGCCCTACGGCGCCTCCACCATCACCGGCGGCGACGGCTCGCGCCAGCCCTCCGAAGTGGAACTCGATGCCGCCCGCTACCAGGGCGCCCATGTCTCGAAGATCGCGGGCAAGCTTTCGGCCTGACGTTCTCCTGAAACGTCGCTGAAAAAGAGGGTGCGGCCAGCGTCAGGGGCCGCACCCTTTTTGTTGTCCGCACGGAAGGAAGCTGGTGCGGGCGGCGGGGATCGAACCCGCACAGCCAAGGCCGAGAGATTTTAAGTCTCTTGCGTCTACCAGTTTCGCCACGCCCGCTTCAGCCTGTGCGTAGCCGAGGCGGCCGGACGGATCAAGGGGTGGCCTGGGGCGGCGGCGAAATCTGCCTCGATCACGCCGCCGGAGGACGGGCCGGTCAGCCGAAAATGGCGTTCGCGACGAGGTAGAACAGCGCCGAGATCGCCGCTGCCGAGGGCAGGGTGATGATCCATGCCCAGACGATGTTGCCGGCGATGCCCCAGCGGACGGCCGAGACGCGGCGCGCGGCGCCGACGCCGATGATGGCGCCGGTGATCGTGTGGGTGGTCGAGACCGGGATGCCGAGCCAGGTGGCGCCGAAGAGCGTGATCGCCCCGCCGGTCTCGGCGCAGAACCCCTGCATCGGGTTGAGCCGCGTGATCTTCGAGCCCATCGTGTGCACGATGCGCCAGCCGCCCATCAGCGTGCCGAGCGCCATGGCCGTCTGGCAGGTGATGACCACCCAGAAGGGCACGTAGAACTCACCGCCGAGATAGCCCTGCGAATAGAGCAGGACGGCGATGATGCCCATGGTTTTCTGCGCGTCGTTGCCGCCGTGGCCGAGCGAATAGAGCGAGGCCGAGATGAACTGCATGATGCGGAAGGTGCGGTCGACGGCGAACGGCGTCTGGCGCACGAAGATCCAGGAGACGATAAGCACGAGGACCAGCGCCAGGAAGAAGCCGAAGGCCGGCGACAGGAAGATGGCGCTCGCGGTCTTGAGCAGGCCGCTCCAGACGACGGCGTCGAAACCCGTCTTGGCAAGGCCGGCCCCGACGAGGCCGCCGATGAGCGCGTGCGAGGAACTCGACGGGATGCCGAAGATCCAGGTGACGACGTTCCAGATGATCGCGCCCATCAGCGCCGCGAAGATGACGAGCGGGCTGACGATGGCGGGATCGATGATGCCCTTTCCGAGCGTCTCGGCGACATGCAGGCCGAAGAACAGGAAGGCGATGAAGTTGAAGAAGGCCGCCCACATCACCGCATATTGCGGGCGCAGGACGCGCGTGGAAACGATGGTGGCGATGGAATTGGCCGCGTCGTGCAGGCCGTTCAGGAAGTCGAAGATAAGCGCGATGCCGACGAGGCCGACCAGCAGCGGAAGGGCGAGTGTGGCCTCCATCAGACGTTCTCGATCACGATACCGCTGATTTCGTTCGCCACGTCCTCGAAGCGGTCGACGACCTTTTCCAGTTCGCCGTAGATCTCGCTGCCGATGATATAGGCCATCGGGTCGGACTTGCCGTATTGCTTGAAGAGATCTTTGAGGCCCTGGTCGTGCAGCTCGTCGGAACGGCCTTCGACACGGGTGACTTCCTCGGCGATGGTGCCGAGGCGGCCGGCATGCACGCCGACCTTGTCGAGCAGCGGAATGGCCTCGGCCACGAGGTGGGCGGCCTTGACGACGGCCTCGCCCATTTCCTGCATGCCCGGCTGGAAGCTCGTCTGCTCGTAGAGGCGGATGGTCTTGACCGTCTTGTGCATCATGTCGATGGCGTCGTCCATCGACTGGATCAGGTCCTTGATGTCGCCACGGTCGAAGGGGGTGATGAAGCTGCGGCGCACGGCAAGCAGCACCTCGCGGGTGATGTCGTCGGCCTGGTCCTCGAGCTCGACGATACGGTCGCAATGCTTTTCCATGTCCGGGCCGCCGGCCAGGAGCGAGCGGAGGGCCTCGGCGGCGCCGACGACGGTGCGGGAATGCTGCTCGAAGAGATCGAAGAATCGGTCCTCGCGCGGCATGAATTTGCGAAACAGCGAAAGCATGGGTGCCCCTTCAGGTGGCTGGGGTTGTCATGCGGCTGTCATAATTGAGCGCAAACGCGCTGAAAAGCGCTGATTCGGCCTTGTCACAATTCTCTTGCACTGCGGTAAACGGGCATCACCGGTCAGGGCACGATCTTGAAGGGCTGCTCGCTGATGGCGACGGCACCGCTCGCGCTGTCGCGGAAGCGGTAGCGCAGCACGTAGTCGCCGGCCGGCGGGCTGGTCAGGTTGAGCGTCAGCTTGGCGAAGACCTCCTGGTTCCGCACGCTGCCCTTGAAGTCGAAGGAGCCGAAGGCCTTCTGCTCGGCAAGCTTGGCGCCCTTGGCGTCGAGCAGTTCGAGGTCGACCGTGAAATGCGATTCGAGCGGCCCGCCATCGGCCGCACGCCAGGTGAGGCCGACCGGCTCGACATAGGAGATGAGCGCTTCGCCGGCCTTGAAGCTGGAATCCGGGCGGGCAGCGTACATGCCGTAGCCTTCCGGCGGCGCGGAGACGAAGACGGCCTTGCCGATCGAGAAGGGAAGCGTCGCGGCGAAGGCGCCGTAGGCATCGCGGATCGTGTTGTGCGCGCCGACCGTGTCGCCGGCGGCGGCCTGTTCCTCCGCCTTCTTCGCGGCATCGGCGAGCGGGCCGGCAAGCGCGAATGCCGGTGTGAGCGCGGCGACAAAGGTCAGACGCATCAGGGACTTCCACGCGAACATTCAGTCTTCCTCCAGCCCGATGCCGGTCAAGATGCGGAGAAGCGTGACAACAGTCAAGGATGCCCGCGAGCTTTGTCAGCTCTTCCAGAAGAGCGGCGTCAGGATCACCAGCACGGTGAGGATTTCCAGGCGCCCGAGCAGCATGAGGAAGGAAAGCACGTAGAGCGCGGCGTCGTGGAACACCGCGAAGGAGCCGGCCGGGCCGATCTCCGGCGTGACGCCGGGGCCGACATTGGAGAGGGACGTCGCCGCCGCCGAGACCGCCGTCAGCACGTCGTAGCCCATCAGGCCCAGCAGGATCGCGCCGATCGCGGAGATCGCGACATAGGTGATGAAGAACAGGAACACGTTGCGCTGGAGGTCCGCATCGACCGTCATCGGCCCGTAGCGCACCGCGTGGATGCCGTCGGGGTAGATCAGGCGGTAGAGGCCGGTGCGGATGGAGTTGAAGAGGATGATGAGGCGGTAGGCCTTGAGGCCGCCGGCCGTCGAGCCCGAGCAGCCGCCGAGAAAGGTGGCGACGAAGGCGAGCGCGACGATGAAGTGCCCCCAGCGTGTATAGTCGTCGCTGGCAAAGCCCGTCGTCGAGATGATCGACGAGACGGTGAAGAAGGAATGCGCCAGCGCCTCGTGGAAGTCGACGCCCTTGTGCAGGCGCAGGTAGATGCTGGCCGCCACGGAAAAGAGCACGAGATAGCCGAGGAAGACGCGGATCTGCGGATCACGCCAGGCATCGAGCCGCTGGCGCACGACGAAGAGGATCAGCACCGAGAAGGGCAGGCTGCTCAGCGTCATGAAGAAGGTGCCGGCCCACAGCAGCGGCAGGCTCTTATAATAGCCGAAGGAGGCGTCGTGGGTGGAAAGTCCGCCGGTGGCGACGGTGGACATGGCATGGTTCAGCGCGTCGAACCGGCTCATGCCGAGCGCCGCATAGGTGACGGCGCAGATGAGCGTGATCGCCACGTAGATGGCGAGGAAGGCGCGCGTGTAGCTGGCGATGCGGGCAAACGGCTTGTCGGCCGTGTCGGACGATTCGAGCTTGAAGAACGACATGCCGCCGACGCGCAGATACGGCATGATGAAGAGGCCGAGCGCGAGGATCCCGACGCCGCCGAGCCAGTGCAGCAGCGAGCGCCACATCAGGATGCCGGGCGGCGCGTTGTCGAGCCCGACGATGACCGTGGAGCCGGTCGTGCTGATCGCCGAGACCGATTCGAAGAGTGCCTGCGCGAAGGTGAGCTTCATCGAGGAGAGCCACAGCGGGATCGCGCCGATGACGCAGCCCGAGATCCACAGCATGTTGACGACGAGGAAGCCCATGCGCTTGTTGAAGGGCGGCGGGCCGGCGCGTGTCGCCGCCGCCGTCGCGAGCGAGAGGCCGCCGGTCATGAAGGCCGAGAGCAGGAAGATTTCCCAGTCGGGATGCCCGTAATAGATGTCGATGAACGCCGGGATCAGCATCGCCACGGAGAGATAGAGGCCGCTGATGGCGGCGATGTTGATGGCGGACCGGAAGATCGTGGCGTTCAAGGAAGTCGTCCTGCGTGCCGGCTGCGCTCATGGTCCCGTCGCGAAGGGCCGCGCGGCCGGGACGGTCGGTGTCCATCGCTGCGATGGGCAACTTTTTGTTTTTCGCGTCGTTTTTTGCCGAAAACCGCTGCCCACCCTCCGGCACGATGCTATAGCCTTTGCATTGTCCAAACTCAAGGATGGCATCGAACGGCATGAAACCGGACGTCGACGCAGCCTGCGACGCTTTGCGCGGGCTCTTTCCAGAAACACCGCTCCAGCTCAACGAGCACCTGTCCGCCCGCTACGGCGCGGAGATCTACCTGAAGCGCGAGGACCTCTCGCCGGTGCGCTCCTACAAGATCCGGGGCGCCTTCAACTTCTTCCGCAAGGTGCTGGCAAGGCCCGACGGCGCGCGCAGCTTCGTCTGCGCCTCGGCCGGCAACCATGCCCAGGGCTTTGCCTTCGTCTGCCGCCATTTCGGCGTGCCGGGCGTGGTCTTCATGCCGGTGACGACGCCGCAGCAGAAGATCGACAAGACGCGCATCTTCGGCGGCGAGTTCGTCACCATCAGGCTGGTCGGCGACTTCTTCGACCAGTGCTACAAGGCGGCCCGCGACCATGCGGAGGCGACCGGCGCGCTGATGGTGCCGCCCTTCGACCATGCGGACATCATCGAGGGGCAGGCGACCGTAGCGGCGGAGATCGTCGCGCAGCTCGGGGAGGGCAGGCTGCCGGATCTCGTCGTGCTGCCGGTCGGCGGCGGGGGCCTCGCCTCCGGCGTCACCGGCTACATGGAGGGCATGGTCGGCCCGTCGAGCTTCCTGTTCTGCGAACCCTCGGGCGCCCCGAGCCTCAAGCGCAGCCTGGAAAGCGGCGCGGTCGTCACGCTCGATCAGGTCGACAATTTCGTCGACGGCGCCGCGGTCGGCCGGATCGGCACGCTCAACTTCGCCGCGCTCAGCCGCTTTTCCGCCGACCAGGTCATGCTGCTTTCGGAAAACGCGATCTGCGTGACGATGATCGACATGCTGAACGTCGAGGGCGTCGTGCTGGAGCCCGCCGGCGCGCTGTCGCTGACGGCGCTGGACGCGCTCGGCCGCGCGGCGCTGGAAGGCAAGACGGTCGTCGCCGTCGTTTCCGGCGGCAATTTCGACTTCGAGCGCCTGCCCGACGTCAAGGAGCGCGCCATGCGCCATGCGGGGCTGAAGAAATACTTCATCCTGCGCCTTGCCCAGCGCCCGGGCGCGCTGCGCGACTTCCTCAACATGCTGGGGCCGGACGACGACATCGCCCGCTTCGAGTACCTGAAGAAGTCCGCCCGCAACTTCGGCTCGATCCTCATCGGCATCGAGACGAAGGCGCCGGAGAACTTCACCGCGCTCAAGAAGGCCTTCGATGCCGCGGGCATGCGCTACCAGGACATCACCGAGAACGAGATTCTCGCAAACCTCATCATCTAGGGACATGGGGCCGGATGGCGCGTTCCCCTTGGAGCGCGCCGCCGCCTGTGCTAGCAATCGGCCATGGCATCGTTCTTTTCAAAACTCTTCGGTCGCGGCGGCGGCTCGGCAACTCCGGCAAAGGTCGCCGAGGAAACCGAGGCCTATAACGACCTTCTCCTCGTGGCGGCTCCCATAGCGGAGGGCGGCCAGTACCGTCTTGCCGGGCGTATCGAGAAGCGCGACGGCGACCGGGTGCTGATCCGCACCTTCATCCGCGCCGACCTGTTTTCCTCGCGGGACGACACGGTCGCCTCGACCTTCCGCAAGGCAAGGCAGATCGCCGACCAGCACGGCGCCTCGCTCTTCGGCGACGGCGAGGACAGCCGGCAGGTCTGACGGCAATTCCGGCCTTCTCCTGAAATTAACGCTGCCGGACGGCGCGAAGACGCTGGAGAACCGGCGCGATTGCCTGTATCCGCAGGAAAACGACTTGTCGCGACCATCCTCATCTTATTAAGTGGGGGCGTCGAGAATCTGCGGACCGCTCATGGGAACTGAAAACCTGATCCTGCTTCTCATCGAGGCCGGGTTCTATTTCGTCTTCATGGTTGGCCTCCTGCACCTGCGCCATCAGGTCGGCATCGGCGTGTTCATCGCCGCGCTCGGCGTGATGCATTTCCTCGAGACCTATCTTGCGGCGGTCTTCTACATCGAGCTGCCCTTCGGCGTGATCTCGCCCGGCTCTTCCGTGCTGTTTTCCGGCAAGCTGATGATGATCCTCCTCCTTTACGTGAAGGAGGACGCCGCGGTTGTGCGCGCGCCGATCTACGGGCTGCTGGCCGGCAACTTCCTGACCGTCGGCCTCGGCTTCTTCCTGCGGCACCACCAGACGATCGGCGCGGTGCCGGGACGTGTCGCGGACCTCGCCTTCATCGACGAGATGGGCTGGCTGATGCTGTGGGGCACGATGCTGCTCTACGTCGATTCGCTCGCCATCATCCTGATGTACGAACGGCTCGGACGGGTCTTCAAGCGAAGCATGGCCATGCGCTTCTTCGTCTCGGGCGTCGTCGTGCTGACCTTCGACCAGGTCGGTTTCTTCGCGGCGCTGCACTTCCTCAACGGCGCGCCCACGGAGGTCTTCTGGGGCGGCTGGATCGCCAAGATGATGGCGGCCTGCGCCTATGCGGTGCTCATCACCGTCTACCTGCACTATTCGCGCATCTCCGCCATTCCCGTATCGCCCCGGCCGATCTCCGACATCTTCGCCGACCTCACCTTCCGCGAGCGCTACGAAGACCTGCTCGACCGCTCCGGCCGCGACGCGCTGACGGGCGTCTACGACCGCAGCCGCATGGAATTCGAAGCGCCGCGCATACTCTCGGCCATGCTGGCGGATGGCAGGCCGCTGGCGCTGATGATCATCGACGCCGACCATTTCAAGGACGTCAACGACCGCTTCGGCCATCTCGCCGGCGACGGCGTGTTGAAGGATGCCGCCGCCTGCCTGCAACGGGCGTCGCGCGGCAACGACCGGGTCTTCCGCTTCGGCGGCGAGGAATTCGTGGTGATCTGCGAGGACATCGGGCCGAAGGCCGGCGCCGAGCGGGCCGAGGCGCTGCGGCGCACCGTGGAGGCGCAGATCCGCCGGCCGGACGGCATGCCGGTCACCGTCAGCATCGGCGTCGCCAACAGCTATGAAGACGGCACGACGCTGAACGCGCTGCTTTCGGCCGCCGACGCGCGGCTCTACGCCGCCAAGAGCGCGGGCCGCAACCGCGTGGTTTCCGGTTAGGGCAGGGCCCTTTCAGCGCGGCTTCACGGCCGCATGGCTGTCACAAAAGGGTCATGCGCCCTGCCTATACGGGCAGGCGGCGTCGTGCTGCTCATATAGTGCGCGCGGCCTTGCGCCGGCAGGCCTCCCACCTCCCCAATCGACGGATAGCGCTCATGTTCGACGACCATCACCTGAACCGCATCAAGGCGGAAATTGCCGACAGCTTCGACGAGGAGCTGGAAATGCAGATCGAGGAGGAGCGGCTGGACGACCTCATCGCCGAGGGCATGTCCGAAGTGCCTGCCCAGACGCTGGAGCGCCGCGTCTATTTCCGCGAGCTGTTCCGCCTCCAGCACGAACTGGTCAAGCTGCAGGACTGGGTGCAGCACAAGAAGCTCAAGATGGTCGTGCTGTTCGAGGGTCGCGATTCGGCCGGCAAGGGCGGCGCGATCAAGCGCGTGACCCAGCGCCTCAACCCACGCGTCTGCCGCGTCGTCGCCCTGCCGGCGCCCACGGAGCGAGAGCGCAATCAATGGTACTTCCAGCGCTATGTGCCGCACCTGCCGACGGCGGGCGAAATGGTCCTCTTCGACCGCTCCTGGTACAACCGCGCGGGCGTCGAGCGCGTCATGGGCTTCTGCTCGGAGGACGAGCTGGAGGAGTTCTTCCGCTCGGTGCCGGAATTCGAGCGCATGCTGGTGCGCTCCGGCATCGTGCTCATCAAGTACTGGTTCTCGATCACCGACGAGGAGCAGGAGTTCCGCTTCCGCATGCGTATCCACGACCCGCTGAAGCAGTGGAAGCTCTCCCCGATGGACCTGGAAAGCCGCGTCCACTGGGAAGACTACACCAAGGCGAAGGAGGAGATGCTGGAGCGCACGCATATTCCCGAGGCGCCCTGGTGGATCGTCGAGGCCGTGGACAAGAAGAGGGCGCGCCTCAACTGCATCGCCCACCTCCTGGCGCAGGTTCCCTACGAGGACGTGCCGAAATCCGCCATCGATCTGCCGGAGCGTGTCCGCCACGACGACTATATCCGCAACGAGCCGCCGGCCGAGATGTACGTCCCGGAAGCCTATTGACGCCGGTCAGCGCACTTGAACCTGCTGGACCAGAGGGAAAGGGGCATGGCGCCGGGCCTCGTCGGCGCCTACCGGGCGTGCCCCGGCGGGCCGGTTGCGCCCCTGGCGCCGCAGGACATCGACGCGGCGCTTGCCGCCGGGGACGGCTGGGTCTGGCTGCATGTCGATCTCGTCGACCAGCGCATGCCGGGCTGGCTCGCGGCCCGCTGCCAACTGCCCCTTGCCGCGCGGGCCATCCTCGAAGGACATGACGAAAGCCTCGTCCTCGGCTGCGAGGCGGGCATGGTCCACGGTGTCGTCGCCGACCTCCAGCAGGACATGGAGCGGACCTCCACCACCATCGGCAGGCTGCATTTCGCCCTCACGGAACGCCTGCTCGTCACCGGCCGGCGCCATCCCGTGGAAGCGGTGAACCGGGTGCGGCGGGCCTTTGCCGACGGCTTCTGCCCGGCAACCGCCTACGAGCTCTTCGAAGCCATCGTCACGGCCTTCTGCAAGAACACCGCCATCAGGCTCAAGGAGGCCGCGGGGCTTCTCGACGCGGTGGAGGACCGCCTCGTCACCGAGCGGTTGAGCGACGAACGGCGCGGCCTCAAGGAGGTGCGGCGCCTCGCGGTGTCGCTGCACCGGCCCGTCGCGGGCATGGTCGCGCTGTTCGAGGAGGAGGACCGGGAGGACTGGACGCTCTCCGAGCACGCCCATGCCGTCCTCAGGCGCCTTTCCCTGCGGCTGGAGCGGCTTGACCGCGAGATCGTCATGGTCAACGACCGCGCCCGCCTGCTCCAGGAGGAGATGGCGGCAGAGCTCGCGGACGAATCAAACCGCAGCCTGAGGGCGATGGCCGTCATGAGCGCGCTCCTGCTGCCCGGCACGCTGGTGGTCGGGGTCTTCGGCATGAACACGGCCGGCCTTCCGCTCAGCGAAGGCAGCTCCGGCTTCTTCTGGGCGATGATGCTGGGTGTCGGTGCCACGGCGCTGTTCTACTGGCTGCTGCGCCGCGCGGGAATCAGCCTGCGGTTTTGAGGGGGAAACCCGAGACGTCGCCGCCCGCCGTCAGACCCCGACATTCGGCCGGTCGATGATCTCGCGTAGCGCGAAGCTCGAATTGATCTTCACCACATGGGGCAGGGCCGAGAGCCAGTCGCGGTGGATGCGCTCGTAGTCCTCCAGGTCCTTGGCGGCGACGCGCAGGATATAGTCGTATTCGCCGGACATCAGGTAGCAGACCAGCACATTGGGACACAGTTTCACCGCCGCCTCGAACTCCGCCAGCGTCTTGGCGAACTGGCCGGAAAGCGAGATATGCACGATGGCGATCATCTTGTAGTCGAGCGCCTTGGGCGAGACGCGGGCGTGGTAGCCGTTGATGACGCCGGATTTTTCCAGGATGTCGAGCCGGCGCGAGCAGGCCGACGGCGACAACCCGACGCGTTCGGCAAGCACGGCATTGGAGATCCGGCCGTTCTGCTGGACCGCTTTCAGGATCGCAGCATCGATTGCATCCAGGTGCGCCATTCGAATTTTCTCCGGAAATCCCGCCGATATTCGAAGAATATTCGAAAAGGGCCCCTTCGGCAAACGGGCTTTGCAAGGACATTGCACGCGTCCTCTGCTTCCATGGTGTCTCCGCCGAAGCGGCGGCAAGAACGGGAACACACCACTGGGAAAGGAACGCGCATGCGTGTCGGTTGTCCGAAGGAAATCAAGAATCATGAATATCGGGTCGGTCTGACGCCCGGTGCCGTGCGCGAATATGTAGCCCACGGCCACGAGGTCATCGTCGAGACCAAGGCCGGCGCCGGCATCGGCGCAGACGACGACGCCTATCGCGCCGCCGGCGCGAAGATCGTACCCACCGCCGCGGACATCTTCCAGAAGTCCGACATGGTGGTGAAGGTCAAGGAACCGCAGCCCGCCGAATGGGCGCAGCTCCGCGACGGACAGATTCTCTACACCTACCTCCACCTCGCCCCCGATCCGGAACAGACCAAGGGGCTTCTCGCCTCCGGCGTCACCGCCATCGCCTACGAGACGGTGACGGACGACCGCAGCGGCCTGCCGCTGCTCGCGCCGATGTCGGAAGTCGCCGGGCGTCTGTCCATCCAGGCCGGCGCCACGGCGCTGCAGAAGGCCAATGGCGGGCGCGGCATCCTGCTCGGCGGCGTGCCGGGCGTGCTCCCGGCCAAGGTGGCGATCATCGGCGGCGGCGTCGTCGGCCTGCATGCGGCGAAGATGGCGGCCGGCCTCGGCGCGGACGTGTCGATCCTCGACCGCTCGATCCCGCGCCTGCGCCAGCTCGACGATCTCTTCGGCGGCCGCGTCCACACGCGCTACTCGACCATCGACGCGCTGGAGGAAGAGGTCTTCTCCGCCGACCTCGTCATCGGCGCCGTGCTCATTCCCGGTGCCGCCGCCCCGAAGCTCGTCACCCGCGAAATGCTCTCGGGCATGAAGAAGGGTGCGGTCATCGTCGACGTCGCCATCGACCAGGGCGGCTGCTTCGAGACCTCCCATGCGACGACCCATTCCGACCCGACCTACGAGGTCGACGGCGTGGTGCACTACTGCGTCGCCAACATGCCCGGCGCCGTGCCCGTCACCTCGGCCCATGCGCTCAACAACGCGACGCTGCACTACGGCCTCCAGCTTGCCGACAAGGGCCTGAAGGCGATCGCCGAGGACCGGCATCTGCGCGCCGGCCTCAATGTGCACCGGGGCCGCGTCACCAACGGCCCGGTGGCCGAAGCGCTCGGCTACGAATCCTTCGCGCCCGAGGCGGTGCTGAACGTGGCTTGAGAGTGGCAGCGGAAGAGCCCGGAAAGGCCCGGGCTCGATCTGCCGGGATACCCGCCCCGCACGCCACGTCGCCCGGAGCATGGACGGCCGGGTCGAACCCGGCCATGACGAAGGAGAGGTGAGGGCATGTCAGCCGCTTGTGAGGCCCGGAGCGATCCGGGCCTTTCTCATGCGCGCTCCACGCGGCACTGGTAGCAATTGTTGCGCGCCGAACGGATATGCAGATAGGCGACATCCTCGCGCGCAAGCAAAGTTTCCGCATAGGCCGGAATCTCGGCATTCGGCACCACCGCTCCGGTGCCGTAGAGGATGCGGTTTTCCGCCGAATAGCCGCGCACGATATAGTCGCGGCTCGTGAACATCGGCGGCATCGCATCTGACGGTTGGTGGGCCTTGCAGGGCGCGGCGTGGATGAAGATCGGCCCGGTTTCGGCATAGGGCTGGAGCGCCGGAAACGGGCGGTGGGCGAGGATGAGATAGGGCTCTCCGGCATCGACGAACCGCAGGCAATGCCGACAGGGCACGCCATCGCCGTCGGAGACATGGCGCTCGGGCGCCATGCCATGGGCATCCGGGCCGCCGCTCCAGTAGGCGGCCGCGGTTTCGGTGGGCATGGGCAGGAAGCGGATGGTCATGGCGGTGCTCCGTTTGATGCGGAGAGCATCCACGCAATCCCACCCGCCCGACACCCGTTTCCTGCCTGGAATCAAAACCGCCGGCGCGAGGCCGGCGGTGAGAATGAAGCTTAAGCGATCAGCGCACGAATTCGTCGATGCGGCGCAGCGTGACGCGGCGGTTGCGCCATTCCTCGCGCTCGGTCGGCACCAGCAGGTATTCCTCGCCGTAGCCGACAGTCTCCAGCGCGCGGGAAGGGATGCCGAATTCCTGCACCAGAACCCATTTTAGCGAATCGGCGCGGCGCTCGGAAAGGATCTGGTTGGAAGCGGCCGAGCCGACGGCATCGGTGTGACCCTCGATCAGGAAGACGGCGCGGCGGCGGCGGCGCAGGATCTGCTCCATGGCGCGGGCGATCTGGCGCACCTTGCGGTATTCCGAACGCGGAATCTCGGCCGAGGCGAAGGCGAAGTTGATCGACTGGATGTCGATGGAAGGTGCGGCGCGGCGCAGGTCCGAGCGGCGCTTGAACTCGCGCACGGTCACCCGTTCGTCGTCGCGCATGCGGCGGGCGGGCGCGGCGTCGAGCCGGCGCAGGATCATCTCCTCCGAGGGCGTTTCCTGCGCAAGCGCAAGGCCGGAAAAGGCGGGGACGGCGAGGGTGGCGGCAAACGCGGTCAGAAAGGCGCGGCGTTGCATGGACGGTGTCTCCTTCTTGTTTCGTCTATCGGGCTTGTTTCGTCTTTCGGGGCGGAACGTGCCACGGGCGGCCTGAAGGAAAGATGAACCGGCCGTTGGGCGCCGTTCAGGGTGTTTAACGCCGCTCGGCGGGCATAGGACAGTCACGCCTGGCGAGCGCCAGCATTTCGGCCTCGGAGAGCGGAACGATTTCCGTATCGCGCGTGCCGACCGGCGAGAAGCCGAACATCTGGTAAAGCTGGAGCGCACGCGGATGGTCGAGGCTGTTGGTGGTGACGGTCACGCATGTCGGCCCGGACGCCCAGGCGGCATAGAGCGTCTGCAGCAGGAACCACTTGCCGATACCGAGCCCCAGCGCCCGCTCGAAGAGGCCGAAATGGGAAAGCTCGATCGTGTCCTCGTCGATCTTCAGCAGTTCGAAGAACCCGGCCGGCGCGCCGTTGACATAGAGCACCGTCACGCTGTTGCGCTTGTCGTGGATCGTCGCCGCCAGCGTCTCGTCGTCCATGCGCAGCCGGTCGACCCAGTGCCAGCGGCTGCCGACCTGCCGGTAGAGGAAGCGGTAGAAGGCGAGCGGGATGTCCGGTGCGCCGAGGATCGCCGTGTGCACGTTCACCGGCACCGGCAGGCTCTGCTTGGGCGGCGCGGTCATTTCGAGCGCGGTGATATGTACGGCGATCGGTGCGGGCTGGGCCTTCTTCGCCATGGTTCAATCCTTGCCTGTTACGACGGGCGTATCCTCGCGGCTGCCCCATTCGGACCAAGACCCGTCATAGAGCGTGTTGTCCTCGTGCCCGAGCGAATGGAGCGCGAGCGTGATGATCGCGGCCGTGATGCCCGAACCGCAGCTCGTGACGACCGGCTTCGAAAGGTCGATGCCCGATGCCTCGAAATGCCGGCGAAGCGCGTCGAGGTCCTTGAACCTGCCGCCCTCGGAGAAGGTGCCGGAGGGCATGCTTTTCGCGCCCGGCATGCGGCCGGAGCGCATGCCGGCGCGCGGCTCGGCTTCCTCGCCGGTGAAGCGGCCGGCGCCGCGCGCATCGGCGATCTGCTTCGAGCCAGTCGAGACGATGCCGCGCATCTCCTCGAAGGAGGTCACGGCATAGGGATTGAAATTGGTGTGGAAGACGGCGGGGGCCGGTTCCGGCAGGTCGGTTTCGAGTGGCCTGCCTTCCTTCTTCCAGCCGTCGATGCCGCCGTCCATGACGAAGACGTTCTTCGCGCCCATGGTGCGGAACAGCCACCAGACACGCGGCGCGGTGAAGATGCCGGGCCCGTCATGGACGACGATCGTATCCGTATCCGAGATGCCGAGCTTGCCGACCTCGGTGGCGAAGAAATCCGCCGGAGGCACCGTATGCGGCAGCCTGCTGGACTGGTCGCTGATCACGTCCTGGTCGAAGAAGACGGCGCCGGGAATGTGCCCTTCGGCATATTCGGCCGCGCCGTTGCGGTTCTGCGCGGGAAGATACCAGGAGGCGTCAACGATGCGGAACTCGGGCGCGCCGAGCTGCTTTTCCACCCAATCCGCCGAGACGACGAACCTGCTCTTTTCGCTGGACATGATGATCTCTCCCTTAGGCCTGAGGACCCGGCGCACCGAAACGGATGCGGAACCGGCGGTTCTCCTTGCCCTTCTTTTCGATCTTGGCGATGTGTATAGCGCCGACTTCCTGCGTTTCGGAAACATGCGTGCCGCCGCAAGGCTGGCTGTCGACGGACGAATTCTCGCCGATGCACACGAGGCTGACGCGGCCGAGGCCCATCGGCGGGCGCACGTTCTTGGATTTCACGATGCCGGGATTGGACGCCAGCTCCTCGTCGGTGATCCATTGGACGAAGACCGGATGATTCTCCGTGACGAGCTTCATCAGCCTTTCCGTCACCTCGTCCTTGTCGATGGTATCGGTCATGTCGAAGTCGACGCGGCTGTCCTCCTCGCCGACGGCCGCGCCGGTGATGGGGTAAGGGCAGATGACGGAGAGAAGATGGCAGGCCGTGTGCATGCGCATCAGCCGGTAGCGGCGCGCCCAGTCGATATGGGCGACGACCGTCTCGCCGACGATGGGCAGGCCCTCGCCTTCGAGCGGCCGGTGGACGATGATGTCCTTGGTCGCGCCCGTCACCGCCTGGCCGAGCGCAATGCGGCTGCCGTCGGCGCGCTCCAGGAAGCCGGTATCGCCGGGCTGGCCGCCCGACGTCGCGTAGAAACAGGTCTGGTCGAGCTCGATGCCGCCGTCCTCGTGCACCGTTGTCACCACCGCCTCGTTTGTCGAAAGATAGAAATCGTCGCGAAAGAGGGCAGTGGTGGGAAGGGACATGAGACCTATTCGACCGGCTGATAGGGGACCTTGATCCCCGATTTCGCCTTCAGCCAGCCTGGAACCGGCAGGCCCTTCGAATCAAGGAAGTCCGGGTTGAAAAGTTTGGACTGATAGCGGTTAGCATAGTCGCAGAGGATCGTCACGATCGTGTGGCCCGGGCCGAGGTCCTTTGCAAGGCGGATGGCGCCGGCAATATTGATGCCCGAGGAGCCGCCGACGGCGATGCCTTCCTTCTCGATGAGGTCGAAGACCAGCGCGACGGCCTCGGAATCCGGGATGTTGTAGGAAAAGTCCGGCGTGAAGCCCTCCAGATTGGCGGTGATGCGGCCCTGGCCGATGCCCTCGGTGATCGAGCTGCCCTCGGCCTTCAGTTCGCCATGGGTATAATAGTTGTGGAGCGCGGCGCCATCCGGGTCGGCAAGGGCGATCTTGATGTCCGGGTTCTTCGCGCGCAGGCCGGCGGCGACGCCGGCGAGCGTGCCGCCCGAGCCGACGGCGGAAACGAAGCCATCGACCTTGCCGTTCGTGTCGCGCCAGATTTCCGGCGCCGTCGTCTCGATATGGGCGTCGCGGTTGGCGACGTTGTCGAACTGGTTGGCCCAGATCGCGCCGTTCGGCTCGGTCCTTGCAAGCTGTTCGGCGAGGCGGCCGGAAAGCTTCACGTAATTGTTCGGGTTCCTGTAGGGAGCGGCCGGCACTTCCACGAGTTCGGCGCCGAGCAGGCGCAGCGCGTCCTTCTTTTCCTGGCTCTGCGTCTCGGGGATGACGATGACCGTGCGGTAGCCGAGCGCCCGCGCGACCAGCGCAAGGCCGATGCCCGTGTTGCCGGCCGTGCCCTCGACGATGACGCCGCCGGGGCGCAGCGCGCCCGAGCGCTCCGCCGCCCGGATGATGGAGAGCGCCGCGCGGTCCTTCACCGATTGGCCGGGATTCAGGAATTCCGCCTTGCCGAGGATTTCGCAGCCCGTCGCCTCCGAGGCCCCTTTGAGCCGGATCAGCGGCGTGTTGCCGATAGCATCCAGAACGGACGGAAGAATGGACATGGGACACGAGCCTCGCGCGTTATGTATCAAGGAAAGCGTCTTTTCGGCCGGCGCGCGGCGCTTTGCAAGCAATCGTGTTTCCCGGGAGCTGGCTTCGCTAGGGATTTTTTCCACGCGCCATGTCGGGCGGCCGGAAGCTCACGAGGGTGGTCGCAAAAGTGCCGGGCTTTAACGTACTGTTAGCAAACATGGTTAATTTTGCGTCTATCCGATGCGCCGAGGGAACGGAAATCCCGCCGGCTCGTTTGGGTGGAAACTGGAGGACCATGATGCTTTTCGGATTTTTGAAGATCACCGAAACCGACGAGGATGACATCGCCACCGGCACCTATGCGGACGGGGTGATCGGAACGCCGCTGGGCGATCCTTCCGCCCGTCCCCGCGAGCGCGGCCAGACCTTCCGCCGCAACGCGCACGAGCGCGACTACGGCGCGGCGAGGACGGTGCGCCAGGCGGGTTTCGGGATGGTGCCCTGAGCGGCGGCTCGCCGGGAACAAAGCGCGGCCCGGCGTGTTTTCCTGCCGTGCGAACGGAGGAGCCCCGATGACCCATCACATAGACAATCGCCAGTTCAGTCCGCGGCAGACCCGCAATGTGTTCGATGTCGTCGAGCATTGCCGCAAGAACGGGTTGGACAAGGCGGAAGAGCGCAAACTCCTTCGTCTCTTCGGCCGCTTCGCCAGCCGCCATGAATTGCAGATGAACACCAGGCGCCCGCCGCCGAAGGCCCGATAGAAACATCCGACCCGGAAATCGAAAACAGGAGGGCTGCCGTGAAGGCGGCCCTTCAACTGTGCGCATGGCCGAAAAGCAGAAGGGCCGCACCATCAGGCACGACCCTTCCAGAAACTGGCTCCCCGGGCCGGATTCGAACCGGCGACCTGTCGATTAACAGTCGAATGCTCTACCGCTGAGCTACCAGGGATCATCCGCTCGCTGCGGAGTGAGCGCGTAATACAAATGCCTGATCGATTTGCCAAGCGCTTTTTGACAAAAAAATGCACCGGGCTTGATTGATTGTGGAGAACTCTCCAATTGGGAGGGGGAAGAGTCTCGGAAATCCGGGCAATGCAGCAGACTGGACAATGAATGGCGGCGCGAAAGACCAAGATGCATTTCGGGATCGATCCCCGCACGCGGCAGATCGTGGTCGGCTCCTTCCGCATGAAGCTGCCGGAATCGCGCTGGCTGCGCACGGTGATCGGCGTGCTGCTGGTCTGCGGCGGCATCCTCGGCTTCCTGCCGGTCCTCGGTTTCTGGATGATCCCGCTCGGCCTGCTCGTGCTCTCCCACGATTCCCATTTCGTGCGCCGCCAGCGCCGCCGCCTCGCCGTGTGGTGGGCCACCCGCAGGACGAAGCGCGGCACACGCTGAGCCCGTTGCGCCGCAAGAGCGGACCTGCTCTAACCCTTGACCATTGTCAGGTGAGGAGTGTTGCATGGAACTGCTGGTGAAAGGCGCCGCGATCGGGTTCGGCGCGACGGTGCTGATGGATGCGTGGGCGGTTCTTCTCTGGAAGATGTCCGTGCAGCCGCGGCCGAACTGGGCGCCGGTCGGGCGCTGGTTCTGGCACCTCAAGGACGGCACGGTGTTTCATGACGATATCGGCAGGGCCAAGCCCTATGCGAACGAGCAGGCGCTCGGCTGGATCGGCCATTATGCGGTCGGCATTCTCTACGGCGTCGTGCTGGCGCTGATCGTCGGTAAGGGGTGGTTCGCGGCGCCCACCTTCCTGCCCGCCTGGATTTTCGGCATCGTCACCGTCGGGGCCGGCTGGTTCCTGCTGCAGCCCGGCCTGGGGATCGGTATCGCCGCATCGAGGCTGCCGAATGCCAACACGGTGCGCATGCTCAATCTCGTCGCGCACACCATCTTCGCCCTCGGGCTTTACGGCACGGCGCTCCTTCTGCGCTGACCGTCACGCATGAAGATGCCACCGCGGCCGAAGCGGCGGTGGCATCCGTATCTTAGCGGGCGGCGGCGATGCCGAGGATGAGGCCGGTGGCGACGCTCATCAGGAGATAGCTGTTGTCCACCTTCACCCACTGCTGGCCGCGGCCGGGCTTGCGCAGGCCATGGCGATGGTAGTCGCGGACCGGCGGACGGCGCTTCCAGTCGGAATAACGCTCGCCCTTGCGCCAGTGATGCCGCTTCTTGGCATTGTGCTTGTCCCAGGACGAGGCATAGCCGGGCTTGCGGTCGTGGCCATGGCCGTAGGTCTGGGCCTGCGCCATCGGGGCGGCGGCGAAGGAGAGGGCGACGGCGGCCAGAAGCGTGCGGGTGAAGAGTTTCATCGTTCGGTTCCTCGTTGTTGATGCAAGGACCCTAGGACCCGGCCGATGAACGAAAACTGAATGAAACATTACAATGCTGTAATGAAAACAATCCGTTAGCATCTATGGCGATTTCAGGGCGACTGCCGTGACGGATGAAATCCGCGCGGGTTGACGAAGGCGCGGCGTGCCACATGCATCGGATCGGCAAGCGCCATCGGACCCGGCGAAACGGCCCGGCGCTTGCCTGAAGCGTCGGCAGGTGTTGCCCCTCATGGCGCTCCCGGTCGGGAATCGTTAGCCATACGGCCAGTGCTTTAGGAACAGATGAAATTCTCGGGAATTCGTCCTCGCACAGCGGAGGCCCGAGGAAGATGAATCAACGGTTCGACGAACTCTATATCCGGCGCTGCGAGCACCAGCAGATCGTCGCCTTCTACAAGAAGCTCGTGGTGCAGATGTACCGGAAGCTGAAGACCATGCAGGCGGGCGCCGATGGCGCGCAGCCGCGAAAGGCCGATGAAACCACGGCCGGCGATGCGCCTGCCACCCATCCGCCGCTGCCGGAGCGAAAGCCGGCGTGCAACGTCGTCCGGGTCGACTTCAGCCGACGCCGCGGCGGTGAGACCTGAGCAGTCAATTCAACGGCTTGGGGGGAATGAGAAAAGAGTGGAGGCCTCGCCCGGAATCGAACCGGGGTGCAAGGATTTGCAGTCCTCTGCGTAACCACTCCGCCACGAGGCCGTCCGTTTGCTATAAAGCGAGTGGTGCCGGGCGTTTAGAACGAATTCAGAAAGGGTGCAAGAGGCATTCATGCCGAATGCCAAGCTTTTTTTGGCGGCGACGGAAGGCGCGCCCGCAAGCGCGCCGTTCGAACCTATTGGGCAGGCGCGCCTTCGAGGCCGACAAGCGCGATCTTGGCATAGCCGGCGCCGCGCAGCAGGTTCATGACGTCCATGACGCTGCCGTAGTCGACGGACTTGTCCGCGCGCAGCAGGATGCGCGTATCCTTCTTGCCTTCCGTCACGACGTCGAGCTCCGGGCCGAAATTGTCGCGCGCGATCTCGCCGTTGCCGATGGAGACGGTGAGGTCCTTCTTCAGCGTCATGAAGACCGGCTTGTCCTCGCGCGGC
This sequence comes from Shinella sp. NM-101, assembly GCF_021401195.1. Lineage (NCBI taxonomy): Bacteria > Pseudomonadati > Pseudomonadota > Alphaproteobacteria > Hyphomicrobiales > Rhizobiaceae > Shinella > Shinella sp. NM-101. The sequence continues at coordinate 133,277 of NZ_JACBFT010000010.1, read as the reverse complement.
GCCGGCTGGGCGACGGAGGAGGGCAGGTCGACATTGATGTCGACCGTCGCGAGCGGGGCGGCCACCATGAAGATGATGAGCAGCACCAGCATGACGTCGATGAACGGCGTCACGTTGATTTCGCTGTTCTCCTCCAGGTCGTCGCCGCCGCCTTCCCTGATCTTGCTGGCCATGGCGTCACCCGACCTTCACGAAGGACCCGCCGGCACGTTCGGCGCGCTGCGCGGGGTGGCGCTGCGCGCGGCGCATGTCCAGGTCGCGGCTCGCAAGGCGCTCGATGGCCGCCGAGGCATCGGCAAGCTGCTGGCGATAGCCCGTGATGGCGCGGGCGAGGAAGTTGTAGATCACCACGGCCGGGATGGCGGCGACGAGGCCGATGGCGGTCGCCAGCAAGGCTTCGGCGATGCCGGGCGCGACGATGGCAAGGTTCGTGGTCTGGGCCTTCGAGATGCCGATGAACGAGTTCATGATGCCCCAGACCGTGCCGAACAGGCCGACGAAGGGCGCGGTCGAGCCGATCGTCGCAAGCAGGCCCGTGCCCTTGGCGATGCGGCGGCCGGCGCGTACTTCCATGCGGGCGAGGCGGGAGGCGATGCGCTCCTTCACGCCGCCGTCCGACACATGGTCGAGCACGGCTTCGGAGGCGTCCATCTCCTCGCGGGCGGCGCGGGTCATGTGGGCGGCGACGCCCCGGTTGCGGCTGAGCGCCTGCTCGCCATCATCGAGGCCGCGGGCTGCGGTGAGCTGGCGCACGGCATGGCCGGCGGAACGCTGGGCCGCGCCGAGCTCGGCCAGCTTGACGAGCAGCACCGTCCAGGTGACGACGGAGGCGAAGGCAAGGCCGATCATCACGCCCTTGACGACGATGTCGGCCGCCATGAACATGCCCCAGGGCGAAAGGTCGTGCGGCAGGCCGGCCTGGCGTGCGCCTTCGGCGTCATCGATGACGTCGAGTTCGGTCGCGTCCCCGTCGTCCTGCACTTCGGCGTCCGTTGCCTGATCCTGCCCCGTCTGGCCCTGGGTCGCCTGGCTCTGGGTCGCTTGGCCCGGCGTTGCCGGGGCTTCCGTCGCCTGGCTCTCGGCGGCCGCCGGCCGGGAGGTGGTGCCCGCCGCCGGCGCGGCGCTTCCGCCCGCGGGCTGTCCGGTATCCGTCTGGGCGGCCGGCGTCTCCTGGGCCTGCGCCGAAACGGCGTGCGGAACGGCAAGCGCCATCAGGATCATCGCGAAGTACAGTCGAGACCGTTTGAGCACGGCGTATTCCTCTTGCATGTCTCAATTCAAGTGAAGCCCGCGTAGACGGGGCAGTGCGGCCAGGCCGCCGGGACCTGAGTGCTCAATACGACATTATGCATATGGCAGGCAATAATATGTTGAGTAAATTATTCATAATAACGGCGGGGATTTCAGGGCGCGGTTTTTGCGCGCAATCGCCCGCCGCCTATGGACACCCGGCCCGAAACCGCACTAAGAGAATTGCCGACGCACCCGGCACCGCCCGGGCCTTTGCGCCGGTCTTCGCCGTTTTATCTAAGGGCCAGAGATGATTGACTACAAAGCAGCGCGCACGAAGATGGTGGATAACCAGATCCGCACGACGGATGTGACGTCGCGCGAGGTGCTCGACGCGTTCCTGACCGTGCCGCGGGAAGAATTCGTGCCCGCGGCCGCCCGGCCGCTCGCCTATATCGACAACGATGTGCAGATCGCCCCCGGCCGCTACCTCATGGAGCCGTCGCCGCTCGCCAAGCTGGTCCAGCTTGGCGAGATCGCCCCGGGCGACGTGGTGCTGGAGGTTGGCTGCGGCACCGGCTACGCCTCCGCGGTCCTTTCGAAGCTCGGCAGTTCGGTCGTCGCCCTTGAGAGCGACGCGGCGCTTGCCGCGACCGCGACGGAAACGCTCGCCCGCCTCGGCTACGACAATGTCGCCGTGGTGACAGGCGACCTCGAAGCCGGCTATGCGCCGGAAGCGCCCTACGACGTGATCTTCGTGCACGGCGCAGTCGAGGTCCTGCCGGGTGCGCTGTTCTCGCAACTGCGCGACGGCGGCCGCCTCGTCGTCGTCGAGGGATACGGCAACGCCTCGCAGGCGCGCCTCTACATCAAGGAAGGCGGTCGCGTTGCCGAGCGCAACGTCTTCAACACCGCCGTCAAGCCGCTGCCCGGCTTCCGCAAGGCGAAGGAATTCGTTTTCTGACGGTGCCCGGGCGCCGCTCCTGACCCGAAAGGCCCGCCCGCATATCGCGGCGGGCCTTTTCCGTCACGGGCGCCCCGCGGGCCTTGCTCTTGGCAGGCCAAACAAATCTGTGCATCACTTATAACACATGATTCGCAGCGATTTAGTTCGCCGCCGAACTCGCCTAGGGTCTTCGGCACGTCCGGTACGCCTTCTGCGGCAGGCCATGGACGCCGCAGAGAACGGGGATAGAAATGGCTCAGCCGAATGTAGCGCGTGAACCGTCCATGGATGAAATCCTGGCGTCCATCCGCAAGATCATCGAGAACAACGAAGCACAGCCGGATCTGGCCGCCGACGCTGCGGACGACGAGGGCTTCGACATCACCACCGAGAGCCATTCCAGCCTTCTGGACCGTCCCGTCATGGCGCAAGAGTTCCATGCGGAGGAGCGCCGCTCTTCGGTCGTGCAGCCGCTGCCGCGCGCCGAGCCGGGGCAGGGCGCCCAGCCGGCCATGTCGCTGGCCGATGTCGCCGCCCGCGTCCGCGCCGCATCCGAGCGCCATGTCGCCGCGAACCGGGAGGCGGCCGAGCGCGAGCCGGTGGACATCGAGCCGGTGCAGGCCGTTCGCGAGGAAAGCCCGCTGGTGACGAGCCGCATGGCGGCCGGGGCGGGACGCCTTTCGCCTGCGCCCGTCGAGCGGATCGAACCGGTCGCCGAGGCGTTCCAGGTCGCCGAGCCCGTGAGGGCCTCGGATGCCCGCGCCCCCGCGGAGGCGATCGGCGGCCGCGACATCGCCGCGATTGTATCGCCTGCGGTCGGCGAGCGGGTCGCCCAGTCCTTCGGCGCGCTGGCCGAGGCGCTCGATTCCGGCCCGCGCCGTTCCTTCGACGAGATCGCCGAGGACATGCTGCGCCCGATGCTGCAGGAATGGCTCGACGACAACCTGCCGACGCTGGTGGAACGGCTGGTGCGCGAGGAGATCGAGCGTGTGGCGCGCGGCCCGCGCCGCTGACCTTTCCGCCGGTTCCCGAAAAAACAGCAGTAGAGCCGCGCCGGATGCCCCGGCGCGGCTTTTCTTCTGATATGTTGACTCCATCCCGGCCATCCGGTTTACAAAACCCCACGACAAACAGCAGGCCATGCACGAAAATGCTTGAAAAGAACTATGATTCCGCAGCGGTCGAGCCGCGAATTGCCAAGACGTGGGAAGATGCGGACGCCTTCCGCGCAGGCGAGGGCGCAAAGCCCGGCGCCGAGACCTTCGCCATCGTCATCCCGCCGCCGAACGTGACGGGTTCGCTGCATATGGGCCACGCGCTCAACAACACGCTGCAGGACATCATGGTCCGCTTCGAGCGCATGCGCGGCAAGGACGTGCTGTGGCAGCCGGGCATGGACCATGCCGGCATCGCGACCCAGATGGTCGTCGAGCGCAAGCTGATGGAAACCCAGCAGCACCGCCGCCAGATGGGCCGCGAGGCCTTCGTGGAGAAGGTCTGGGAGTGGAAGGCGGAATCGGGCGGCCTGATCTTCAACCAGTTGAAGCGCCTCGGCGCGTCCTGCGACTGGTCGCGCGAGCGCTTCACCATGGACGAAGGGCTTTCCGAAGCCGTTCGCGAGGTGTTCGTCTCGCTCTACAAGGAAGGCCTGATCTACAAGGACAAGCGCCTCGTCAATTGGGATCCCAAGCTGCTGACGGCGATCTCCGACCTCGAGGTCGAGCAGGTCGAGGTCAACGGCAATCTCTGGCACCTGCGCTATCCGCTGGAGCCGGGCGTCACCTACCAGCACCCCGTCGCCTTCGACGAGGACGGCAGGCCGACGGAATTCGAGACGCGCGACTATCTCGTCGTCGCGACGACCCGCCCCGAGACGATGCTCGGCGACACCGGCATTGCCGTGAACCCCGAGGACGAGCGCTACAAGTCCATCGTCGGCAAGCATGTCATCCTGCCGATCGTCGGCCGCAAGATCCCGATCGTCGCGGACGAATACCCGGATCCGACCGCCGGCACGGGCGCCGTGAAGATGACGCCGGCGCACGACTTCAACGACTTCGACGTCGGCAAGCGCCACGACCTGCGCCAGGTCAACGTGCTGACCGTCGACGGCAGGATCACCATCAAGGAGAACGAGGACTTCCTGGAAGGCCTCGACAATCCCGCCGCGCTGCACGGCGCCTGGGACGAACTGGAAGGCAAGGACCGCTTCGAGGCGCGCAGGATCATCGTCTCCATCTTCGAGGAGGCCGGCCTGCTCGACAGGATCGAGCCGCACAAGCACATGGTCCCCCATGGCGATCGCGGCGGCGTGCCGATCGAGCCACGCCTGACCGAGCAGTGGTATGTCGATGCCAGGACGCTCGCCCAGCCGGCGATCGCCTCCGTGCGCGAGGGTCGCACCAAATTCGTGCCGAAGAACTGGGAAAAGACCTATTTCGAGTGGATGGAGAACATCCAGCCGTGGTGCGTCTCCCGCCAGCTCTGGTGGGGACACCAGATCCCGGCCTGGTACGGCCCGGACGGCCAGGTCTTCGTCGAGAAGACCGAGGAGGAGGCGCTGCACGCCGCCATCCAGCACTACATCGCCCATGAAGGCCCGTGGAAGGCCTGGGTCGAGGAGAAGATCGAGAACTTCGCGCCGGGCGAGATCCTGACGCGCGACGAGGACGTGCTCGACACCTGGTTCTCCTCCGCGCTGTGGCCCTTCTCCACGCTCGGCTGGCCGGAACAGACGAAGGAACTGGAGAAGTATTACCAGACCGACGTGCTGGTCACCGGCTTCGACATCATCTTCTTCTGGGTCGCCCGCATGATGATGATGGGCCTGCACTTCATGAAGGACGAGTCCGGCAATCCCGTCGAGCCGTTCCACACCGTCTATGTCCACGCTCTGGTGCGTGACAAGAACGGGCAGAAGATGTCGAAGTCGAAGGGCAACGTCATCGACCCGCTCGACCTGATCGACGAATACGGCGCGGACGCGCTGCGCTTCACGCTGGCGATCATGGCGGCGCAGGGCCGCGACGTGAAGCTCGACCCGGCCCGCATCGCCGGCTACCGCAACTTCGGCACCAAGCTTTGGAACGCCACGCGCTTTGCCGAGATGAACGGCGTCAAGAGCGATCCGAAATTCGTGCCGGAGACCGCCTCGCTGACGATCAATCGCTGGATCCTGACGGAGCTTGCCCGCACGGCGCGCGACGTCACGGAGGCGATCGAGACCTACCGCTTCAACGATGCGGCAGGCTCCCTCTACCGCTTCATCTGGAACCAGTTCTGCGACTGGTACCTGGAATTGCTGAAGCCCGTCTTCAGCGGCGAGGACGAGGCCGCCAAGGCGGAATCGCAGGCCTGCGCCGCCTACGTGCTGGAGGAGACCTACAAGCTCCTCCACCCGTTCATGCCCTTCATGACGGAAGAGCTCTGGGCGCACACGGCGGGCGAGGGCGTAACGCGCGACAGCCTCATCTGCCACGCGGAATGGCCGACGCCGGCCTACGGTGACGATGCGGCCGCCGACGAGATCAACTGGCTGGTCGAACTCGTTTCGGGCATCCGCTCGGTGCGCGCCGAGATGAACGTGCCGCCGGGCGCGACGGCGCCGCTCGTCGTGGTGGGCGCCAACGCCCTCACGCAGAAGCGGCTCGTCACGCACGACCAGGCCATCCGCCGGCTTGCCCGCGTGGAGGACATCCGCCTTGCGGACGCGGCCCCGAAGGGGGCGGCGCAGATCGTCGTCGGCGAGGCGACGGCCTGCCTGCCGCTCGGCAGCCTGATCGATCTTGCGGCCGAGAAGGCGCGCCTTGAAAAGGCGATCGACAAGGCGAAGGCGGAGGCCGCCCGCATCGAGGGCAAGCTGTCGAACGAGAAGTTCGTCGCCAATGCCAAGCCGGAGGTCGTGGAGGCCGAGCGCGAGCGTGCCGCCGAACTGGAGCAGCAGCTCGCAAGCCTCTCCGTCGCGCTTGCGCGCGTCAGCGAAGCCGGCTGATTCTGCCACCGCAATCGTTGCAGGAACCGCAAAACCGCGCCGGAAGCCCCGGCGCGGTTTTGTATTCAAGGCCCGGGTCGCAAAAATCCGGCTGTGTCCCAAATGTGACACGGCCCCGCCCAATTGAAATGGCGATCTATATTTTAGAGAATTTTAAGGAGTGTTTGGAAGATTATTTCGTACGTCTCGAATGCTGAGGGGCTTCAGAAAAAACTTACGCAATCTTGCGAACCGCACGCAGGATTCCCTGATGAGAAGTGGGGTTTGCCAAGCCGGTGCTCCTCTTCGATAGTCGGCCTCGGAATAGGCGGTGGAGGCCGCTCAGTGATATTGGGGGAGTATGAATGATCAACACGATCTTCAAGAATGGAATTCTGACGGCAGCGGCCTTTGCGGCCCTTGCCACCACCGCCCAGGCCGGCGGCTACAGCCGCGGCGAGGCCGACACGGACATTCTGTTCGAAAGCGGCGATTTCATCTTCCGCGCGGGTGCGACGTATGTTTCCCCGCGCCGTACGTTCAAGACGACGGGCGCGGCGGGTGCTGCGAATAACGACGGCGTCTACACGAACGATTACTGGATCCCGAGCGTTGCCGCGAAGATCAGCGTTTCCGAGAATTTTGCGTGCGCATTGACCTATACTCAGCCATTCGGTGCGGATGCGACGTACGGAAATGACGTGCGTGGTCTTCAGGTGAAGCCCTACAGTGACAAGGGTTTTGAGACGAATGAATATGGTGCGACTTGCGACGTCAAGTTCGACGCAGGGGCGGGTAAAATTCATCTTCTGGGTGGTATCTTCCTGCAGGACTTCACTTACGATGCTGTAGTTCAGCCGGCGTTTTCTCCGTTGCAGGGCAAGTTCCACCTCCAGGATGATTCCGCGTTCGGTTACCGGATCGGCGTGGCATACGAGATAACCGAGTATGCTCTTCGGGTATCTTTGATGTATCGTTCGAAGGTAAAGCACGAGGCGGACGAGGGATACCTGGATATGACCGCTCTGGGTGGCGGTCGGGCTTCGGCGACCGGGTATGGTACGCTGCCTCAGTCTCTTAAGCTCGCCGTCCAGTCGGGCGTTGCACCTGGCTGGTTGGTTTATGGTTCGGTCAAATGGACCGATTGGAGCGTACTAGATTCTCTGAATTATAATATCGCTGCTCCGCCGATGGCTGGTGGTGGTCCGGGCAAGGATATCTACAACTGGAAGGACGGCTGGACCATCCAGGCAGGCGTCGCCCACGTCTTCAATGAAAAGCTGACCGGCACGGTCAACCTGACCTGGGACAGCGGCGTCAGCACCGGTGCTGATATCCATGAGGCTTCGGTTACGCTTGGAGCAGGCGTTCTCGCCAAGCTTGGCCCGGGCGATCTGCGCTTCGGCGCCGGCATTACTCACATGTCGACCGGCAGCCAGTCCGTTGCCAAGGGCGCGACCTTCGACGCCACCGGCGGCGGCGGCTGGGCTTATGGCGTGACGGGTTCCTACAAGATCTCGTTCTAAGCCCAAGATGGCTTTCGGAAAAAATCGGGTCTGGCGTCATCGCCAGGCCGTTTTTCTTGGTTAACGTTTCCTTGCCTTCAGGCCCCTTGCATGGGGAAATCACAACGACGTCTGAAAATATGTGACGGAATCGCAACACATTTTTTTCCAGAGTTTGCTACACCCATTGGGAAGCGACGAAATGTCCATTTCCCGCCACAAACGGGGCGCAGCGATAGGGGCATGTAGACGCGTGGAACCGCGCCCAAGGGAAACGATGAGCCAGCCGATGTCATTGTCGCCGGAAATGCCGGAAACCTGCACGAAGCCCGTGCATGTCCGGTTCGGCACAGGCAGGAAGCCTTGGCGCGGAATTGTAAAAGTGATGCCCAAGTCCGAGTTGTTACCGATGAAAGTAGTGGTAATGGGCCTTTGCCTTTCGCTGTCCTCCTGGATGGCGCCGCAGGCTCTCGCATTCGATCCCCAGGCCGGCGTCAGCAAGGAAAGCGGCCCCTTCGACCTCTTCAAGTTCGGTTTCTTCTCCTACAAGGAAGGCCGCAAGAGCGATGCCGTCGAGGCCTACCGCTATGCGGCGGAAAAGGGCCATACCGGTTCGCGCTGGGCGCTCGCCAACATGTATGCCGACGGCGACGGCGTGCCGGAAAACGACCTCGAAGCCTTCAAGATCTACAGCGAGATCGCCCAGGCCGGCGTCGAGCCCGGCTCGGAGGACACGGGTTACTTCGCCAATGCGCTGATCGCGCTTGCCAGCTACTACCGCCGCGGCATTCCCGACAGTCCGGTGAAGATCGACCTTTCGCAGGCGCGCCAGCTCTATTTCCAGGCGGCGTCCGCATTCGGGATCCCCGAAGCGCAGTTCCAGCTCGGTCGCATGATGCTGACGGGCGAGGGCGGTTCTGTCAGCGTGCACCAGGCCAAGAAGTGGCTGAACCGCGCGCGCAACAACGGCCATGCCGGCGCCATGGGGCTATTCGGCAACATCCTCTTCCAGGAGGGCGACACGACGCGGGGCCTTGCGATGATGACAGCCGCGCTCGATCATTGCCCGCCGAAGGACTGTGCCTGGCTCCAGGCAACGCAGGAAGAAGCCTTCTCCGTCGCCAGCGAGGAGGACCGCCGCAAGGGCGTCGCGCTCGCACAGAGCATCCGCTTCAATCCCAACGAATAATCCACCGGCCCGTGCGCCCCGCTGCGCGGCAGAGCTAGGCGGCGAAATCGAGCACTGCGACGACGGGAACGTGGTCCGACGGCTTTTCCCAGTTGCGGACATGCTTTTCGACGCCGGTCGACACGAGACGGTCCGCGGCTTCCGCCGACAGCATCAGGTGGTCGATGCGGATCCCGAAGTTCTTCGGCCAGCATCCCCCCTGGTAATCCCAGAACGTATAGAGCGGCACGCCGTCCGAGGTGGCGCGCACGGCATCCGTGAGGCCGAGGTTTTCGAGGCGGCGGAAGGCCTGCCGCGTCGGGGGCAGGTAGAGGGCGTCCCGTTCCCAGACCTTCACGTCCCAGCAATCGTGCGGCTCGGGGATGACATTGTAGTCCCCCGCCATCACCAGCGGTTCCTCGAGCGCCAGCCGGTCCTCGGCAAAGGCGACGAGCCGGTCCATCCAAGCGAGCTTGTAGGGATATTTCACCGGGTCGTCGGCCGGGTTGCCGTTCGGCAGGTAGATCGAGCAGACGCGGATCGCGCCGCCGTCGATGGAGAACACGCCCTCGATGAAGCGCGCCTGCTCGTCGCCGTCGCCGCCGGGAAGGCCGCGGCTCACCTCGTCGGGGCGGATCTTCGAGAGGAGGGCGACGCCGTTGAAACCCTTCTGGCCGTGCGTCTCGATGTGATAGCCAAGGGCCTCGATCTCGCCGCGCGGAAAACCTTCGTCGACCGTCTTGATCTCCTGCAGGGCGACGATGTCGGGCGCCGACTCCTTGAGCCAGGCGACCAGATTGTCGATGCGCGCCCGCACCCCATTGATGTTCCAGGTGGCAATCTTGATCGGCATGCGGGTTCCTGTCGGGTTGGTTCAGACCGAGAAGCTGGTGCCGCAGCCGCAGCTTGCCACGGCGTTCGGGTTCTTGATCTGGAAGGACTGGCCGAGCAGGTTGTCGACGAAGTCGATCTCGGACCCGTCCATGTAGACGAGGGAGAGCTGGTCGATCAACACCCTTGCATCGTCCTTTTCGAGCACGAGGTCGTCGTCCTGCTGGTCCTCGACGAGGTCGAACTTGTAGGAAAAACCGGAACAGCCGCCGCCTTCGACCGAAACGCGCAGCGCCTGCTTTTCCGGCGCCGAGCCGAGGATCGAGGCGATGCGCCGTGCGGCCGCGTCGGAGATGGTTACGGACTTGTCGGTCATGTCTGCCTCCTGCCGGGGTCAAGATCCGGAGAGAATCGCTTCGTGTACGGACGGCGATTTTGTCGCCGGAACGTTCGGACTACCGCGCACCGTGTGAAACAAGCCTTTGAAAAGACTTGTCTTTCAAGCGCGCCTTGCAGCCGGACTTGCCGCTATGCACACTATAGGTATGAAGGCATTGAGGCCGCGTCAATGGGCGGCGTGAATGCAGGTGACGAATGACGTTTGACAGACATGCGCTGGGTTTCGGCGCGGGACAGCGCGCCATCTACGCTTCCGACCCGTGGTCAACGCGCGGGCGGCTCTTTCCCGAGCCGGAAAGCCCGACGCGCTCGGATTTCCAGCGCGACCGCGACCGTATCGTCCACACGACGGCCTTCCGTCGCCTCAAGCACAAGACCCAGGTCTTCATCGCCGCCGACGGCGATCACTATCGCACCCGGCTCACCCACACGATCGAGGTCGCGCAGATCGCCCGCGCGCTCGCCCGTGCCCTCAAGCTCGACGAGGACCTCGCCGAGGGCGTCGCGCTGGTGCACGATTTCGGCCACACCCCGTTCGGCCATACCGGCGAGGACGCGCTGCATGCGGTGCTGGAGCCCTTCGGCGGCTTCGACCACAATGCCCAGTCGCTCCGCATCGTCACCAAGCTCGAACGGCGCTATGCCGATTTCGACGGGCTGAACCTCACCTGGGAGAGCCTGGAGGGCCTCGTCAAGCACAATGGTCCGCTGATCGGCCCGACCGGCGAGTGCACGCACGGTGACGACGTGCCGCGCCCGATCCTCGAATACTGCGCCGTGCACGACCTGGAGCTCGGCAGCTTCGCCAGCCTGGAAGCGCAGGTGGCGGCGATCGCCGACGACATCGCCTACAACACCCATGACATCGACGACGGCCTGCGCTCCGGCTACCTCGACTTCGAGATGCTGGAGGAGGTGCCGTTTCTCGCGCGGCTGATGAAGGAAGTGCACGACCGCTACCCCGGCCTGGAAGCGCCGCGCTTCACCCACGAGATCATGCGCCGCCAGATCACCGCCATGGTCGAGGACGTGATCAGCTATGCCCAGCAGGCGATCCGCGACGAGCGGCCGGAAAGCGCCGACGACGTGCGCAAGGCTCACCGGTGCCTGGCGACGTTCTCCGAGGAGATGGCGGTGACGGACAGGCAGATCAAGAAGCTGCTGTTCTCCCGCATCTACCGCCATCCGGACGTGATGCGGGTGCGGGCGAACGCCGCCTCCATCCTGACGGACCTCTATCACGCCTATATGGACGACCCGCAATTGATGCAGGGGCACTACTGGGTGGACCGCATCGCGACCATGCCGGAATCGGCGCGCGCCCGCCATGTCGGCGATTATCTCGCCGGAATGACCGACAATTACGCGATCAACACGCATCGCCGTCTGTTTGACCATACCCCCGAATTACGATAGTCAGCCGCCACCTGAACTTCTTCGCAGGCCTGGCCCTCCGGGAGGCCGCTGCGCGCGGATGGATGAGATGAACCTTTTTACAGACTTCGACAGCAGAATCAAAAACGTACTCGAAGGACTTGAGATCGTCCGTGAAAAGCGCTCCGAACTCGATTTCGGCCGCGTCAGCGTCGAGCCGCCGCGCGACCAGAGCCATGGCGACGTCGCGACCAATGCGGCGATGGTTCTGGCCAAGCCGCTCGGCCTCAATCCGCGGGCGCTTGCCGACCTCATCGTCGCCGAGCTGAAGAACGACCCCGAGGTCGCCGATGTCAGCGTCGCCGGCCCGGGCTTCATCAACGTGCGCCTTTCCGTTCCCTACTGGCAGAAGCTGCTTGCCGCCGTGGTCACGGCCGGCACGGATTACGGCCGCGGCGCGCTGGGCGCCGGCCGCAAGGTCAATGTCGAATATGTCTCGGCCAACCCGACCGGCCCGATGCATGTCGGCCATTGCCGCGGCGCCGTGGTGGGCGATGCGCTCGCCAACCTGCTCGCCTTTGCCGGCTATGACGTGACCAAGGAATACTACATCAACGACGCCGGCTCGCAGATCGACGTGCTGGCCCGCTCCGCCTTCCTGCGCTATCGCGAGGCGCTGGGCGAGACGATCGGCGAGATTCCCTCCGGCCTTTATCCGGGCGACTATCTCGTGCCGGTCGGCGAGGCGCTCGCCGAGGAATTCGGCACGACCCTGCGCGCCATGCCCGAATACCAGTGGATGCCGATCGTCAAGGAGAAGACCATCGCCGCGATGATGGCGATGATCCGCGAGGACCTCGCCGCCCTAAACGTCACGCATGACGTGTTCTTCTCCGAGCGCTCGCTGCACGCCGGCAACGGCGCGCCGATCCGCACCGCGATCAACGACCTCACCTTCAAGGGCCATGTCTACAAGGGCGTGCTGCCGCCGCCGAAAGGCCAGGTGCCGGAAGACTGGGAGGATCGCGAGCAGACGCTCTTCCGCTCGACGGAAGTCGGCGACGACATCGACCGTCCGCTGATCAAGTCGGACGGCTCCTATACCTACTTCGCCGCCGACGTCGCCTACTTCAAGGACAAGTTCGACCGCGGCTTCGACGAGATGATCTACGTGCTCGGCGCCGACCATGGCGGCTACGTCAAGCGCCTGGAGGCCGTCGCGCGCGCCGTCTCCGAGGGCAAGGCCAAGCTGACGGTCCTCCTCTGCCAGCTCGTCAAGCTTTACCGCAACGGCGAGCCGGTGAAGATGTCGAAGCGTTCGGGCGATTTCGTCACGCTGCGCGACGTCGTCGACGAGGTCGGCCGCGATCCGGTGCGCTTCATGATGCTGTACCGCAAGAACAGCGAGCCGCTCGACTTCGACTTCGCCAAGGTGACCGAGCAGTCCAAGGACAATCCGGTCTTCTACGTGCAGTATGCCCATGCGCGCTGCATGTCGGTGTTCCGGCAGGCCGCCGAGGCCTTCCCGGGGCTCGATGTCGCCGCGCTCGATCTGGCCGGCGCGATCGATGGAAATATCGCCGATCCGAGCGAGTTGCAGCTTCTTGCAAAACTGGCAGAATATCCCCGTGTGATCGAGGCCGCTGCACTGGCGCAGGAGCCTCATCGCATCGCGTTTTACCTCTATGATCTTGCCAGCGCGTTCCATGCGCACTGGAACAAAGGTAAGGAACAGCCGGAATTACGGTTTGTTAACGATAAGAATAGAGAATTGAGCATCGCCAGACTTGGGCTGGTGCACGCTGTCGCGTCTGTTCTTAAGTCGGGCCTGTCCATTACAGGCACCGCAGCACCGGACGAAATGCGATAACGTCACCATTTGCCCACAATAAGCTGGCAAACGCGTCTTTGTAGCTTACGAGTGGGAAGCAGTATGGCAGACAAGAACTTCGCGCGAAGCGGAACCGCCGACAGGGGTCTCTTGGCAGAAGATGACCCGTTGAGCGAGCTTGCCCGCCTCGTCAGTCTCGAGCCGCGTCCTGTTCAGGATATCGACAGGTCCTTCTCCGACGCCGTCCAGGCGGCGCCGCGGCATGAAAATCCCGTCTTCGCTCTCGAGGACGAGCTCCTGCGCGCCTTCGAGCAGTACGATGCCCCGGCGCCCGCCGTGGACCCGGTCGTCGCCCAGCCGGCGGCGGCCCGCCATGTCGAGCCCGTTTTCGAGGAGCCGGCGCCGGTCGAGGAAGACCGTGCGTCCTTCATCGACGAGATCCCGACGCGGGGCGTTGCCCCCGGCGGGCCGGTGCACCAGGAGCCGTCCTTCCACGAGGCCGTCGAGCCCGCTTTCGCCGGGCAGTCGTTCGTGGAGCCCGGCCCGCAGGCCGATCCGGCCCTGCTTCTCGCCGACGAACTGGAGACGTCCGTCAGCGACGTGCCGCCGGTCGATGCCGGGCCGGACCTTCATGCGGGCCATCTCTTTGCCTACCGGTTCGAGCCCCGCTTCGAGGAGCCGGCGCGCCACGAGCCGGTTGCCGAGCCGCGTTTCGAGGAAGCGCCCCATGTCGAGGAGCAGCCCGTTTTCCTGGGGCTTCAGCCGCTGTCCGGCGACGACGCTGCCGCCGGCGACATCGGCCTCGATCTGGAGCACGAGCTGGAACTTTCGATCGGCGACGGCTTTGCCGACGAGCGCGTGGCGGATGGCCGCCCGGACGATGGCGCGGAAGCCGCGTTCGTCGCGCCGGTTCCGGTTGCTGTCGAGGCCGTCGCAACCAATATCGAGCCGAGCTTCGACGGCTGGATGCCGGTCGATTCCGGCGTCGAGCATGCCGAGCCGTTCCACGCCGAACCCGCCTATGCCGGCGAGGAGCCGCAATTCGTGGCGCAGATGCCGCTCGAGACGCGGGAAGACCGCGCCCGCGCCGCCGCCCGGATCGAGGCGCAGTGGCAGGCCGAGGCGACCGAGCCCGTCTTCGATGCGGAGCCCGCCTATCAGGTGGAGTCCGTCGAGACCGGCGGCAATTACGATCGCGACGCGCTGCTGGCCGAGGTCGAGCGGTTCCCCGTGCCGGAACCCCGTTCGCCGCTGTCCGCCGAAACGGCCGCCGCGGCGGCCGCCGTCGTTGCCGCAGCCGCCGCGCGCAGCAATACGCCGGCCAATATCTCCGCCATCTTCGGCCGCGCGACGCCGACCGCGCACCGCGAACCCGTCGTCGAGAAGGCCGCAACGCCGTTCGTCGAACCGGCGGCGGCGCCCGTCCAGCCCATTGAACCTCCTGTCGTCGAGGCCCGGCGCGAACCCGTCGCCACGCCTGCGCCGGCCGTTTCCGAGCCCGAGCTCGATTTCGAGAGCCTGGAGTTCGACCTTTCGGACATAGACCTCGACCTCTCCGATTTCTCGCTGGACGACGAGCCGGTGAAGCAGGAGGCCAGGCCCGTCGAGGTGAAGCCGGAAGTCGCACCGCCGGTAGCGGCAGAGACGCCCGTCCGGCGCGAGCCGGCCGTCGCCATCCCCGTTTCCACCTATACCAGGCCGCAGCCGGTCGCCGCCGAGGCCAATGACGGCGTCCTGCCGTTCGACCCGGCGATGATCGCCGATACGGACGAGGGCGTCTCGCCGGTCACCGAACTCGACGTGCCGCACCTTCCCCTCGTCGAGAAGGAGAAGCCGCCGGCCTATCAGCCCGACTACGATCTCGACATCGACGCTGAGATGGCGCAGCTCTTCACCGAGCCTGCCGCCAGGCCGCGCAATGAGGACCTGCAGAGAGGCGCCGCCGCCAGCGCGGCTACCGCCGCCGCCCAGCCGGTAACGCAGATCAACGATGTGGACGATTTCGAGCGTGCGCTGGAAGAGGACTTCCGTCGCTCGCTGAACCAGCCGGAGCGCATGGCGATCCCGGTCGATCCGGGCCAGGCGACGACGCTCTATTCCGGCGACGGCTACGATGACGAGACGGCCCGCCCGCGCCGCGGCATGCTGATCGCCGCCTCCGTCGCGGGCCTGCTGTTGATCGGCGGGGGCGCCGTCTACGCCTGGTCGGCCTTCACCGGCGGCTCGGTCGGCGGTTCCGGCGAGCCGCGCGTCATCCTTGCCGACAAGGAGCCGATCAAGATCGTGCCCGAGGAAAAGGGCGGCAAGACCGTTCCGAACCAGGACAAGGCCGTTTACGACCGCGTCGCGGGCGACACCACCAGCCGGCCGCAGCAGGAACAGCTCGTCACCTCCACGGAGGAGCCGGTCGATGTCGTGCAGCGCACGCTGACGCCCGAGACCCTGCCGTTCGACGGTCCGGAAGACGGCCCCGATCTCGCGGCATCCGAAGAGGACAACCGCCTCCTGCCGGGCGTCGACGAACCGGAGACGGCAGCAGCCGCGGCCGCGGCCAGCGACAAGCCGGTCGTTTCCCCGCGCAAGGTCAAGACGATGATCGTCAAGCCGGACGGCACGCTCGTCGCCCGCGAGGACACGGTCACCGAAACCGCGCAGCTCGACGCCAAGGCCACCGCCACGACCGGCGGCGCCTCCGGCGAGGCGGCTGCGACGGCAAACGCGGCGCTCGATGCGGACGCCTCGCTGCGCGCCGAGCAGACAGCGGCGGAAGCAAAGCCCCGTTCGGCGCTTGCGGAAGTCGCCGAAACCCAGGTCGACGGCACGGCGCCGGTGCGCACCGTGAAGACGACGACGATCGGTTCCGCGGCAACGGCCACGGCCGGCGACAACGCGCCCGTTCCGGCAGCCCGCCCCGCCGACCAGCCGGTGAACGTCGTCGGCACGGTCACCGAGAACGGCAGGGTTTCGGCCACCGAGACCGCCTCGGCGACCCAGGTCCCGCAGGCGAGCGCCGAGCAGGCCCAGGTCGCGCCGGGCGGCTACGTCATCCAGATCGCCTCGCTCCCCTCGGAGGCCGAAGCGCAGAAGACCTACAACTCGCTGTCCTCCAAGTTCGGCAACGTGATCGGCGGCCGCGGCGTGGACATCAAGAAGGCGGAAATCCCCAACAAGGGCACCTTCTTCCGCGTCCGCATTCCGGCCGGCTCGCGCGAAGAGGCCAATACCCTTTGCAGCCGCTACAAGAGCGCGGGCGGAAGCTGCCTCGTCACCCGCTGAGGCTGACCCCGATTCCTGACGAGGCGCGGCACGGTCCGCGCCTCTTCGATTCCCGGGCCATGCGCCCTTCGTCTTCCCCGAACCCCCAAGATTGCGGACATGAGCGAATCGAAATCCTTCATTTCGGGCTGCAAGGGCCTGAGCCTCACCGACGACGAAAAGGCCTTCTTCCGCAACGAGCGTCCCTGGGGTTTCATCCTCTTCGGCCGCAATATCGGCGAGCCGGCACAGGTCGCGGACCTGACGGCCGAGATGCGCGCGTGCATCGGCGGCGGCGCGGACATTCCGGTGCTGATCGACCAGGAGGGCGGTCGCGTCCAGCGCATCAAGCCGCCGCATGTCCAGCAGTATCCGAACGCCGCCGCGCTCGGCGCCATCTACCGTGCGGACGAGGAGCGGGGCCTGCGCGCCGCCTGGCTGATGTCGCGCCTGCACGCCTTCGATCTGCTGCGCCTCGGCATCAATGTCGACTGCCTGCCGGTGCTCGACGTCGCCGTTCCGGGCGTGCACGACGTCATCGGCAACCGTGCCTACGGGCAGGAGCCGGAGATCGTCTCGGCCATGGGCAAGGCAGCGTCGGACGGCCTCAAGGCCGGCGGCCTGCTGCCGATCATGAAGCACATGCCGGGCCATGGCCGCACCATGGTCGATTCGCACCACGACCTGCCGGTCGTCCACGCAAGCCGCAAGGAGCTGGAAGCCTGCGACTTCGTGCCCTTCCGGCGCATGAAGGACGAATTGATGGCGATGTCCGCCCATATCGTCTTCACCGCCATCGATGCCGACAATCCGGCGACCACCTCGGCGAAGGTGGTCGAGGAGGTCATCCGCGGCCATATCGGTTTCGACGGGCTCCTGATGTCAGACGACGTGTCCATGAACGCCCTTCGCGGCGATATTGCCGAAAGAAGCCGGGGAATCATCGCTGCCGGGCTCGACATGGTGTTGCATTGCCATGGCATCATGGACGAAATGGTTGCGGTGACCGAAAACGTTCCCGCATTGGCCGGCGAGAGCCTGCGGCGGGCGAATGCGGTGTGCGCAGGCTTCCCGGCGCCCGACGGTGCGGACGAGGAGGCGCTGCGCGAGGAATTCAACGCCATGATCGCGGTCGCCTGACGGCCGCGGCAGGGGCAGCGGGGAGCGACGTGCAGGCAACGGGCTCGAAGCCACCGGGGAAGGGACGCGGCGCGCAGGCGCCGATGGCCGACCTGTGGCAGGACGACGCCGGGGAGCGGGGGCTTTCGGAAGAGAGCCTCGTCGTCGATCTTGCCGGCTTCGAAGGCCCGCTCGACCTTCTCCTACATCTCGCGCGCACGCAGAAGGTGGACCTCACCCGCATTTCCGTGCTGGCGCTCGCCGAGCAGTATCTCGTCTTCATCGACAGGGCGCGGAAGATCCGCATCGAGCTTGCCGCCGACTATCTCGTCATGGCCGCCTGGCTCGCCTATCTGAAGTCCCGCCTGCTGATCCCCAAGCAGGCGAAGGATGACGGACCCTCGGGCGAGGAGATGGCGGCAAGCCTCGCCTTCCGCCTGAAGCGTCTGGAGGCGATGCGCGATGCCGCCACCCGGCTCGTCAACCGCAACCGCCTCGGCCGCGACGTCTTCGCGCGCGGCATGCCGGAACATATCCCCACCGAGCGGCGCTCCGCCTTCGAGGCCTCGCTCTACGACCTGCTCAACGCCTATGCATCGCTGCGCCAGCGCCATGCCGTCACCCAGGTCACCATCGAGAAGCGCACCGTCTGGTCGCTCGCCGACGCGCGCGAGATCCTCTCCCTGCTCGTCGGTGACGTGGACGACGACTGGACGGCGCTCGATCATTTCATGCTGCGCTACCTCAGCGATCCCGCCGAGCGCACGACGGCCATCGCCAGCGCCTTCGCCGCGACGCTGGAACTCGTCAGGGAAGGGCGCCTGGAACTGCGGCAGGACGGCGCGTTCCAGCCGCTCTACCTTCGCCGCGGTCCGAAGGCCGGCGAGCCCGAGGACGATGACGGGAGCGCCGGGCGTGATTGAAGAGGATGAGGACGGCGCACCGCACGGGGCGGAAGGCGGCATGGTGGTCGATCCGCGCCGGCTGCACGAAGCCGCGCGAATCGCCGAAGCGCTGGTCTTCGCCTCCGCCGGTCCGGTTTCCGAGGCCTATATCGCCGAGCGCCTGCCGCGCGGCGTGGACGTGGCGCATGTCCTGCGCGAGTTGAAGGCGCTCTACGCCGGCCGCGGCGTCAATCTCGTGCAGGTGGGCGATGCCTGGGCCTTCCGCACCGCGCCGGATCTGTCTTTCGTCATCCGCACGGACGAGACCGAGGTGCGCAAATTGTCGCGCGCCGCGCTCGAGGTGCTGTCGATCATCGCCTATCACCAGCCGGTCACCCGCGCCGAGATCGAGGACATCCGCGGCGTGCAGACGTCCAAGGGTACGCTCGACGTGCTGATGGAGGCCGGCTGGGTGCGCCTTCGCGGTCGCCGGCGCTCACCGGGTCGCCCCGTAACCTTCGGCACGACAAGGGATTTCCTCGACCATTTCGGCTTCGAGGACGTGCGCGACCTGCCGGGCCTGGAGGAACTGAAGGGCGCCGGCCTGCTTTCCGGCCGGATTCCCTCCAATTTCCAGGTGCCCCTGCCGCTCGGCGAGGAGGAAATGGCGGAGGACGAGGATCCGATCACCCAGTTCGACCTTGAGGAGCTCGGTCTCTTGACACCGGGCGGAAAAGAGGACGAATAGGCCGAGGCTTGTGAACGGCCGTTGCGTCGGCAGATGGCCGGCGGCAGGGAAAGACTTCGAAAATGGCTTCGGACCCGTCCGGTTCCACCGGCATCGAGACGAGACGGGTTTCGGCGGCGGCCTTCGCGGGGCGCTCGCCTTCGGGAGACACGGCCCTGCCGGGACGTGTCCATCACACACGGCCGGCTCGACAATCATCGCCCGGATTGCGTAATGTCATGCTTTCGGCTAACCACCGCGACATAGTGGTATTTGAAAAAGACGGCTGAACGGCTTACATCGGGTTCAGATTTCAACGGGAGTTAAGGGAATGGGTTCTTTCAGCATCTGGCATTGGCTGATCGTTCTGGTGGTGGTGCTGCTGCTGTTCGGCCGCGGCAAGATTCCGGAACTGATGGGTGACGTCGCCAAGGGCATCAAGAGTTTCAAGAAGGGCATGTCCGACGAGGAAAGCAGCGCCGCCGACCAGTCGAAGACGGTCGATCACAAGGCTGACGAAGCCAAGTAACCGGCGTTCGGCTGCGGGCAACGGCCTGCGGCCTCTAAGGACAGTATCCCATGCTTGATGTCGGCTGGACCGAAATACTCGTCATCGCCATCGTCCTGATCGTCGTGGTGGGTCCGAAGGACCTGCCGCAGATGCTGAGGACCTTCGGCCGCATGATGAGCAAGATGCGCGGCGTGGCGAGCGACTTCCGCCAGCAGTTCGACGAGGCGCTGCGCGAGGCCGATCTCGAAGACGTGCGCAAGACGATCGGCGAGGCCCAGAAGCTCAATCCGTTGAACACCATCCGGGACGCGGTCAATCCGCTGCGCCAGATGGGCGACGAGATCAAGGCCGATCTGCAGAAGTCGACCAGCGTCTCTCCGGCTTCCAGCCCGGCAGAGAGCGTTTCGAGCGCCCCGGTCGCCGTGCCCTCGGAGGCTGCAAAGCAGGCATCGGCAGAACCTGTCGCCGCCGTGCCGCTGAAGGCCGGCCCGACCAGCGCGACGGCGAAGAAGAAGCCGGCCGGGACCGCCGCCAAAGCCGCAAAGCCACGCAAGGCCGCCGCTAAGCCTGAGGGCGAGCCGAAGGCCGCTGCGGCCAGGGCGCCCGCGGCCAGGAAAACCGCCGCCACCAAGCCGAAGACGACGAAGACCAAGAAGGGCGACGCATGAGCGGCGATATCGAAGACAAGCCCCAGCCGCTGATCGAGCATCTGATAGAGCTTCGCCGGCGCTTGCTGTGGGCCGTCGGCGCGTTCTTCATTGCCTTCCTGGTCTGCTTCTATTTCGCCAAGCAGCTCTTCAACCTGCTCGTCCTGCCCTTCAAGTGGGCGGTGAGCTGGGCGGGCCTTTCCCATCGCCATGTCGAATTGATCTACACGGCGCCGCAGGAATTCTTCTTCACGCAGATCAAGGTCGCCATGTTCGGCGCGCTGGTCATCGCCTTCCCGGTGATCGCCCAGCAGATCTACAAGTTCGTCGCGCCGGGCCTCTACAAGAACGAGCGGGCGGCCTTCCTGCCGTTCCTGATCGCGTCGCCCATCCTCTTCCTCATCGGCGCGGCGCTGGTCTATTTCTTCTTCACGCCCATGGTCATGTGGTTCTTCCTGGCCATGGAGCAGGGCGGCGGCGAGGGGCAGGTCTCGATCCAGCTCCTGCCGAAGGTTTCCGAATATCTCAGCCTGATCATGTCGCTGATCTTCGCCTTCGGCCTCGTCTTCCAGCTTCCGGTTGTCTCCTCGCTCCTGGTGCGCGCGGGCTTCATCGATACGCAGGCGCTGGTCAGCAAGCGCAAATACGCCATCGTCATCGCCTTCATCGTGGCCGCGGTGCTGACGCCCCCCGATCCGGTCTCCCAGATCGGTCTTGCGCTGCCGGCCATCCTTCTCTACGAGATTTCCATCTACACGGCCCGACTCATCGAACGGCAGCGGGCGCGCGCCTCGGAAGCGCAGGATGCGGAAAACGAGGTCGTTGCAACGCCGGGCGAGGCCGACTGAGGTCTTGCCGGCGGCGTTGCCGCAGGTCGCTGCCGGGCGCCGTCGGGTTTCATCCACGGAAAACGCCTGGAACGACGATGCTTGATATAAAATGGATCCGCGACAACGCCGACGCCCTCGATGCCGCTCTCGCCAAGCGCGGTGCGAGCCCTCTCGCCCGGACGCTGATCGACCTCGACGAGAGGCGCCGCAGCGTCATCCAGAAGGCGCAGGACATGCAGTCGCGCCGCAACGCCGCCTCCAAGGAGATCGGCGCGGCGATGGCCGGCAAGAATACCGAGCTCGCCGAGAAGCTGAAGGCCGAGGTGTCGGCGATCAAGGACCAGCTCCCAGCCGCCGAGGAGGAGGAGCGCCAGGTGACGGCCGAGCTCAATGACGCCCTGTCGCGCATCCCGAACATCCCCCTCGACGACGTGCCGGTCGGCTCGGACGAGGCGGGCAATGTCGAGACGCGCAAATGGGGCAACAAGCCCGGCTGGAACCACAAGGCGCTGGAGCACTTCGACATCGGCGAGGCGCTTGGGTGGATGGATTTCGAGGCGGCCGCAAGGATCGCCGGCTCGCGCTTCACGGTGCTGAAGGGCCAGCTCGCGCGCCTCGAACGCGCGCTCGGCCAGTTCATGATCGACATGCACACGCAGGAGCACGGCTATACGGAAGTCCACGCGCCGCTCCTCGTGCGTGACGACGCCATGTACGGCACCGGCCAGCTCCCGAAATTTTCCGAAGACCTCTTCCGCACCACGGACGGCCGCTGGCTGATCCCGACCGCGGAAGTCTCGCTCACCAATCTCGTGCGCGAGGAAATCCTCGACCAGGAGAAGCTGCCGCTGCGCTTCACCGCGCTGACGCCGTGCTTCCGTTCGGAAGCCGGCTCGTCGGGCCGCGACACGCGCGGCATGCTGCGCCAGCACCAGTTCATGAAGTGCGAGATGGTCTCGATCACCGATGCGGACAGCTCGATCGACGAGCTGGAGCGCATGACGGCCTGCGCGGAGGAGGTGCTGAAGCGCCTCGGCCTGCACTACCGCGTCATGACGCTCTGCACCGGCGACATGGGCTTCGGCGCCCGCAAGACCTACGACCTCGAAGTCTGGCTGCCGGGACAGGACACGTTCCGCGAAATCTCCTCCTGCTCGGTCTGCGGCGATTTCCAGGCGCGCCGCATGAATGCGCGCTATCGCGGCAAGGACGAGAAGGCGACGCGCTTCGTCCATACGCTGAACGGCTCGGGCACGGCGGTCGGTCGCGCGCTGATCGCGGTGGTGGAGAATTACCTCAATGCCGACGGTTCGGTGACTGTGCCGGAGGTCCTGCTTCCCTATATGGGCGGGCTCACGAAGATCGAGAAGGCCGCCTGAGGCGGGGGAACGGAATGCGCATCCTTCTGACCAACGACGACGGAATCCACGCCGAGGGCCTGGCGGTCCTCGAACGGATCGCGCGTGAACTCACTGACGACGTCTGGGTCGTGGCGCCGGAGACGGACCAGAGCGGCCTTGCGCATTCGCTGACCCTCTCCGAGCCGCTGCGCCTGCGCAGGATCGACGACAAGCGCTTCGCACTGCGCGGCACGCCGACGGACTGCGTCATCATGGGCGTGCGCGAGGTGCTCGACAGGAAGCCGGACCTCGTTCTTTCGGGCGTCAATGCCGGCGCCAACATGGCCGACGACGTCACCTATTCCGGCACCATCGCCGGCGCCATCGAGGGGACGCTGCAGGGCATCAAGTCGATGGCGCTGAGCCAGGCCTACAACCATGCCGGCGGCCGCGTCGTGCCGTGGGAAGTGGCGGAGAGCTTTGCCCCGAACCTCATCCGCCAGTTGATGGACGTGGAACTGCCGGACTGGACGTTCTTCAACCTGAACTTCCCGAACTGCCCTCCCAAGGAGTTGCAGGGCGTCGAGGTGACGAGCCAGGGCAAGCTCGATTTCGGCCTGACGATCGAAGAGCGCGCCGACGGCCGCGGCTTTCCCTATTACTGGCTGCGTTTCGGCGAGCGCAAGGGCGACTTCCGCTCGGGCACCGACATCCATGCCGTGAAGAACCACAAGATCTCGGTCACGCCGCTCAAGCTCGACCTCACGGACTATACCGTGCTGGATCGCGTGAAGCGCGCACTCAGCGGAAAGGGCGACGATTGAGCACGGGCCGGGTGATCGAGAAGGAAGGTTTTGCCGCGCTGGCCTTGCGCCTGCGCGGCGAGGGCATCAACAATCTCGACCTTCTGACGGCTGTCGAACAGACGCCGCGCACGCTCTTCGTGCCGCCGCAGTTCGCGGGCGAGGCCTATTCCAGACGTCTCCTGCCGCTCGATTGCGGCTCTTTCATCGAGGGCATCGACCTTGCGGTCCGCCTGCTCAATCTCCTCAGCCTCAAGGCCGGCCAGCGCGTGCTGGAGGTCGGCACCGGCAGCGGCTTCACCGCCGCCGTCATGGGGCGGCTGACGGAACGGGTGCTGACGATCGACCGCTACCGCACGCTCGTCACCAATGCGCAGCAGTCCATCGAGAAGGCGGGCATCCGCAACGTCATCGTGCGCCAGGCCGACGGCAGCAACGGCATGCCGGGCGAGGGCACCTTCGACCGCATCCTCGTCACCGCCGCCTTTCCCGCCTTGCCCCGCTTCTTCGCCGAGCAGCTCGTGTCCGGCGGCATGCTGATCGCGCCGGTCATGGTGAGCGATACCGAGTGCCGCATGCTGAAGCTGGTGAAGACCGGCAGCCGCTTCGACCGCGAAGACCTTTTCGCGGTACCCTACCTGCCCATCGTCTCCCAGATGGCGCAGGCCCTCTAGATTCGTTTCCCATCGTCGATTTGCCCGGCTCGGCAGGCATTCGCCCGCTGAGTCCGCGGCTTTTTTTGCGCAAATCCACGCATCCTCCTCCAGTCGCTGCACGCAGGGCACGGATTCTCCGCACGAATACAGCGCGTTAACCTTTTGTTAATTTGCGCAAGCCTCGCGCAAGCTTCGGGGCGTAGGCCGGAAAGCGAAGCAGAAGGTTCCGCGTGGAACGCCGGTTTCCCAGCGGGTTCGGCCGTTCCGATGGAGAGGGAAATGTACGTCTCGAACAGGATCGCAAGCGGTTCTACCGGCGACAGCCTCGCTTATCTGGCGACGAGGGCTGCCGGCGCGGCCGTCGAGGAGAATGCCGAGGCCGGTTCGAGCGCGCAACTTGCAGGCGGCAGCTACGATCCCTCGGCCCATGTCGGCCTGTCGGTGGACGCGCTGCTGGTGCTGAGCGTTGCGAAGGAAGAGATCGCTTACAATCAGCCCGCGCTGACCGCGGCCGAGCGCGACAATCTCGAAACGACGGAACTCGAAAAGCGCGAATATGCCGCCTACGGTCATTTCCTCGACGAGGGCGACCGCAAGGCCTACTATCGCGCCTATATCGAATATTACGACAGCATGCCGCCGCAGGACCAGGGCAGCGCCCGCTATGCCGGAACCCGCGAGCCGGCGATCGCCGCCCTGCGCGCCATCGCCTACAACGAAAGCGCGCTCGACATGACGGTGCCCGGCAGCGCCCTGGAGAATGCGACGAGCGCCGGCGAACGGACGGCCCGGCGCGCCACGCCCATTTCGGCGATCTTCCAGCCGGGGCAGGGCGACTTCGAGAACGCCGCCCGTGTCGCCGGCCGGATCTCGCGCGCCGACGCCATGTACGCGACCGGTTTCTGACCCCGTCCGCCGTCATCGAGCCACGGCGCGAAGGCGCCATGGTTATCAATTCATCAAAAAAAATTGCGAAACGTCCGGCTTTAACCGGGCAGTAACTCTAACGCGCTTTAATCGGTCTAAATCAAGTAGCGTACCGATTGGGTAGTTTCATGCGTAAGAGTGTATCGCCGAGTTTTGGTAGGACCGCGACCCGCCTTATGGCGGCAGCCCTGCTGGCAAGCGTCGCGACCGGGTGCAGCTCGGACGCAAGCCGCTTCGGCGGCCTTTTTTCCAGCTCCGGTCAGGATAACATGACCACGAGCTCGGTCCCCCGCCGCACGCTTTTCGGCGGCAACGCCAATCCTGTTCCGCGCGGCGATATCGGCAACGGCGGGCAGCAATATGCCTCCGGCGGCCAGATGGGCTCCCGCAGCGAGGCGCTGAACCAGCCGTTCCCCGGTCAGGGCAACGTCTCCTACGATCCGATCAACACCTCGACGACCACCGGTTCCGGCACGCGCCTGGCGACCACACCGATGAGCGTCCAGCGCGGCGAACTGGCCGATCCCACCGCCAGCCGTGCGGCCGAACGCCAGGCCTCGCTCGGGCAGGAGATGCCGCCGCGCAAGGCAAAGCCGATCGTCGAGGACACGCTCACGACGGGGACCGTCAAGAGCAAGGCCGGCTGGTCGACGAACAACGCGCCGGTCGTCATGCTTCGCCAGGGCGAGAGCGTCACGACGCTCGCCAAGCGCTACGGCGTGCCGGAGAAGGAAATCCTCGCCGCCAACGGCCTGAAGCGCGCCTCGGACGCCGAGCCGGGCCAGAAGATCGTCATTCCCACCTTCAGCACGACGGCAAGCGCGGCCAAGGCCTCCACCGACAGCACGCTGAAGGTTGACAACAGGCTGCCGGCGCCCGAGCGCAGCGGCGAGCAGAAGGTCGCGATCCTGCCCGGCACCTCCACCCGTGACAAGGTGAAGTCGGAAAGCGGCCATGCGAATTCCAACCTCGCCGATGCCGGCGAGGGCAAGGGCAAGGGCGGCTACGAGGTGCAGCCGGGCGATTCGCTCGCCAAGATCGCCCGCAGCAACGGTGTTTCGGTCGAGGCGCTGAAGAAGGCGAACGGCATGCAGACCGCGTCGATCCGCATCGGCCAGAAGCTGGTCATCCCGGCCGCCGGCGAAGCCGCGACCGACAGGACCGTGACCGCATCTGTGCCCGTCAGCAAGAAGCTCGATGCGGCCGAAAAGAAGCCGGAAGCCTACAAGGCGCCGGTCAAGACGGTCTCGGTGAAGGAAGCCACGGAAAAGTCCGACGTGACGGACGCCGCGCCGGAAGCCACCGGCATCGGCAAGTATCGCTGGCCGGTGCGCGGCGCGGTCATCGCCGGCTACGGCGCCAATGTCGACGGCAACCGCAACGACGGCATCGACATCTCCGTTCCCGAGGGCACGCCCATCAAGGCCGCCGAGAACGGCGTCGTCATCTATGCCGGCAGCAGCCTGAAGGAACTCGGCAACGCGGTTCTCGTCCGCCACGACGACGGCACGGTCACGGTCTACGGCCATGCCGGCGAACTGAACGTGCAGCGCGGCCAGAAGATCCAGCGCGGCCAGACGGTCGCCTCCTCGGGCATGAGCGGCAATGCCACCCGCCCGAAGGTGCATTTCGAGGTGCGCAAGAACGCGACCCCGGTCAACCCGATGACCTTCCTGGAATAGGATCGGTCCGGCAGGCCACGGTTGAGAGGCCCGGCTTGCCGGGCCTTTTCATTTTGCCAGCGACTTGCCGAGGCGGCCGGCGAGGTCCTGCACATATTGCCAGGCGACGCGGCCGGAGCGCGAGCCGCGGGTGGTGGCCCATTCGAGGGCCTCGGCGTGCAGTTGCTCCTGCGGCAGGTCGAGCCCGAAATGGCTGGCATAGCCGTCGATCATCTCGATATACTCCGCCTGGCTGCACTTGTAGAAGCCGAGCCAGAGGCCGAATCGGTCGGAGAGCGAGACCTTTTCCTCCACCGCCTCGGACGGGTTGATCGCCGTCGACTGCTCGTTCTCGATCATGTTGCGCGGCAGGAGATGCCGGCGGTTTGACGTCGCATAGAGCAGCACGTTGTCCGGCCTGCCTTCCACGCCGCCGTCGAGCGCCGCCTTCAGCGACTTGTAGGACGTGTCGTCGTGGTCGAAGGACAGGTCGTCGCAGAAGAGGATGACGGGGAAGGGCACTTCCTTGAGGATGTCGAGAAGCGCCGGCAGGGTCGCGATGTCCTCGCGGTGCACCTCCACGAGCTTCAGCTTGGCCCCCGTTTCCTTCGCGGCAAGCGCATGCACGGACTTGACGAGCGACGACTTGCCCATGCCGCGCGCGCCCCACAGGAGCACGTTGTTGGCCGGCAGGCCCCTGGCGAAGCGGACGGTGTTGTCGACGAGGATGTCGCGCACATGCTCCACGCCGCGGATGAGCTCGATGTCGATGCGGTTCGGCCGCTTGACGGGCTGCACCTGAAGGCGTGCGGGCGCCCAGACGAAGACGTCGGCGGCGTCCCAGTCGTTGACGGCGGCGGCCGGGCCGGCGAGGCGTTCCAGTGCGGCGGTGATGCGGCCGATTTCGGCCAGCAGAAGCTTGACGTGATCTTCCTGCAATGTCTCTCTCCTTGTGCGCCCTGCCGGGTAGCATGCGCCGGCGGGGGCCGAAAAGGGGGAAAGTGCTTGAAAACCGAGCGCTTCTCAGTCTCGTGTGTTGCATTAAAGGTGGGCTTGCCTATATTCCGGCAACCGAAATGGCCCCTCCGGCCGCGCAAAACCAAGATTTCAAGGAGTAGCTGATGTTCATTACCGAGGCCTTCGCACAGACGGCGGCACCCGGCGCGGCAGGGGGCGGCGCAGACATTCTCATGTCGATCCTGCCGTTCCTGCTGATCTTCGTGGTGATGTACTTCCTCATCATCCGCCCGCAGCGCGCGACCATGAAGCGCCGGGCAGAGCTCCTGAAGAACATCCGCCGCGGCGATCAGGTCGTGACCGGCGGCGGCATCGTCGGCAAGGTCACCAAGGTGGTCGACGACAACGAGCTCGAAGTGGAGGTCGCCGAGGGTGTGAAGGTGCGCGTCGTTCGCAGCGGCATCAGCGAAGTCCGCGTCAAGGGCGAACCCGTCAAGGAATAAGCTTGGCCTGCCGGCCGGTCGGGGATAGGCTCGGCCGGCGGCCCGACTGGTTTTCAGCCGGCATTGCCGCCGAACCTTAGCCGAGACCGCGATGCTGCAATCCGCCCGCTGGAAGACTTTCTTGCTCTGGCTCGTCCTCGTGGCGAGCCTTCTTCTCGTCTTGCCGAGCCTCCTGCCGGCACGCATGGCCGCCGGGCTCCCGGGCTGGCTGGCCGCCCATCGCCTCGTCCCCGGCCTCGACCTTACGGGCGGCTCGCGCCTTGTCCTGGAGGTCTCCCGCACCGACATCGCCGCCGATCGGCTGCGCGCAGCCGTGGACACGATCGGCAACGCCCTTCGCGCCGCGCGCGTTCCCTACAGCGACCTCAACGGTGCGGATGGCACGATCGAAGTGACCGTGACGGCGCCCGACCGGATCGATGCGGCACGCCAGACCCTCTCGGGCCTTGGCCTCGGTGCGCTCGGCGAGCCGGAAGGCGGCCGGTTCCGCATCTTGCTGCCGGCTGCGGCGGTCGACGAATTCATCAGCGAAGCCTCGCTCGGCGCCGTCGATGCGGTGCGCCGCCGTGTCGAGAGCCTCGGCATCCCGTCCCTGCTCGTCGCTCGCGGCGAGCACGACCGCATCGTCGTCTCGATGCCGGGCCTGACCGATCCGCAACGCGTCAAGGACATGCTGGCGACCGTCGGGCGGCTTTCAGCCCGGATCGTCGACGACAGCATGCCGGTCAGCACGGCCATCGAGAACGGCCCGCCGGCGGGCTCGGAAGTGCTGTACTCGGCCGAAGAGCCGCCGGAAGGCTATCTTGTCAGGCAGGAAGACCTCTTTACCGCCGTGGACGTGGCGTCGGCGCAGCCGGCCGCCGACGGCGAGCCCGTGGTCGAGTTCGTCCTCAAGGGCGAGGCGGCCGACCGCCTTGCCGCTTTCACCCGCGACAATGCCGGCCGCACCATCGCCATCCTGCTCGACGACCAGGTCATCTCCACCTCGCAGATCCAGGGCGCCATCACCGACGGCGTCGGCCGGCTTTCCGGCGATTTCGACGCGCAGGGCGCGGCGAATATCGCGCGCATCGTCGCCAGCGGCCCGCTGCCCGCGCCGCTCACCATCATCGAGGAGCGCTCCATCGAGCCCGCTCTCGGCACCACCTCGGTCGCAACGGTGGTGCTCGCGCTCGTGGTCGCCGTGGCGGCGGTGGTCGCCTTCATGACGTTCTTCTACGGCATCCTCGGCGTCATCGCGTCGCTGTCGCTGTTCTTCAACGTCCTGCTGACCTTCGCTATCCTCGCACTCATCGGCCTGCCGATCTCGCTGTCGATGATCGCGGGCGTGGTCCTCACCGTCGGGCTTGCGGTCGATGCCAGTGTGCTGATTTTCGAACGCATGCGGGAGGAGACGAAGAACGGCCGGGCGCTGCGCGATGCCGTCACCGTCGGTTTCGGCCGGGCGCGGGCGACCGTCTACGATTCGTCCGCGACGATGCTGATCGCGGTTGCCGTGCTCTTCCTGCTCTCGGCAACGCCGGTGCGCGCCTTCGCGCTCGCCGTCGGTATCGGCCTTCTCGCGACCATCTTCACGACGTTCACGGTCACCCGGCGCCTCGTGCGCGCCTGGCTTCGCCGCAGCAAGCCCACGCATCTGCCGAAGGGCGTGCGCACCGGCATTTTCGACCGGCTCAACCTGCGCTTCATGGCAGTCCGCAACGTGGTGTTCCTGGCGACGGCCGCGCTCTCCCTCGTCATTGCCGGCCTGCTGGTCGTCGGCGAGTTGAGGCTCGGCATCGATTTCACCGGCGGCGCGGCGGTGGAAATCCAGGCCAAGTCCGGCACCGTCGATCTTTTCGATATTTCGGCGCGTCTTGCCGACGCCGGCATTAATGTCCAGAGCGTCGACACCCACGGCAGCGCCCGCCGGGCGCTGGTGCGTCTGAGTTCGCAGGGCGGGGGCGAGAACGCCGAGCAGACCTCGGTGCTGATCGCGCGCGGCGAGCTGGAGGATGCCTATGACTTCCGCCGTGTCGAAGTGGTCGGCCCGGCCATTTCCGGCGAGCTGATCGATACGGCGACGCTCGGCTTCGTCGCGGGGCTCCTCGCGCTCGTCGCCTATATCTGGATCCGATTCGAATGGCATTTCGCCATCGGCGCGGTGATCGCGCTTGCCCATGACGTGTTCTTCACGCTCGGCTTCCTGGCCATAGCCAATATCGAGTTCAACATCAGCGCCGTCGCCGCGCTCTTGACGGTCGCCGGCTATTCGCTGAACGACACGATTGTCGTCTACGACCGGATCCGCGAGAATCTCCGGCATTTCAAGCGCATGCCGCTGCCCATCCTCATCGACGACGCGATCAACCGCACGCTCTCGCGCACCTTGCTCACCTCGGCGACGACGCTGATCGCGCTTGCCGCGCTCGCGTTCTTCGGCGGAGAGGCGATCCGCACCTTCGCGCTGACGCTGCTTTTCGGGGTGGCGATCGGCACGATCTCCTCTATCTACATTGCCGGACCGATCCTCATCCTGTTCCGTCTGCGGCCGGAGCGCTATCGCCCGGGCAAGGGCGGCAAGGGATCGGTCGCGGAGGCGACGGGAGCCAATGGCTAAAGGCATCGAAATCCGGGAGGCGCATTTCCCCGGGCGTGCGCCGATCGACGCATATGGCAATGGCGGTTTCCGCTTTGCCGACATGTCGCATCGCGGCTCCATCCTCTGCCTGCCGTCCGGCGTCCACGGCTGGGATAAGACGGAAGAGACACCGCTGACTTTGGCCGACCTGCAGCGCGTGCTGGACGAGGCGGACGGGATCGAGGTCCTGCTCGTCGGCACCGGCAAGGAAATCCGTCCGCTCCCGGCGGAAATCAAGGCAGCGCTGCGCGAGCGCAGGATCAGCTCCGATCCGATGAGCACGGGCGCCGCCGTGCGCACGTTCAACGTCATGCTGGCCGAAAACCGCGCGGTTGCCGCCGCGCTCATCGCCGTGTGACCGGAAGGCGGTTCTTTCGACGTGACCGACAAGAGACAAGAGACCTATGCGCACTGCCTGACGGTGCTGCGCGACACCGATCGCGACCGCTACCTTGCCTGCTTGCTGGCCCCGGAGGAAAAGCGCGGCGCTCTCGCCGCGCTCTATGCCTTCAATGCGGAGATCGCCCGCGTGCGCGACGTCGTGCGCGAGCCGCTGCCCGGCGAGATCCGCCTGCAATGGTGGCGCGATCTGCTGGAGGGCGCGCCGGGGGGCGATGCAATCGCCAATCCGCTTGCTGCCGGGCTCATGGCCTGCGTCGAGGAGCACAGGCTGCCCGTCGCCGTGCTGACGGACATGATCGAGGCGCGCATCTTCGACCTCTACAACGACCCGATGGAGAGCCGCGCGTCGCTGGAAGGCTATGCCGGCGAAACGGCCTCGGCGCTGATCCAGCTCGCGAGCCTGATCCTCGATCCGCAAGGCGCGCCGGGTTCGGCGGAGGCGGCCGGCCATGCCGGCGTCGCGCAGACGGTTGCCGGTATCCTGCTCATGCTGCCGATCCACCGGCGGCGCGGTCAGGTCTACCTGCCGGCCGACCTTCTGGCCGCCACCGGCCTGACCCCTGAGACCCTTCTCGACGGCAGCGACAAGGCCGCCGCCGGCCGTGCCATCGCGGCTTTCGTCGGCTTGGGACGCGAGCATTTTGCCAAGGCGCGCGCCGCAAACGGCGTTTCGGTGGCGAATCGGCCGGCCTTTTTGCCAGCCGCCCTCGTTCCGCCTATACTGGCGGCGGCGGAAAAGGCAGGCGCGGCGACGCTCGAGCGCGTTCTTCAGCCGCCCCAGTGGCGGCGGCAATGGCGGATGTGGCGGGCGCTGCGGCGCGGTCCCTTCTGAAAAGCCGAGGAAGCGCAAAACTGGCGCAAGCCTTGTACGCTACAGCGACGGGATAGTTTTCGTGGAGGAGTGGAGTCGATGCTCTGGACCATCACAATCGCCTGCCTGCTGCTGGCCGGCCTGATCTTCCGGCAGAGCTTCCGCAAGCGCAACGAGGAGATCGAGATGGCGGGCGATGCCGGGCTCGCCATCCTGGAGTTCGGCCGCGCCTTCCCGGAGGAGGCGATTCGCGCCGTCATCAGCACGGCGAACGGCCGCACGGTCTTCCTGCGCCTGCATGACGGCAAGGCGGGCTGCATGAACGCGCATGGCCACCACTATTCCTGCCACCTCATCGAGCCCGGCATGGTGCACGTCACCAGCGCCGGTCCGAAACGGCTGAACGTCAAGTTCTCCAATGCCGCCTTCGAGGGCGGCATGTTCGAGTTCCGGGACGAGAAGGAGGCCGCCGAGGTCTCGCTCTGGCTGCTCGGCAGCTTCATGCCCGGCCTTGCCGGGCAGAACCCGCGGATCGTCGGCCAGCCGGGCTGATTTTCAGCCCGCAAGCCAGCGGGCGCAGTCGTCCAGCGCGCGGGCGGCGGTCGCCTGTTTCTTGGCGAGCGCCTTGTCCTTGCCGCGGAACCGCTTCATGCCCTCCGGCCTCGTCACCGCGCCCGGCTCCAGCGGCGGGAAAAGGCCGAAATTGATGTTCATAGGCTGGAACGAGCGCTTTCCGGGCTCGTCGTCGGAAACGATGTGCCCGCCCGTTATGTGGTTCAGCAGCGCGCCGAAGGCCGTCGTCTCCGGCGGCAGGGACGGCGTCTCCCCGCGACGCTCGGCGGCGGCGAACCGGCCGGCAAGCAGGCCGATGCTGGCGCTCTCCACATAGCCCTCGCAGCCGGTGATCTGGCCGGCAAAGCGCAGGCCCGGCCGCCCTTTCAGCGCAAGCGACCGGTCGAGCAGCGTCGGCGAATTGATGTAGGTGTTGCGGTGGAGGCCGCCGAGGCGGGCGAATTCCGCGTTCTCCAGGCCGGGAATGAGGCGGAAGATCTCGGCCTGTGCGCCGTATTTCAGCTTCGTCTGGAAGCCGACCATGTTGTAGAGCGTGCCGAGCGCATTGTCCTGGCGCAGCTGCACGACAGCGTAGGGCTTGACCGTCGGGTTATGCGCATTGGTGAGGCCCATGGGCTTCATCGGACCGTGGCGCAGCGTCTCGCGGCCGCGCTCCGCCATCACCTCGATCGGCAGGCAGCCGTCGAAATAGGGCGTGCCTTCCCATTCCTTGAAGCCGGTCGTGTCGCCGGCGATCAGCGCGTCGATGAAGGCGTTGTACTGCGCCTCGTCCAACGGGCAGTTGATATAGTCCTTGCCCGTGCCGCCGGGGCCGACCTTGTCGTAGCGCGACTGGTACCAGCAGATGTCCATGTCGATGCTGTGCGTGTGCAGGATCGGCGCGATCGCATCGAAGAAGGCGAGCGAATCGGCGCCGGTGCGCGCCTGGATGGCTTCGGCCAGCACGGGCGCGGTGAGCGGGCCGGTGGCGATGATCGCCTGGTCCCATTCCTCCGGCGGAAGGCCCGTGACTTCCTCGCGCAGGATCGTGATCAGCGGGTGGCTTTCGAGCGCGGCCGTCACGGCGGCGGAAAAGCCCTCGCGGTCGACGGCGAGCGCCCCGCCGGCCGGCACCTGGTTGGCGTCGGCCGAGCGCATGATCAGCGAGCCGGCAAGGCGCATTTCGGCGTGCAGCACGCCGACGGCATTGCTGGCGGCATCGTCCGAGCGGAAGGAGTTGGAGCAGACGAGCTCGGCAAGGCCGTCCGTCTTGTGGGCATCCGTGCCGCGCACGCCGCGCATTTCATGCAGGACGACGGGAATGCCGGTTTCGGCGATCTGCCAGGCGGCTTCCGAGCCGGCAAGGCCGCCGCCGACGACATGGATGGGAGCAGTGGAAGAGGGCTGTGTCATGGGCGGTTGGTTACCATGGAGCCCGCCGCATTCCAAGGAAAAGCGCGCTGTGCGCGTGGGTGGCATCCCGGAATCAAAAACGGCACCGGATGGTGCCGTTTGAAGCGTTCCCCGCGCGTCGCCGTTTCCGGCCGCAGCGGCGGAAACCGGCGATGTCTTAGCGGAACGAGCGCGAAGCGATGTCGCGGATGTCGTAGCGGGTCAGGCCGATGTCCGAGAGCGTGTGGTTCGACAGGTTGCCGAGTTCGTTCAGGGTGCGGCGGTAGGAAATCCAGTTCTTGGCGATGCGGATCGGGTTCATGGTTCTATCCTCGAAGTGTTGGCCGAAAGGTCTCTCCCACCGGCTCTTGAGGCTTATATAATCGACATCCTTGTCTATGTGCAGTGCAAAGAAAATGCATCTGCTATGCATTTGTGCAATAAGACGACCACGGATGAGGCAGTTGCGCCGGCTGCATGCAGAAGAGGCGGAAAGCGCCGAAGTTTCAGACAAATAGCAATTCCGCCCGTAAGGAAGGGAAGGCTGGTCTTTTTGTCGCAGATGACGATCTGTGACATTGTGCACCGCAAAAAAGAGAGAAAACGAAAACGCCCTCCGGCGGGAGGCCGAAGGGCGTTCGAATGAGGATCCCGAGGGATCGTCCGGCTTAGTTGGTGGCCTTGCGGGCGATGTAGGGAATATCGCTGCGGCCGATGCCGAGGTCGCGAAGTTCACGGTCCGTCATGCGGCCGAGTTCGTTGACGGTCTGACGGTACTTGCGCCAGTTGTTGAAAGAGCGTGCCAGGTTCATGTCTTTACCCCTTTCTTGGGCTTCCTGCTGGGCGGCCGCTCGTCCTTGGCGCCGCCCCGATCTGTTGATTTGGAATATACGCTGCGCTGGCGAAATGAACAGCGCTCGAATGGCACGGCACCTATGCGTTTCATGCATGTCAAGCGGAAATTTCGGCAAAATTCTGGCTGAATTCCGTGCATTTCGCCACAAAGGTTAATGCCGCTATGCGTCAGCGCTTGAATGCAGCGCAAAAAGCAACGCCCGCCGGGGGAGGAGGTCCGGCGGGCGTTGCTGATCTCGATTGGCAGCTTGGGAGGAGGAGGGGCTGCCAATCCCGCCGGGGACGCTGGGAGGAGGAGTGCGTCGCCGGCTGACGGGTTCTTTCTAGCCGGCGGTGGCGGACAGCGGTAGCGCTCGATTGGAATGGCACCCATGCAAACGATGCATGTGGCGCGCGCGGCTCGGATGCGTCTGCTCGGGGATTAGGCGGAAAAGCCGGAAATCGGCGGCATTCTGTGTGTGGGGGTCGTTTCGCCATGCGTCTGGCGCAAAGAATAACGCCCGCTGGGGGAGGAGATCCAGCGGGCGTCATAATGATGATTGGCAACTGGGAGGAGGAGTGTTGCCAATCGCATCGGAGAGACGCTGGGAGGAGGAGTGCGTCGCTCCGAATTCCTGTCGAGCCCGTTTCCGGAACATCGGGTCTGAGGCATCATGCCGGGCGTTCGACCAATCCGCCCTCCCGTTCCTCGGTCGCCCTACTTTACGCGGCGCCTCGATTTCCGGGCTGGATCATTTCTGATCCGATGTCTGCACTATAGCCGCGCTTCCCGATTTTGTGCAGTGCAATATGGGCATGGATGATATGCGTGCGCTGCATGTCCTCAATCGGGTGGCCGATCGGCCGTTTCATGGTCAGATTTATCATGGATTTCTTTATTTCCCGTTAATCTTGGCGGTCGGCGGCGTCGTTTCAAGCGTATCGCGGTGAATAATTGCCCAAAATTCGGAATTTTGCTCCGATTGCGAATTTCTGCCGTCTCTGTATCGTCGCCATTGACACGGCGGGAATCGTCCCGTTCGGCGTGGTGGAAGGCGAACGGAGAGGGAACAGATGTACAGGGGCAGGCTTGAGCGCGATCTCAAACTCTGGACGGCGCAGGGCCTGATCGACACCGGGACGGCCGGAAGGCTGCTCGACGAATACGATTCCCGCGAAAGCGCCTTCAGCCTCGGCCGCGTGCTGATGATCATCGCCGCCCTCCTCGTCTCGGCCGCCGTGCTCCTGCTCGTCGCCGCCAACTGGGAGATCATTCCGCGCCTCGCCCGCCTTCTCGGCATCGCGGCGCTGATATGGGGTTCTTATCTTGCGGGCGGCGTGCTGATCCTGCGCGGGGCGGAGCGGCTCGCCGCGGCCTTCCTCGTGCTCGGCACGCTCGCCTTCGGCGGTGCCATTGCGCTGGTCGGGCAGATGTATCACCTGTCCGGCGATGCGTTCCAGGCGGCGCTCGTGTGGTTCGCCGGCGCGGTGACGGCCGCCGCGCTCTTCCGCTCCGGCGCGGTCACCGCGGTCGCCGGCTTCCTCGCCTTCGTCGTGGCGGGCGCCGACTGGACGCAATCCTACAGCGTCGACGATACGGTGCTGCTGTGGCTGATGCCGCTCATGGCGGTGATCGTCATCCTGCTCGTGCGCTATACGGGCGCCGACCGCGTCCGCCATCTTGCCTATCTGCTGCTCGTCGTCTGGCTGGGCTATCTCTACGGCGAAAGCGAAGCGGCCGTCGTCGCCATGGCCATCACCGCTTTCGGCGCGATCGCCTATCTTGCCGCCACGCTGCCGCAGTCACCGCTTCATGTGCTCGCCCGCAGCGCCGGCGCGGCCCCGGCCTTCTATTCCTACCTCGTGCTGCTGCTCGGCCTCTTCGTCCTGCATTCCGAGTTCGGCGGCGTGGCGGACCGGCTCTTCGTCGGTATCGTCACGCTTGGCGCCGCCATCGCCGGCATCGCACTGTCAGGCAAGGAGAACGGCGCGGTTCGCTATCTCGGCTATGCCGCCTTCGCCGCCGAGACGCTCTATCTTGCCTCCGAAACGATCGGCTCGATCATCGGCACGTCGGGCTTCTTCCTTGTCGCAGGCCTGGTGGTTGCGCTGATCGCCTGGGCGGTCATCAAGCTGGAACAGCGCCTTTCCAAGGCCGCAACGAAGGTGGAGGCCTGAACCATGACCGCATCCAGCTTCTTCCGTCTCCCGCCGCTCGTCGCCGCCATTGTCGCGGCCGCGCTCCAGACGGCCGTGATCGGCTACATGGTCGAGAGCCGTGCTTCGATCCTGCGCAACGGCACGGACATCCGTCTCAGGACGATGCCCGTCGATCCGCGCGACCTGCTGCGCGGCGATTTCGTGACGCTCTCCTATCCCATCTCCGCCATCCCGAAGTCGATCGTCACCGGCGGGGTACCGCAGGCCGGCACGCGCCAGCGCCTTTTCGTCCGCGTGAAGCCCAGTGCGGACGGCCTGTGGACGGCGACGCAGGCGAGTTTCGCTCCCCTTGCGCCGGAGGAGGGCAGCGTCATCCTGCGCACGCTGCCGCTCACTCTCTATACCTCTGCCGCCGACGGCCTCCCCGAAACGCTCTTCGTGCAGTACGGCATCGAGCGCTATTATGTACCGGAGGGCGAGGGCAGGGTGCTGGAGGATGCCCGCAACCAGGAGGAACTGGAGGTGGAGGCGCGCGTTGCCACGGACGGCACGCCGCAGATCGCCCGGCTGATTCTGAGGGGCGAGCCGGTCTACGATGAACCGCTTTATTGAGGCGCGAACACCGGGATGGCGGCATTTTTCCTTTGATCCGCGGAAAACGGGTGATATAGAGACGCCGCGCTCGGAAGGCGCCACGGGAGCGGCCTTGCCCCCTGTGGCAAATCGGTTTCTGAGACGCGGGTATGGTGAAATTGGTAGACACGCCAGATTTAGGTTCTGGTGCCGCAAGGCGTGGGAGTTCAAGTCTCTCTACCCGCACCAGAGCCACCAGACGTGGAAATGGAGGTTTCCGCGTCCTGTGGAGCATTGAGAGCGCCATTTTGCTTGCCAAAAGGCCACCGAATTCAGTAAAGCCACTGCCGGCAAATGGACCGGCGGGGTGCTCGCCATAACCGGAAGGCCGGTTTGAGCACCGCCAACTCGAAATGAAGGTTTGAACATGCAGGTTATCGAAACGCTCGCTGAAGGGCTGAAGCGCGAAATCAAGGTCGTCATCCCGGCCAAGGACATGGAAGCTCAGATGAACGAGCGTCTTGAAGACGTGAAGGGCCGTGTCCGCATCAACGGCTTCCGTCC
Source organism: Shinella sp. NM-101 (assembly GCF_021401195.1). Lineage (NCBI taxonomy): Bacteria > Pseudomonadati > Pseudomonadota > Alphaproteobacteria > Hyphomicrobiales > Rhizobiaceae > Shinella > Shinella sp. NM-101. The sequence continues at coordinate 95,295 of NZ_JACBFT010000010.1, read as the reverse complement.
GGGCAAGGTGCCGTTCGCCCATCTCAAGAAGATGTACGGCAAGTCCGTGATGGCCGAACTGGTCAACGAGATCGTTCGCGACCGTCCGTCCGCGATTCTCTCCGAGCGCGGCGAAAAGTCCGCAACGCAGCCGGAAGTCGCGATGACCGAGGACCAGGCCGAAGCGGAAAAGATCCTCAACGGCGAAGCTGATTTCGAGTTCACGCTGTCCTACGAAGTCATCCCGGCCATCGAGCTGAAGGATAACTCCGGCATCGCCGTCACGCGCGAAGTCGTCGAGGTCGACGCCAAGGAAGTCGACGAGCAGATCCTCAAGATCGCCGAAAGCGCCCGCTCCTACGAGACGAAGAAGGGCAAGGCCGCCGACGGCGACCGCGTCACCATCGACTATCTCGGCAAGGTCGACGGCGTTGCCTTCGACGGCGGCAAGGACGAGGACGCCGAGCTCGTCATCGGTTCCAACCGCTTCATCCCGGGCTTCGAAGAGCAGCTCGTCGGCCTGAAGGCCGGTGACGAGAAGGTCATCACCGTTACCTTCCCGGCCGATTACCCGGCTGCGAACCTCGCCGGCAAGGAAGCCACCTTCGACATCAACGTCAAGGAAGTCGCCGCCGCCACCGACATCGAGATCAACGACGAGCTCGCTTCCAAGCTCGGCCTCGAATCGGCCGACAAGCTGCGCGAGATCGTCCGCGGCCAGATCGAAAGCCAGTACGGCTCGGTCACCCGCCAGAAGGTCAAGCGTCAGATCCTCGACCAGCTCGACGAGATGTACAAGTTCGACACGCCGGAACGCCTGGTCGACGCCGAGTTCGAGAACATCTGGCGCCAGATCAACACGGACCTCGCCCAGTCCGGCAAGACCTTCGCCGACGAAGACACGACGGAAGAGGCCGCTCGCGAGGAATATCGCAAGCTCGCCGAACGCCGCGTCCGCCTCGGCCTCGTCCTCTCGGAAATCGGCGAGAAGGCCGCCGTCCAGGTGTCGGACGAGGAAATGCAGCAGTCGCTCTTCCAGCAGCTCCGCCAGTTCCCGGGCCAGGAAAAGCAGATCCTCGAATACTTCCAGAAGACTCCCGGCGCCGCCGCTTCGCTGCGCGCCCCGATCTTCGAAGAGAAGGTCGTCGATCACCTGCTCGGCGAGATCAAGGTAACGGACAAGACCGTTTCCAAGGACGAGCTGATGGCTGACGACGAAGAGGGTTCCGAGAAGGAAGCCAAGAAGGCCGCGCCGAAGAAGAAGGCTGCCGCCAAGGCCGAAGCTGCTGAAGGCGAGGAAGCCGCTCCGAAGAAGAAGGCCCCGGCCAAGAAGAAGGCCGCCGAAGGCGACGCCGAGTAATCGGTTCTTCACATCGCATACGGAAAGGCCGCCCACCGGGCGGCCTTTTTGCATTCGGGCAACGGGAAGCGCCGGCGCGGCGGCCTATTCCTTTTGCGAAAGGTCACCCATGCGGTTCCAGGCATCGAGGCCGGCGATCTTGTAGGCTTCGGCGAGCGTCGGGTAGTTGAAGGTGTTCTCGACGAAATATTCGACGGTGCCCTTCAGGTTCAGCACGGCCTGGCCGATATGGACGAGCTCGGTCGCGCCTTCGCCGACGATATGCACGCCGAGCAGGCGGCGCGTCTTCAGCGAGAAGATCATCTTCAGCAGGCCGGAATTGAGGCCCATGATGTGGCCGCGCGAGGTTTCGCGGAAACGGGCCATGCCGCATTCATAGGGAATGCCGCGCTCCTTCACCTCTTCCTCGGTCAGGCCGCAGGTGGAAATCTCCGGCACGGCGTAGATGCCGTAGGGGAAGTATTTCGGAGGTTCCTTGGCGATCGCGCCGACGGCTACCCGGGCGGCGATGCGGCCCTGCTCCATGGAGGTCGAGGCAAGGCTCGGGAAACCGACGACGTCGCCCGCGGCGTAGATATGCGGCACTTCGGTCTGGAACGTCTCCGGGTTGACGCTGAGGCGGCCGCGTGGATCGGCGGTGAGGCCCGCGGCGGCAAGATTGAGGCTGTCCGTCGCGCCGACGCGGCCGGCGGCATAGAGCACCATCTCGCAGGTGACATGGCGGCCGTTGTCCAGCGTGATCTCGCATTTGCCATTGGGGAGCTTCACCACCTTGTCGGCCTTCTGGCCGAGGATGAGCTTCATGTTGCGGTCGCGCAGCTCGTAGATGAAGTCTTCGACGATCTCGCGGTCGATGAAGTCGAGGATCGTCGGCTTCGGGTCGATCACCGTCACCTGCGTGTCGAGCGCGGAGAAGATGGTGGCATATTCGATGCCGATGACGCCCGCGCCGATGACGGCCATGGAGCGCGGCAGTTCCTTGATGTCGAGCAGCTCGTCGCTGTCGAGCACGCTTTCGCCGTCGAAGGGGATGCTGTCCGGGCGGTAGGGCTTCGTGCCGACGGCGAGCATGATGCTCTTGGCGCCGACCTGGATGGTCTCGCCGTCTTCCTTGACGATCTCCATCGTCTCGGGCGTCAGGAACTTCGCCTTGCCGCGTATGTGCTGCACGCGGTTGCGGGCGAACTGGTGCTCCAGCACCTCCACCTCGTGGTCCAGCGTGATGAGCAGGCGGCGGCGCAGGTCGTCGGCGCTGATCTCCTGCTTCACGCGATAGGCGCGGCCGTAGAAGCCGCGCTCGCGCCAGCCGGAGAGGTTGAGCGCGGTTTCGCGCAGCGTCTTGGACGGGATCGTGCCGGTATGCACGGACACGCCGCCGACGCGCTTTCCCTGCTCGATGACGAGAACCTTGCGCCCGAGCTTTGCCGCCTGGATGGCGCCGCGGCGGCCTGCGGGGCCGCTGCCCACGACGACGAGATCGAATTCCTGCATGCGTGTGTCCCAGTCTTGTCCGGCCAGAATCGTATTGCGTTGCAGCAATTGTCTTCGCCGGTCAGTTTTCGTCAACGGAAAGTGGCAGCAAACCGTTTCAAACGGATGAAGGATCGCCCACTCCATCTCGCGGTTTACATCAGTCTCAAGCCCTTGAGACTGGCGTGCCCGTCCTTGCCGATGATGATGTGGTCGTGCACCGTGATACCAAGCGGACGGGCAGTTTCCACGATCGTCTTCGTCATGTCGATGTCTGCCCGCGACGGGGTCGGGTCGCCGGAGGGATGGTTGTGGACGAGGATGATGGCCGTCGACGAGAGTTCCAGCGCACGGCGCACCACTTCGCGCGGATAGACGGGCGTGTGATCGACCGTGCCGCGGCCCTGGACTTCGTCGGCGATCAGCGTGTTGCGCTTGTCGAGGAAGAGGATGCGGAACTGCTCGCGCGGCTCGTGCGCCATGGCCGCGTGGCAATACTGGATGACCGACGACCAGGAGGCGAGCACCGTCTTGTTGCGGATCTCGCTCTTCAGCGTGCGCTGCGCGACGGCGGAGACGAGCTTGAGGTCGAGCGCCACGGCCTCGCCAATGCCCTTGACCTCCTGCAGCAGCGCGGGCGTTGCGCCGAAGACGCCCGACAGCGTGCCGAAGCGGTCGAGCAGGGCCTTGGCCACCGGCTTGGTGTCGCGGCGGGGAATGAGGCGGAAGAGCAGCAGTTCGAGGATCTCGTAATCGGCGAGCGCCGTGTCGCCATTGTCGCGGAAGCGGGTGCGCAGGCGCTCGCGGTGGCCGTGATAGTGCTTGTCCTCCGCCGCCGTTGCGGGAACGGCGGGAGCGGCCGGAGCCGTGCGCGCGGGCTGCTCGAAGAAGTGGCCGCGCTCGTCTTCTACGCCGAAAAGGTCGCCGGAAGTCGCCGGGTCATCCACCGGTGAGGCGGTGGATGAGGTGTCCGAGCGTCCGCGCGATCCTGTCATGGGGAGCCTATGCGGGAAGGCCGGGGCGGTCGAGGCCGCCGGGCGACAGCGTGAAGATCTCGCAGCCGTCGGCGGTGACGCCGACGGTATGCTCGTATTGGGCGGAGAGGGAACGGTCGCGCGTGACCGCCGTCCAGCCGTCGGACAGCACCTTCACATGCGGGCGGCCAAGATTGATCATCGGCTCGATGGTGAAGATCATGCCCTCCTTCATTTCCGGGCCTTCATTGGCGCGGCCGTAATGCAGGATGTTCGGGGCGTCGTGGAAGAGCCGGCCGACGCCGTGGCCGCAGAAGTCGCGCACGACGGAGCAGCGCTCGGCTTCCGCATAGGCCTGGATCGCCTCGCCGATGGCGCCGGTGCGCGCACCGGGCCTGACGGCGGCGATGCCGCGCATCAGGCATTCATGGGTGACTTCGAGCAGCCGTTCGGCGGCGCGCTTGATCTCGCCGACCGGATACATGCGGCTCGAATCGCCGTGCCAGCCGTCGAGGATATAGGTGACGTCGATATTGACGATGTCGCCCTCGCGCAGCGGCTTGTCGTTCGGGATGCCGTGGCAGACGACGTGGTTGATCGAGGTGCAGGTGGACCGCGTATAGCCGCGGTAGTTCAGCGTCGCGGGCAGGGCGCCGTGATCCATGCCGAATTCGAAGACGAAGCGGTCGATGACGTCAGTGGCGACGCCCGGCTTGACCAGCGGATAGAGCTCGTCGAGGCAGCGGGCCGTAAGCTGGCAGGCCTTGCGCATGCCGGCAAAGGCGTCCGCATCGTAGAGGCGGATCACGCCCGTGTTCTTCAGCGGCGCGGAGGTCGCGTCGATATACGTCACCATGGTCGAACTTTCACTCGTCTTTGTCGTACCGTCATAAAACAGCGACACCGGGTTCGTCCATGGCGATCGATGCCACAGGCCGGATTTGCCCGGGTGTAACGGCACATTTGACCGCATAGGCCTCGACGCCGCGCGAAAGCGCGCGGCGGAAGCCGCCGGCATAGATGGGGTCGAGGTCGGCGCAGATGCGGAAGAGATCGCAGTCCTCGCGCTGGATGAGATAGAGCATGACGGCGCGGAAGCCGGCCTCGGCCATGTCGCCCAGCTCTTCGAGATGCTTTGCGCCGCGCGCCGTCACCGTATCGGGAAACTCGGCAAGGCCGGGCGTACGGCGGAAATGCACGTTCTTCACCTCGACATAGGCCGGTGGGCGGGCATCGCCGGAAAGCAGGATGTCGATGCGGGAATTGCGGCCGTATTTCCTTTCCCGCTCCAGCACCGGATAGCTGCCGAGATCGGCGACGAGGCCGGCAAGGATCGCTTCCTCCGCCAGCCGATTCGGCAGGCCCGTATTGATGCCGACGACGGTGTCGTCCGCTTCCACCAGTTCGAGGCGGTGGCGGTGCTTGCGCGTCGGGCTGTCGCTTTCCGACATCCAGATGCGCGAGCCGGGCGCGGTCAGCCCGCGCATCGAGCCGGTATTGGGGCAGGAGCCGGTGATCGCCGTCCCGTCGTCGAGGATGGCGTCGAAGAGGAAGCGCTTGTAGCGTTGCACGAGCGTGCCGGAAACGAGCGGCGGATCGAACTTCATGGGACGTCAGGCACGCACGCGCACATAGGAACCGGGGGCTTCCTCGATGGAGTTCATGGTGCCGCCGGTCTTGCGGGCCGGCACCAGGCGGTCGTCCTCGGCCTTGATCCATTCGTGCCAGTGCGGCCACCAGGAGCCGGGGGTCTCGTCGGCCTTCTTCACCCAGTCCTCGAATTCGCCCTTGACCGGGCCGCCGGTCCAGAACTGGTATTTCATCTTGTCGGGCGGATTGACGACGCCGGCGATATGGCCGGAGCCGGCCATCACATAGGTGACCTTGCCGCCGAAATACTTGCTACCCACGAAGACCGATTTCGCCGGGGCGATATGGTCCTCCCTGGTGGCGAGGTTATAGATGGGGATCTTTACGTCCTTCAGCGAAACCTTCTCGCCGGCCAGCACCATTTCGCCCTTGGAGAGGGTGTTGTTGAGATAACAATTCCTCAGGTAGAACGAATGGTTGGCGGCGGGCATTCGCGTGGAATCTGAATTCCAATAGAGAAGGTCGAAGGGCATCGGCTCCTGGCCCTTCAGGTAGTTGTTGACGAAATAGGGCCAGATCAGCTCGGAGGCGCGCAGCATGTTGAAGGCGGTCGCCATCTTGGAGCCGTCGAGATAGCCCGTCGCCTTCATGCCGCGCTCGATGGCATCGATCTGGTCCTCGTCGGCGAAGACCTTGAGGTCGCCGGCAAAGGTGAAATCGACCTGGGTAGTGAAGAGCGTCGCGGTGCGGATGCGTCTGTCGCCTTCCCTCGCATGCAGCGCCAGCGTCGCGGCGAGCAGCGTGCCGCCGACGCAGTAGCCGATGGCGTTGACCTCGTCCTCGCCGGTCGCCTGCTTGATCGTGTCCAGCGCGAAGCCGACGCCTTCGCGGGCATAGGCTTCCCAGCCTTTGTCCGCATGGCGCTCGTCCGGGTTCACCCAGGAGATGACGAAGACCGTATGGCCCTGGTCGACCGCCCATTTGATGAAGGATTTCGCCGGGTTGAGGTCGAGGATGTAGAACTTGTTGATCCAGGGCGGGCAGATGAGGAGCGGGCGCTTCAGCACCTTGTCCGTCGTCGCGTCGTACTGGATGACCTGGCAGACGTCGCTCTGCGCCAGCACCTTGCCCGGCGTCAGTGCCATGTTCTCGCCGATGGCGAACTTGCTGGTATCCGTCTGGCGCAGCTTGAGATCGCCCCGGCCGGCGGCGATATCCTCGGCCAGCATCTTCATGCCGCGCACGAGGTTCGCCCCGTTGGTGGCGACCGTCTCGCGGTAGAGCTGCGGATTGGTGGTGATGAAGTTGGAGGGTGAGATGGCGCTGGCGATCTGCTTCACATAGAAGCCGGCCTTGTGGCGGGTGTGCTCGTCGAGCCCCTCGGCATCGGTCACCAGCTTCTCCGCCCAGTCGGACGTCACGAAATAGACCTGCCGCAGGAAATCGAAGAACGGGTTCTTCACCCAGTCCTCGTCGGAGAAGCGCTTGTCCTTGCCGTGCGGATCGGGCGCGTCCTCGACCTCGTTGCCGCCGAGCTTGCTGAGCGTGCGCGACCAGATGTTGAAGTAGCTGCCGAGCAGCATGGTCTGCGCTTCGAGCGTGCGGCGCGGGTCCGCCAGCCAGTATTCGGAGACCCTGGAGAGCGTCTTGACCATGTCGACCATCGGCTCGGCGACGGTGTCGACCTTCTCGCCGGTCTCGCGCGGGGCAAGCCAGGCGGAGGCGGCCTTGCCGAGCTGTTCGACGGTTCGGGCGAGATTGACCGTCAGCGCCTCGGGATCCTTGACGATGTAGGGCTCGATCGCGGCGGGGTCGAAGGGCTGGAAACCGGGCTTGTCGCCAGCCGCATCGCGTTCGCCCGCTTTGCTGTCCTCGGCCATGGCTTCCTCCCGATTGTATTGTTACTTTTGTATTTTTACATTCTCTGCGAAACAGATTACAAGGGCCTGACAGCCTTTCGCCGCAAGATCGGGAACCCGTCGTTTCGACAGGAGCATACAGCCACATGGCTTTCGAATTCAGGCGCTTCCGCGCCGTTCTTCTCTTGGCCGCCGTGCCGGCGGCTCTGGCCGCCTGCGCCTCGTCGGAAGCGCCCTCCACGGTCAATGCCGGTGCGAACCGCGCGGCCGTCTATCCCGACATCACCGCCATCGTCAGCGCCGAGACGCAGCAGATGAGCGACGAGGAGGCGGCCAGCTACAGCGCCAGCCTGACCGCGCTGACCAATCGCCGCAGGGCGGGGACGATCTCGGAAGCCGAATATCGCCGGCAGCTTGCCGAATTGCAGGCGCTGCGCGACAGCCACGGCAAGGCGACGCTCGCCGAGATTGAAGGCAAGAAATAGCGCTTGCCTTTCTTGCCGTTTGGCAGCAAAGCGAAAGACGGCCATTTGGCCGCCGGCGCGGGCGGAGCGCCTTCATTTCGAACGCTTTCGCCCTTACTCGGTACTTGAAACGCGCGGAGTTTTGCGTCGTCCGGCAAGGCCGCCGGAGGGGCTCCGCGCTCAACGGGGTAAAAGATGGAAGAGTTTCACAAGGTCCGGCGTCTGCCGCCATATGTTTTCGAACAGGTCAACCGTTTGAAAGCAAGCGCGCGAGCGGGCGGCGCCGACATCATCGACCTTGGCATGGGCAACCCCGACCTGCCGACGCCGAAGGCCATCGTCGACAAGCTCTGCGAGGTGGTCCAGGATCCGCGCACGCACCGTTATTCCTCCTCCAAGGGCATTCCGGGCCTTCGCCGCGCGCAGGCCGCCTATTACGCCCGCCGCTTCGGTGTGAAGCTGAACCCGGAGACGCAGGTCGTCGCGACGCTGGGCTCCAAGGAAGGCTTCGCCAACATGGCGCAGGCGATCACCGCGCCGGGCGACGTCATCCTCTGCCCGAACCCGACCTATCCGATCCACGCCTTCGGCTTCCTGATGACCGGCGGGGTCATCCGCTCCATCCCGGTCGAGCCGGACGAGAGCTTCTTCCCGCCGCTCGAGCGCGCCGTGCGCCACTCGATCCCGAAGCCGCTCGCGCTGATCCTCAACTATCCGTCGAACCCGACGGCCCAGGTCGCCACGCTCGATTTCTACAAAGACGTCATCGCCTTTGCGAAGAAGCACGACATCATCGTGCTCTCCGACCTTGCCTATTCGGAAATCTACTTCGACGACACGCCGCCGCCGTCCGTGCTGGAAGTGCCGGGCGCGATGGACATCACCGTCGAATTCACCTCCATGTCGAAGACCTTCTCCATGCCCGGCTGGCGCATGGGCTTTGCCGTCGGCAACGAGCGCCTGATCGCCGCGCTGACCCGCGTGAAGTCCTACCTCGATTACGGCGCCTTCACGCCGATCCAGGTGGCCGCGACCCATGCGCTGAACGGCGACGGCTCGGATATCGCGGAAGTGCGCAACGTCTACAAGCGCCGCCGCGACGTGATGGTCGAGACCTTCGGCAAGGCCGGCTTCGAAGTGCCGCCGCCGGCGGCGACCATGTTCGCCTGGGCGAAGATCCCGGAAAAGTTCCGCCATCTCGGCTCGCTGGAATTCTCCAAGCTGCTCGTCGAGAAGGCGGATGTCGCCGTCGCTCCCGGCGTCGGCTTCGGGGAGCTCGGCGACGATTACGTCCGCCTCGCGCTGGTCGAGAACGAGCACCGCATCCGCCAGGCTGCGCGCAATATTAAGAAGTTCCTTTCCACGGCCGACGAGACGATGCACAACGTCATCTCGCTGAACGCCCATCGCTAATGAAATCCGCCCTCCGCGTTCAGCGGAGGGCTTTTCCAGAACTCATAGGACATGACCATGGCTGATGCCCTGAAGATCGGCATTGCGGGCTTGGGGACCGTTGGTGCCTCGCTCGCGAAGATTCTCGTCGAACGCAGGGACATGCTTGAGACGACGTGCGGCCGGCCGATCGAGATCGTCGCCGTCACCGCACGCAGCAAGGGCCGCGATCGCGGCGTCGATCTCTCCGCTGCCGAATGGTTCGACGATCCGGTCGCGCTCGCCCGCGAGGCGAAGATCGACGTCTTCGTGGAACTGATGGGCGGGGCGGGTGATCCGGCCCTTGCCGCCGTCAAGGCGGCGCTGTCGCGCGGCGTCCATGTCGTGACGGCCAACAAGGCGCTGCTCGCCGCGCACGGCGTCGAGCTTGCCGGCATCGCCGAGAAGCACGGCTCGCTCCTCAACTACGAGGCGGCGGTCGCCGGCGGCATCCCGGTCATCAAGGCGCTGCGCGAATCCCTGACGGGCAACACCATTTCCCGCGTCTACGGGATCATGAACGGCACCTGCAACTACATCCTGACCAAGATGGAGAAGGAGGGGCTTTCCTTCGAGGCATGCCTCAAGGAAGCCCAGCGTCTCGGCTATGCCGAAGCCGACCCCGCCTTCGACATCGAGGGCAACGACACGGCGCACAAGCTGTCGATCCTGACGACGCTCGCCTTCGGCACGAGGATTTCGGCCGACGACATCTATCTCGAAGGCATCACCAACATCTCCATCGACGATATCCGCGCCGCCGCCGATCTCGGCTATCGCATCAAGCTGCTCGGCGTCGCGCAGAAAACCGATACGGGCGTCGAACAGCGCGTGCATCCGACCATGGTGCCGCTCGACAGCGTCATCGCGCAGGTGGATGGCGTGACGAACGCCGTCGCCATCGAATCGGACATTCTCGGCGAGCTGCTGATGGTCGGCCCCGGCGCGGGCGGCAATGCCACGGCCTCGGCCGTGCTCGGCGACATCGCCGACATCGCCAAGAGCCGCCCCGGCGCGCAGACCGTGCCGGCGCTCGGCCGCCCGGCGGCGGCGCTCGCCCCCTACAAGCGCGCGCAGATCCGCAAGCACCACGGCGGCTACTTCATCCGTCTCTCGGTGGAGGACCGCACGGGCGTCTTCGCCAGCATCGCGCGGCACATGGCGGAGAACGGCATCTCGCTGGAATCCATCGTCCAGCGCGCGCAGTCGACGGCCGAATCGACCGATCCGAAGACGATCATTCTCGTCACTCACGCGACGATGGAGGATTCCGTCCGCAAGGCCGTCGCCTCCATCAAGAGCGAGGGCTATCTTGTCGGCGAGCCGCAGGTGATCCGCATCGAGCGGCCGAAGGCGGCCTGATTTTCGCGTCTTCGGCAAGGCGTGGTATCGGGTCGTTGATGAACCTCGCCACACCCACTGTCGTCATCCTCGGCCTTGAGCCGAGGATCCATCCTCCGGGAAGGCGGGTGGATGCTCGGGTCAGGCCAGAGCATGACGAAGGAGAGGTTGACGCGACTTTGCCTGCAGTTTGGTTGCCGGAGCCGCCATGAGCATGTTGGAAAACGCAGATCCCGTCAGCCGGGCCTTCCTCGGCGTCGAGCGCTCGGCGACCGGGCAGCGCTGGGTGGCGCGGCTCGACCAGGCGGGGGAAAACCGCGCGCTGGCGATGAGCCAGACCCATGGCCTGCCGGACCTCATCTGCCGCGTCCTGTCGGGACGCGGCGTCGCCTTCGAGAGCGCGCTGGAGTTCCTCGATCCGACGCTCCGCCGGCTGATGCCGGAACCCTACGGCCTGATGGATTGCGAGGCGGCGACGGAACGGCTGGCGCGCGCGGTCGAGCGTGGCGAGCGCGTGGCGATCTTCGGCGACTACGACGTCGACGGTGCGGCCTCCTCGGCGCTGCTCTACCGGTTCCTCGCGCATTTCGGCGTGCCGGCGGAAATCTACATTCCCGACCGCATCTTCGAGGGCTACGGCCCGAACCCGAACGCCATCGGCCAGCTTATCGACCGCGGCGCGCAACTGATCGTCACGGTCGACTGCGGCTCGACGAGCCACGAATCGCTCGCCGTCGCGCGCGAGCGCGGCATCGACGTCGTCGTCATCGACCACCACCAGGTCGGTGTGGACCTGCCGCCTGCCGTGGCGCTGGTCAATCCCAATCGCGAGGATGACCTGTCGGGGCAGGGGCATCTGTCCGCCGCCGGCGTCGTCTTCCTTGTTCTGGTGGCGCTCCAGCGGCTGCTGCGCCAGCGCGGCGACACGCGCGCGGGAAGCTTCGATCTGCTCTCCATGCTCGATCTCGTTGCGCTCTCGACGGTCTGCGACGTCGTTCCGCTGAAGGGGCTGAACCGCGCCTATGTGGTCAAGGGCCTCGTCGCCGCGCGCCATCTCGGCAATGCCGGCCTGACGGCGCTGCTCAAGCAGGCCGGCATCGGCGGGCCGGTGACGCCCTATCATCTCGGCTTCCTCGTCGGCCCGCGCATCAATGCCGGCGGACGCATCGGCGATGCCGCCCTTGGCAGCCGCCTCCTGACCATCGACGAGCCGGGCGAGGCCGAGCGAATCGCAAAGCAGCTCGACGAGCTCAACCGCGAGCGGCAGGCCATGGAAGTCGCCATGCTCGCCGAGGCCGAGGCCGAGGCGCAGGCGGAATACGGTACCGGCGAAAGCGCCGCGGTGATCCTGACGGCCCGCGAGGGCTGGCATCCCGGCGTCGTCGGCCTGCTCGCCTCGCGGCTGAAGGACCGCTTCCGCCGCCCGGCCTTCGCCATCGCCTTCGACCCCTCGGGCAAGGGCACCGGCTCCGGCCGCTCGATCAGCGGCTTCGATCTCGGCCGCATGGTGCGCGCTGCCGTGGAGGAGGGCATCCTCGTCAAGGGCGGCGGCCATGCCATGGCGGCGGGCCTGACGGTGGAGCGGAGCAATCTCGGCCGGCTGCGCAGCTTCTTCGAGGAGCGCGCGGAGCGTGCCGTGCGCGAACTGGTGGCCGTGGAGACGCTGAAGATCGACGGTGCGCTCAGCGCCAGCGGCGCAACGCTCGCGCTCGCCGACCAGCTCGAACAGGCTGGCCCCTATGGCTCCGGCCATCCGCAGCCGATCTTCGCGCTGCCGGCGCATCGCGTGCGCGACGTGCGCCCCGTCGGCGTCAATCATCTGCGCGTCAGCCTCGAAGGCCCCGACGGCGGACGGCTCGACGCCATGGCCTTCCGCGCCGCGGAAGCCGATCTCGGCCTCTTCCTGATGAAGGAGCGCGGGCAGGCGGTGCATCTGGCCGGCACGCTTTCCGCCGATAGCTGGCAGGGCAACCGGCGCATCCAGTTCCGCGTGATCGACGCCGCCAAGGCGTTCTGACCGGCTTGCCGGTCGATGACGCATTCAGGAAAACGGGTGAGGGCGGTTTCCGGCCCGGCAGGCCTGCCGCCTGACGGCGGGCCGCGGCGCAACCCCGCGATCCGGTTGCCGATTTCATCGCGCATCCGCTATTCCCGGTGCACGGGCCCGCATGAACGACAATATCCGATCGCGACATGCAAACGGTTTTCCGGATTTTCATGTGATTGATTTTATCGATTAATTATCCCGATTACGGCACCTTGCCGGCCGCCGGGCCGCTGCTGATACTGCGCTGCATCGAAAACGTTTTACGGTTGAAGAAGCATGGCGCAGGCTGCGGACGCTCTAATCGATAGTGCAAATGATGGAATCGCCCGCTTGATCGTCGAGCACCGCAAGGGGCATGGCCTTGCCCGGCCGTTCTACCAGGATCCGGAGATATACCGGCGCGATATGGAGCGGGTCTTTCGCCGCCACTGGCACTGTCTCGCCCATGAGAGCGTCATTCCAGAGGTCAATGACTTCGAGGTCTTCCGCATCGATACCGAGCAGGTGATTCTCACGCGCGCGCCGGATGGGTCGGTTCATGCGATGCTCAACGTCTGTCGCCACCGCGGCGCGGAGGTCTGCACGAAACAGAAGGGCAATGCGCGGGTCTTCGTCTGTCCGTACCATGCCTGGACCTACGGCAACGATGGCAGCCTCAAGGCGGCCCGGCTGATGCCGAAGGATTTCAGGCGCGAGGACCACGGGCTGAAGACGCTGCATGTCCGCGTCGTCGAAGGGCTCGTCTTCATCTCCTTCGCCGAAGAGCCGCTCGACTTTTCCGAGGTGGAGAACCTGCTGCACGCGACCTGCGGCCAATACGGCTGGGCGGGTGCCAGGGTCGCGCATCGCGAGACCTATCCGGTCGCCGCCAACTGGAAGCTGGCGGTGGAGAACTATGTGGAATGCTACCATTGCGGCCCCGCGCATCCGGAATATTCGCAGACCCATGCGCTGGAACAGCCATTGCACATGATCGAGGCGCTGAACGAGGCGATGGAGGCGCGCACCTGCGCGCTCGGCATCGAGGTCGGCTCCGGCAATCACTGGCAGACCTCGCGCGAGGGCCGCGAGGCGATCCATGCCTTCCGCTATGCGCTCTATGACGGCGTGCAGAGCGGCAGCGAGGACGGCAGGGCGGTCGCGCCATTGATGGGCCGATTCACCGATTTCGACGGCGGGGTCACCTCCATCCATCTTGGCGGCACGACATTCCTCGTCTGCTATCCCGACCACGGCATGATCTATCGCTTCATCCCGAAGACGGCGGAAAGCTGCGAGATGGAACTGATCTGGCTGGTCGACGGCAATGCGCAGGAGGGCAGGGACTACGATCTCGGGAAGCTCACCTGGCTCTGGAAGGTCACGACGGCGGAGGACAAGGCGATCATCGAGCACACCGCCCGCGGCGTGCAGTCGCACTATTTCGTGCCCGGCCCCATCGCGCCGATGGAGCACAACGAACTGCGCTACATCGAGTGGTATCTCGACGAGATCGGCCGCGCGTGAGAGCGGTGCTCCGCGATCAGTAAAATAAATAAAGACATAAAGATTTCTTTATATCTGTTGACAATCCCTCCGTTATGATCAGAACTGTGCCCCGTCATGGTTCCCTGGAGCGGCATTATCCGTCCCAGGGCTAAGAGGGAATCCGGTGCGTCGATCCGTCGGCAATGCCGGGGCTGCCCCCGCAACTGTAAACGGCGAGCCGCTGTCCACCGATGTCACTGAGGCCAAGGCCTTGGGAAGACGGACAGGGTGACGACCCGTGAGCCAGGAGACCTGCCAAGACGAAATAACGTCCACGGGCGGGGTGTCCCGGTGGTTGCTGCAGTTCGCCTGAAACGGCGATGCCTGCTCGCGTCCGCTTTACCCATGCCCCCTGAAACCTATGGGGTATGTCAATGTCCAAGCAAACTCTCCCGGTCGCCTCCCTCGGCTTCCCGCGCATCGGTCGCCACCGCGAGCTGAAATTCGCTCTCGAAGGCCACTGGGCCGGCAGGATCGCCGAAAGCGACCTTCTCGAAACGGCCCGCAGGCTGCGCGCCGAAAACTGGGCGCTCCAGCGCGACCAGGGCATCACGAAGATTCCCTCCAACGATTTCTCCCTCTACGACCATGTGCTCGACACGGCCGTGATGGTCGGCGCAATCCCGGCCGCCTACGGCTGGACGGGCGGCGAGGTGCCGCTGTCGATCTACTTCGCGATGGCGCGCGGCAGTCAGGGCGACGGCCGCGCCGACTGCGGCCATGCGCACCACGCGCAGGGCGTGCCGGCGCTCGAAATGACCAAGTGGTTCGACACGAACTATCACTACATGGTCCCTGAGGTCGGCGAGGATCAGGCCTTCACGCTCACCGCGCAGAAGCCGGTCGATCATTTCCTGGAGGCCAAGGCGCTCGGCATTCATACGCGCCCGGTCGTGCTCGGTCCGGTGACCTTCCTCAAGCTCTCGAAGGCCCGGCCCTCGACCTTCAAGCCGCTCGATCTCCTGGCAAGGCTGCTGCCGGTCTACGAGGAGCTCTTCCGCCGGCTGGAGGCCGCCGGCGCCGACTGGGTGCAGGTCGACGAACCCGTCCTGGCGCTCGACCTGACGGAAGGCGAGCGCCATGCCTTCAAGCTCGCCTATGAGGCGCTTGCCAGGTCCGCGCCGGGCCTGAAGGTGATGCTGGCGACCTATTTCGGCGCGCTGGCCGACAATCTGGAAGCGGTCGCCGCGCTCCCCGTCGCCGGTCTCCACGTCGATCTGGTGCGAGCGCCGGAGCAACTCGAACCCGTCGCAAAGGCGATGGGGGCCGATCGGGTCCTGTCGCTCGGCGTCATCGACGGGCGCAACATCTGGAAGGCGGACCTTGCGGCGATCCTTGGCCGGCTGGCGCCGGTCGTTTCCGCGCGCGCCGCGGGTGCGGTCGAGGTTGCCGCCTCATGCCCGCTGCTGCATGTGCCGATCGACCTCGAACTGGAAACGGCGCTCGATGCGGACCTCAAGTCCTGGCTTTCCTTTGCCACGCAGAAGCTGGGCGAGCTTTCGGCGATCGGCAGGGGGCTCGCCGAAGGGGAGGACGCGGTGAGGCAGGCTGTCGATGGTGCATCGAGGGCCATCGCCGCCCGCGCCGCCTCGCTGAAGGTGACCGACCCGCTCGTCCAGGGCCGCATCGCCGGCATCGACGAGGGCATGAAGGCGCGCGGCAGCGCATTCGAAACGCGCCGCAAGGTCCAGGCGGCGGCGATCCGGCTGCCGCTCTTCCCGACGACGACGATCGGCTCCTTCCCGCAGACGGGCGACGTCCGCAAGGCCCGTTCCGCCCATGCCAAGGGCGCGCTCAGCTACAAGGACTACGAGGCGTTCCTGCAGAAGGAAACGGAAGCGGCGATCCGCTGGCAGGAGGAGATCGGCCTCGACGTGCTGGTGCACGGCGAATTCGAGCGCAACGACATGGTGCAGTATTTCGGCGAGCAGCTCGCGGGCTTCGCCTTCACGCAGCATGCCTGGGTGCAGAGCTACGGTTCGCGCTATGTCCGCCCGCCGATCATCTTCGGCGACGTCTCGCGGCCGAACCCGATGACGGTGCGCTGGTGGCAATATGCGCAGTCGCTGACCGGAAAGCCGGTCAAGGGCATGCTGACCGGCCCGGTGACGATCCTCAACTGGTCGTTCGTTCGCGACGACATTCCGCGCAGCGAGACCTGCCGGCAGATCGCGCTCGCCATCCGCGACGAGGTGGTCGACCTTGAAAAGGCCGGCGCTAAGATGATCCAGATCGACGAGGCGGCGCTGCGCGAGGGCCTGCCGCTCCGCCACCGGGACTGGCAGCACTACCTCGGCTGGGCGGTCGAATGCTTCCGCCTGTGCGCCAGCGGTGTCGCGGACGTAACGCAGATCCACACCCACATGTGCTACTCGGAGTTCAACGACATCATCTCGGCCATCGCCGCCATGGATGCCGACGTCATCTCCATCGAGACGTCGCGCTCGAAGATGGAACTGCTCGATGCGTTCCGCGATTTCGACTATCCGAATGAGATCGGTCCCGGCGTCTACGACATCCACTCGCCGCGCGTGCCCGACGTGGGTGAGATGACCGGCCTCCTGTCGCTCGCCCGCAAGCGCCTTCACGATCGCCAGCTCTGGGTCAATCCCGATTGCGGCCTGAAGACCCGCAAGTGGGACGAGGTCCGGCCGGCGCTCGTCAACATGGTGGCCGCGGCCGGCGAACTGCGCAAGGTAGCGCAGTGAGCGCGGGCGAACAGACCTTCGCGGCGCCGGGAGAAATCCCGGCGCCGTCGAGCCGCCTGCTGGACCTCGTCTTTCCCGGCGACACCAACCACCACGGCACGCTTTTCGGCGGGGCGGGGCTCGCGCTGATGGACCGCATCGCCTTCATCGCCGCGACCCGCCATGGGCGCGTCCCCTTCGTGACGGCGTCCTGCGACCGCGTCGATTTCCAGGCGCCGGCCCGCGTCGGGGAACTGGTCGAGTTCCTGGCGCGCGTGACGCGCGTCGGACGCAAGTCCATGACGGTGGAGGTGGAGATGATCGCCGAAGGCCTCGTCAGCGGCGAACGGCGGCTGTGCACCCGCGGCAGCTTCAGCATGGTGGCCGTTCCCGAAGGCAAGGCGCCGGACTGGCATCTGCCGCCCCTTTCCGCGGCGTATGAGGAGTTGGCTCCCGGCCTGCGCGCGAGCGACATCGTCTTTGCCGACCAGGCGAACAGCTTCGGCCGCATGTTCGGCGGCGAGGCGCTTGCCGCCATGACCAAGGCGGCCTTCATCGCCGCCACGCGGCACGGCCGGAAAATCACGGTGCTCGCCGCGTCCGAGCGGGTCGATTTCCGTGCGCCGGTGGCCGTGGGATCGATCGTCGACACGGTCGCGACGGTGGTGCGCGTCGGGCGCAGCTCGATGACCGTGGCGGTCGAGCTCTGGTCGGAGGACCTGATGAGCGGAAGCCGCGCCCTGACCGCGACCGGCCGCTTCGTCATGGTCGCGGTCGATGAAAGGGACCGCCCGGTTCCGGTTGTCCGCCACGATGGCGGTCCGGCATAGGCGGGGCTTTTCGCCTGTGTCGTTACGGGCACCGCGGATGTCGCATTCCCGATGGTCCTTTTGCCCGCCGGGTGGTTTGCTGGATGCATTCAGGGTGCCATCCCGGCCTGGTCGGGATGGATAATTGGGAAACCGGTCCAAGGCCGGTGCTGCCCCCGCAACGGTAGCGGAACAAAATCTCGACGAATGCCACTGGCTCCGGCCGGGAAGGCGTCGAGAGCGTCCTTCAGGACGGTTCCGAAGCCCGGAAACCAGCCATGAATTGATGACTCGGCCGATTGCGGTGGGCGATCGGGAGGCGAACGGCGTTCCCTCTCGGGGCCGCCCCGTTCCTTCCCCTTTCCATCCTCGTCCGGAA
This sequence comes from Shinella sp. NM-101, assembly GCF_021401195.1. Lineage (NCBI taxonomy): Bacteria > Pseudomonadati > Pseudomonadota > Alphaproteobacteria > Hyphomicrobiales > Rhizobiaceae > Shinella > Shinella sp. NM-101. The sequence goes on along the minus strand of NZ_JACBFT010000010.1, from coordinate 77,378 downwards.
CCATTTCGCAAGCCACCCGCCGATTCGCATTTGCGACACGGCAACCGGCGCGGCGGCCACGATGAAGGACAAGCACATGGCAGATCTCTGGGACGTCTTGAAGAGCCACCTCGTGGACCAGAGGGCAGGGTGGAGCATGGGCTCCTTCGGCGCGGTCGCCGAGTTCCATCAGGACAAGGGGGAATATCTGGAAGCCGATGCCCCGGCCATGCTGGTGCGCGCCACCCCGCGGGGCGCCATCCGGCTCGATTCCGAGGTGGTCGAGCAGATCGTTCCTGTCGCCTATGAGGCCCTCAGCCCCCGGCCGCACCGCTGGAGCCATGGTATCGCGCTGTGCCTGCCGGAAAAGGATGCAGCGATGAAGCGGCGCAAGGTCCTGACCGAGCTAGGCCCGGACGGGGACGCGGTGCGCCCGGCGGACAGGCGGGCGATTCTCTTCGACGTCGGCCTCAACCTTCCGCAGTGCGATTTCTGCATTCGCACCGGCGATCCGGCGCTGCTGGCGATCCTGCGCGCCGGTGCCGGGCGCAGCCTGTTCGAGACCGGAAACCCGGCGGCCGCGGCCGTGCTGAAGGCGCATCCGCACCGCGTCGCGCTGACCCGGATCGGCCGCATCGAGGTGTTCCAGAAGATCGGCGGGCCGGATACGGGCGGCGTCTCGCCCGCGGGGCCGCACACGCATCTTCTTCCGCAACTGCTGAAATCGCGTCGCACCCATTCGGCCAACACGCCGATCCCGCGATACCACATGCCGCTCGGCTATCTTCACCCCGCCAATCCCGTCATGGACGGCATGGGGCGCGATCGGAATTTCGACATCGAGGATCATGCCCGGTTCCAGGCGCTCTTCGAGCGCTTCGCCCGCCCGGACCTGCCCATCGTGCGCAAGGCGGTGCTCGACGGGCTCGCAAGGCGCCTGGAACCGGACCAGTTCCCGACGCCGTCCGACCGCTTCAGCCGGGCCACGGTGCGCATCACGCTGCGCCAGCAATACAGGCTCGCCGAGCGGTTCGGCGGCGGCTCCTATCTCGAACTGGTCTCCAGGTGGCGCAACGCGCTCGACGGCACGGCGGATGCTGCGGCGATGGACGACGACGCGCCCGGCCACGGGGTCCTCGAAGCGGCCGAAACCGGCCTGGCGCTGGCGGCGACCGGCTGAAACCGTCGAGAGTGCCGTAAAAGAACAAGCGGCGGTCGCCCCGCCGCGTTGACACGCCGGAAACGCCGTTGATAGATAGGCGCACCACCTCGGGAAGCCAGTGAAATTCTGGAGCGGTCGCGCCACTGTAATCGCATCCTGCGAAAGCCAGACCTCGGGTGCATGAATATCGGCCCATAGCGAACGCGCATTCAGAGAGGGATCCATGTCCGACATTACCTTGAGTCACGGCACCACAGTCACACCCATTCCCGCAAGCCAGTTGTTTCCGTGGGCGCTTTTCGGCGGCCTGCTGATGCTGCTCGCCCTTTATTTCGTCAGCACGGAAGAGGGCGCCGCGCGCGTCCTGTCCGGCCTCGAAGTCCACGAATTCGTGCACGACGGCCGGCATCTGCTCGGCTTCCCCTGCCACTGAGGAACGGACATGACTGGTCATCTTTTGCTGAGAGGCATGATAGCAGGCCTCGTCGCGGGCCTTGTCGCGTTCGGTTTCGCGCGCGTCTACGGCGAGCCCCAGGTCGATCGGGCGATCGCGTTCGAAGAGCTGATGGCGGCGGCCGAGGCACCGGCGGACGGCGCGGCCGAGGAGCCGGAAGCCGTCAGCCGTGAAACCCAGGCCGGCCTCGGCCTCTTCACCGGCGTCGTCACCTACAGCGTGGCGATGGGCGGCATCTTCTCGCTCGTCTTCGCCGGTCTCTATGGCCGCGTCGGCCGACTGAGCCCCCGCGCCCTGGCGCTGGTGCTCGGCGCCGCCACCTTCGTGGCGCTCGTCGCGGTTCCGGACCTGAAGTACCCGCCGAACCCGCCCGCCGTGGGCGATCCCGAGACGATCGGCGTGCGAACCGGGCTGTTCTTCGTGACGCTCGCCGCCTCGATCTTCGCGCTGGCGCTCGCCGTCGCCTTCGCCCGCCGCCTCGGCGAGCACCTCGGCCGCTGGAACGGCGCGATCGTCGCCGGCATCGCCTATGTCGTGTTCCTGGCGATCGTCTTCCGGCTGCTTCCCGGTATCAACGAGGTACCGGAGAACTTCCCGGCGACGGCGCTCTACGATTTCCGTCTGGCGACGATCGGGCTGCAACTCACGCTCTGGACGGTTCTCTCCCTCGTCTTCGGCTATCTGGCCGAGAGGAGCCTCCGGCGCTCGGGCAACTATCGCGCGGTTCCCGCGGGAATCTGACGCGGCGAGATGGAGTGCCGCCGTCGGGCGGCATTCCCCTTGCGGCAGGAGAACCGCGTTGCGTTTGCTCTTCCTCCTCATCGGCCTTGCCCTGGCGGCCGGCCAGGCCGAGGCGCACGGCAGCCGTGCCGCATCCTACAACGCCACCGGCCTTGCCATTCCGAGCCTGTCGCACGGCGCCCTGCTGGTGCTCGACGAATACTATGGCCCCATTCTCCGTCTCGCCGACCGGGCGAGGGAATCGGACCCTGTCTTCCGCAAGCTTCGGAACTATGCCCGCATTCAGAACTATTACTGCCTGTGGGGGCTGGCTCCGCGTGCGATCGCCGATGAAGCGAGCCCCTTCAACGAATGCTCCCATGCCTATCTCTCCGCCGCGCGGATGCTGCTGCTGCATATGAGGGACATGCCGAGTGTTGAGGCCGCTGCGGGCGAGATGATCTCCACCGTCGACGTCGAGATGGTGCGCCGCGGCAGCAGCCTGATCCAGTGCGAATATTCCGCCGAGCCCTTCCATACGGGCGGGTTCGTCACGCCCCATTGGGAAAAGGTGGCGGATCACGGTCCCACCCTGGCGGCGGCCCTCTCGCCCGTTCCCGTTATGCTCGCCTTCGCGGTCCTGCGGCGGAAAAGCCGTCGTGCCGGGGCGGGGCGATGCGACAATTAGGCGAGGGGAAGGGCCTGTTCACGCTGTCGGCCGATTGATAAGAGTTGCGGCGAGAGGGTTCGATGACGAAACGGCGGCAACACGGCAGGTATGGAATGGTGGCGGTAGCCGTCGCCATCCTCATGGCGTTTCAAAGCCTTCTCGGCCCGTTCGCCATGGCGGCCGGCGCGGCTTCGCCCATGCTCGACGCCTTCGGAAACCCGCTTTGCATCGCGGGCATGGAAGGGCACGAGCCGGCCTCTGCGCCGGGCAAGGATCACGCGCTGATGCCGGAATGCTGCACGCTGGCGTGCAGCATGTCATTTGCCTTCGTCCCGACGGACAGGGCTGTCGCGATCCTCTTCACCCCGCTTGTCCAGCCGTTGCCGCGCGTGCGCGTGCGGTATGCGGACCAGATCCGGTCTGTCCTGGACGATCTTCCGGGCAATCCGCGAGCGCCGCCCGTCGCCGCCTGATTGCCGGGCCTTCGCCCGCCCCGACTTTGCATGATGGATTGAATCCGGCGCGACGATGCTCGCAGACCGGAGGAGGGAGCCAGGCAGGCCCTTCCGCGCAAGTCAGTGCCTCGTGCTGCGCACGCGGCCGGCGCCGATCCGTCATGCCGTCGACCCGGCGGCGATGCCTCGCGATCTCCCGCAAAGTTCACGACCAATTCCCGGATTTCGCCGGCAGGATGACCGGCATAGTGGAGAATGACATGTTGAAACGTACCCTTACCGCCATCGCCGTCCTCGCGCTCGGCACCTCGACTGCCTTTGCGCATGTCTCGCTGCAGTTGAAGGAGGCGCCGGTCGGCGGGAGCTACCGCGCCATCCTGCAGGTGCCGCACGGTTGCGAAGGCAAGGCCACCAATGTTCTTCGCGTGCAGGTGCCGGAAGGCGTCATCGCGGTGAAGCCGCAGCCGAAGGCCGGATGGACGCTTGAGAAGATCAAGGGCGCCTACGCCAAGTCCTACGATTATTACGGCACGCCGACCAGCGAGGGCGTGAAGGAAATCGTCTGGAGCGGCGGAAGCCTCGGCGACGACGAATACGACGAATTCGTCCTGCGCGTTTACCTGACGAAGGACCTGAAGGCCGGCGAGACGCTTTATTTCCCGGTCGTGCAGGAATGCGCAGACGGCCTTGCCGAGCGGTGGATCGAAATCCCCGCGGCCGGCCAGTCCGTGGATGACCTCGAACTGCCGGCTCCGGGCGTCAAACTGCTGGAAGCCGCCGGCGGCCATTGAGCCGTGCAGGCCGGCGCCCCTGCGGCGCCGGCCTTTTTCAAGGGTTCGGAGGTGCTCGTGCGAAAATCCAGTCTCGGCCGGTCGGGTGTTCTGGCGCTGCTTGCGGGCATTGTATGGTGTTGCCTTGCCGTCGCCGCCATGGCGCACGCCTCGCTGACGGCAGCGGTACCCTCGGACCAGTCCGTACTCGCGGGACCCCCGAAGGCCCTCTCGCTGTCGTTCAGCGAGCCGGTGTCGCCGCTGGTGCTCAAGCTCGTGCAGCCGGACGGCGACGTCGCCCCGCTGGAGAACTTCGTCCTGCGCGACCGCACCCTGGAGATCGTGCCGCCCGACCAGCTTCCGAACGGCACCTATGTGCTGACCTGGCGCGTCGTCTCCGAAGACGGGCACCCCGTTGCGGGATCGACGGTCTTTTCGATCGGGGCGCCGAGCGCGTCTGCGCCGGCGGTGGCCGGTGATGTCGACCGGTCCGTACGCGCCGCGCTCTGGCTTGCGAGGGTCGGGCTCTATGCGGGGCTTTTCTTCGGTATCGGCGGCGTCTTCGCAATCCGCTGGCTGATCCCGGGCGGCGACGGCGCGGCGCGGATCGTGGGCCCGGCCCTTGTGCTCGGCCTCGTGGCGACGGTCGTGTCGGCCGGGTTGCAGGGGCTTGACGCGCTTGGCCTGCCCATTCCGCGCCTCATCGACCAGTCGGTCTGGAAAGCCGGGCTTGCAACGAGCTTCGGTTCGACCGTCGCTGTTCTGGCATGTACGTTCCTTGCGGCAGCGTTCGCACTGAAGGCGCGCTCGATCCTTGTCGGGCGAACCGCATCAGCGGGTGCGCTCATCGCCGGCAGCCTCGCGCTGGCGCTCAGCGGCCATGCGAGCGCGGCGATGCCGCAATGGCTGATGCGGCCCGCCGTCTTCTTCCATGCCGTGACGATCGCGATCTGGATCGGGGCCCTCGTGCCGCTCGCCTATGCGCTGCGGCGTAACGCGGATGCCGGCCGCGCGGGGCTGGACCGGTTCTCGCGGCTCATTCCGCTGGCCGTCGGCGTGCTGGCCGTCGCGGGCGTGTTGCTCGCCGTCGTTCAGGTCGAGCATCCCGCAGCGCTGCTCTCCACCGCCTACGGCAACGTGCTTCTGGCAAAACTCGCCCTGCTTCTGGTCCTTTTCGTCCTTGTCGCCGTCAACCGCTGGGCGCTGACCGGGCCGGCGCATGCGGGCGCGGCGCAGGCAAGAAACCGTCTGGTGCGCGTCATCGCGATCGAGAGCATCGTCATGCTTGCGATACTCGCGACTGCGGCGACCTGGCGGTTCACGCCGCCGCCGCGCGCCCTCGCGGTCGCCGCCGCCCAGCCGGTCGAGATCCACATCCATGCGGACAAGGCGATGGCGGAGGTCACGGTCAGCCCCGGCCGGGCTGGCCCGGTCGACGTCTCCGCGATCATCCTTTCCCCCGATTTTACCCCCATGACGCCGAAGGACGTGCAGTTCGTCTTCTCCAATCCGGCTGCCGGCATCGAGCCCATGCGGCGCAAGGCGCTTCTGGACGGCGAGGGGAGATGGCGCGCGGAAGGCGTCGTCCTGCCGCAGGCCGGCCTATGGCGGCTGAGGATCGACGTGCTGATCAGCGACTTCGAACTCGTGCGGTTGCAGGACGAGGTGAGGATCGCGCCATAGCCGGCGCTCTCTGCCAATGAAACGCAGATCGGGGCGACGGTGAACGAACAGCGTCGCACGAGGCTTTGGTGAGCCCCGATCGTCGTTCAGCTTTTCGTGGGAAGGTGGCACGCCCTAGGGGAGTCGAACCCCTCTTTCCAGAATGAAAATCTGGCGTCCTAACCGATAGACGAAGGGCGCGTGCGGTGGGCGTCTTCTAGTCGGGAGCTTGGATTCGCGCAAGCCCTAAATGCAGGAAATTCCAGTTTTTTCCGGGCCCGCAAAACAGGCTCCGTTCTGCGCTGGAAAAGCGGAATGCGTGACGGCAGGAAGGGAAGGAGTGGCACGCCCTAGGGGAGTCGAACCCCTCTTTCCAGAATGAAAATCTGGCGTCCTAACCGATAGACGAAGGGCGCGTGCGGTGGCCGTCTTCTAGTCGGGACACGGCGGATGCGCAAGACGGAAAATGGCATCCGCGTAACTTTTTCACCAGCCGGAACGCATGGTTTCCGGCGACGAAAAGCGGGTGATTTCAAGGGAGAAAACCGTGGCACGCCCTAGGGGAGTCGAACCCCTCTTTCCAGAATGAAAATCTGGCGTCCTAACCGATAGACGAAGGGCGCGTGCGGTGGGCGTCTTATAGAAGGGCGATTTGCCTTCCGCAAGCGGGAAAAAGCGCTTGCGACAAAAAAATGAAAACCGCCCCGGAGGGCGGCCTTTATCGTCGGAAAATGAATTGATTCCAACGGTTTATCGGAAAATCCTATTTCCGTGCGCGGCAGCGCCAGTTCCAGTCGCGCTCCGGGCCGACATCGATATGCACGGATTCGGTATGGCAATAGGTGCCGACGCCGCCGCGGCCGGGCATGCTGCGCAGATATTCCGCGAGTTCCCATTTGCTGACGCCGGCGATCTGGATGTCGGCCGCCTCGCAGCGTGTGTGCAGCGACTGCTTCTCGCGATTGAGCTTCACGTCGCGCAGGCCCGAGGTGACGATGATCGGCTTGTCGTAATGTTTCTCGATCGTCTTCAGCACCTGCAGGAGTTCCGGCTTGAAGCAGCCGGTCTTCACCTTCTCCGTCTGGAGCCAGAGGCCGTTCGGCGCGAGGCGCGCCAGCCCGGCGATGGAGGCCACTTCCTTGAACTGCGGCGCGTCGTCCTCGACCTCCTCGGCTTCGGAATGGTTCGTCGAGAAGAGTGCATTGGCGGTGGAGACGCCGGGCATTGCGCCGAGCGAGGCTTTTCGCGTGGCGCTCGCGCTGTCGCGGTTCAGCACGCGGCGCGGCTGCTGCGCGAACCGGTCGCCGTCGAATTCTTCCGCTGCCTCGCGCTTGTCGGCGAAGAGGGAGGCGACCGTTACCCGCTTCTCCTGGCCGCCCTGCGCCGGCGCGCCGGCCGTCTCGTCCGTTGCCGGCACGGCAAGGGCCCTGTCGGCGGCATTGCCGGCCGCGGCCTCGGCAACCAGCGCGGTGCGTGCAGACTTGGGGATCGGGATGTTTTCCGGCAGCGCCGCGTTCTGACCGTCGCCCGCCATGGCGGCGGCCTGCTGTCCCGGCGAATCGAGCTGCGGCATGTCCTCGACCGGCAGGCGGCCGGCCTGCGCTGCGCCCGGGTTCGCATAAAGGCCGGCAGAGGACGCGTTCGCCCCCGTCGTCTGCGTCGCATAGGCCGCGCCTGTCGGTGCCTGGCCGCCATTGGAATAGATGCTGGCCCGGCCTGCATCCAGCGTGGCCGGCTGCATGACGAGGCCTGCCATGTCGCGGCCGGCGGCTTCGCCCGCGCCTTGCCCGTTGGCAGCGCCCGCCGCTTCGGCGGTGGCGTAGGGCTCCTGCGCCCCGTCCTGCCCGGCGATCACCGGCGTGGTGGTCTCGTCCGCGCCGCCTTCCGCGACGGCCTCTTCCTTTTCCTGCGCCGCGTTGCCGTCTGCGCGCAGATCCGTGGAGACTGCGGAAACGCAGCCCGAGAGCGTGGCGAGCGAGACGGCGAGCAGCAATCCATACCGCAGCGTCTTCAGGCCCGGCCACTTTCCCTGCATGTCCTGCAAAGGCTTTCCCCCGCTTTCGACGTTCGTGTCACCGGTCCTGCCACCGGTGGACGACTTTCTTCAAACAGTCGCAACCGCAAGCGAGAAAAGCCGAAGGGCCAGGCTGCGGTTGCCGCGATGTTACCGTTTCGGCCTTTGCCAAGGCCGAGGGGCGCAAAGCGCATGAAGCGCAGAACGGAAAGCAAATCCGGCCCGAAAACGGGCGAACGCCTCCTCACGCTGGCGAATCGACCGGAATGGCAGAAATTTCCGGTCGAATACGGCGAAACGATGGTTCGTCCCCGAACGTATAGGCCGCAAGCTTTGCCTGGAGCTTGCGTCCGGGCCGTTTCTACCAGGCGCCGGTATTGCCCATCGAGGCCCAGGGCTCGGCCGGGGCGAGGCTTTCGCCCTTCTGCAGGATCTCGATGGAAATGCCATCAGGCGAGCGGACGAAGGCCATGTGGCCGTCGCGCGGCGGGCGATTGATGGTGACGCCCTTGTCCATGAGCTTGCGGCAGATGGCATAGATGTCGTCGACCTCGTAGGCGAGGTGGCCGAAATTGCGCCCGCCCGCATAGTCCTCGCTATCCCAGTTGTAGGTGAGTTCAAGGCAGGGTGCCGCGTTCTCCCGCGCGGCCGCGACATCCCCGGGTGCAGCCAGGAAGATCAGCGTGAAGCGGCCCTTCTCGTTTTCATGGCGACGAACTTCCTGGAGGCCGAAGAGCGTACAATAGAAATGCAGGGACGCATCGACGTCTTTGACGCGGACCATCGTGTGGAGATAACGCATTGTAATATCCTCTGATTGGGCTCTGCCCGAAAGGTTCGGTTCTTGTCAGCTTCAGGCAAGCCTTGCGGCCTACCAATGCGACCGGCAAAACTTTCAAGGGGGCTTGCGCATTCGCATCGGGACAATGTTATTCTGTTTCTCAAGAATCAGTTAACCGTAACTCATGTGACGCGTAAACGAGGGGCTGGCAGGTCATGGTGGACAGGGTGTCTTCTAAGGAAATCACGAACAGTGATGACCAGGCCAGCGACTCCGTCGATCTGATCGAGATCACCGGCGTCATCAAGTGGTTCGACGTCGCCAAGGGCTTCGGTTTCATCGTGCCCGACAACGGCATGCAGGATGTGCTGCTGCACGTCACCTGCCTGCGCCGCGACGGTTACCAGACGGTCCTCGAAGGCACGCGCGTCGTGGCGCTCATCCAGAAGCGCGACCGCGGCTATCAGGCCTTTCGCATCCTTTCCATGGACCAGACGACGGCGGTGCATCCCTCGCAGATGCCACCGGTCAAGACCCATGTGCAGGTCACGCCCTCGAGCGGGCTGGAGCGCGTGCTGGTCAAGTGGTTCAACCGCACCAAGGGCTTCGGCTTCCTGACCCGCGGCGAGGGTACGGAAGACATCTTCATCCATATGGAGACGCTGCGTCGCTTCGGCCTTACCGAGTTGCGCCCGGGCCAGGTCGTGCTGGTGCGTTTCGGCGACGGCGAAAAGGGCCTCATGGCCGCGGAGATCCATCCGGACATGCCGGTCGCCGGCAACAGGGCACACTGATGGCCGTTGTTGCGGCGCGGTCCTTCGGCCTCGCGCGTCTGACAAGCGCCGTCATGGCGCTTTTTCTGTGCCTGGCGTTTACCGCCGCCGCAGGCGAGAAATTCGACACCCAGCCGCTGACGATCGTCACCAGGAACGGCAAGAGCCACGCCTTCACGGTGGAACTCGCCGTCACGCCCCGCCAGCGCGAGCAGGGGCTGATGTACCGCCGCGAAATGGCGCCCGACCACGGCATGCTCTTCGCCTTCGGCGAGACGCGGCAGGTCTTCATGTGGATGAAGAACACCTACCTCGCCCTCGACATGCTGTTCATCGGCAAGGACGGCAGGATCCGCGCGATCAAGGAAAACGCCGAGCCGCTCTCCGAATCGATCATCGATTCGAAAGGCCCGATCGACTACGTGCTGGAGCTCAACGCCGGCACCACCCGGCGCCTCGGCATCCGCACCGGCAACCGCGTCGAGAACGCGTTGATCGACACCCTGCGCAAAGGCCAGTGACGCCCTCCGCCTTTCTCTCCACAAGCGCCTGAAAACGCCCGTTTTCTGTTGCGGCGAAGCCCGGATGCGTGTATCTCCCCATCGCCGGGACGGACGGAGTGTAGCGCAGTCTGGTAGCGCATCTGGTTTGGGACCAGAGGGTCGGGAGTTCGAATCTCTCCACTCCGACCACGTCCGGCGGGCGTCTCGATGCCAAATGCGCTTCCGGTCATTTCCCCTTTACGGAATCCGGGCTATGCATATTCGGACGCGCGCCGGCGAAACGGTGCGCCGTTTATGCGAGAATTCTGGAGCCGCTTCGATGACCGCCAAGATCTATCGTCCCGCAAAGACCGCCATGCAGTCCGGCAAGGCCAAGACCCATGTTTGGGTTCTGGAATTCGATGCCGAAAAGCCGCGGACGATCGACCCTATCATGGGCTACACCAGCTCTGGCGACATGTACCAGCAGGTCCGGCTGAACTTCGAGACCTGCGAGGAAGCCGTCGCCTATGCCGAGCGCAACGGCATCGAATATCGCGTGATCGAGCCGAAGGAATCGACCCGCAAGCGCGTCGCCTATCCGGACAACTTCCGTTTCAACCGCATGCAGCCCTGGACCCACTGAGGTCCCGCCGGCCCCTTAGCTCAGCTGGATAGAGCATCTGCCTTCTAAGCAGAATGTCGCAGGTTCGAGCCCTGCAGGGGTCGCCAATAATATTGCCCGTGAAATCACGTTTCGTCATGGCGTCATGAGTATAGCGTCGAACATTATCGTGCCGGCCGCTTGCCGGCTGTCGCCCCTGACTTCCCCGAAAAGAAACTAATATCTCTCTCCGCTTCCGCTTCTTGCAAATTAGCAACTCCTGATAAGGTGAGGAACGGCGCGGAACTATTGCGGCACAAGTATAGAATTCCTGCGATGCACTAACCCTTTCGAGTTAATTACCGCGCGCCGAGGCCGGTCTTTCGTCTTTTGCTCGATTGTCGCGGCTGACCGCTCGGGTTCACCGCCTAGGAGCCGGCCGGCGCTTCCTTGAGTTCGCTGGCCGTGGTGCCGATCGTCATCGTGTTGCCGCGCCAGTCGATGGTGCCGCCGAGCCAGGCGCGCAGCCAGATGGCCGGCATCATGCAGTCGCGGACGATCATGGCGGGTACCGACCAGAGGGAAAGGCGCCAGCCCTTGGCAAGGGCAAGGGCCACCTCCGGCAGGTAGATGCCGGCGAGCACCAGGAGGGCGGCAGGCAAAAGCGCCATCTTGCCGAGGAGCGCGGCGGCCAGCGCGAGCAACAGCGGCGGCAGCGCGCCGAGCAGGATTTCCGGTGCGAAGAAGCCCGGGAAGGTGACGCGGCGCAGGCGCGACCAGCGGCTCTGGCGCGACCAGATATCCTGGCCGGTGCGACGCCCCAGGGGCTGCTCGAAGGGCGCGGAAACCAGATGGACCTTGAGGCCGAGGCGGTTCACCAGCTTCGTCGAGGCGGCGTCCTCGGCGATTTCCGCGTTCAGGGCCTGGATGCCGCCGTTGGCCTCCAGCATCGGCCTGGACCAGAGCATGCTCTTGCCCTGCGCGAAGCCGAGGCCGACGGCCTCGCCGGCATATTGCCAGCGCGCCTGCTGCGTGTTGAGGAACATGCATTCCACCTCGGCCCAGAAGCCGTCCGGCCGGGAGCCGAGCGGCGTGGAGCAGACGACGCCCGAATCGCTTCGCCAGCCGGCCATGAGATGCTGGATGTAATCCGGCGGCATGAGCACGTTGGAATCGGCGAGGATCACCCAGTCGTGACGGGCGGCCTGCCAGCCCTTGACGCAATTGTTGAGCTTCGGATTGGCGCTGATGCGGTCGTCGCCGACGAGGATGCGGGCCTCGACATGCGGATGGGCGAGCGCCGCCTTCTCGACCTTCGCGATGATCGGATCCTTGCCGTGGGCGACGCAGAAGAGCAGCTCGTATTTCGGCCAGTCGAGGCGGAAGGCGCGGTCCAGTGTCTCGGCGGAAAAGTTCTCGATGCCGCGCAGGGGGACGACGATGGAGACGGGGGGCTTCTTCCTGACATCGGGGGGTGTGGCACCGGCGGGGCTCAGCCGCCTTGCGGCGATGAGGATGCTGGCAAGGTTGGTCGCGACAAGAGCGCCCGAGGCAAGGGCGAGGGCCTGAGCCATGTCCATTCATGCGTACTCCGATGGGCGCCGGCCCTTCATGGCGGCTGCCGGGTGCATTCACGCGGCAAGAGACACCATTGTCACATGACAGGGGAATGACGGCCGGCCCGGCGGAATGGGCAAGCGGCTGGAGGCGTCAGGCCGCCATCCCCGCGGGCGGCGGAGATGGCGCATTTCCTGAGGTCCGCGCAGCTTACGAGAGGAATTCGGCGGTCGTCGTGACCTTGCCGTAGCCGAATTCGAGCGCCGACATGATCGTGGCGTGGACCTGCGCCGCCGGCACGACCGAATCACCGAAGGCCTTGTCGCGGGTCGCGCAGGCATCGTGCACGACGGTGAGGCCGTAACCGAGGTCGGCGGCCGCGCGGGCCGTCGCGTCGATGCACACGTCGCTCATCGCGCCCACCACCACGACCTCCTCGATCCCGGCGGCCTGCAGCGTGTCGTGCAGCGGGGTCTGGCGGAAGGAGTTGGGGTAATTCTTGATGATCACCGTGTCGTCCCTTTCCGGCGCGACCGCCGGGATCGCGCGGATGCCGTCCGTATCCGGCGCGAAGAGCGGGGAGTCCGCCTCCTTCGAGACATGGTGGACATGGACGATCCGGTCTCCCCGGTTGCGGCCGGCCTCGATGACCCGCGCCGCGTTTGCCGCGGCCGCCTCGATGCCGGACAGCGGAAAACTGCCGGAGCCGAGATAATCCTTCTGGAGATCGACGATGATGACGGCGCGCTTGCTCATAGGCTTTCCTTCCGCGTGCAGTTGACGTGATGGACATTGTGCCTCCGGCCTGCCATCTCTGGCCATTGGCGATATCGACATAATCCGGGTTGGAAGTGACATGGCGGCCTCGGCGGAAATCGGACTGGTGCTCTATCCGGGCGTGCAGATGGCGGCCGTTCTCGGCATGACCGACCTTTTCAACGCGGCGACGGCGCTTGCCGGGCGGAACGGACGGGCGGGGCCGAGGCTTTCGGTCAGCCACTGGCGGCTGGAGGAAGGTCGGCCGGTGCGGATCGCGGCGAGCGGCTTCGGGGAGGAGGCGGCGCGGCCCTCTGTTCTCGTGCTGCCGCCGGCGCTGGGCGATCCGATCCGGCGGGAGGATGCGGCGCCGTTTGCGGCCTGGCTGCGGCAATGCCATGCGTCCGGCATCCAGCTCGCCTCGATCTGCGCCGGCGCCTTCCTGCTCGGCGAGACGGGATTGCTGACCGGCCGCACGATCACCACCAACTGGGTGGTCGCGGAAACGTTCGAATTGCGTTTTCCCGATGTCCGGGTCGATACGGACCGGCTCCTCAGCGACGACGGCGATATCGTCACGGCGGGCGGCGTGATGGCCTGGGTGGATCTCGGGCTGAAGCTGATCGACCGCTTTCTCGGGCCGACGGTCATGCTGGAGATCGCGCGCCGGTTCGTGATCGACCCGCCCGGCCGCGAGCAGCGCTATTACAGCTCCTTCTCGCCGCGCCTGCTGCATGGCGACGCGGCGATCCTGAAGGTGCAGCACTGGCTGCAGGCCACCGCGGCAAAGGAGACGGGCCTCGATATGCTGGCCGCGCAGGCGGGGCTGGAGGCGCGCACGTTCCTTCGGCGTTTCCGCAAGGCGACGGGGCTGACGACGACGGATTATTGCCAGCGGCTGCGGGTGGCGAAGGCGCAGGAAATGCTGCAGTTCAGCACGCGTTCCGTCGATCTCGTGGCCGTGGACGTCGGCTACAACGACCCCGGCGCCTTCCGGAGGGTCTTTGCGCGCATCGTCGGGCTGACGCCTGGGGAATACCGCAAGCGCTTCCGGTCCTGAGGCGATCTAGTCCGGTCGGGTGCGGTTGCGCACGACCGTCACCGTGCAGGGGGCGTGCGCGGCGATCTCGCCGGAAACGCTGCCGAGCATGGAACGCATGGCCGATTCGGCGCGCGCGCCCATGACGATATGGTCGACATGGTTCTCGCGGGCATATTCGAGGATCGCGTCGGCGGGCGAGACCGCCTCCAGCACATGGAAGGTGATGCCGCCGCCGGGCGCGGGCAGGCCTGTCGACCAGTTGCGCAGTTCCACGAGCCGCAGCACATGCTTGTTGCGGCCTTCCTCGTCCAGCGAGGTGTCGATGGCGATGCGGTTGATCTTCAGGACGTTGATGCAGGCGATGCGGGCGTCGGGCGTGTTCTCGACGATGCGGGCGACGGTCTTGTGGATTGCCTCGGCAAGGTCCGGCGCGCCGCCGGCAAGGTCGATCGCCACGGCGACGATCGGCGCGCCGGCAAGCTGTGCTTCCGCGGCCTGCGGCTTCACGGTCTCGATGGGCACGGGATTGAACCGGCGGCGCAGCACCATGCCGAGCGGATCGCGTTTCATCTTCTCCGCCCGCGCCGTCAGCTTGACGGACGAGAGGTCCTGAAGGTCGAGGGCGAGCTGCGCGGCGCTCGGATAGCGCCAGGCGGGGTTCACCTCCAGGCAGCGCAGGATGATTTCCTGGAGGGCGGGCGGAATGGCGGCATTGCGCGCGCGCGGCGGCAGCGGGTCGCGCCAGAGCCGGCGTTTCAGGCCGTTCAGGCGCTGCGGATCGCCGAAAGGGCGTTCGCCGGTCGAGAAGAAATAGAGCATGACGCCGAGCGCGAAGAGATCGCTGCGGAAATCGCTGCGCGCACCGAGCACCTGCTCGGGCGCCATGTAGGGCGCGGTGCCGTAGGGCAGGCGGAACTGCTCGTCCATCAGGTCGGGCAGGTGGACGTGGCGGGCGAGGCCATAGTCGATCAGCACGGCCTCGCCGGTCTCGCGGAACATGACGTTGGAGGGCTTGAGGTCGAGATGGACGACATGCTGGCGATGCAGCGAATCGAGCGCCACCGCCACCTTGGCGCCGATGGCGGCCACCTCTTCGGGCGGCAATGGCAGGCGTTCGAGCAGCGGATAGAGCGAGGTGCCGGGCAGTCGCTCCATGACGATATAGGGGAGCGTTGCGAAATCGCCGTCGGCGACGAAGCGGGGCACATGCGGGCCGGAAAGGCGCGGCAGGATCATCTGCTCCATCTCGAAGCCGACGATCGCCGCCGGGTCGTCGCCCTCGCCGATGACCGGCACCTTCATCAGGATCGGGAAGTCGATGTCGGGCCGGCTGACCGTCCAGATGCGCGCCATGCCGCCATTGTGGGCGATGTCCTCGATGACGAAACCGTCGATCACATCGCCGGGTTTCAGCCTTGCCTTGACCATCTAGCGTCCCCGGAACAGGCGGTCGGCGAGCGAGGCCGGCAGGCCCGCCGCGCGGATCTTGTCGGCGGCCTTGTCGACGTCGTAGGCGGCGCGCATGAAGCTGAGGTCGGCGCTCTCGGTATCGTAGAGCGCGAAGGCGGCGGCCGGATTGCCGTCGCGCGGCTGGCCGACCGCGCCGATGACGGCGAGCCAGCGGCGCTGCGGCAGGAGCGGCACCGGCGTCGCGGCGACGGGGCGGAAATGCGTGACCTTGCCGCCCGGCGCGGTGCAGTAGAGCGCCGGCTTGTGTACATGGCCGCAGAAGCTGACGCGCGCCTCGCAGGCGGCAAGGTGCCGGCCGGCATCGCTGGCGTCGAGCACGTAGTTCCAGTCGGCGGGCGCGCTGGCATCGGCATGGACGAAGAGGCAGTCGCCCTCGCGCACCTCGAGGGGTAGATCGGCAAGGAAGGCGCGGGTGGCGCTGCCGAGCTGGCGGCGCGTCCACTCGAGCGCGACGGTTGCCGTCGCGTTCATCGAGACGGAGGGAGTGCCGACCGCCTCGTCATGGTTGCCGCGCAGCACGACGGCACCGCCTGCGGCAAGCTGCATCGCCCGCTCGGCGCACCATTCCGGATCCGCCCCATAGCCGACGATGTCGCCCAGCAGCACGAAGCGCTCCGCCCCGGCCGCGTCCGCCGCCGCCAGCACGGCCTCGAAGGCCTCGCGGTTGGCGTGGATGTCGGAGAGGATGGCAAGCAGCATGGCGGTCCGGTCTTTCAGGGTCTGCACCCACCATAACGCGCCTTGCCGGCCGCAACCATTCGACGGAAGGGGAATATCGCCCGCGCGGACTGGCGTTTCGTCAGGAATCGCGGGCGCGGAAGGCGAAAAGATCGGCATCCGCATCGCCATGGCCTGCAATATCGGCCGCGACGATCTCGGCTGCGATCTGGCTGAAGGTGATGCCGTTGCCGCCGAAACCCATCACGGCGAAGACGTTCGGCAGGCCGGGAACGCGGCCGATGAGCGGCAGGCCGGTGCGGGTGGTGCCGAAGGGGGCGGCCCAGACATGATCCGGCTCAGGCAGGGAAAGGCCGAGCAGGGCCTCGACCTTGCGATGGATGGTCTTCGCCTTCCGCCGAAGCTTCTGCGGCGAGGCATAGGCGTTCTCGCTCTCCTCGTCTTCCCCGCCCGCGATCAGCCGGCCGTCGCGGGAGCGGCGAAGGTAGAGATAGGGATCGGCGCCCTCCCAGACGATGCAGTCCTTCAGCCAGTCCGGCAGCGCCGTGTCGGGCGGCGTCGAGAGCGCCCAGGTGGAGACGATGGCGTGATCCCGGTCGGCGACCGCTTCGAGGAACTCGTAGCCGGAGCAGAACACGACATGCCTGGCGGAGACGATGTTGCCCTCGGCCGTGGCGAGGAACACGCAGTCGGTCGTCGCCCGCATGTCGGTGATCTCCAGGGGGCTGACGATCTCGACGCCGCGCGCCGCCGCCGCCCGCAGGATGCCGGCGGCCATCTGCGCCGGGTTGGCGGAGGCCGAGATGTCGCTGAGAAGGGCGCCGGTGCGGTCGATGGAAAAGCGCTCGGCGAGCTGTGCGGCATCGACGAGTTCCGCTTCGATGCCCGCCGCCTGGCGCGCCTCCAATTCGGCCTGCAAGGCCCGCCGGCCATAGGCGTCGCCGGCAAGGAAGAGGGTCTTCTTGCGCTCGAAGCCGCAGGAAAGGCCTGCATCCGCGACGATGCGCGTCAATTGCTCGACGGCGCGGGCGGAACGCTGCCAGGCGCGCTGCGCCTTATCCACGCCGATCATGCCGGCGAGCCTGTGCAGGGGAACGTCGATCTCGTGCTGGATCATCGCCGTGCTGGCGAGCGTGCTGCCATGAACGGGCTCCCGGCGGTCCACGACGAGCACGGAACGCTTGCCGTCGGCGAGCGCATGGGCCGCGAGGGCGCCCGAAATGCCGGCGCCGACGATGATGCAATCGTAGTCCTGCCGCTGGGGGCTGCGCCGCGTGCGCAGCGAAATGCGCGGCGAGTCGGCCCACAGTGGCCGGGATTCGTGCAGGTCGCGCTGGCGGGTGATCTCTCGGGATGTCGGAATGGGACTGCTCCGTGCGGGAAGGTCGTCTCTAATGGCGGACATGCGGAAAAGTTCCGCACGGCCGCCGCGCGTGGTGCCGATGCTTGCATTGCGGGCCGAAAGCATGCAAAGCACGGGGCGCCTGAAACACGACCGGATTTTGCCATGACCGTGCGTTCGAGAACGCCCCGCCCGATCGACCATCTGGTGCTGCCGGTGTCCGAGCTGGCCATAGCCCGCGAGCGCCTGACGCAGCTCGGCTTCACCGTCGCCAAGGATGCGCGCCATCCGTTCGGCACGGAAAACTGTTGCGTCTTCCTCTCCGACGGCAGCTACCTGGAGCCGCTCGGCATCGCCAACCGCGAGGAATGCGAGGAAGCCGCGCGGACGGGCAACGTCTTCGTCGCGCGCGACCAGGCTTTCCGTTTCCGCCGGGGGCTGGAAGGCTTTTCTGGCATCGCCATGGCGGCGAGCGATGCCTGGGAAGACGACCGGCGCTACCGTGCCGCGGGGATTTCCGGCGGCGAGATCCTGGAGTTTTCCCGCGACATGCTGCTGCCTGACGGCTCGACGGCGACCGGCAGCTTCCGCCTTGCCTTCGCCGCCGACCTGCGCAGCCCCGATTTCTTCTTCTTCGCCTCGCAGCGCATCCTGCCGCTGCCCTCGGACCGCAAGGCGCTGGAGGCGCATGACAACGGCGTCGTGGCGCTCGCCGAGGTCGTGCTGTCCGAACAGAACCCGACGGACTTCCAGTATCTCGTGCAGGAAGCCGCCGACGAGCGCGAGATCGAGGCCATGTCCTTCGGCATGTCGGTCGAGACGCCGCGCGGCCGCATCACCGTGCTGAACGATGCCGGCCTCGAAGGCTTCTACGGCATTGCGCCGGTCGCCGGCACGGATCGCGGCCTCAAGGGGCAGGCGGTCGTCTTCAGGGTTTCCAGCCTGTCCGATTGTCGCCGCCTGCTGGAGCAGCGCGGCGTCGCCTTCCGCGAGCGGGACAACCGCCTTCTGGTGCCGCCGGCGCCGGGGCAGGGTGTCCTCTTCGTCTTTGGAGAATGAGATGAAAACCAATTCCACCGTCATCGTCGGCGAAGGCGCCAGGAAGGTCACCTTCGCGCAGACGGAGCGCTTCTCGCTGATCGCCGGCCCCTGCCAGATGGAAAGCCGCGACCATGCCTACATGATCGCCGGCACGCTCGCCGAGCTCTGCGAAAAGCTCGACATCGGTCTCGTCTACAAGTCGTCCTTCGACAAGGCGAACCGCACCTCGCTTTCCGGCAAGCGCGGCATCGGGCTTGACAAGGCGATGGAGATCTTCGCCGACCTCAAGAAGGATTTCGGCTTCCCGGTTCTGACCGACATCCACACGGAAGAGCAATGCGCCCTCGTCGCCGGGACGGTCGACATCCTGCAGATCCCGGCCTTCCTGTCGCGCCAGACGGACCTTCTCGTCGCCGCCGCCAATACCGGGCGCACGATCAACGTCAAGAAGGGCCAGTTCCTCGCGCCCTGGGACATGAAGAATGTGCTGGCGAAGTTCACCGAGAGCGGCAATCCGAACGTGCTGCTGTGCGAGCGCGGCGCCTCCTTCGGCTACAACACGCTCGTCTCGGATATGCGCGCGCTGCCGATCATGGCCGCGCTCGGCGCGCCCGTCGTGTTCGATGCCACCCATTCGGTGCAGCAGCCGGGCGGGCAGGGCGGTTCGTCCGGCGGGCAGCGTGAATTCGTCGAGACGCTGGCCCGGGCGGCGGTTGCCGTCGGCGTTGCCGGCCTCTTCATCGAGACGCACGAGGACCCGGACCATGCGCCCTCTGACGGGCCGAACATGGTGCATCTCAAGGACATGCCGCGGCTTCTCGAAAAGCTGCTCGCCTTTGACGCCATCGCCAAGGGCTGAGACTTCAAACGGATGACACGAAGACGTGCCATCCGTTTTTTCTGGCGCCCTCACGCCATTGTAATTTCCGCATGGTCGATTAAAAGTGGATTTTAATCGATTAATAAACCCCGAACCAGGACGATTTCCATGACTGCTATCATCGATATCATCGGCCGCGAGATTCTCGACAGCCGCGGCAACCCCACCGTCGAAGTGGACGTGCACCTCGAAGATGGCAGCTTCGGCCGCGCGGCCGTTCCCTCCGGCGCCTCAACCGGTGCGCATGAAGCCGTCGAACTGCGCGACGGCGGCAAGCGCTACCTCGGCAAGGGCGTCGAGAACGCCGTCGCCGCCGTCAACGGCGAGATCTTCGAAGCCATCGGCGGCCTCGATGCCGAAGACCAGATCCAGATCGACCAGACGATGATCGAGCTCGACGGCACGCCGAACAAGGCGCGCCTCGGCGCCAACGCCATCCTCGGCGTCTCGCTCGCCGTCGCCAAGGCCGCCGCGGAAGCCGCCAACCTGCCGCTCCACCGCTATGTCGGCGGCCCGAACGCCCGCGTCCTGCCGGTGCCGATGATGAACATCATCAATGGCGGCGCGCATGCCGACAACCCGATCGACTTCCAGGAATTCATGATCGTGCCGGTCGGCGCGGAAACCGTGCGCGACGCCGTGCGCATGGGCTCGGAAGTCTTCCACACGCTGAAGAAGCAGCTCGCTGCCGACGGCCACAATACCAATGTCGGCGACGAAGGCGGCTTCGCGCCGGGTCTGGCTTCGGCGCCCGCCGCCCTCGACTTCATCATGAAGTCCATCGAGAAGGCCGGCTACCGTCCGGGCGAGGACATGTTCATCGCGCTCGACTGCGCCTCGACGGAATTCTTCAAGGACGGCAAGTACGTGCTCGAAGGCGAGGGCCGCACGCTGGAGCCGGGCGCCATGGCCGACTACCTTGCGGAACTCACCGCCAGGTACCCGATCTTCTCGGTCGAGGACGGCATGGCGGAAGACGACTGGGATGGCTGGAAGGCGCTGACCGACAAGATCGGCAAGAAGGTTCAACTCGTCGGCGACGACCTCTTCGTCACCAATTCCGCGCGCCTGCGCGATGGCATCAAGATGGGGGTCGCCAACTCGATCCTCGTCAAGGTCAACCAGATCGGCTCGCTCTCCGAGACGCTCGACGCCGTCGAGACCGCACACAAGGCGAGCTACACCGCCGTCATGTCGCACCGCTCTGGCGAAACGGAAGACTCCACCATCGCGGATCTCGCCGTCGCCACCAACTGCGGCCAGATCAAGACCGGCTCGCTCGCCCGCTCCGACCGTACCGCCAAGTACAACCAGCTCATCCGCATCGAAGAGCAGCTTGGCACACAGGCCCGCTACGCCGGCCGCGGCATCCTGCGCGGCTGATCGAAAAACAGTTTCTCCGAAATGACGAAACCCGCGTCGCAGGACGCGGGTTTTGTTTTTTTCGGCCGGGCAGGACCACCGGCTTCCAGCCTCGATCGCCGGCTTCGGCCCGTCATGGTCAATGATCGGTTAACCCCTTGGTGCTAGTGTGAAATCCGTATTGCGTATCAGGGCACTTGCATGTGGACCAAACATCACAAGAAGCGGAAGTTCGGCCGGCTGACACTGCCGGTGATTACGGTCGCATTCCTTTCCTATTTCGGTTACCATTCCGTCCATGGCGATCTCGGCCTCAGGGGAATGGAGGAGTTCGAGCGGCAAAGGGTGGAGCGCCAGGCGCGGCTCGACGTGCTCGTGCGGCAGCGCCAGATCCTGGAAAAAGAGGTCGCCCTGATGAGCGACGGCTCGCTGGAACGCGACATGCTGGATGAAAAGGCGCGCTCGTATCTCAATATGTCGCGCGCCGACGAAATCGTGATTTTCCACTGAGATTGTCGATTAACCGAAATCAGGTTAATCGTAAATCCTTGTTATTATTCAATGGATTGTCGAGAATATAAGCCATGCATTTATGGCATTGCTGAGGCGGAATTTCTCCCCTATGGTTTCCGTCAAAGGCAAACATAGGGAGGAACGAATGGCTCCGCGTAAGACCGCGTCCACGTCCAGCCGCAAGACTGCGGCAAAGCCTGCAAAGAAAGATTTCAACGGCGGCACCATCGCCGACTTCTCCAAGGAAGACGACCTGAAGGCCTATCGCGAGATGCTGCTGATCCGGCGTTTCGAGGAAAAGGCCGGCCAGCTCTATGGCATGGGCTTCATCGGCGGCTTCTGTCACCTCTATATCGGCCAGGAAGCCGTCGTCGTCGGCATGCAGATGGCGCTGAAGGACGGCGACCAGGTCATCACCGGCTACCGTGACCACGGCCACATGCTGGCCTGCGGCATGAGCGCCCGGGGCGTGATGGCGGAACTGACCGGACGCCGCGGCGGCCTTTCCAAGGGCAAGGGCGGCTCCATGCACATGTTCTCCAAGGAGAAGAACTTCTACGGCGGCCACGGCATCGTCGGCGCGCAGGTCTCGCTCGGAACGGGCCTCGCCTTCGCCAACCGCTACCGCGGCAACGACAACGTCTCGCTCGCCTATTTCGGCGACGGCGCGGCCAACCAGGGCCAGGTCTACGAAAGCTTCAACATGGCGGCCCTCTGGAAGCTGCCGGTCATCTACATCATCGAGAACAACCGCTACGCCATGGGCACCGCCGTCTCGCGCGCCTCGGCCCAGACGGACTTCTCCCAGCGCGGCGCCTCCTTCGGCATTCCGGGCTACCAGGTCGACGGCATGGACGTGCGCGCGGTGAAGGCCGCCGCGGACGAGGCCGTCGAGCACTGCCGCTCCGGCAAGGGCCCGATCATCCTCGAAATGCTGACCTACCGCTACCGCGGCCACTCCATGTCGGACCCCGCCAAGTATCGCTCGAAGGACGAAGTGCAGAAGATGCGCTCGGAGCACGACCCGATCGAGCAGGTCCGCGCGCGTCTTCTCGAAAGAAAGTGGGCGAGCGAAGACGATCTCAAGCAGATCGACAAGGACGTCCGTGACATCGTCGCCGACAGCGCCGATTTCGCGCAGTCCGATCCGGAGCCGGATGTATCCGAACTCTACACCGACATCCTGCTGTAATCCGGGGAGGGACGAAAAATGCCAGTAGAAATTCTCATGCCCGCCCTGTCTCCGACCATGGAAGAGGGCACGCTTTCCAAATGGGTCAAGAACGAGGGCGACACCGTGAAGTCCGGCGACGTCATCGCCGAGATCGAAACCGACAAGGCCACGATGGAAGTCGAGGCCGTCGACGAGGGCGTGATCGGCAAGATCCTGATCCCGGCCGGCACCGAGGGCGTCAAGGTCAACACGGCGATCGCCGTGCTGCTTCAGGACGGCGAGAGCGCCGATGCCATGGCCGCGCCGAAGGCTGCCGAAAAGCCGGCCGAAGCCGCCGGCCCGAAGGTCGAGGAGGCTGAAAAGCCGACCCAGCAGGGGTCCGCTTCCGCGCCGGTTCCGGCCGCGCCGAAGACCGAAGTCGCCGCCGACCCGGACATTCCGGCCGGCACCGAAATGGTCGCGACGACCGTGCGCGAGGCGCTGCGCGACGCCATGGCCGAGGAAATGCGGCGCGACGACGACGTCTTCGTCATGGGCGAGGAAGTCGCCGAATACCAGGGCGCCTACAAGATCACGCAGGGTCTCCTCCAGGAATTCGGCCCCCGCCGCGTCATCGACACACCGATCACCGAGCATGGTTTCGGCGGCGTCGGCGTCGGTGCGGCGATGACCGGCCTCAAGCCGGTCGTCGAGTTCATGACCTTCAACTTCGCCATGCAGGCGATCGACCAGATCGTCAACTCGGCGGCCAAGACCCTCTACATGTCGGGCGGTCAGATGGGCGCGCCGATCGTCTTCCGCGGCCCGAGCGGCGCGGCGGCGCGCGTGGCCGCGCAGCATTCCCAGTGCTATGCCGCCTGGTACAGCCACATTCCGGGCCTCAAGGTCGTCATGCCCTATACGGCGGCCGACGCGAAGGGCCTCCTGAAGGCCGCCATCCGCGATCCGAACCCGATCATCTTCCTCGAGAACGAGATTCTCTACGGCCAGAGCTTCGAAGTGCCGAAGCTGGATGATTTCGTGCTGCCGATCGGCAAGGCGCGCATCCACAAGAAGGGCAACGACGCGACGGTCGTCTCCTTCGGCATCGGCATGACCTACGCGGTCAAGGCTGTCGCCGAGCTGGAGAAGGAAGGCATCGACGTCGAACTGATCGATCTTCGCACCATCCGCCCGATGGACCTGCCGACCGTCATCGAATCGGTCAGGAAGACCGGCCGCCTCGTCACCGTGGAGGAGGGCTACCCGCAGTCTTCCGTCGGCACCGAGATTGCGACCCGCGTCATGCAGCAGGCCTTCGACTATCTCGACGCGCCGATCCTGACGATCGCCGGCAAGGACGTCCCGATGCCCTATGCCGCGAATCTCGAAAAGCTCGCGCTGCCGAATGTCGGCGAAGTCGTCCAGGCGGTGAAGGCCGTCTGCTACAAGTAAGGGGAGGGCTGGGATATGCCGATCAACATTACGATGCCCGCCCTTTCGCCCACCATGGAAGAGGGCAATCTCGCCAAGTGGCTCGTCAAGGAAGGCGACACCGTGAAATCCGGTGACGTCATCGCCGAGATCGAGACCGACAAGGCGACGATGGAAGTCGAAGCCGTCGACGAAGGCGTTGTCGCCAAGATCGTCGTGCCGGCCGGCACGGAAGGCGTGAAGGTCAACAGCCTCATCGCCATCCTCGCCGCCGACGGCGAGGACGTGGCGGCCGCGGCCAGCGGCGGCGGTTCCGCCCCGAAGGCAGAGGCCAAGGCGCCGGAAGCCAAGGCCGAGGCGCCGAAGGAAGCGGAAAAGCCTGCTGCGCCTGCCGCCGCCCCGGCGGTATCCGTTGCGCGTGACAACGGATTCGTTGGCAATGCTTCGCCCCTTGCCCGCCGACTCGCAAAGGAAGCGGGCCTCGACATCAAGGCAATCTCGGGTTCCGGGCCGAATGGCCGCGTGATCAAGAGAGACATCGAGAAGGCCGTCGCTTCCGGCGGCGCCAAGCCCGCCGCCGCAGCCGCTCCGGCTGCTGCTGCAGCGCCCGCCGCCGCGCCGAAGGGCATGTCGGAAGACGCCGTGCTCAAGCTCTTCGACGAAGGCTCCTACGAGCTCGTGCCGCATGACGGCATGCGCAAGACCATCGCCAAGCGCCTGCAGGAATCCAAGCAGACGATCCCGCACTTCTACGTGTCGGTCGACGTGGAGCTCGACGCGCTGCTGGCGCTGCGCGCCCAGCTCAACGACAGCGCCCCGCGCAAGGAAGACAAGCCGGCCTACAAGCTCTCGGTCAACGACATGGTGATCAAGGCCATGGCGCTCGCGCTGCGCGACGTGCCTGATGCCAACGTCTCCTGGACCGAGACGAACATGGTCAAGCACAAGCATGCGGATGTCGGCGTCGCCGTCTCCATTCCGGGCGGCCTGATCACGCCGATCATCCGCAAGGCCGAGACCAAGACGCTGTCGGCCATCTCCAACGAGATGAAGGACCTCGGCAAGCGCGCCAAGGAACGCAAGCTGAAGCCCGAGGAATACCAGGGCGGCACGACCGCCGTCTCCAACATGGGCATGATGGGGGTCAAGAACTTCGCCGCCGTCGTCAACCCGCCGCATGCGACGATCCTGGCGGTCGGCGCGGGCGAGGAGCGGGTCGTCGTCAAGAAGGGCGAAATGGTGATCGTCAACGCGATGACCGTCACGCTCTCCACCGACCATCGCTGCGTCGATGGCGCGCTCGGCGCCGAGCTTCTCGGGGCCTTCAAGCGCTACATCGAGAATCCGATGGGCATGCTCGTCTGATCGCGGGGTGCGGCCATGAAGACGGTTCTGTGCTACGGCGACAGCCTGACCTGGGGTTACAACGCGGAAACGCTCGACCGGCATGCCTTCGAGGATCGCTGGCCGAGCGTTCTCGCCAGGGCCCTCGGGCCCGAGGTCACCGTGATCGCGGAAGGCCTCAACGGCCGCACCACCGCCTATGACGACCATCTGGCGGACTGCGACCGCAACGGCGCGCGCATCCTGCCGACGATCCTGCACAGCCACGACCCGATCGATCTCGTCATCCTCCTGCTCGGCGCCAACGACATGAAGCCGGCGGTCTGCGGGACGGCGTTCGGCGCGATGCAGGGCATGGAGCGGCTGGTCTCGCTGGTGCGCCACCATGCCTGGCCGTTCGACGCCCAGGAGGGGCCGGAGGTGCTGATCGTCTCGCCGCCGCCGCTCTGCGAGACCGCGAACACCGCCTTTGCGGCGATGTTCGCCGGCGGCGTCGAGCAGTCTTCCATGCTGGCGACGCTCTATGCGGACCTTGCGGACGAAACCGGCTGCGGTTTCTTCGACGCGGGCTCGGTTGCCGAGACGACGCCGCTCGACGGCGTGCATCTCGACGTACGGAACACGCGGGCGGTCGGCAAGGGGCTGGAGCCGGTCGTGCGCATGATGCTCGGGATTTGACCGGGATCAAGGAGTGAAGGTGCGGGAGAGCTAGGCTGTCATCATCAACCCCAGGAAGGAGATGGACATGCCGAACACCCCGCACCAACTGGCAGAGGAATTTCCGGAACACGTCGCCACGATTCGCCACCTGCGCGAGGTCGATGGCCACTTCCACCGGATTTCCGAGGAATACCAGGCCGTGAATCTCGCCATTCACCGCGCCGAGACGGACATCGAGCCGGCCGACGACTTCCACATGGCGAACATGCGGAAGGAGCGGATGCGGCTCAAGGATGAAATCTACGGGATGCTCACGCGGCCGGAAAAGGTCGAGGACATTCCCTGAGGGCCGGGCTTTCCGCTCCTCTTCATGCCGCGCCGGAGGCCAGCCCTCCGGCTGCGGCGCACGAGAACAACAGAGGAGTGGAAGCGCTCATGTCGAATGCCTACGACGTCATCATCATCGGCTCCGGCCCCGGCGGCTATATCGCGGCGATCCGCGCCGCCCAGCTCGGCCTGAAGACGGCCATCGTCGAGCGCGAGCACCTCGCCGGCATCTGCTCCAACTGGGGCTGCATCCCGACCAAGGCGCTGCTGCGCTCGGCGGAGATCTTCCACTATGCCCGGCATCCGGGCGATTACGGCGTGAAGATCGACGGCACGGTGACGGCGGACCTTGCCGCCATCGTCGCCCGCTCGCGCGGCATCGCCCAGCGCATGAATGCGGGCGTCGGCTTCCTGATGAAGAAGAACAAGGTCGACATCATCTGGGGCGAGGCCAAGCTGACGAAGCCCGGCGAGATCGTGGTGTCCAGGACGACCAAGGCGATCCAGCAGCCGCAGGCGCCGCTGCCGAAGACCGTGCTGCCCGAGGGCACCTACACGGCCAAGCACATCGTCATCGCCACCGGCGCGCGCCCGCGCGCCCTGCCGGGCATCGAGCCTGATGGCAAGCTGATCTGGACCTATTTCGAGGCGATGAAGCCTGAGGCGCTGCCGAAGTCGCTGCTCGTCATGGGCTCGGGCGCCATCGGCATCGAGTTCGCCTCCTTCTACCGCACGCTCGGCGTCGAGGTGACGGTCGTCGAGGTGATGAAGACGGTGATGCCGGTCGAGGACGCGGAGATCTCGGCGCTCGCCAAGAAGCAGTTCGAGAAGCAGGGCATGAAGATCCATCTGGAGGCCAAGGTCGCCAGGGTGGAGAAGGGCGCCAATTCCATCACCGCCCATGTCGAGATGAAGGACGGCAAGGTCGAGAAGATCACCGCCGACCGGATGATCTCCGCCGTCGGCGTGCAGGCGAACATCGAGACGATCGGCCTGGAAGCGCTCGGCGTGAAGACCGACCGCGGCTTCATCGCCATCGACGGCTACGGCAGGACGAACGTTCCGGGCCTTTACGCCATCGGCGATGTCGCCGGTCCCCCGATGCTCGCCCACAAGGCCGAGCACGAGGCCGTCATCTGCATCGAGAAGATCGCCGGCCTGCCGAACGTCCACCCGATGGACAAGTCGAAGATCCCCGGCTGCACCTATTGCCACCCGCAGGTCGCCTCGGTGGGCCTGACGGAAGCCAAGGCCAAGGAGCAGGGCCGCGACATCCGCGTCGGCCGCTTCCCCTTCGTCGCCAACGGCAAGGCCATTGCGCTGGGCGAGGACCAGGGCCTCGTCAAGACGATCTTCGACAGGAAGACCGGCGAACTGCTCGGCGCCCATCTCGTCGGCGCGGAAGTGACCGAGCTCATCCAGGGCTTTGTCATCGCCATGAACCTGGAGACGACGGAGGAGGAGCTGATGCACACGATCTTCCCGCACCCGACGATCTCCGAGACGCTGAAGGAAAGCGTGCTGGATGCCTATGGGCGTGCATTGAACGCCTGAACGTGCTAGAGCCCGCCTCCACATGAGGCGGGCCCGGCTTGCTGCGAAAAGTGCCGCAAACTTCTCTTTCGTCATGGTCGGGCTTGACCCGACCATCCATAAGCGCTGGCGATAGTCGAGGGCAGGGCGGTTTGACAAAGGCGGGACCCTGCCTCCAGATGAGGCGGACGTTTCGAAATTCGGGTCCGCAAGACGGGCGACAGCGTCCGCAGGAAAGTGGATAGACATGGTCACCATTCTCGACCGCACCAATCTCGACCCCGAAGCCAAGCGGGTGCGCCATCCGGAAAAGGCCAACCGGCCGGACACGGAAGTGCTGCGCAAGCCGGAATGGATCCGCGTCAAGGCGCCGGTCTCCAAAGGCTACCAGGAGACGCGCGATCTGGTGCGCTCCCACAAGCTGGTCACGGTCTGCGAGGAGGCGGGCTGCCCGAATATCGGCGAGTGCTGGGACAAGAAGCACGCCACCTTCATGATCATGGGCGAGATCTGTACCCGCGCCTGCGCCTTCTGCAACGTGGCGACGGGCAAGCCCAATGCACTCGACATGGAAGAGCCGGAAAACGTCGCCAAGGCCGTCCGGCAGATGGGCCTGTCGCACGTCGTCATCACCTCGGTGGACCGTGACGATCTGGAAGACGGCGGCGCCGAGCATTTCGAGAAGGTGATCTTCGCGATCCGCGCCGCGTCCCCCGCAACGACCATCGAAATCCTGACGCCGGACTTCCTGAAGAAGCCGGGCGCGCTGGAGCGCGTGGTCGCCGCCAAGCCCGACGTCTTCAACCACAACATGGAGACCGTGCCCGGCAATTACCTGACGGTGCGTCCCGGCGCACGCTATTTCCACTCTGTCCGCCTGTTGCAGCGCGTGAAGGAACTGGACCCGACCATGTTCACCAAGTCGGGCATCATGGTGGGCCTCGGCGAGGAGCGCAACGAGGTGCTCCAGCTCATGGACGACCTCAGGACCGCCGACGTCGACTTCCTGACGATCGGCCAGTATCTCCAGCCAACCCGCAAGCACCACAAGGTCGACCGCTTCGTGACGCCGGAGGAGTTCAAGTCCTACGAGACCGTTGCCTACACCAAGGGCTTCCTGATGGTCTCCTCCAGCCCGCTGACGCGTTCCTCGCACCATGCCGGCGACGACTTCGCCCGCCTGCGCGCCGCCCGCGAGCGCAAGCTTCTCGCCGCAGCGGAATAGACTTTTCCGCCGGCCTCCTTTAAGCCCCGCAGTCCTGCCCGACGGCGGGGTTTTCGTTTCGGAGGTGGCGATGACGATGACGATCGAGGACGCGGCGCAGCGTTTGAAGACCGCGGAGCGCGTGCTGGTGATCGGCTGCTCGGGCAGCGGCAAGAGCACGCTGGCGCTGAGGCTCGCCGGCCGGCTCGGCCTGCCTTACGTCTCGATGGACCGCGAGATCTTCTGGCTGCCGGGCTGGCAGCCGCGGCCGCGCGCGGAAGCATTGGCGCGTCTTGAGGAGATCGTCGCGGGCGAGCGCTGGATCATCGACGGCACAAGTCCCGGCACCCTGGCGCTGCGCCTGCCGCGGACCCATCTGGTTCTCTGGCTTCGCCCGCCGCGCTTGACGTCGCTCTACGGTGTGATTTCCCGCTGGCTGCGCTATCGCGGGCGTTCGCGGCCGGAAATGGCCGACGATTGCCCGGAGAAGATCGACCGCGAATTCCTGGCCTACATCTGGAATTTCGAGGAGACGGAAAGCCCCGAGATCGAGGAGAATCTTGCGGCATTTGGACCGGACGTGCCGGTTTGCGTGTTGAAATCGCGGCGTGAGAACGACCGGCTACTTGCAAGATTTGCCGCGGTTCATTAGCTCTCGGCCATGCCCCAGTTCGAAACCCGCAGACCCGTTCCTCATACGCCCGAGCAGATGTACGCCCTCGTCGCCGATGTCGAGCGCTACCCGGAGTTCCTGCCGCTCTGCGAGGGGCTGGCGGTGCGCTCGCGCAAGGAACGGGACGGCAAGGAGCTGCTCGTCGCCGACATGACCGTCGGCTACAAGGCGATCCGCGAGACCTTCACCACACAGGTGCTGCTGAGCCGGACGGAGCGGGCGATCGACGTCAAGTATATCGACGGGCCGTTCCGCTATCTCGACAACCGCTGGCGCTTCGAGCCGTTGCCGGACGGCGGCTGCTCCGTGCATTTCTTCATCGACTACGAGTTCAAGAGCCGCATCCTGGGCGCGCTGATGGGCTCGATGTTCGACCGCGCCTTCCGCATGTTCACCGAGGCCTTCGAGAAGCGCGCGGCGGCGATCTATGGCGGCGCGTCAATCGGCTGACAGTTCGACCAGCATTTCCAGCGCGGTTCGCACGGTCGCAAGCCGCACGGCGCTGCGGCCGATATCGCCGTAGCGCATTTCCCGGTGCAGCGTTTCGCGTCCCTTGCGCGCGGCAGCGAGGTGCACGAGGCCGACCGGCTTCTCGCCGGAACCGCCCCCCGGCCCGGCAATGCCGGTGACGGCGACGGAAATGTCAGCGTTCGAATGAAGGAGGGCGCCTTCGGCCATCTCCAGCGCCGTGGGGCGCGAGACGGCGCCGTGGGCCTCGAGCGTCTCGCCCGAAACGCCGATCATCTGCTGCTTCGCGGCGTTGGAATAGGTCACGAAGCCGCGGTCGAAGGCGTTGGAGGAGCCGGCGATCTCGGTGATGGCGCCGGCAATGAGGCCGGCCGTACAGGATTCGGCGGTGGCGATCGTCAGCCCGCGCGCGGAAAAGTCGGTGACGATCCGCCGGGCCGTGTCCTCGATGTCCTCGGGCCAGATGCTCATGCCTCGCTCCCCTTGTAGACTACGGTTGCCGTGGCGATCGCGGCGATGCCCTCGCGTCGCCCGATGAAGCCGATTTTCTCGTTGGTCGTCGCCTTCACCGAGCAGCGGTCGAGGGCGATGCCGAGGAATTCCGCAAGATTGCGGCGCATGGCCTCGCGGTGCGGCCCGACCTTCGGCGCCTCGGCGATGAGCGAGACGTCGGCATTCATGATCGTGCCGCCCCTTTCGCGCACGATGGCTGCCGCATGTTCGAGGAAGATGCGGGAGGCCGCGCCCTTCCATTGCGGATCGGAGGGCGGGAAATGGTCGCCGATGTCGCCCGCGCCGCAGGTGGCGAGCAGGGCGTCCGTCAAGGCGTGCAGGGCGACGTCGGCATCCGAATGGCCTGACAGCTTCTGGTCGTGCGCGATGAACAGGCCGCAGAGCGTCACGCCGTCGCCCTCCATGAGCTGGTGCACGTCGTAGCCGTTGCCGGTGCGAACGTCGGGAAGCCCGTGGGAAAGGCGCTGGTCGGCCATGGCGAGATCCTTCTGCAGGGTGAGCTTGACGTTGCCGGCGCCGCCTTCGACGAGGTGGACGCGCACCCCGGCCCATTCGGCGATCGCGGCGTCGTCGGTGAAATCCGTACGGGCGGAGGCCGCTGCTCGGCGATGCGCCTCCAGGATGGTCTGAAAGTGGAAGGACTGCGGCGTCTGCGCCGCGAAAAGGCCGGAGCGGGAGACCGTTTCGGCGACATTGCCGTTGGCATCCGCCCGTTTCAGCGTGTCCGCGACGGCGACGGCGGGCAGGACCGCGCGCGCGCCGTGGTGGAAGGCGGTGAGGGTGCGCTCCAGGATGGCCGGCTCGACGAAGGGGCGCACGGCATCCTGGATGAGCACATGGCTGATCTCGTCTGCGGCAAGGGCTTCCAGCCCCGCGAGCACGGACTGCTGGCGCGTCGGCCCGCCGTGCACGACGATCAGGCGGTCGCCGGCGGGCAGGGCGGCGGCGCGGGCGGCCTCCAGCAGCGCCTCGTCATCGGGATGAATCACGACGACGATACACTTGGCGTGCGGCCAATTGACAAAGAGATCGAGCGTATGGGAGATCACCGGCCTTCCGCCGATGCGGCGGTACTGCTTGGGGCCGTCGGCATGGCTGCCTGCCCGCTCGCCGCGCCCGGCGGCAACGATCACAACCCCGCAGGATAGCGCATTTTCCGCCAGCATCTCGGTTCCACATCTCCATTTCAAAGCGTTTTGGGGTGGTTTAGCCGGAAGGATGACGCAATTCCAGCGCTCTTCGGAAAATTGCGGGCCGGCATGATTGCGGCTTGGCAAGAACGATAACTATGGCTAAAAATAGTGCAAAGACATGACGTGCTTGAAAGATAAGCAATTGGCGATCCCCAACCTGTCGGCGCCGCTGGCGATCGGCTCACAGACCTTGCGAAACCGGGTGGTGCTGGCGCCGATGTCCGGCGTCACGGACCTTCCGTTCCGCGATCTCGCCTGGCGTTTCGGCGCGGGCCTCGTGGTCACGGAAATGGTGGCGAGCCGCGAACTGGCGCTGAACGCGCGGGAAAGCTGGTCGCGCATCCGCAATTGCGGCATCCGCCCGCATATGGTGCAGCTCGCCGGGCGCGAGGCGCACTGGATGGCGGAGGCGGCGCGCATCGCTGAAGGCGAGGGTGCCGACATCATCGACATCAACATGGGCTGCCCGGCCAAGAAGGTGATCGGCGGCTATTCCGGCTCCGCGCTGATGCGTGATCCCGACCACGCGCTCGGCCTGATCGAGGCGACCGTCAACGCCGTGAAGGTGCCGGTGACGGTGAAGATGCGGCTCGGCTGGGACCATGATTCGCTGAATGCTCCGCATATCGCCGCCCGCGCCGAGGCGGCGGGCGCGGCGATGATCACCGTGCACGGCCGCACCCGCATGCAGTTCTACGAGGGCAGGGCGGATTGGGACGCGATCCGTGCCGTGCGCGATGTCCTCTCCATTCCGCTCATCGCCAACGGCGATGTCGATACCGCAGAGGACGCACTGGAAATCCTCCGCCGCTCGGGAGCGGATGCCGTGATGGTCGGCCGTTCCGCGCAGGGCAGGCCGTGGCACCCGGCCGTGCTGGCGGGGGCATGCGCGCATCCCTCCGTGGAAGAGGTCGCGGCGACAGCGGTCGAGCACTACCGCATGATGCTCGATTTCTACGGCATCGAGGCGGGCCTGCGCCATGCGCGCAAACATGTCGGCTGGTATCTGGAGCGCTTTGCGACCGGCCTTGCCGGCGCGGCGAAGGCCGAGATCATGACGGCGCGCGACAGCGATTTCGTCGCCGGCCGCCTGGCGGAGGCGATCCTTTCGGGCGAGGCATCGAAGCTGGGAGAAGCCGCATGACCGGCAGGCCGGCAGACCCCAACGCCGCGCGGGCGCCGGAACTGGCGCTCGCCGTGCTCAACGCCATCCAGAACCCGGTGATCCTGGTCGATGTGAACGGGCTGATCGCCTTCGCCAACTGGGAGGCCGAATCCTTCTTCGGGGCGAGCGCAAGCCATCTCGCCCGCCACGACGTCTCGACCTTCATTCCCTTCGGCAGCCCGCTCCTGACGCTGATCGACCAGGTGCGCGAGCGCAAGGCTCCCGTCAGCGAGTATCGCGTGGATTTGAGCTCGCCGCGGCTCGGCGCCGAAAAGCTGGTCGACATCTACGTGGCGCCCGTCACCACCGACCCGGGTTCCGTGGTCGTGGTGATCCAGGAGCGCTCGATGGCGGACAAGATCGACCGCCAGCTCACCCACCGCACCGCCGCCCGTTCCGTGACCGGTCTCGCCTCCATGCTGGCACACGAGATCAAGAACCCGCTCTCGGGCATCCGCGGCGCGGCGCAGCTTCTGGAAACCTCCGTCATCGACGAGGACCGGGCGCTGACGCGCCTCATCTGCGACGAGACCGACCGCATCGTCTCGCTGGTCGACCGCATGGAGGTGTTCTCCGACGAGCGGCCGGTCGATCGCGTGCCCGTCAACATCCATTCCGTCCTCGACCATGTGAAGGCCGTCGCGAAGGCGGGCTTTGCCCGCAATATCAAGATCAGCGAGCTCTACGACCCCTCGCTGCCGCCGGTCTATGCCAACAGGGACCAGCTCGTGCAGGTGTTCCTGAACCTCGTCAAGAATGCCGCGGAGGCGATCGGCGACCGGCCGGACGGCGAAATCCAGCTCACCACGGCATACCGGCCCGGCATCCGGCTTTCGGTCGCCGGCACGCGGGAGAAGATTTCCCTGCCGCTGGAATTCTGCGTGCACGACAACGGCCCGGGCGTTCCGGCGGACCTGCTGCCGCATCTCTTCGATCCCTTCATCACCACCAAGACCAACGGTTCCGGCCTCGGCCTTGCGCTGGTCGCCAAGATCATCGGCGGCCACGGCGGCATCGTCGAATGCGACAGCCAGGGCGCCCGGACCACCTTCCGCGTGCTGATGCCGGCCTCCCGCGGCGTCAGTGAAGACGACGACTATCCCAAGACCAAAGGACATAATTGATGACAGGCGCCACAGTCCTCGTTGCCGATGACGATGCCGCGATCCGCACCGTGCTCAACCAGGCCCTGAGCCGCGCGGGTTATGACGTGCGGATCACCTCCAATGCAGCGACCCTGTGGCGCTGGATCGCCGCCGGCGAGGGCGACATCGTCGTGACCGACGTCGTCATGCCGGACGAGAACGCCTTCGACCTGCTGCCGCGCATCAAGAAGGCGCGGCCCGACCTGCCGGTGCTCGTCATGAGCGCGCAGAACACCTTCATGACGGCGATCAAGGCCTCGGAGAAGGGCGCCTACGACTACCTGCCGAAACCCTTCGACCTCACCGAACTGATCGCCATCATCGGCAGGGCGCTGTCCGAGCCGAAGCGCAAGCCGGCGCGCCTCGACGACGACACGCAGGACGGAATGCCGCTCGTCGGCCGCTCGGCGGCCATGCAGGAAATCTACCGCGTGCTCGCCCGCCTGATGCAGACGGACCTGACGCTGATGATCACCGGCGAATCGGGCACCGGCAAGGAGCTCGTCGCCCGCGCGCTGCACGACTACGGCAAGCGCCGCAACGGCCCCTTCGTCGCCATCAACATGGCGGCGATCCCGCGCGACCTCATCGAATCGGAACTCTTCGGCCACGAGAAGGGCGCCTTCACCGGCGCGCAGACCCGCTCCACCGGCCGTTTCGAGCAGGCCGAGGGCGGCACGCTCTTCCTCGACGAGATCGGCGACATGCCAATGGACGCGCAGACCCGGCTTCTGCGCGTGCTCCAGCAGGGCGAGTACACCACCGTGGGCGGCCGCACGCCGATCCGCACCGATGTCCGCATCGTCGCCGCGACCAACAAGGACCTGAAGCAGTCGATCAACCAGGGCCTTTTCCGCGAGGACCTCTACTACCGCCTCAATGTCGTGCCGCTGCGCCTGCCGCCGCTGCGCGACCGGGCGGAGGACATTCCCGATCTCGTGCGCCATTTCGTGCAGCAGGCGGAGAAGGAGGGGCTTGACGCCAAGCGCTTCGACCAGGAGGCGCTGGAGCTGATGAAGGCGCATCCCTGGCCGGGCAACGTGCGCGAACTGGAAAACGTCGTGCGCCGGCTCACCGCCCTCTATCCGCAGGACATCATCACCCGCGAGATCATCGAGGCGGAGCTGCGCGCCGACATTCCCGACAGCCCCATCGAAAAGGCCGTCACGCGGTCCGGCTCGCTGTCGATCTCGCAGGCCGTGGAAGAGAACATGCGGCAGTATTTCGCAAGCTTCGGCGACGGCCTGCCGCCTCCCGGCCTCTACGAGCGCGTGCTCGCCGAGATGGAATATCCGCTGATTCTCGCCGCGCTCACGGCCACCCGCGGCAACCAGATCAAGGCCGCCGACCTCCTCGGTCTCAACCGCAACACGCTGCGCAAGAAAATTCGCGAGCTGGGTGTATCTGTGTATAGAAGTTCCCGTTCCGCTTGACTTGCCGGCAAGGGGCGTTGCATTTTGGCCACAATCTGTTGCTTGAGGGTAACAGAGGGGTTTGCGGCCGAATAGGCCCGCGTGCCCGGCCGTCGGAAACACGGGCGCGTGGCACCCGGTTCCACGCGGCCGGCGCCACCCCGGAAAATGCGATGTGATGCCGGCGGCCCATGGGTAGACGGCCGGGGAGCGGTGCGGCAGATGACGGAAGGCGTGAGCCTGCTTTCGAACGGACAGGATGGCGGGGCGGTTGCCGATCGGCGCGCCTCCTTTGCCCTGCCGGGCCTGCTGCTGGCCGGCGGCGCGCTGGTTGCCGCGACCATGTCGCTGTTCATCCTGCTTGGCCTGACGCCGATCAAGCCGGAAGCCAACGTCGTGATCGCATCGGCGACGATCAACGCGCTCTTCGTCGTCGGCCTGATGTTCCTGATCGGCCGCGAGATCCTGCGGCTGCTGCGCGCCCGCAGCCGCGGCCGTGCCGCCGCAAGGCTGCATGTGCGCATCGTCGCGCTGTTCTCGATCGTCGCGATCACGCCGGCCGTGCTCGTCGCCATCTTCGCCTCCATCACGCTCGATGTCGGCCTCGACCGCTGGTTCTCCATCCGCACCCAGTCGATCGTCAGCTCGTCGCTCAACGTGGCGCAGGCCTATGTGCTGGAAAATGCGAGCTACCTGCAGGGGCAGACGGCCTCGATGGCCAACGACCTCGACCGGAACCGCCAGCTCTACAGCCTCGACCGGACCGGCTTCATCGAGCTGATGACGCGGCAGGCGCGCGGGCGCGGCATGCTCGGCGCCTTCCTGCTGCGGGCGGACGGATCGACGATCCTGCAGGCGAGCATCCCCACGGAAAACCCGCTGCCGCCGATCCCGGAAAGCGCCCTCAGGGCATCCGCCAGCGGCCAGCCGACGCTCATTCCGCCGGGCACGACGAACCTCGTCGGCGCCATCATCAAGCTGGAGAACATACCGGACGCCTTCCTCTACACCATCCGCACCGTCGATCCCGAGGTGATGCGCTCGATGCGCCTGATGGAGGAGAACACCGCCGAATACCGCGCGCTCGAAGCCGGGCGCACGACGCTGCAGATCGCCTTCGGCGTTCTCTATCTCGGCTTCGCGCTGATCGTGCTCCTTGCCGCGATCTGGACCGCGATCGCGGTGGCCGACCGTATCGTGCGGCCGATCCGCCAGTTGATCGGCGCGGCCGACAGCGTGGCCTCGGGCAATCTCGACGTCAGCGTGCCCGTGCGCATCGCCGACGGCGACGTCGGCAACCTCTCGCGCACCTTCAACAAGATGATCGCCGAGATCCGCGCCCAGCAGGACCAGATCCTCGACGCCAAGGACGAGGTCGACCACCGCCGCCGCTTCATCGAGGCGGTGCTGTCGGGCGTGACCGCCGCCGTCATCGGCGTGGAGGGCGACGGCCGCGTGACCATCGCCAATCTCTCGGCGGAAATCCTGCTCGGACGGGAGGTCGACGATCTCATCGGCCAGCCGCTCGCCGAGGTCGCGCCGGAAATCGCCGCCGTGCTGGCGGAAGGCTCGACCCGCCACCGCCACGACTATCGCCGGCAGGTCAACATCATGCATGGCGGCAAGGAGCGGACGCTGAACGTGCAGGTGACGCGCGAGGAGGCGAAGGATGCGCAGGAATCCTACGTCGTCACCATCGACGACATCACGGACCTCGTCATCGCACAGCGCTCGACCGCCTGGGCGGACGTGGCGCGCCGCATCGCGCACGAGATCAAGAACCCGCTGACGCCGATCCAGCTTTCCGCCGAACGCATCCGCCGCCGCTACGGCAAGCAGATCGACCAGGAGGACCGCGCCGTCTTCGACCAGTGTACGGACACCATCGTGCGGCAGGTCGAGGACATCGGCCGCATGGTGGACGAGTTCTCCGCCTTCGCGCGCATGCCGAAGCCGACGAAGGAACGCTCGGACCTGCGCGGCATCCTGAAGGATGCGGTGTTCCTGCGCGAGATGGGCAACAGCCACGTCGCCTTCCACAAGGACCTCGGCGAGGTGCCGCTGACGGGGCTCTTCGACGCGCGCATGCTCGGCCAGGCCTTCGGCAATCTCATCAAGAACGCGGTCGAGGCCATCGAGGCGCTGCCGCCGGATGTTTCGCGCGAGGAACGCAAGGTTCTCGTGCGGGCGATGGCCGACGATGCGGGCCGCCGCTTCGTCGTCGACGTCGTCGACAACGGCAAGGGCCTCCCGACCGAGAACCGGCACCGCATTCTCGAACCCTATATGACGATGCGCGAGAAGGGCACGGGGCTCGGCCTCGCAATCGTCAAGAAGATCATCGAAGACCATGGCGGGCAGCTCGAGCTGCACGATGCGCCTGCGGACTTCGACCACGGCCACGGGGCGATGATCCGCGTGATCCTGCCCTACGAGGAAACGGTGGCCACCGATGCGGATAATAAGAGCAAGGAAATGAGCCATGGCGTCTGATATTCTCGTAGTGGACGACGAGGAGGACATCCGCGAGATCGTCTCCGGCATTCTCTCGGACGAGGGGCACGAGACGCGCACCGCCTATGACAGCGACAGCGCGCTTGCCGCCATCAGCGACCGCGTGCCGCGCCTCGTCTTCCTCGACATCTGGATGCAGGGCAGCAAGCTCGACGGCCTCGCGCTGCTCGACGAGATCAAGAGCCGCCACCCGGACCTGCCGGTGGTGATGATCTCCGGCCACGGCAATATCGAGACGGCCGTCTCGGCGATCCGCCGCGGCGCCTACGACTTCATCGAGAAGCCCTTCAAGGCCGACCGGCTGATCCTGATCGCCGAGCGGGCGCTGGAGAATTCCAAGCTGCGGCGCGAGGTGACGGAGCTGAAGAAGCGCTCGGGCGATCCGGCCGAGCTCATCGGCACTTCAGTGGCCGTCTCGCAGCTTCGCCAGAACATCGAGAAGGTGTCCCCGACCAACAGCCGAATCATGA
Source organism: Shinella sp. NM-101 (assembly GCF_021401195.1). Lineage (NCBI taxonomy): Bacteria > Pseudomonadati > Pseudomonadota > Alphaproteobacteria > Hyphomicrobiales > Rhizobiaceae > Shinella > Shinella sp. NM-101. The sequence continues at coordinate 39,003 of NZ_JACBFT010000010.1, read as the reverse complement.
TCCTCGGCCCCTCCGGTTCCGGCAAGGAACTGGTGGCGCGGATGATCCACCGCAAGTCGAGCCGTGCGGGCGGACCGTTCGTCGTGCTGAACGCGGCGGCCATCACGCCGGAGCGCATGGAGATCGCGCTGTTCGGCACGGAGGGCACGCCCGGCCAGACGCGCCGGACGGGCGCGCTGGAAGAGGCCCATGGCGGCATCCTCTATCTCGACGAGATCGGCGAGATGCCGCGCGAGACGCAGAACAAGATCCTGCGCGTGCTTGTCGACCAGCAGTTCGAGCGCGTCGGCGGCTCGAAGCGGGTGAGGGTGGATGTGCGCATCATCTCCTCCACCGCCTACAACCTCGAAAGCCTGATCGCCGAGGGCGGTTTTCGCGAGGACCTCTACCATCGCCTCGCCGTGGTGCCGGTGCGCGTGCCGCCGCTTGCCGAGCGGCGCGAGGACATTCCCTTCCTCGTCGACATGTTCATGCGCCAGATCAGCGAGCAGGCCGGCATCCGGGCGCGCAAGATCGGCGACGATGCGCTCGCCGTGCTCCAGGCGCACGACTGGCCGGGCAATATCCGCCAGCTCCGCAACAATATCGAGCGCCTGATGATCCTTGCCCGCAGCGACGGTCCCGATACGGCGATCACGGCCGACATGCTGCCGACGGAAGTCGGCGACATGCTGCCGAAGATCTCCACCCAGGGCGACCAGCACATCATGACGCTGCCGCTGCGCGAGGCACGCGAGATGTTCGAGCGGGACTACCTGATCGCCCAGATCAACCGTTTCGGCGGCAACATCTCCCGCACGGCCGAGTTCGTCGGCATGGAACGCTCCGCGCTCCATCGCAAACTGAAGTCGCTTGGCGTATAAGGCCCTCGGGGACTTGAGGGATTCGACGCTATGAAGGTCATCATCTGCGGCGCCGGACGCGTCGGCTACGGTATCGCAGAGCGTCTCTCGCAGGAGGGCAACGACGTGTCGGTCATCGACATGCAGCCCTCGCTCATATCGGCCATCACCGAGACGCTCGACGTCAGCGGCGTCGTCGGCCACGGCGCGCATCCGGAAGTGCTGGCCAAGGCCGGCGCCGACCAGGCGGACATGCTCATCGCCGTCACCCTGTTCGACGAGATCAACATGGTCGCCTGCCAGGTGGCGCATTCGCTCTTCAACGTGCCGACCAAGATCGCCCGCATCCGCTCGCAGAGCTACCTGGCGCCGGAATATTCGGACCTCTTCTCGCGCGAGAACCTGCCCATCGACGTCACCATCTCGCCGGAGGTGGAGGTGGGCAAGATGGTCCTGCGGCGCATCTCCTTCCCCGGCGCGACGGATGTGGTGCGCTTTGCCGACGACCGCATCGTCATGATCGCGATCGAATGCATGGAGGATTGCCCGGTCGTGGAGACGCCGCTGAAGCAGCTCAGCGAGCTCTTCCCGGACCTCAACGCCACCGTCACCGGCATCTACTCCAACGGCAGGCTGTTCGTGCCGAACTCGTCCGACCAGCTCCATTCCGGCGATCTCGCCTATGTCGTCTGCGACAAGGGCCATGTGCGGCGCACGCTCGCGCTCTTCGGCCACGAGGAGCAGGAGGCGGCCCGCATCGTCATCGCCGGCGGCGGCAATATCGGCTATTTCGTCGCCAAGGCCATCGAGGACTACCAGCCGAAGACGCGGCTGAAGATCATCGAGAGCGATCGCGAGCGCGCCGTCGCCATCGCCGACAAGCTGCGCAACGCCGTCGTCCTGCATGGCTCCGCGCTCGACCAGAAGATGCTGCTCCAGGCCGACATTCAGGATGCCGACCTCATCGTCGCGCTCACCAACAACGACCAGATCAACATCCTCGGCTCCGTCATGGCCAAGCGCCTCGGCTGCAAGCAGAACCTGGTGCTGATCAACGATCCGACCTATGAGGACTTCACCAAGAGCCTCGGCATCGACGCGCATATCAACCCGCGCGCCGTCACCATCTCCGGCATCCTGCAGCACGTCCGCAAGGGCCGCATCCGCGCGGTCTATGCCGTGCAGAAGGGCTCCGCCGAGGTGATCGAGGCCGAGGCGCTGGAGACCTCGCCGCTCGTCGGCCGCCCCTTGCGCGAGATCGAGCTGCCGCCGGGCATCCGCATCGGCGCGATCTACCGCGACCAAACGGTCGTCCGCCCGGACGGCAGCACGAAGATCAAGGCGAAGGACCGGGTGGTGCTCTTTGCCGCCGCCGCGGCCGTGCGTCATGTCGAGCAGCTCTTCCGCGTCAGCATCCAGTATTTCTAGGATCCCTCCATGCCCCGTTTCGCCTATGTCAACGGCCGTTACGTCCGCCATGCCGACGCCGCGGTGCATATCGAGGACCGCGGCTTCGTGTTCGCCGATGCGGTCTACGAGGTCTGCCAGGTACGGGAACGGTGCATCGTCGACCTTTCCCGCCATCTCGACCGGCTCGACCGCTCGCTTGGCGAAATCCGCATCCGCCCGCCGATGCCGCGCGCGGCGCTCGTGGGAATCATGCGCGAGGTGCTTCGCCGCAACCGGGTGGTCGACGGCATGGTCTATCTCCAGGTGACGCGCGGCGTCGCCCGCCGCGACCATGTGTTCCCGTCGCCAGAGGTGCGCGCGTCGCTCGTCGTCACGGCAAAATCGCTGGACCCCGCGGTGAGCGCCGCGAAATACGCCGCCGGCATCAGGGCGGTCACGGTTCCCGACAACCGCTGGGGGCGGGTGGACATCAAGACCGTCGGCCTCCTGCCGAACGTGCTGGCGCGCCAGCAGGCGAAGGAGGCGGGCGCACAGGAAGCGATCTTCGTCGATGCCGAGGGCAATGTGACGGAGGGCGGGGCAACGAACCTGTGGATCGTCGACCGCGCCGGAACGCTCGTCACGCGGCCCGCCGACCATGCGATCCTGCGCGGCATCACCCGCACGACGCTGATGGACGTTGCCGCCAAGCTCGGCATTTTGGTGGAGGAGCGGTGCTTTTCCACCGCGGAAATGCTGGAAGCACGGGAAGTCTTCGTCACCGGCGCGACGACGATATGCCTGCCGGTCGTTTCCATCGACGGCAAGACGATCGCCAACGGGCACCCCGGCATGACCGCGCAGAAAATTCGCGACGCTTTTTTCGTCGTTGCGGAGAAGACCGCGATTTGATACCAAACTCGGCGGTCCGGGAGTTTGTGCCCGGCGTGGGGACATTTATTTTCAGTCAACCGGTCTCAAGGGCCGGCAATCAGAAAGAAGCGGCGCCATGGCGGAACGTTCTCAGAACCTGCAGGATCTTTTTCTTAATACCGTTCGCAAGCAAAAGATTTCCCTGACGATCTTCCTCATCAACGGGGTCAAGCTGACCGGGGTTGTCACCTCTTTCGACAACTTCTGTGTGCTCCTGCGTCGCGACGGTCACTCGCAGCTCGTGTACAAGCACGCGATCTCCACCATCATGCCCGGCCAGCCGCTGCAGATGTTCGAGACCGAGGAAAGCGGCTCCTGACAGGACCCACGAAAATTAGCAAAACCGATTCCCGCAAGGACTCCATCGTCCCGGACGCCGAAAAGCACCGGGACGACATGCGCGCCGTCGTCATCGTCCCTGTATTGAAGGCTGCGCGCGCCAAGCCCGATCCGGCGGCGCCGGCCCCGCGGTCCGACGAGGCGCGCCTGGAGGAGGCCGTGGGCCTCGCCCGGGCCATCGACCTCACGGTGGCCTACTCGGCCATCGTTCCGGTGGCGCAGCCCAAGCCCGGCACGCTTCTCGGCACCGGCAAGATCGAGGAGTTCAAGGCTGCGCTCGACGAGCACGATGCCGGCCTCGTCATCGTCGACCATCCCCTGACGCCCGTGCAGCAGCGCAATCTCGAGAAGGAATGGAACGCCAAGGTCATCGACCGCACCGGCCTCATTCTCGAAATCTTCGGCCGCCGTGCCTCCACCAAGGAAGGCACGCTGCAGGTCGAGCTCGCCCATCTCAACTACCAGCGCGGCCGCCTCGTGCGCAGCTGGACCCACCTTGAGCGCCAGCGCGGCGGCGCCGGCTTCATGGGCGGTCCGGGCGAAACGCAGATCGAGGCCGACCGCCGGCTGCTGCAGGACAAGATCGTCAAGCTGGAGCGCGAACTGGAGCAGGTGCGCCGCACCCGCCAGCTTCACCGTTCCAAGCGCAAGAAGGTGCCGCATCCCATCGTCGCGCTTGTCGGCTATACGAATGCCGGCAAGTCGACGCTGTTCAACCGCATCACCGGCGCAGGGGTGCTCGCCGAGGACATGCTCTTCGCCACGCTCGACCCGACGCTGCGCCGCATGAAGCTGCCGCAGGGCCGCACCGTCATCCTCTCCGATACGGTGGGCTTCATCTCCAACCTGCCGACCCACCTCGTCGCCGCCTTCCGCGCGACGCTGGAAGAGGTGCTGGAGGCGGACCTGATCCTGCATGTGCGCGACATGTCCGACCCGGACAACGGCGCGCAATCGTCCGACGTGCTGCGCATCCTCGCCGATCTCGGCATCGACGAGAAGGACGGCGCGGAACGTATCCTCGAAGTCTGGAACAAGATCGACCGGCTGGAGCCCGAGGCGCGCGAAGCGCTGGTGCAGAAGGCGGGTAGCCAGCCGAACGTGATTGCCGTGTCCGCCATTTCGGGCGAGGGGGTCGATACGCTGCTGGCCGAGATCAACCAGCGGCTCTCCGGCGTGCTTGTCGACCGCGACGTCGTCGTGCCTGTCATGCAGTTGCAGCTTCTGCCGTGGATCTACGACCATTCGATCGTCGACGCCCGCGAGGACCTCGAGGACGGCAACGTGCGGCTGGAACTGCGGCTGACGGAAACGGAAGCCGCCGAACTCGACCGCCGTCTCGGCCTCGGCGGCAGGCCGGCGCGCGAGGAGTGGGAGCGCTGAGGGGAAAAAGCCCCTCATCCCGCTGCCGCGACCTTCTCCCCGCAGGCGGGGAGAAGGCAGATATGGCAATGTCCGATTTGCTCGTTGGCGGCGATAGTTCAGGAAACCGGATCGGTATAGGCCTTCGCCCCTCTTGGGAGAAGGTGCCGGCAGGCGGATGAGGGGCAGCCAGGCTTACTTCGCCAACTGCCGTTCGATCCCCTTCGCCGCCTGCCACAGCCCTTCCATCCGCTCCAGCGTCGCTTCTTCGAGGCTTTCGCCATTGGCCGCAAGGCTGTCCTCGATGTGCGAGAACCGGTTGCGGAACTTGGTGTTCGTGCCGCGCAGCGCCATTTCCGGGTCGGCACCGACATGACGGCCGATATTGACCAGCGCGAAGATCAGGTCGCCGAGTTCGTCCGCAACCGCCGCCTTGTCGTCGTTGTGCAGCGCTTCGCGCAATTCGCCGATCTCCTCCTCGATCTTGTCGAGGATCGGTGCAGGCTCCGACCAGTCGAAGCCGACCTTCGCTGCGCGCTCCTGAAGCTTGAGCGCCTCGACGAGCGCCGGAAACGAGCGCTGTACCGAACCGAGATGGCCGTGCAGCGGGTCCTCCGGCAGTCCGCGCCTCGCGCGGCGCTCCTTGCGCTCCTGCTTTTCCGCCTGCTTGATCGCATCCCATTGCAGCTTCACCGCCTCTGGCGTGTCCGCGCCCGAGCGGGCGAAGACATGCGGGTGGCGCCGGATCATCTTGCGTGTCACGGCCTCGACGACGCTGCCGAAATCGAACGTGCCACGCTCCTCCGCCATGCGGGCATGGAAAACCACCTGCAGCAGGAGATCGCCCAGTTCCTCGCAAAGATCGTCCATGTCGTTCCGCTCGATCGCGTCGGCGACCTCGTAGGCCTCCTCGATCGTATAGGGCTTGATCGTCTCGAAGGTCTGGACGATGTCCCACGGGCAGCCGGTCTCGGGCTGGCGCAGGGCGGCCATGATTTCGATCAGGCGTTCGATGTCGCGGCTCGGCTGCATGGTGGCTCTCGGATTGGTGGCTTTCGGAAGCGCGTGCGGCTTCGTCCGGCATCCTTAGCTGCCGGCGCGGCAGGCAGGCAAGGGCGGCCGGTGACTTATGCTCAAAATGCGGGAGGCAGGAGCAAAACAATACGCCCCTCCAAGGCCATTGGAATTTCTGTTTCTTTTGTTCCTGGCCGATTTTCGCGATAGTGCGCACACTTCAACCGGACCAGGCCATGACCGAAGCGCAACAGAAGCTTTCGACATTCCCGGCGTTCTTCCGCGTCAGCGGCAGGATGGTCGTTGTCGTGGGCGAGGGCGAAGAGGCTTTCGCCAAGGCGCGCCTGCTCTTCAACACGGATGCCCGGATCGTCGTCCTGGCCGAGGCGCCGGAAGCCGATTTCGCCCGCTTCATCGCCGAGAAGGGCCTCGTGCTCGTCCGCGTGCCCTTCTCGAAGGACGCCATCGCGGACGCGACGCTCGTGTTTGCCGCCACGGGCGACGCAGCCGCCGACCGCGCCATTTCCACGGCCGCCCGCGCACTGCGCATCCCGGTCAATGCCGTGGATCAGCCCGACTATTGCGATTTCTTCACGCCGGCGCTCGTCAACCGCGCGCCGGTCGCCGTCGCCATCGGTACGGAAGGCGCAGGGCCGGTGCTCGCGCAGATGATCCGCGCTCAGGTCGACCAGATCCTCTCGCCGTCGCTCGGTCGTCTCGCGAACCTTGCCAGCGGCTACCGCGAGGCCGTCGACCGCATCCTGCCGCGTGGTGTCACCCGCCGAGTCTTCTGGCGCCGTTTCTTCCACGGCGCGGTCGCCGACGCCGTCGACAATGGCGACATGGAACTGGCGCGCCGCTCCGCCAATACGCTGCTGAATTCGCAGGGCAGGGCCGCCGGCCATGTCTGGCTCGTCGGCGCGGGTCCCGGTGCGGAGGACCTGCTGACGCTGCGCGCCCAGCGCGTGATGATGGAAGCCGATGTCATCGTCTTCGACGCGCTCGTGCCGCAGGCCATCGTCGACATGGGCCGGCGCGATGCCGAGCGCCTGTCCGTCGGCAAGCGCAAGGGCTGCCATTCCAAGTCGCAGGAAGAGATCAACGACCTGCTGGTGGCGCTCGGCAAGGCGGGAAAACGCGTCGTGCGCCTGAAATCCGGCGATCCGCTCGTCTACGGCCGCGCGGGCGAAGAAATGGCCGCGCTCCGCCAGGCCGGCATCACCTACGAAATCGTGCCCGGCATCACCTCGGCCTTCGCCGCGGCCGCCGATTTCGAGTTGCCGCTGACGCTGCGCGGCGTCGCCTCCTCGCTCGTCTTCACGACGGGCCACGACCTGACGGGTGCCGTCCTGCCGGACTGGGCGCGGCTTGCCATTTCCGGCGCCACCGTCGCCGTCTATATGGGCCGCACGGTCGCCGCCTCCGTCGCCGCCCGGTTGATGGATGCCGGCCTTCCGGCAGAGACGACCGTCGCGGTGGTGGAAAACGCCAGCCGCCGCGAAAAGCGGCTGATGCACGGCACGCTCAAGGACCTTCCGGGCCTCGAATATCGCGACGAGCTTTCCGGCCCGGTCATGGTGATCATCGGCGAAGCCGTCGCCGGCGCCAATTTCGAACATTCCGAACCGCTCGCCGCGCGCGATCAGGTTCGCGTCACAGCAGCATTGGGAGCATGACATGGCAGACAAGGTTCTGACAGCCAATCGCCTTTCCGACGGCATCTCCGTCTGGCTGGATGCCGCCGGCAACTGGAACGAGCAGCTCCAGGCCGCCTTCGTCGCGCGCCACAAGGAGGCCGTCGACGCCCTGGAAGCCACCGGCAAGCAGGCTTTCGCCGACAACAAGGTGGTTGACGTGAACGTCGTCGATGTCGAAGAGGTGGACGGCGTGCTGCGTCCGCTGCGCATGCGCGAGCGCATCCGGGCCTTCGGCCCGACCATCGCCTACGCCGCCGGTTACGCCGGCCTGACCGCGACGGCCGTGCCGGCCGCCTGAGGATTTTGCATGTATCGCTACGACGAATTCGACCACGCCTTTGTCTCCGGCCGCGTTGAGCAGTTCCGCGACCAGGTCGCCCGCCGTCTTTCCGGCGAGCTGGCGGAGGATGCGTTCAAGCCGCTGCGCCTGATGAACGGCGTCTATCTCCAGCTTCACGCCTACATGCTGCGCGTCGCCATTCCCTACGGCACGCTGAATGCGCGCCAGATGCGCATGCTGGCGCATATCGCCCGCAAGTACGACCGCGGCTACGGCCACTTCACCACGCGCCAGAACATCCAGTACAACTGGCCGAAGCTCTCCGAGCTGCCCGATGCGCTGGCCGAGCTCGCGACCGTCGAGATGCACGCCCTCCAGACCTCCGGCAACTGCATTCGCAACGTCACGGCCGACCATTTCGCCGGTGCTGCGGCCGACGAGGTCGCCGATCCCAGGCCCTATGCCGAGATCCTGCGCCAATGGTCCTCCGTCCACCCGGAATTCTCTTTCCTGCCGCGCAAGTTCAAGATCGCCGTCACCGGCGCCGAGCGCGACCGCGCGGCCATCCAGGTGCATGACATCGGCCTGCACCTGAAGAAGAACGAGAAGGGCGAGATCGGCTTTGCCGTCTATGTCGGCGGCGGACAGGGCCGCACGCCCATGATCGCCAAGAAGATCCGCGACTTCCTGCCGGAAGAGGACCTCCTGTCCTACACGACCGCGGTCATGCGCGTGTACAACCTCCACGGCCGACGCGACAACAAGTACAAGGCGCGCATCAAGATCCTGGTGCACGAGACGGGCGCGGAAGAACTGGCGCGGCAGGTCGAAGTCGAGTTCGCCGCGCTCAGGGACACCGAACTGAAGCTGCCGGAAAGCGACGTCGCCGCGATCTCCGCCTATTTCGCGCCGCCGGAACTTGCACCGCGCGCCGAAGGCTGGGCAAGCCTTGCCCAGTGGAAGAAGGCCGACCCGGACTTCGCCCGCTGGGTGCACCAGAACGTGCAACCGCACAAGCATCCCGACTACGGCATGGTGACGATCTCCCTGAAGCCCATCGGCGGCATTCCGGGCGATGCGACCGATGCGCAGATGGAGGCCGTCGCCGACATCGCCGCGGAATACGCCTTCGACGAGATCCGCGTCAGCCACGAGCAGAACCTCATCCTGCCGCATGTGGCGCTGGCCGATCTCGAAGCGGTCTATCGCGGCCTCGTCGCGGCGGGCCTCGCGACCGCCAATGCCGGCCTCATCACCGACATCATCGCCTGTCCGGGGCTGGACTACTGCGCGCTGGCCAACGCCCGCTCGATCCCCGTCGCGCAGGAGATTTCCACACGCTTCGGCGCGCCGGAGCGCCAGGCCGAAATCGGCGAGCTGAAGATCAAGATTTCCGGCTGCATCAATGCCTGCGGCCACCATCATGTCGGCCATATCGGCCTTCTGGGCGTCGAGAAGAAGGGCGAGGAACTCTACCAGATCACGCTGGGCGGCTCGGGCGACGAGAACACGTCGATCGGCGAGATCATCGGCCGCGGCTTCGAGCCGGAGAAGGTGACGGATGCCATCGAGGTGATCGTCGATACCTATCTCGGCCTTCGCCTCGACCCGTCCGAGACCTTCCTGACCGCCTATCGCCGCGTCGGGCCGCAGCCCTTCAAGGATGCGCTCTACGGCGACAAGACGGCCGAAGCGGCCTGAGGAGAACGGTCATGACGAAAATCTGGAACGAATCCGGCTTCGTGTCCGACGATCCCTGGATCATCGAGACCGAGGATCTCCAGGCCGGCTCGAACGAGAAGGCGATCCTCGGCCTTGATGCCTTCCTCGCCAAAGTCGCTGAAAGTGACGAGACGGGCCTCGGCGTGCTGATCAACCCGGCCGATGACGTGCGCAGGCTGGAAGGCCATCTCGACCGGCTGGCGCTGGTCGCGGTCGCGTTCCCGGTCTTCAACGACGGCCGCGCTTTCAGCCATGCCTCACTGCTGCGTTCGCGGCTCGGTTACGGGGGCGAGGTGCGGGCGGTCGGCGACGTGCTGATCGACCAGATTCCGCTGATGCTGCGCTGCGGCATCGACAGCTTCGCCGTCAGCAACGCGACGGCATTGAAGCGGCTTGCGGAAAACCGCCTGCCGGGCATCGACAACCACTACCAGCCGGCCGCGCGCCCCGCGCAGGACGTCGGTTCCTATAGCTGGCGCCGGCGGGCCTGATTTCGGGCCCGTTTCCGGCAATCGACCGGCGAATGGCCGCAATCGCGGCGTAGTCTTGAGCAAGATCAAGGACAAAGGCCGCGCGCCGCGCGAAAAGAGGCGGGCGGCAAACTATTGCGCGGCCAATCGGCGCATTGGAACGGAATACCTTCCTTTGTCGCTCAACATGTAATATCTGCCTATCGTCAAGTTTTTCCGACGCAAGCCAGGATCGATCCCGAAATGAACGCACCTGCCAAGACCGAAGACTTTGTGGCAACCGTACCGGCCGGCGTTTTCGCCGAGACGGTGACGAGCGTGCAGCACTATACGGATCGCCTGTTCCGCTTCCGCATGACGCGGCCGGAAAGCTTCCGCTTCCGCTCCGGCGAGTTCGCGATGATCGGCCTGATGGTCGGCGACAAGCCGATCTACCGCGCCTATTCCATCGCAAGCCCATCCTGGGACGAGGAGCTGGAATTCTTCTCGATCAAGGTGCCGGACGGCCCGCTGACCTCGCATCTCCAGCAGATCAAGCCCGGCGACACCGTGCTGATGCGCAAGAAGCCGACCGGCACGCTCGTCCTCGACGCGCTGACGCCCGGCAAGCGTCTCTACATGTTCTCCACCGGCACCGGCATCGCGCCCTTCGCCAGCCTCATCCGCGACCCGGAGACCTACGAGAAGTTCGACGAGGTCATCCTGACGCATACCTGCCGCGAGGTCGCCGAGCTGAAATACGGCTTCGACCTCGTCGAGGAAATCCGCAATCACGAATTCCTGGCCGAAGTCGTCGGCAACAAGCTGCGCCACTATGCGACGGTGACCCGCGAGGACTATCCGTTCCAGGGCCGCATCACCGACCTCATCTCCAACGGCAAGATGTTCGCCGATCTCGGCGTACCGCATTTCGACCCGGCGATCGACCGCGGCATGATCTGCGGCTCCGCGGCGATGCTGAAGGAAACCAAGGCGTTGCTGGAACAGGCCGGCCTCACCGAGGGTGCCAACAGCAAGCCCGCCGAGTTCGTCATCGAGCGCGCCTTCGTCGACTGAGCGAACGGACATTCATGGAAAAGGCGCCCGCGGGCGCCTTTTTTGTGGGTGTTCTCCCTCAGTCGGACAGGTGGTCCAGAAGGTCCGCCATCGCGGCTGCGGCGTCGGGACCATCGCCGTTGCGAATGGCGCGGATCACCTTCACATGCAGGTCCACCGAGCGATCCATATGCCTGTGGTCGGCGCGGGAAAACCACAGGCGGCGCGAATGAGTCTGCAAGGGGGCGAGGGCCGCGGTGAGGAACCGGTTCGGGCAAGCCTCCTCCATGATCTCGTCGAAAGCCTTGTCGGCGGCCAGGAAGCCCTCCAGGTCGGACCGGATGGAGCAGGCGGTCATTTCCTGCGCGCAGGCGACGAGCCGCTCGCGATGCCCGTCATCCGCGTGGCGGGCGACGAGATCGGCGGCGAGGGGTTCGAGCTGCCGGCGCGTCGCCATGACGTCGGCATGGTCTTCCGGACGGATCGCGCTGATCTGCAGTCCGGCGCGCGGGCGCACCGCGACGAGGCCCTGCCATTCCAGCTTCTGGATCGCCTCGCGCACCGGCGTGCGGCCATGGCCGGCAAGATCGATGAGCTGCTTCTCCGTGACAAGGGAGCCGGGCTTCAGCCTGAGCGTGACGATGAGCCTTTCGAGCACAAGATAGGCGAGGTGCGCTTGCGACGCCGCGGTTTCCGTCATTGCGATGTCCCGGTTGATATATCACATCGTGGCATGTCGCAAAACGGATGACAAGGTCAGTGATATATCAGGCGCGGTGCGTGCGTTGTTGGAGTCCTTCAAGCGCTTGCCGGCTACCCTCCCTCCGGCGTAACGAGTATCGCGCTCTTTAATGAAGGCGCGTGCGCAGGCGGCCTCGAAGGACGCCCAGCGACTGCGAACCTGGCAAGTAACCTTGGCGCCCGCACCGCCATCGCCGGCAGTGCAGGAACACCGGATGAGATATGGACGGGCGACACGGAGAACCGCAGCGTGAACTGGTCGCGGGTCCTGAAATACGTGACCTGTCGCGCCTTGCGACCGCCAGATCCGGGCGCTCCGGACCGCCGCCGAGGCCGGTTGCAAAAGCTGTTTCCGGTGCATTTTCCGGGTTGACCCGGCAGAACCTCCTGCATATGTTCCGCGCACTTCCGCGGGGCGCCTTCGCCACGCTCGGGAGCGCGTAGCTCAGCCGGTAGAGCAACTGACTTTTAATCAGTAGGTCCAGGGTTCGAATCCCTGCGCGCTCACCACCTTCCTTACGTCAAGCCGGATGCATGACATTTCGCCGCGTTCCCCAAAAGGTGATTGGCAGGAGCGGGGTGCGGCGGCTATCAGAGGGCGGAGGCGCGGGCGGGCCGGTTTGGGGCCTCGGACCGCTTCCTCCGACCCTTGCGGAGTAGCCCCTTGTCGATTGCCGATATTTCCCTTCTGAGCGCGCTTCTGGCCGGGGCGCTGTCGTTCCTGTCGCCCTGCGTCCTGCCGCTCGTGCCGCCCTATCTGTGCTATATGGCCGGCATCTCGGTGGACCAGTTCCGCGGCAACGAGGCGGTGGCGGTGCGGCGCGATGCGCGCGGGGCGGTGCTGCTGGCGGCCTTCTTCTTCACCCTCGGCTTTGCGACGGTGTTCGTGGCGCTCGGCGCCGGGGCGTCGACGATTGGCATGGTGCTGCGCAAGCATCTCGACATTCTCGCGCAGGTCGGCGGCGTCATTATCATCCTGATGGGGCTGCATTTCCTCGGCGTGCTGCGCATCGGCCTCTTTGCCCGCGAGGCGCGGTTCCAGGGCGGCGGCAAGCCGGCGACGGCCTCGGGCGCCTATATCATGGGCCTTGCCTTCGCCTTCGGCTGGACGCCCTGCATCGGTCCGGTCCTCGGGGCGATCCTCGGTGTCGCGGCCGCGCGTGAAACGGTCGGCGACGGCGCGGCGCTGCTGGCCGTCTATTCGCTCGGCCTTGCCGTCCCGTTCTGGATCGCGGCCGGCTTTTCCGGTGCCTTCATGCGCTTCCTCGTGCGCTTCCGCCGCCATCTCGGCACCGTGGAAAAAGTCATGGGCGTGCTCCTGATCCTCACGGGCCTCGCCTTCATCTTCGGCTATATCAGCGCCGTCGCCATCTGGTTCCAGCAGACGTTTCCCATTCTCTCGCAGATCGGCTAGCCCTCCGAAGAAGCGACCGGAGATACGTGGTGCTCCGAAAGGTCAGGCCTGCTTCCGGGCGACCCGATCCTTCAGGCCCTCGCGAAGGGCTCTCAGCGAGCCGAGCGGCTCGATGCCCTCGCGCATCACGATGCTGCGCAGCGGCCCGAGCGCCGAGAGCAGGTGCAGCCCGGCAGACCGCAGGAACTGCACCGGCAGGAAATCGGAGAGCAGCGAGCGGTTGAGGAGGTCGACGCTGAGGGTGCGCGAGCGGATGTCGGCCTGGCGCTTGCGGTCGAACCGCGCGCCGATGGCCGCATAGGCGGCCGGTTCGCTATCGCCGATCAGCTCTTTGAGCGCCATGATGTCGCGCAGGCTCAGGTTGAGCCCCTGCGCGCCGATCGGTGGAAACGCATGCGCGGCCTCGCCCACAAGCACGAAGCGGCCCTTGCCGAAATGGTCGGCCGTCATGCCGGAAAGCGGGAAGCTCTGCGCGCCGTCCTCGACGGACACCTTGCCGAGCATGGACTGCATGCGCGCCTCGACGGCCTGGCCGAGATCGGCGGCCGGCAGCTCGCGCAGCCGCGCCGCCTCCTTCGGCGGCAGCACCCAGACGAGGCTCGAGCGCTGGCCGGGCAGGGGAACCTGCGTGAACGGGCCGCTTTCCGTGTGGAACTCCGTCGAGACGTTGCCGTGCGGCCGCTCATGCGCGAAGTTGAGCACGAGCGCGGACTGCGGATAGGACCAGGCGCGAACGCCGATGCCGGCGCCGTCGCGGATGCGCGATTTCTTCCCGTCCGCGCCGACGACGAGCCCAGCGAGGACGCGTTCCCCGTCGTCGAGCACCAGCTCGATCCCGTTCTCGAAGGCATTGGCGGCCGTCACGCCGTTTTCCAGCCGCGCGATATTGCCCTGCGCCGCGATCCGTTCGTCCAGCATCGCAAGGAACGGCGTGTTCGGGATGTTGTAGCCGAAGGCGTCGAGGCCCACTTCGCCGGAGCGGAAGGCGACCGGCGGGGCGCGCAGGAGCCGGGTCGTGCCGTCGATGATCTGCATGGTCTCCAGCGCGGCCGCATGCGGTGCGATCGCTTCCCAGAGGCCAAGCGTCTTCAGGAAGGCGATGGACTGGTCCATGAGCGCCGTCGTGCGGCCGTCGGCGGCGCGGGTCGGCGGGGCGATCAAGGCCACGCTGCGGCCCGAATCGGCAAGCGCAAGGGCTGCAAGGCTGCCGGCGAGGCCGGCGCCGACGATCGCGATATCGAATTGTCTCATGACCGACCTCCGGGAGGGGAAAGCGTTTCCCACAGTTTTGCGATGCTTCTAGCGGCCAAGAGTAGGGCCGCAAAGAGGCAATTTCCATGGGATGAATCCGCACAGGGCCGGATGCGTGCCGGCCGATCGCGGTTTTTCACTGGCGAGGGCGGGCAATCAATGCATATTACGGCAAGATACGAAGAGGGCGCGTCCGGCGGATCGCGGCCGAAAAAGCCCCAAGGGATGGACGGCGAACCGCAATGAAGTTCTTCAACTACAAACGCGTACCCTACGCGGAAATCCGTGCCTTTTCCGTCCATATCCTGACGGCATCCGGCTCGTTCCTCGCCTTCCTCGGCGTGGTGGCCGCGGGCGAGCACCGCTTCGTCGACATGTTCTGGTGGCTGGGCCTGGCGCTGCTCGTCGACGGCATCGACGGGCCGATCGCCCGCAAGGTCCGCGTCAAGGAAGTGCTGCCCAACTGGTCCGGCGATACGCTGGACAACGTCATCGACTACGTGACCTACGTGCTGCTGCCGGCCTTCGCGCTCTACCAGAGCGGCATGATCGGCGAGCCGTGGTCCTTCGTGGCGGCGGGCGCCATCGTGGTGTCGAGCGCCATCTATTATGCCGACATGGGCATGAAGACGGACGAGAATTTCTTCTCCGGCTTTCCGGTCGTCTGGAACATGGTGGTCTTCACGCTCTTCGTCATCCAGGCGAGCGAGCTGACGGCGTCGATCATCGTCTTCGTCTCCGTTCTCCTCACCTTCATGCCGATCAACTTCCTGCATCCGGTGCGCGTCGAGCGGTTGCGCCTCGTCAATCTTGCCATCTTCTTCCTCTGGGCGCTTCTCGGCATCTATGCGCTGCTCCTGCATTTCCAAACGCCGGCCTGGGTCGTGTGGGGCGTGGTGGGCACCGGGCTCTATCTCTATGTCATCGGCGCCGTGATGCAGGCCTTTCCCGGCCTCGGCCGGCGCGACAACCGATAGGAGCATGACATGACCAAGGCGATCGTCGTCCGCAGCCTCGGCGGACCGGAAGTCCTGAAGCTCGAGGAAATGCCGCTCGGCCCGCCGGCCCCGGGCGAGGTCCGGATCGCGCAGGCGGCCGTCGGCCTCAATTTCATCGACGTCTATTTCCGCACCGGCCTTTACAAGACCGAACTGCCCTTCGTTCCGGGCAAGGAAGGGGCGGGAACGATCACGGCGCTGGGCGAGGGCGTCACGGATTTCGCGGTCGGCGACCGCGTCGCCTACGCGTCGGCGGATGGTGCCTATGCGGCCGAGAACAACGTGCCGACAAAGCACCTGGTGAAGGTGCCGGAGGGCATTTCGCTGGAGACGGCGGCGGCGATGATGCTGAAGGGCATGACGGCGCAATACCTCTTGCTGCAGACCTACCGGGTGAAGCCCGGCAGCGTGATCCTGTTCCACGCGGCCGCGGGCGGCGTCGGCCTCATCGCCGGCCAGTGGGCGAAGGCGCTGGGCGCCACGGTGATCGGCACCGCGGGCTCGCAGGCGAAGATCGATCTGGCGCTGGCGCACGGCTACGATCACGTCATCGACTACGGCAAGGAGGACTTCGCCGCGCGGGTCCGCGAGCTGACGAACGGGGCGGGCGTCGACGTCGTCTATGATTCCGTCGGCAAGGATACCTTCCCGAAATCGCTGGACTGCCTCAAGCCGCGCGGCCTCTTCGTCAGCTTCGGCAACTCCTCCGGCCCGGTCGATGCCTTCAATCTCGGCCTTCTGGCGCAGAAGGGCTCGCTCTTCGCCACCCGTCCGACGCTCTTCCATTACATCGCGACGCGCGAGGCGCTCGATGCATGTGCAAACTCGCTCTTTGATGTTGTGCAAGGCAACAAAGTGCGTATCAATATTCATCAGACTTATCCGTTGGCGGATGCCGGGCGCGCGCACACGGATCTGGAAACAAGAAAAACGAGTGGAACGACGTTGCTCATTCCCTGACAACGACCCGAAGGGCGCAGGGGAACGGGATTGCAGGAAAGAGGGGCATAGTGTCAGCCGTTGGAGCGTCTGGGGACCGACCGTTGCTGGCGGTCCGCAGCCTGACAAAGCTATTCGGTTCGTTTGCCGCCTGTAACGGCATCGACCTCGATATCCAGCCCGGCGAAATCCACGCCCTCCTGGGCGAGAACGGAGCGGGGAAATCCACCCTCGTGAAGATGCTGTTCGGCGTCCTGGCGCCGACCGGCGGCGAGATTCTGTGGAAGGGCGAGCCCGTCCGCATCCCGAGCCCCGGCGCAGCGCGCCGCCTCGGCATCGGCATGGTGTTCCAGCATTTCTCGCTGTTCGAGGCGCTGACGGTCGCCGAAAACATCGCCCTGTCGCTGAACCCCGGCATTTCGCTCTCGAAGGTGGCCGAGGAGGCCTCGCGCCTCTCCCACCTCTACGGCCTGCCGCTCGATCCGAAGGCCCATGTCGCGGACCTCTCGGTCGGCGAGCGCCAGCGTATCGAGATCGTGCGCGCGCTGTTGCAGAACCCGGAACTCATCATCCTCGACGAGCCGACCTCGGTGCTGACGCCGCAGGAAGCCGACCGCCTTTTCGAAACGCTCGCCAAATTGAAAGCCGAGGGCCGTTCCGTCCTCTATATCAGCCACCGGCTGGAGGAGGTGCAGCGCATTTGCGACCGCGCCACCGTTCTGCGCCACGGCAAGGTCACCGGCGCCTGCGATCCGCGCCAGGAGACGCCGTCTTCGCTCGCCCGCATGATGGTCGGCAGCGACGTCGCCTCCGTGAGCACGGCAGGCACGAACACCAGGGGCGACGTGCTGCTGGAGGCGCGACATCTCAGCGTGCCGGCGCGCACGCCCTTTGCCGTGTCGCTGAAGAACGTCTGTCTCAAGGTGCGGGGCGGCGAGGTGCTGGCCATCGCCGGCGTCGCAGGCAACGGGCAGGGCGAGCTTTTCGACGCGCTGTCCGGCGAATATCCGGTGGCGGACGCCGCCGCCCTCTCCATCCGCGGCAGGGCCGCCGGCAATCTCGGCATCACCGCCCGCCGCCTGATGGGCGCCGGCTTCGTGCCCGAGGAGCGCCATGGCCATGCCGCCGTGCCGGGCCTGCCGCTTTCCGACAACCTCGTTCTGGCGCGCAACCAGTCGGACCGAAGGACGTTCCTTTCCGGCGGCGTCCTCGGCATCATCCGCCGCGCGGTCGTGCACATCGCCTCGCGGCGCATTTCCGAGACGATGGATGTGCGCAAGAGCGGCGAGGACCCGGCCGCCGGCTCGCTTTCCGGCGGCAACCTGCAGAAATATATCGTCGGCCGCGAGCTCGACCGCCAGCCGGCCGTGCTGATCGTCAACCAGCCGACCTGGGGCGTCGATGCGGGGGCGGCGAGCCGTATCCGGCAGGCGCTCGTGGACCTTGCGAAATCGGGCTCGGCCGTGCTGGTGATCAGCCAGGACCTCGACGAGATCTTCGAGGTGGCGACGGAGATCGCCGTCATCAGCGAGGGGCGGCTTTCCGATGCCTATCCCGCGCACGAGATGACACGGGAAAAGATCGGTCTCCTCATGGGCGGCATGTACGGCAAGACGGAAGGCGGGGAGGCGGTCCATGCGCATTGAACTCGAAAAGCGCGCCAATCCCTCGACGTTCTATTCCATCCTCTCGCCTTTCCTCGCGCTCGGCCTGACGGTCATCGCCGGCGGCATCATGTTCGCGCTGCTCGGCAAGAACCCGGGCACGGCGCTCTACAGCTTCTTCATCGAGCCGCTGCTCGACGTCTGGTCGCTGCACGAGATCGCCATCAAGGCCGCGCCGCTGATCCTGATCGGCGTCGGCCTTTCCGTCTGCTACCGCTCGAACAACTGGAACATCGGCGCCGAGGGGCAGTTCATCGCCGGGGCGATTGCCGGCTCCATCGTGCCGGTCGTCTTCCACGACTGGCATTCCCCGCTCGTCCTGCCGCTGATGCTGATCTTCGGCATGATCGGCGGCGCGCTCTATGCCACCGTGCCCGCCTTCCTCAAGGCGCATATGAACACCAACGAGATCCTGACGAGCCTGATGCTGGTCTATATCGCCCAGCTCTTCCTCGACTGGCTCGTGCGCGGCCCCTGGCGCAGCCCCGACGCCTACAATTTCCCGGTGACGCGCGATTTCGCGCCGGAGGCGATCCTTCCCGAGCTCGTTTCCTCGGGACGGGCCAATCTCGGCTTCGCCTTCGCCATCATCGCGGCCGTCGCGCTGTGGGTGATGATGCGCTACACGCTGAAGGGCTTCGAGATCACCGTGCTCGGCCAGTCGGAGCGGGCAGGGCGCTTTGCCGGCTTCTCCTCCAAGCGCATGATCTGGTTCTCCATGCTTTTGTCCGGCGCGCTCGCCGGCCTTGCCGGCATTTCCGAGGTCAGCGGCACGATCGGCAAACTGCAGCCGATCATCTCGCCCGGCTACGGCTTCACCGCGATCATCGTCGCCTTCCTCGGGCGCCTCAATCCGCTCGGCATCATCGCCGCCGGCCTGTTCCTCGCGCTCACCTATGTCGGCGGCGAGGCGGTGCAACTGACGCTCACCGTCTCCGACAAGGTCACGCGCGTCTTCCAGGGGCTGCTGCTCTTCTTCGTGCTCTCCTGCGATACGCTCATCCAGTACAAGATCCGGCTGGTCTTCTCCCGCCTTAGCGGTGGAAACGAGGGAGCGCTCTGATGGGCATGATCGAGGCCATCCTCCTGACCGTGATCACCGCGGCGACGCCGCTGGTGCTCGCCTCCATCGGCGAACTCGTCACGGAGCGCACCGGCGTGCTCAACCTCGGCGTCGAGGGCATGATGGTGATGGGGGCGGCCATCGCCTTCGCCGCCACGCAGGTCACCGGCTCGCCCTATATCGGCATTCTCGCCGGCATTGCCGGCGGGGCGCTGTTCTCGCTGCTGTTCGGCTTCCTGACGCTGACGCTCGTCGCCAACCAGGTGGCAACCGGCCTTGCGCTCACCATCCTCGGCCTCGGCGTTTCCGGCCAGATCGGCGAGCCCTATGTCGGCATGTCGGGCGCCAAGCTCGAGCCGATCGCGATCCCGCTGCTCGCCGACATTCCCTTCATCGGTCCGCTGCTCTTCCGGCAGGACATCATCTTCTACCTGTCGATCGCCATCGTCATCGGCGTCAACTGGTTCCTGTTCAAAAGCCGCGCGGGCCTGAAGGTCCGGGCGATCGGCGACAACCATGCCTCCGCCCACGCGCTCGGTATCCATGTCATCCGCACGCGCTATCTCGCCGTGATGTTCGGCGGCGCCTGCGCGGGCCTTGCCGGCGCGCAGCTCTCGCTGGTCTATACGCCGCAATGGGTGGAGAACATGTCGGCCGGGCGCGGCTGGATCGCGCTGGCGCTGGTCGTCTTCGCCTCGTGGAGGCCCTGGCGCGTGCTGCTCGGCGGCTATCTCTTCGGCGCGGTCTCGATCAGCCAGCTGCATGCGCAGGCCTTCGGCCTCGGCATTCCGTCCCAGTTCCTGTCGGCTCTTCCCTATGCCGCCACTGTTATCGTACTAATCCTGATATCGCACAACCGGCGCATGACGCTGATCAACACGCCGGCCTCGCTCGGCAAGCCGTTCGTGCCGGATCGGTGACGAGAACAAGAAGACGGGAAACAACCACTCCAACCTCAGAGGATAAAATGAAGAAAATCATTCTCGCTCTCGCAACCTCGGCCGCCGTTCTCGGCTTCGCCGTCGCCGCCAGCGCCCAGGACAAGACGAAGATCTGCTTCATCTATGTCGGCTCCAAGACGGACGGCGGTTATTCGGAAGGCCACGACCGCGGCCGCCAGGAGCTTGAAAAGGCGATGGGCGACAAGATCGAGACCGCCTTCCTCGAAAACGTGCCGGAAGGCCCGGATGCCGAACGCGCCGTCGAGCGCATGGCCCGCTCGGGCTGCGCGCTCGTCTTCACCACGTCCTTCGGCTTCATGGATGCGACGATCAAGGTCGCGCAGAAGTTCCCGGACGTGAAGTTCGAGCACGCAACCGGCTTCAAGAGCGCGGAAAACGTCGGCACCTACAACGCCCGCTTCTATGAAGGCCGCTACATCCAGGGCGTGATCGCGGCCAAGATGTCGAAGAAGGGCGTCGCCGGCTACATCGCCTCCTTCCCGATCCCGGAAGTCGTGATGGGCATCAACGCCTTCATGCTCGGCGCGCAGTCCGTCAACCCGGACTTCAAGGTCAAGATCGTCTGGGCCAACACCTGGGCCGACCCGGGCAAGGAAGCCGATGCCGCCAAGGCGCTCGCCGACCAGGGCGTCGACATCCTGACCCAGCACACCGACTCCACAGCGCCGATGCAGGTTGCCGCCGAACGCGGCATCCACGCCTTCGGTCAGGCGTCCGACATGATCTCCGCCGGCCCGAACACGCAGCTCACCGCGATCGTCGATACCTGGGGCGCCTACTACATCAAGCGCACGCAGGCTGTTCTCGACGGCACCTGGAAGTCCGAGCAGATCTGGGACGGCCTGAAGGACGGCATCCTGACCATGGCGCCCTATACCAACATGCCCGACGACGTGAAGAAGGCCGCCGAGGACGTCGAGGCGAAGATCCGCTCCGGCGAGCTGCACCCCTTCACCGGCCCGGTCAAGAAGCAGGACGGCTCCGACTGGCTGGCCGCCGGCAAGGTCTCGGACGACGGCACGCTGCTCGGCATGAACTTCTACGTCGCCGGCGTGGACGACAAGCTGCCGCAGTAAGCAGGAACGGCAAGGAACGTGGAAGGCGTCCCCCAAAGGGACGCCTTTTTCGTTCGTGCGGCACTCTATCCCCCTGTTTATGCGCAACTCCACACACAAACCGTTTCGCACTTTCGCTGGAATTGCTCTATACCTGCCGGATGGTTTCGGGACGGACGGGGTGCCCCGGAACGGAGGAGGGGAAGGTTCTTGCGCAAGGGTTTGCTTGAGACGGTCATCAGCGGGATGAACACGCGCACCAGCCATGCGCAGGTCGTCAACGCGCTGGGCCGGGCCATCATCGCGGGCGAATACCCCGTCGGTGCGACATTGCCGGGCGACGCGGAGCTCGCGGCCCGCTTCAAGGTTTCCCGCACGGTGCTGCGCGAGGCGATGAAGACGCTGGCCGCCAAGGGCCTTGTCGTGCCGCGCGCGCGCATCGGCACGCGCGTGACACCGAACACGCAATGGAACCTCTTCGACAGCGACATCCTCACCTGGTATTTCGCCGTCGGCATCAACGAGGATTTCCTGCTGCACCTTTCCGAAGTGCGCCTCGCCTTCGAGCCGCATGCCGCGGTGCTCGCCGCCCGCCATGCGACGGAGGCCGACATCAGCCAGATGATGCGGCTCGCCGTTGCCATGGGCGATTCGGAACACACCGCCGAGACGCTCGCCATGGCCGACCTGAAATTCCACCTCTCGGTTCTGGAAGCATCGCGCAATCCGTTCCTGCGCACCGTGGGCAGCCTGATCGAGGCGGCCCTGGTCGGCGCCTTCAAGCTCAGCTCCCCCGCCGCCGACCGCGGCAAGCGGGGCGACGTCGCCGCCACCCATATCCGCATCGTCGAGGAGATCGACAGGCGGGACGAGGAGGGCGCGCGCCGCGCCATGGAAAACGTCATCAAGGTCGGCCGCGAGCGCGTCGTGCAGGCGCTGCGCGCGGAAAAGCAGTCAGGCCGGTAACGGCGCGGCAAGGTCCAGTTCGCCCTGCGCGCCGGCGTCCCGGCGAAGCCCGTCGGCTTTCAGGAGCTGCTCGGCCATGGCCGAAGCGAGCTCATCCTTGGCGATCACGATATGGTTGGCGCCGAACTGGCGCAGATGGTCGGATTCCGCCTGCGAGGTGGCCCGCGCGACGATGGCAAGGGCGCCGTTTGCCGCGCGTGCCTGCTCGATCAGGGTGCCCGCGGCGAAGGCATCGGGTATCGCCGTGACAAACCAGCGTGCGCCGGCAATGTTGGCCTGCGCCAGCACGCCGCGGTTGCCGGCGGGCTCGCCGATGGCCTCGATGCCGCTTTCGCGCAGCACTTCGGCAACGCCCGCGCGCTCCTCGATGACGAGGAGGGGAATGCCCGCCGCCCTCAGCCGTTCGACGACGCGCCGGCCGACGCGGCCGTAGCCCACCACCACCGCGTGGTCCGCGAGCGTCGTCGGCTCGGGCACGTCTTCCACGCTCGCGGCCTCCTCGGCCTTCGGCGCCGTCTCCTCTCCGCCTGGCGGCTCCTGTGCCCCGTCCAGCCTTGCCCCATAATGGTCGACGGCCATGAAGAGCAGCGGATTGACGAGGATCGAGAACAGGGCGCCGGCGACGACGAGGTCCTGCGCAACCGGCGGAAGCAGCTTGAGGCCGACGCCGAGCACCACGAGGATGAAGGAGAACTCGCCGATCTGGGCGAGGCTTGCGGCGATCGTCAGCGCGATCGTGCGCGGATAGCCGAAGGCCTTGACGATGAGATAGGCCGCGGCCGACTTGATGAAGATGATGGTGACGACGGTGGCGAGGATCGCCAGCGGCCGTTCGAGAAGATTGACCGGATCGAACAGCATGCCGACCGATACGAAGAAGAGAACCGCGAAGGCGTCGCGCAGCGGCAGGGTCTCCCGCGCGGCCTGCTGGCTGAGCTGCGATTCGGCCAGGACCATGCCGGCGAAGAAGGCGCCGAGCGCGAAGGACACGCCGAAGAGCTTCGCCGAGCCGTAAGCCACCCCGAGCGCGATGGCGAGCACCGACAGGCGGAACAGCTCGCGCGAGCCCGTATGCGCGACGTAATGCAGGATGAGCGGGATGACCTTGCGGCCCACGACGAGCATCAGCGCGATGAAGGCCGAGACCTTGACGGCGGTGACGCCGACGGCGGTCCATACCGCACCGATGCCGAGCGCGCGGGTGAGGTCGGGATCCACGTCGGCGGTCTGCGCCATGCCGCCGAGCACGCCGGCAAGCGGTGGCAGGAGCACCAGGGTCAGGACCATCACGAGATCCTCGACGATCAGCCACCCGACCGCGATGCGCCCCTTCTCCGTCTCCACCATGCGGCGCTCCTGCAGGGCGCGCAACAGGACGACCGTGCTGGCGACGGAAAGCGACAGGCCGAAGACGAAGCCGCTGCCGGCCGACCAGCCCATGGCAAGCCCGAGAAGCAGCCCGAAGAAGGTGGCGACGAGGATCTGGCCGATCGCGCCGGGAATGGCGATCGTGCGAACGGACAGGAGGTCTTTCAGGGAAAAATGCAGGCCGACCCCGAACATCAGCAGGATGACGCCGATCTCGGCCAGTTCGTTCGCCAGTTTCTGATCGGCGACGAAACCGGGCGTGAACGGCCCGATGCAGACGCCGGCCAGCAGATAACCGGCGATCGGCGGCAGGCGAAAGCGGTGTGCGACCAGCCCCGCCAAGAAGGCGAGACAGATACCGGCGACGAGGGTCGCGATCAGCGGTGTCGCATGGGGCAAACGTGTCTATCCTATTGCTTGGGAATTCAAGAGGATAGGGTAGGGCGGCCGCCCGGTTCGCGCAAGACGAAAATCCGTTCAGCCGTCGTTGCTGGCGTTGAGGTCCTCCGGCCGCGTGCCTTCGTCGTGCGCATGCGTGGCGAGCTGGGCCGCCCCCATCGCCTGGTAGAGGTTGAACAGCGCCTCGCTTGCGCGCGCGGCCAGCCGGAACCAATCGCTGTTGCCGGCGATGGCGGGGTGATGGAGCAACTGGTCGTCGACGAGGTCGAGCACGATGGAGGTCGTGTGCACCGCCTCATGGAAGCCGAAGGAACCGGAAGCGTACTGCGCAAGCAGTTCCGGCGGCGTCATGGCATGCTCTCCCGCCAGGATGTCGAGCTGTCTCAGCCGTTCGTCCTCGAGTTCGATGTCGCTGCTTTCCAGCATGGTCGTCGCCCCTCCGTTGCCTCTTCGTATCAATAGTAGTCGAGCCGCACATGGCGGCGGATCAAAAGCAGCGAGCGATCCGGCTGGATGATGTACGTTTCGTCCACCTGCCTGCCCATCGTGTCGTAGAATGTGTGGCCGAGCGTGCTGCCGATCGGGGCCTTGGTGAGCTTCGTTCGAGGCTGGCCGCCATAGGTGATGCTGCCTGGAATGGGTTCGAGACGCCCGGCCTGCGCGGTGCAGGCGGCAAGGGCGAGGGCGGCAAGCAGGGGCACGAGGATTCGGATCATGGCAGGCTCCTTCCGGCGCAGTCTAGCAGATCGCGCGCAACGGGAAACGGGCGACCGAAGCCGCCCGTCATGAAGCTTCAGCCCTGGGGCGTCAGCGTCACCGATGTGCCGGTGGCCGCCAGGTTGAGCCCGATCTGGCCGCTGACGCTGATCGTCTGCAGGTGGATCGAGCCGGAGGTGCCGCCGATGAGTATGTTCGTGCCGACACCGACGCCGACGCTCGCTTCCGCGGTCGCCCCCTGGTAGAGGCCGCCGAGCGAGCCCTGATGGTAGCCGGCCGTCGGCGCGAAGACCGCCCAGACGATGCGGCCCTGGGTGGTGAAGCCGAGATCGACGCCCATCTTGCGGATCACGCCGCTATAGGAATCCCGCTCGCCGTTGGACGCCTTGAAGACGCAGTCGACGCTCTTTGCCGAACCGATCACGTAGCCGACGCCGCCGCCCACGTCGCAGGTCAGCATGCCGATCTTCACGCCATCGCGCGCGCCGCGGTCGATATAGACCGGCGCCTCCTCGCGGATCACCATGTCTGCGGCACCAGCGGTCGTCGCAAAAGCCTGCGCAAGGGTCAACGCGAGGATGGTTCCAAGCTTCTTGTTCATCTGTGCACTCCTTCTAGCTGGCACGATAATGGCGAATCCGGCGCATTGGTTCCCGGTCGCAACCGATCTCATGGCCAAGAACATGGCGGAGTGTGGGCACGCAACCGCCCGCCGTCAGGCGGCGGGCGCGAACACCGGTTTTCCGGTCAGACATGGTTGATGGTGGGAAGGTGCGAGATCACCTCGTCGCGGCTCCTCTCGTCGAGCGTGGCGATGTGCTCGTTCCAGAACGCTTCGGCGAGGCGGCTTTCGTGCTCCCATTTCCGGGTGCTCATGAGATTGTCGTCGATCTTTGCAAGCCGTCCGCCACCGAGGCGGAGATATTCGGCGGCAAGCTTTGCAGCGGGTGTCTGTGTCATGGCCGACCTCCTCTGGATGACTGGGCCGGAAACCGACAAGCCTCAGGGATTGTTCCGCGCAACAAAAAAGGCCGGGGCGAAAACGCACCGACCTTCCTCATCATCGTCCTATCACCAGTGCCAGTACATCCGTGGTCAAGAGCAGCAGGCGATGACGGCGATTGCGAGCGGCAGAAAGCTTCCAGCGCTCATCAGCAATGCCGATGGACGTGATATAGGAGGCCATTGTGTCCAAAACAAGGGCAATGCCGAAAATCGCAAACCCCGCCGCCGCACCCGGCGTTGACGCGCCGGGCAAAGCTGCTAAAAAGCCGCATCGCTCAAGGGGCGAGCCCGGCCCCGAGCCGGTGCTGCTCCTTGCCCCGTGGAAGAGTGGCCGAGCGGTTTAAGGCACCGGTCTTGAAAACCGGCGTAGGCGAGAGTCTACCGTGGGTTCGAATCCCACCTCTTCCGCCAAACACTGCCGATTGCCCTCTATGGCGCGATATTGCCGTCGGTCACCGCATCATCACCAAGCGACGGCGAAAACCGCCGATTCGACGCTGCAGCCCGATATATCTTGAAGTTCAGCACCGGCCGCTTCCGACCCCATTGTTGCCATTCCCCGAGCGTTCGTTAATCTCCAAAAGCTGCCATTCATTGACCTTGCATTGGGCGGCAGTTTCGGGGCCGAAACGGGGAATGGACGTTTACATGCGTCGCCAACATACATACGACTTTAGCGTGAACTGTAAGAAGAGAGCTAAATGCTGAGAACGTTGCACTTTCAAAACTTCAAGTCATGGAAAGACGCAAGGGTGGAGTGCGCGCCGATTACGGGCTTTTTCGGAACGAACTCATCCGGCAAGACCAGCCTTCTGCAATTCCTTCTGATGCTCAAGCAGACAAAGGACGGCACGGATAAAGCGATTTCCCTCGACCTCAACGGCGATCTGGTACAACTCGGAACGATCACCGACGCGATACATCAGCATGATGAGAGCCTGACGCTTTCGTGGGATTTGGAATTTGTGCTCAATTCCGAGCTTGCGATCGCGGATGCGAGTAAAGTCCCACCGACTATTATATCACGAAGCGATCGTTTTCGTATCGCTTCGGCTAATGTGGTTCAGGCTGGCGCGCCGAGGGCAACGAGGCTCTCCTATGAATTGGGGGACCTGATCTTCCGATTGGCCCCAAAATCTGAACAGACGTCGCAGTTCGAACTTCAATGCCTTCGAGCCGATGGAGGGGCGGCTGATTTTCACTTTATTCGAACACTCGGACGTGCCTGGCGATTGCCTGGACCGATAAAATCATATGCATTTCCGGACCAGGCGCGGACGTACTTTCAAAACGCTGCATTTCTTGCTGACTTAGAGGCCTCCTACGAGCAGCAACTCGACAATATCTACTATCTCGGTCCGCTCAGGCATTACCCACAACGCGATTATCTCTGGACGCGATCCAGACCGACAGATGTCGGTGCCCAAGGTGAGAAGGCTATCGATGCGATTCTAGCTGCTACGCAGGATGGTTTGACCCGAAATCTCAAATGGAAGTCGAAGCACATGAGCTTCCAGGAGATGGTTGCTTATTGGCTGAGAGAGATGAGCCTCATCCAAGAATTTAAGGTCGGGGAGATCGCTAAGAACTCGAATCGCTGGCAGGCTCGAGTGAAGACACGGAAGGGTGCAAGCGAGGTTCTTCTGACGGACGTCGGATTTGGTATCTCGCAGGTGCTGCCGGTAATCACTTTGCTGCAGTACGTCCCGGACGGATCGACCGTTATCCTCGAGCAACCCGAGATCCATCTACACCCGCTAGCACAGGCGGCGCTCGCCGACGTGATCATCCAGGCATCAACCCATCGCAAAGTACAGGTCATCCTCGAAAGTCACTCTGAGCACCTGCTTCTACGCCTGCAGCGTCGCATCGCCGAAGGCGTTCTTCCGAACGACGATGTCCGACTCTACTTCTGCGACGCTGCAAGTGGAGAAAGCACGATCACGCAGCTCGAGGTGGACCTCTACGGCAACATACGGAACTGGCCCGAAAAGTTCATGGGTGACGCATTCAACGAGGCGGCCCATGCAGAACTCGCACGTCTGAAGCGCATGAGAGCTAAATGATGGCTCGGTACGTGATCGACACAAACGTAGCTATCGTCGCGAACGGTAAAGAGGATGTCGCAATAGAATGCCAATTGGCTGCTGTCGAGACGTTGACCAAAGCGGTCAATAGCGGCGTTATCGTTGTCGATGCCGCGGGCGAAATTCGAGATGAGTACCGACGCCACCTGAACCCTCACGGCCAGCCGGGCGTTGGTGACCGGTTCTATTTCGAGGTCATAAATTGCCACCCAGATCGAACCGCCCAAGTCGACCTGCCGAAGCGAGAGGATGGTGAATTCAAAGATTTGCCTCAAGCGATCATCGATGCCGGTTTCGATCCGAGCGACAGGAAGTTTGCGGCGGCGGCAAAGAAGTCGAACTCCCCGGTCTACAATGCGACCGATTCAGACTGGATCGAGCACCGAGAGATCATAGAAGCCACCGGCATCAAGGTCGTATTCCTTTGCGGTTGCGACCCCGCTATTTGGAAGGCCTGACGCGACTTATTCCAATGTCTTTGATGCCGAAAATTGGCGCGTCTATAAGTGATTTCTAATTGATATTACATACCTCTTTGGAAATTGACTTCGACCGGAATGGCCGTTTTCCATACTCCACTGCTCTGAAGTGGTCGGGCAGAAAACCACCCCGACTCGGTCATTCGCAGCGGCTGACCAATGGCGACAGCAAAAGGCGGACTTGCGGCGCAAACCTGCCGCCAAATGCACGATATCGCCGCCGTTTTTGTACGCAAGCGCCGCCGAAAACCGCCGACCGCCGCATAGCGTTAAATATCTGCATAATTGTCAAAGGCTTATCACCATTTCATAGTGCTCAGCTTCGTTGGGCGCTGCCCGCCAAATGCCGCCGATTGCCGTTGGGCGAAGCGGTGAGTTGCGTGATCAGGCAGGAACATAGGTCAACCTGATCACGTCCGCGCCGATCCGCTCGCTGGCCACGAGGCGGAGGGGCGGGCGGGGGGCGGCGAAGAAAGGCTTGCCGCGGCCGAGCACGACGGGGTGGATGTAGAGGCGATACTCGTCGACAAGGCCGAGGTCGGTGAGGCTCCGGGCCAGATCCGGGCCGGAAACTGAAATCTCCCCGGAGAGGCGGGCCTTCAATTCGCCCATGACCGTCGCAAGGTCACCCTCGACAAGGGTGGCGTTGGGGCCGACCGCTTGCAACGAGCGCGATACGACCCATTTCGCATGGCCCCGCCACGCCGCCGCGAATTCCTGTTCCTGCGCGGTCCATTCCGGATGGTCGTCGTCCCGGTAGCGCATGACCTCGTACATGCGGCGGCCGTAAACGCTGGCCGCGAGGCCGCGCACCTGTTCCGTCCAGTGGTGAAAGAGCGGGGGATCCGGCGCGAACTCCTCATGGTCGACATAGCCGTCCAGCGACAGGTTCATTGCAAAGACGATCCGCGCCATATGCTGGTCTCCGGCATGTTTCTCGGGCTTGCCGCCTTCAAGGCAGGCGGTCCGACATTTCGGGCGGGATCAAAGATCCGTCACTCTTGGGCACTGCCGGCTGCTCGGCCTCGATGAACAGCACGCTGACGACGAGAGCGGCCAGGAGGCCGAGCAGGATCAGAAAAAGCAGGCCCGATTTGTCCATAGGACGACTGTAGCACGCAATGCGATGAAATCGAGGCACGGGCGCGCTGCCTTCGCACCGCCCCGGACCGATCCTGGGAACGCCGCGCGGCCACTCGGTGGACGCCGGGAGCGGCGTCGCCTGTGCCGATCAGGCGGCCTTCTTCCTGCGCAGCGAGATGAAGGTGAGCGCGCCGGCAGCGACACCGTACAGCACCCACTTGAAGGGCAGGACGTCGGCGATCTCGCTGCGGATCGGCCGGACTGCAACCGTGCCCGGCGCGGATTGGTAGCCCGCATCCCCACCGGCCTTCGCCTCGGCGATCTGCTCCGGGGAGACCACCCATTCGGCTCCCTTCCACTTGTCGTAGGCCATGGCGCCCCCGCCGACGATCACGGCGACAGCGGCGGAAGCAATGAGGTTGCGCATGTTGGACATCCTTGATTTTCCTGCATATTTCGAGGCGCGCAAAATAGGCAGGCAATCGGGCGGAGGCAAGCACGAGGGGCTGGCCATCTGTGGACGGACGGCAGGGGCCGGTGATCTTGCGCGTCAAGCAGGATCAGGCGCGATGCGGGGCTCGGCTGTCTCCTTACGACACAGGTGAGGGCGCTTTGGCAAACCCCCGGGGCAACTTTTCCGGACTTGTTCCAGACGCAATGTGGTCCTAAGCTTCAGCCACACCCGAAAGCAATGTTGCCGGCTGGATGTGGATCAAGGGGAGGCAGCAATGGATGTGCTTCGAGACCCTGCGCATATCGGCATGTTCGAACCTCAGGACCTCGATATCCTGAAAGGCGTGTTCACGCGTCTGACGACCGCCGGGCCTCCGGCCTTCGATGAAGCCCGGGCTCGCTCGCTCGCCCGGTCGATCATAACGCTTTACCGGCACGGCGTGCGCGACCCCAACCAGCTCTTCGACGTCCTGCAGGACGACGCATCCTGATTGACAAACATGATGGTAGATCGAGCGCCTGCCTTCACCCGGCGGGCGTATTAACCATGCGGAAACCATAACGCATTGATCTTTATGCCCGGCGCCGCACACGCTCGCAATTTTGCCATCTTGTTGGCATGATTAACGCACTGTTATTTACTGAGTGGCATTCACCGTCGACTTGCAGGGGCAAGGCAGTCGGCTGGTAAACCGTCGGGGACAATAGCGGCGTGGGACATCATAACTTGAAGAAGAATGCGAACCGTCTTGGCACGAGCCTCCGGTTCATCGCAATTCCGCTGGTCTGCGCAGGGCTCGCTGCCTGTGCGACGACGACGGCCGCCCCCAAGAAGAAGGTCCGCGGCAAGGAATTCTTCGCCGAATCCGAATATGGCGTGAAGGCGAGCCCGCGCGTCGTTCAGGACGGCCAGCCCGTGCCGAAGGGCGGCGGGCGCTACCAGCTCGGCAAGGCCTATCAGGTTCGCGGCAAGTGGTACGAGCCGAAGGAAGAACCGGGCTACAGCAAGACCGGCCTTGCCTCCTGGTACGGCTCCGCCTTCCACGGGCGCAAGACGGCGAACGGCGAGGTCTACGACAGCTATCACCTTTCCGCCGCTCATCCGACCTTCCCGTTGCCGAGCTATGCCCGCGTCACCAATCTGGAGAATGGTACGTCCGTCGTCGTGCGCGTCAACGACCGCGGCCCGTTCCACGAGAACCGCGTGATCGACGTTTCCTCCAAGACGGCCGATCTGCTCGACATGAAGCGCACCGGCACCGCCAAGGTGCGCGTGCAATATGTCGGCAAGGCGCCGCTCGAGGGCAACGACATGCCCTATCTGATGGCGTCCTACGTGCCGAAGGGATCGCGCATTCCGGCGGTCGATCCGGGCGGCCAGATCGCCACCGGTGTCATGGTGGCTTCCGCCGATCCGCGCGCGCTGCCAGGCACGGGCGAGGGCACGCTCTCCCTGCCGCAGACGAGCACGATGACGGCGCTCGCCAAGACCGCGCCCGAAAGCGGCGCCTTCCAGGTCATGGACCAGTTCGTCCTCCTGCCGGAAATCGGCCCGATGCCGACGGAGCGGCCGAATTTCGGCGCCGAGCCCTCCGGCGTCAGCTATGCCGCCGCCTATGCGGACGAGCGCGTGCGGGATGCCTCGGGCGCCTTCGATGCCATCCTGAACCTCGACGGCCGGTTGACCCCGCTTTCCGAACTGGCCGGCAACGCCGGCTGAGAGGCGGGCCGATAACCCGCCGCCGCAAAGCCGTTTGCGCAATGCGCACGGCTGTGTGAGTGTGACGACATCCGGAGTCGCCATGCATCGCCGCCTTATTGCCTGCCTTGTTCTCTTCCTGTCCCTGACGGCGGTTGCGCGCGCCCAGTCGCCGGCGCCGCAGGCCGGTTTCGACGTGAAGGCCAGGCAGGTCTACATGATCGAGGCACAGACCGGCACGGTGCTTTTCGCCCGCGCGGAGGACGAGGTGGTGCCTGCCGCCTCCCTCGCCAAGCTGATGACCGCCGCAACGGTGTTCAAGGCGCTTTCCGGCGGCGAGATCACCCTGGAGACGCAGTATCCCGTCACCGAACACGCCTGGCGGACGGGCGGCGCGCCATCGCGCACCTCCACCATGTTCGCCGCGCTGAAATCGAACGTGCGCGTCGAGGACCTCATCCGCGGCGTCACCGTCCAGTTCGCCAACGACGCCTGCATCATTCTTGCCGAGGGCATCGCCGGTTCGGAAGAGGCCTTCGTCGAAAGGATGGTGAAGGAGGCGCGGGCGCTGGGGCTGGAGAAATCCACCTTCGCCAATGCCACCGGCCTGCCGGACCCCGGCAACAAGGTGACGATGCGCGAGATGGTGACGCTCGCCCGCCATCTGGAGACGACCTATCCGGGCTACATGCACTATTATCTCGAACCCGAATTCGAGTGGAACAAGATCAGGCAGCGCAACCGCAATCCGCTTCTTGCCCTCAATATCGGCGTGACCGGCTTCGTCACCGGCTTTTCGGAGGAGGGCGGCTATTCCATCGTCGCGGCGGTCAACCGCGACGGCAAGCACATGCTGCTGGCCATGGGCGGCATGGAGAGCGACAAGATGCGTACGGAGGAGACCCGCCGCATCGTCGAATGGGCGCTGTCCTCCTTTGAGCGGCGCACGCTCTTCAAGCAGGGCGAGATGATCGCGGAGGCGAGCGTCTATGGCGGCGACGCCTCCACCGTGCCGCTGGTCGCCGGCGACGAGGTGGACGTGTTCCTGCCGAAGGACAATTCGCAGCGCCTCGTCGCCCGCGTCGTCTACACCTGGCCGGTCCGCGCGCCCGTCGAGCCCGACGCGGCGGTGGGTACGCTGAAGATCTGGAACGACAAGCAGCTCCTGCGCGAGGTGCCGGTGAAGACCGCCGGCAAGGTGGGTGTCGGCCCGCTACGAACGCGGGCGCTGGATGCGCTGATCGAGCTGTTCTTCTTCTGGATTTGACGGGGCGGGGCGGGGGAAAAGCGTTTCGTCCGCCGGGAACATGGGTTAGTAGTGTCCGACTCGCCTCCGCCTCGCCGGAAATCGTCAAATGGCCGCCGCGGCGGCCGCTGGAACGGAAATAGGATTTGTCTGCCGCACCCGGTTTGTTTGTCACGTTCGAAGGCGGCGAAGGCGCCGGAAAGTCGACGCAGATCCGGCTTCTGGCAAACGCCCTGCGCGCACGCGGCCTGACGGTGCTGGTGACGCGCGAACCGGGCGGCTCCAAGGGCGCCGAAGCGGTGCGCCACGTCCTTCTTTCCGGCGCGGCCGAGGCCTACGGCATCCGCATGGAGGCGATCCTTTTCGCCGCCGCGCGCATCGACCATGTCGAGCAGGTCATCCGCCCGGCGCTTGCCGCGGGCACCGTCGTGCTCTGCGACCGCTTCATGGATTCCTCGCGCGTCTACCAGGGCATCACCGGCAATCTTGAGCAGGCCTTCGTCGAGGCGCTGGAGCGCGTGGCGGTCAACGGCGTCGTGCCCGATTGCACCATCATCTTCGACCTTCCCGCCGCCATCGGCCTCGAACGCGCCCGCCGCCGCGCCGCAGGGCCGGACGAGCAGCCCGACCGGTTCGAGAAGGAAGAGCTGGAAACGCACGAGAAGCGCCGCGAGGCCTTCCTCGACATCGCCGAGCGCGAGCCGCTGCGCTGCCGCGTGATCGACGCCACCAGGACGCAGGAGGAGATCGCCGCCGAGGTGCTCGCCATCGTCGAGCCGCTTCTCCCGATCACCGCGCATGGCCGGCAGGACCCGGAGCGAGTCTCGTGAGCGACGAACGTCCCGGCATCCTCGACGGCGCGGTGCATCCCGGCGAGCAGACGAAGCTCTTCGGCCATGCCGCGGCGGAAGATTTCCTGGCGCGCTCCTATCGCTCCGGCAAGGGCCATCACGCGATCCTCATCGAAGGGCCGGAAGGCATCGGCAAGGCGACGCTCGCCTTCCGCTTCGCCAACCATGTGCTGCACCATCCCGAGCCCGCGGAGGCGCCCGAGGCGATCGCCGACCCGTCGCCCGCATCGCCCGTCACCCGCCAGCTCGCCTCCGGCGCCTCGCACAACCTGCTGCATCTCACCCGGCCGGTCGACGAGAAGACCGGCAAGGTGAAATCGGCGATCACCGTGGACGAGGTGCGCAGGGCCGGCAAGTTCCTGGCGCAGACCTCGGGCACCGGCAACTGGCGCATCGTCATCATCGATCCGGCCGACGACCTCAACCGCAACGCCGCCAACGCCATCCTGAAGATCCTCGAGGAGCCGCCGAAGCGCTCGCTCTTCCTCGTCCTGACCCACGCGCCCGGCAAGCTGCTGCCGACCATCCGCTCGCGCTGCCTGCCGCTCCCGCTCTCGCCGCTGTCGGAAAACGATCTCGCCGCCGCGCTGGACAGCCTCGGCACCACGCTGACCGGCGGGCGGGCAGGGGACGTTTTGGCGGCCGCCCATGGCAGCGTCTCGGAGGCGCTGAAGCTCGTGAACTATGGCGGCTTCGACATCGTCGAGGCCTTCCGTGCCATTGTCGCGGGCCAGGCGGAACCGCCGCGCCGCGACGTGCACAAGCTCGCCGACGTGCTGTCGGCAAAGGACAGCGACACCGTCTTCTCGTTCTTCTGCCAGCACGCCGCCGACTTCGTGACGGACGCCGCGCGCAAGGCCGCGCTTTCAGGCGACATCGCCCGCGCCGACCGTCTCGCGCAGCTTTCCTCGCAGCTCGGCGAGCGAATGGCCATCGCCCAGGCCTACAATCTCGACCGCAAGCAGACGATCATCAGCGTGCTCGACGACATCCGGGCCGCGCTCTAGGTCAAAGCCGAAACTTGCTGTTTCCCTCTGCGCCCGCATGGTCTAATACCTTGCGGCATTGCACAACCGAAGACAGAACGCACCCCCGATGACCGATACGTCCCGCTTCTACATCACGACCGCCATTTCCTATCCGAACGGCAAGCCGCATATCGGCCATGCCTACGAGCTGATCGCCACGGATGCCATGGCGCGCTACCAGCGGCTCGACGGGCGCGATGTCTTCTTCCTGACCGGGACGGACGAACACGGCCAGAAGATGCAGCAGACGGCACGCAGGGAAGGCATTTCCGCACGCGAACTCGCCGACAGGAATTCGAAAGAATTCAGGGATATGGCTGTTCTTCTTAATGCGTCGAACGATGATTTCATTCGCACGACCGAGGCGCGCCACTACGAGACCTGCGCCGAGATCTGGCGCCGCATGGCGGACAATGGCGACATCTACAAGGGCGGCTATGCCGGCTGGTACTCGGTGCGCGACGAGGCCTATTACCAGGAGAGCGAGACGGAGCTGCGCGCCGACGGCGTGCGCTACGGTCCGCAGGGCACGCCCGTCGAATGGGTGGAGGAGGAAAGCTATTTCTTCCGCCTGTCCGCCTATCAGGAAAAGCTCCTGAAGCACCACGAGGACAACCCGGACTTCATCGGTCCGGCCGAGCGGCGCAACGAGGTGATCTCCTTCGTGAAATCCGGCCTCAAGGATCTGTCGGTCTCGCGCACCACCTTCGACTGGGGCATTCCGGTTCCCGGCGACCCGGCGCATGTCATGTATGTCTGGGTCGATGCGCTGACGAACTACATCACCGCGACCGGCTATCTCACCGATCCGGAAGGCGCCCGGGCAAAGTACTGGCCGGCGAATATCCATATCATCGGCAAGGACATCATCCGCTTCCATGCGGTCTATTGGCCCGCCTTCCTGATGTCGGCCGGCGTGCCGCTGCCGGGCCGCGTCTTCGCCCACGGCTTCCTGCTCAACAAGGGCGAGAAGATGTCGAAGTCCCTCGGCAACGTGGTGGACCCGGTCAACCTCGTGAACCATTTCGGCCTCGACCAGATCCGCTATTTCTTCCTGCGCGAAGTCTCCTTCGGCCAGGACGGCAGCTATAGCGAGGAGGGGATCGCGACCCGCATCAACTCCGACCTTGCCAACGGCATCGGCAACCTCGCCAGCCGCTCGCTGTCGATGATCGTCAAGAACTGCGACGGCAAGGTTCCGGAATGCGGCGAACTCAACGACGCGGACCGCGCGATGCTCGCCTCCGTCGATGCCCTTCACGCGATCACCCGCGAAGAGATGGGCAGGCAGCAGATCCACAGGGCGCTGGCCGCGATCATCGCCGTCGTCTCGGAAGCCGACCGCTACTTTGCCGGCGAGGCGCCCTGGGCGCTGAAGAAGACGGATCCGGTTCGCATGGGCACGGTGCTCTATGTCACGGCGGAAGTGGTGCGCCAGATCGCAATCCTGCTTCAGCCCTTCATGCCGCAGTCCGCCGGCAAGCTGCTCGATCTCGTCGCCGCACCCGCCGACAAGCGCGACTTCGGCGCGCTCGGCGAGGCGGGCCGTCTCGTCAGCGGCACGCCGCTGGAAGCACCAAGCCCGGTCTTCCCGCGTTACGTGGCGCCCGAAGGGTGAGCCTGCAATGCTGATCGATACCCATTGCCATCTGGATTTTCCCGACTTTTCGGCCGAGCGCGACGATATCGTCGCGCGGGCGCACGCGGCCGGCGTGAAGCAGATGATCACCATCTCGACGCGGGTCCGGAAGTTTCCGGAGATCCTGGCGATCGCCGAAACGTATCCCTCGGTCTTCTGCTCGGTCGGCACGCATCCGCACAATGCGGACGAGGAGATCGACATTCCGGTCTCTGAGCTGGTCGAACTGTCGCAGCACCCGCGCGTGGTGGCGATCGGCGAGGCGGGGCTCGACTACTTCTATGACAACGCGCCGCGCGACGCGCAGGCCATCGGCCTCGTCAACCATATCGCCGCCGCGCGCGAGACGGGCCTGCCGCTCGTCATCCACAGCCGCGCGGCCGACGAGGACATGGCCGCGATCCTGACCGAGGAAACGGGGAAGGGGGCGTTTCCCTTCCTGCTGCACTGCTTCTCCTCCGGGCCGGAACTGGCGCGCGTCGGCGTCGCGCTCGGCGGCTACGTCTCCTTCTCCGGCATCCTGACCTTCCCGAAATCGGAAGAGCTGCGCGAGATCGCGAAGACCGTGCCGCTGGAGCGCATGCTGGTGGAGACGGACGCGCCCTATCTCGCGCCCAAACCCTTCCGCGGCAAGCGTAACGAGCCGGCCTATGTGGCGCACACGGCGGCCGTTCTCGCGCAGACCGTCGGTGTCGGCGTCGAGGAGATCGCCCGCATCACCACCGAGAACGCTTTCCGCATCTTCTCGAAGATGCCGCGGGTGTAGCCGTGGCCTATACGCGTCGCTTCACCATCCTCGGCTGCGGCTCGTCTCCCGGCGTGCCCCGCATCACCGGTGACTGGGGCGCCTGCGATCGCGCCAATCCGAAGAACCGCCGCACCCGCGCCGCCTTCCTCGTCGAGCAGTTCGGTCCCGAGGGCAAGACGACGGTCGTTATCGACACCGGCCCGGATTTTCGCACGCAGATGATCGCCGCCGGTGTCGAGAGCATCGACGCGGTGCTCTATACGCATGCCCATGCCGACCATATCCACGGCATCGACGACATCAGGGGCTTCGTGCTGCAGACCCACCGGCAGGTGCCGATCTGGGCCGATGCGGCGACGATGGAGCGCATCCGCGAAGGCTTCGGCTATTGCCTGAGGACGCCGGTCGGCAGCATGTATCCGCCGATCGTCACGGAGAACCTGATCGACCCGATGGACGCGCCGGTGACGATCGACGGGAGAGGGGGGGCGATAACGTTCCAACCCCTGCTCCAGGTGCACGGCTCGATCCATTCGCTCGGCTTCCGCATCGGCGACGTGGCCTATTGCAGCGACATCAGCGACTTCCCCGAAAAGACCGTCCCGCGCCTGCGGGGCCTCGACATTCTGGTGATCGACGCACTGCAATACCGTTTCCATTCAAGCCACCTGTCGCTCGGCCAGGCACTGGAATGGATCGAGCGGCTGAAGCCGGCGCGGGCGATCCTGACCCACATGCATGTGCCGCTCGACTACGACACCGTGCAGAAGGAAACGCCGGCCCATGTGGAGCCGGCCTATGATGGCCTCCGCTTCGAGGTGGCGCTTACCGCAGATCAGGCGAAATAGGGCGCCAGATTCTTGCGGATGCGGTCCAGAACCGTCTCGCCGGAAAGATCGGGCACGAATGTCTTTCCGGTAATCTGTTCAAAGGCCTGGATGTAGACCTTCGAGGTCTGCTCGACGAGGTCGCGCGGGATTTCCGGGATCGGATCCTTGTAGGGATCGCAGCGTTCGGTAACCCAGGCGCGCACGAAATCCTTGTCGAAGCTCGCCGGCCGGCCGCCGGCCGCAAAACTCTGCTCGTAGCTGTCGGCGATCCAGTAGCGGCTCGAATCCGGCGTGTGGATCTCGTCCGCCAGCACGATGCGGCCGTCCTTGTCCGTGCCGAATTCGTATTTCGTGTCGACGAGGATCAGGCCGCGCTCGGCCGCGCTCGCCTGTCCGCGTGCGAAGAGCGAAAGCGCATAGCGCGAGACGGTTTCCCATTGTTCGGCCGTCAGCAGGCCCTGGGCAAGGATTTCCGCGCCGGAGAGCGGTTCGTCATGGCCGCCGTCGAAGGCCTTGCTGGTCGGCGTGATGATCGGCTGGGGAAGCCTCTCGTTGTCCCGGAGGCCGTCCGGCAGCGTTATGCCGTACATGTCGCGCTCGCCCTTGCGGTACTTCGTCAGGATCGAGGTGCTGGTCGTGCCGGCGAGATAGCCGCGCACCACGACCTCGACCGGAAGGATGTCGAGCCGCGTGCCGATGACGACGTTTGGGTCGGGATAGGCCAGGACGTGGTTCGGGCAGATGTCGGCCGTTTCCTCGAACCAGTAGCGCGCCGTCTGCGTCAGCACCTGGCCCTTGAAGGGAATGGACGTCAGGATGACGTCGAAGGCGCTGAGCCGGTCCGTCGCGATGATGATGCGGCGGCCATCCGGCAGGTCGTAGTTCTCGCGGACCTTGCCCTTGTAGCGGTTCGGCAGTTCCGGGATATGGGCGTCGGAGAGAGTGCGCAGATCGCTCATCGTGCGAGGCTTCCGTTGTTGGTTCGGTCTGTCGTTCCGCTTAAGGCTCCGGGTGGTTCCGGGTCAAGGCAGAAACCGGATTTCCAGAGCCTTAGGCACTGTTGGGCGCATCGTTATGTTCCATAATCTATCTTATGTGATCTTTGTTCAAGGGTGGGTGGGTTCAAGGATGAAGTGCGACTTGCGAATGATGCCAATGGTTTATCAGTCGCAAGGACGCTGCAATGAAACACACCTACTCCCACCTGGACCTGAATGAACGCCGCAGGATAGCGC